>CAZSSM010000072.1:0-33551 GCA_964609385.1 uncultured Planctomycetia bacterium
CCGTGCACCCCAAGGATCCCCGCTACAAGCACCTCATCGGTCTGACCGTCACCTTGCCGCTGAGCAATCGCGAGATCCCGATCGTCGGCGACGGCGAACTGGTCGACCCCAAATTCGGCACCGGCTGTGTGAAGGTGACCCCTGCGCACGACCCGAACGACTACAAGACCGGACTCCGGCACAGCCTGCCCCGGATCAACCTGCTCAACCCCGACGGCACCTACAACGAAAACGCCGGCGCCTACCAAGGGCTGCCTATCAAGCAGGTCCGCAAACGCGTGCTGGCCGACCTCGAGGAACAAGGCTACCTCGTCGAGACCAAGGACCACCCGACCCGCATCAACTACTCGGACCGGAGCAAGACGGCCATCGAGCCGTTCTTGTCCGATCAGTGGTTCGTGTTCATGGGTGATCGAGACGGCCAACCCGGGTTGGCCCAGCAGGCGATGGACGCGGTGACCTCCGGTCGCGTCACGTTCCACCCCGAGCGCTACGCCAAAGGGTACCTCGATTGGCTCAAAGAGAAGCAGGACTGGTGCATCAGCCGCCAGCTCTGGTGGGGCCACCGGATCCCGATCTGGTCCGCGCCGGCGGTCGAGGAATCGCGCTTGACGTCGGCTTTCGAGGGTCGCGACGACGTCCACTGGACCCCCGACGAGACCCGGCCCGGCGGCTGGCTCATCTGCGCTTTGGAGGACCTGCCCGCCGACGCCTTGGGCGACGACATCACCTTGGAGCAGGACCCCGACGTGCTCGACACCTGGTTCAGCTCGGCGCTCTGGCCCCACTCGACCTTGGGCTGGCCCGAGCCGACCAAGGACCTCGAGACCTACTACCCGACGAGTGTGCTCAGCACGGCCCGTGACATCATCTCGCTCTGGGTGGCGCGGATGATCATCTTCGGTCAGTTCAACATGAACGACGTGCCGTTCACCAATGTCTATATTCACTCGGTCATCCTCGACGGCAATGGCGAGCGGATGAGCAAGAGCAAGGGCAACGGGGTCGACCCGGTCGACATCATCGACCTCTTCGGCGCCGACACGCTCCGCTACACCCTGGCCGCCGGCGCCACCGAGACCCAAGACCTGCGGATGCCCGTCTCCAAGACCAACCTGGACGACGGCCGCGAGGTCAACACCTCCAAGAAGTTCGAGGAGAACCGGCCGTTCCCCAACAAGATCTGGAACGCTGCGCGGTTCGCCCTGATGCACCTCGACGATAAGCCGATCGCCGACGGCCCGCTCGATCGCGAGGCCCTGCCGGTCGAGGACCGCTGGATCCTCAGTCGGCTCGCTCAGGCCGCCCGCGATGCGACCATCGACCTGGAGGCCTTCCGCTTCGCCGATGCCGCCAAGGGGCTCCGTGAGTTCACCTGGAACGACTTCTGCGACTACTACCTGGAATTCATCA
The DNA here is from genome assembly GCA_964609385.1 of uncultured Planctomycetia bacterium. Classification (GTDB taxonomy): domain Bacteria; phylum Planctomycetota; class Planctomycetia; order Isosphaerales; family Isosphaeraceae; genus CAZSSM01. The sequence goes on from CAZSSM010000072.1 coordinate 1,414, forward strand.
AGACCCGGCTTGCCGACGAGCAGGCCGCCCCGACAGCGCGTCGGACCTTGGCCATTGCCCTGGACGGACTCTGCCGGCTCCTGCACCCGATCATGCCGTTCGTCACCGAGCAGATCTGGCAGGCGCTCAACCAATCGGTGCCGACCCGAGGGCTCGGTCAGCCCGAGCCGGCCGCCGAGAGCGTCTGCATTGCCGAGTGGCCCAACGCCGAGGCCGAGACCGGACCGCTCGCCACCTGGATCGACGCCGAGTCCGAAGCGCAGGTCGCCCAGTGGCGTGAGAAGATCATCGCCCTGCGGACCCTCCGCGCCGAGCGTCGACTCCCCCCGTCGGCCAAGATCGCGCCGACGATCGTCGCGGCCGGGTCGGTCGCCGCGACCCTGGAGGCGGGCGCCTCACGGATCGCTCCGCTGGCCGGCGCCGAAACGTTGACGATCGTCAACGAGCTGGCCGAGCGTCCCCAGGGCGCCGCCGTCGTCGTGCTCGCCGACGCCGAGATCATCGTCCCATTAGAGGGGCTCATCGACCTCGATGCCGAGCGCGCTCGGTTGGACAAGGAGCGCGATCAGATCGCCAAGCAGCTCAAGGGAATCGAGTCGAAGCTCGCCAACGAGAAGTTCGTCAGCAACGCCCCGGCCGAGGTCGTCGACCAGCAGCGCGCCAAGTTGGCCGAACTCCAAGGCAGACACCAGACCGTCGAGGCCTTGCTAGCCGAATACGGAGGCTGAGCACCCCCCAACGCGTTGCCGTCTCGGCGGTGAATGCCCCGACCCCGTCGACGGGTTATGCTTGTGCGGCGACGGGGTCGCGGACGTCCGCGACCTATCCGAGATCGGACCATGAGATGGGAGCCGGTGCCATGACGCGCATCGCGGGAATGTCGGCGTTGGGGGTCGTATTGTTGGGTCTCGGCCTGTTCCTGGGCTCGGTCCGCGTGGGGGCGACCCAAGAGCCCCTCCGGCCCGAGCCGATCCAACCGATTCAGCCGCTCTTCACCCGGTTCGAATACCTGACCGTCGAACGACCGTTGCAGGCCGCCGACCTCAACGCGCTGGGCGCCCAGGGCTGGGAACTCGTCGCCCTCGAACCCGCCCAGCGCTACGTGCTCGTCTCCGGCGGTGGCGGGTTCCGCAACCGGAGCACCGTCCAGACCATCGAGCCCCGCTACTACTTCAAGCGGCCGGCGCGCTGAGCGGTCGCCTCAAGTCCGATCGCCCTCACTTCGGATCGTCTTCTATTTCATATATGGTTCGAGCATGATGCGTGGCACCCCGATGTCGACGACGTGGACGTCGCCGAGGTAGTCGGGGGCCGGCTGTCGTTCGAAGCCGGCCTTGCGCGCGACGAAAGTGACCGTCAACCGCGCACGCACGGCGATCCCCTGCGGCTGGCCGGTGTCGGCGTCGAGCCCCGAGGGGATGTCGAGCGCCAGGACCGGACGCTCGGACGTGTTGAGTCGGTCGACCACCTCGGCATGCCGACCGGCGATCGGCCGGCTCAGGCCCGTGCCGAAGAGGCCGTCGACGACCCAGTCGGCCCGAGCCAGCAGCGGCCCGAGCCAGTCCAGGTCCGGCTCGGCCTCGGGGTCGCGGACCTCCTGCGCGATTCCGGCCCGATCAAGGACCCGATGCTGGACAGCCGCGTCGCCCCGGATCGTCCCAGGTCGCGCCAACCAGACCACATGGACGTCCAGGCCGACCCGGTCCAAGTGCCGCGCCAAGGCCCCGCCATCCCCGCCGTTGTTGCCCGATCCGGCCAGAATCACAATCCTGGGGACGCCCCCCGATCCCGAGCCGCGACCGTTCCGGCGACCCAATTCCTCAAGGAGGACCTCCGAAGCGCCCCGCGAGGCATTCTCCATCAGGACCAAGGTCGGCAGCCCGAACTCCTCGGCCGCGACCCGGTCCAGTGCCCGGACCTCCTCACGCGTCAACGGGCGGATCGGTCTCGAACCTAACATCGTCGCTCCCAGATCTAGAGTCGCGGGATCGCCTCGACGACGCGATCCGATCCCGCAAAAGGCAACCGATGGCCGACTGGTCCCCGACCATCTTCGAGGATCGGCCCGTCGTGGTCCAGCGCGAGCACGCGCCGCGCCAGTCGCGCCAAACCGAGTGCGCCTCAGGTTCCGGCGCGCTAAAGCTGGCCAGGTCGGCACGATCGCGCCCCCGGCCCGATTCGCCGACCCAAGCGCTTTGACATCCCCATAATGGCGCGGAACATCACTCCGTCCGCGCATCGACCGTGGCGCAACCGCGTCGACCGATCCCGAGCATGAAGGCTCAGAGGATCGTGGTCGGGGCACTTCGACGACCGGCCTCCCGACGGAACACGCCGGTCTCGTCGAACGCCGATCGGACCCAACAACATTACCCCTCTCAATCTCAAGTCCTTCCGCCCGACGTAGGGCGAGGCGACCCGGACGTCGACGTGGAGCGTCGCGGACGCGGCCCGAGGAGTCGACCCGATGCCAATCCAGACGGTCAGCCCGAGCCGAAGGACACCGAACGCGTGCCCCGATGTCCCGACGGCCATCGATGACGAACTGGTCCCAGCCCGAAGCGCCTTGGAGACCCGGTTACGCGACGCGATCAAAGAGGCCCTCGGCGCGTCCAAGTTCGACCTCTGGTTCGGCGCCGGCGTCCGGCTCGGGATCGTCGGCGATGCGCTCCGGGTCAGCGTCCCCAACCAGTTCTTCTTCCAATGGATCAAGAACCGTTACGGACGCCACCTTCAAGAATCCGCGAGACAAGTAACGGGCCGAACCGTCTCACTTCGATTCGAGATCCAAGATTCCGAAAACGACGATCCTTCGAAACAATCCGATCCGTTCAATGACGGGAACGCAACTCAGAGATTCGCTCCCGAGCCATCGTCAACGTCGGCCCAGCATGACGACGAACTCGGCACTCAAAAAGAGGGCGAAAAGCAAACGAGCCCGCCCGAGACGGAGCCTCGGACGGGGACCGATCGGTCAAGTCCGCGCGTCGCCCGTCGCGCCCTCGGTGTCGGTCCCGATCCGGATCAGGTCGACGCCGCGTTGCAGATCATGTATCAACGACCCACTCCCCACGGTTCGACGCCCCCCAAGCGTCGACTCCGTTCGCTCGACTCGTTCGTCGTCGGGTCATCGAATCGGCTGGCCCACGCCTCGGCTCTCGAGATGGTCGCCTCAGGCGGATCGGCCTTCAACCCGCTGATCTTCTACGGCGGTGTCGGGCTGGGCAAGACCCACCTGTTGGAGGGGATCACCGAGGCCTTGCGAGCCTCGAAGCCGGGACTCAACCTGAGCCACATGACGGCCGAGAACTTCACAAACGAGTTCCTCGAATCGATGCGCGGTAATCGGATGTCCGGGTTCCGGTCCAAACACCGGGCATTTGAGGCCTTGATCGTCGACGACGTCCATTTCCTTGCGTCGAAGCGCGCGACACAAGACGAATTTCTGCATACGTTCAATTCCTTGACCGATCGGGGTGGCCTGATCGTCTTGGCCATCGATGACCATCCGCGCAGAGTCTCGAGGCTGACCGAGGAACTGGCCACGCGGTTCCTGGGCGGGATGGTGGTCAAGCTGGAACCGCCGGACGTCGAGACGCGCGCGGCGATCCTCCGGGCCAAGGCTGTCTCTAGGCGTGCCGAAGTCCCCGAGCCGGTCATCATCTATCTGGCCGAGAACTTCCGAGGCAGCGTCCGCGAGCTGGAGGGGGCCTTGAGCACACTGATCGCCCACGCCTCGTTGATCCGACGTCGGATCGACATCAACTTGGCACGGGTGGTCCTTCGCGAGACGATCCACCATACCGCGCGAGCGATCGCCCTACGCGACGTCGAGCGGGCCGTCTGCAAACTCTTCCAGATCGACTCGGATCGGCTCAAGGGCGAAAGCCGTTCGCGATCGGTGACCCAGCCGCGCATGATCGCCATGTACCTGGCGCGTCGGCATACCAGCGCCAGCTACAGCGAGATCGGCCGCCACTTCGGCGGACGCAACCACTCAACGGTGATCGCCGCCGAGAAGAAGGTCACGCTCTGGACCCGCGACGAGAACCGACAACCCTTACTCGAAGGGTTCCAGACCGTCTCGGAGATCCTCGACCTGCTCGAAACGAAACTGCAACAAACATGACACCTCCAGCCCCTTCATCGATCCTCCAAGATTATGAAGAGATCGATGACACAACCATTGACAAAGGCGAGGGCGGGTCGAAAACTAGTCCTATGTGGACAGTTGTCGTAGGCCGCGCATCGAGGACCTGACCGCCCGCCTATCGTCGGCGGGTTGGAGCGATGGACTCGTGCTGGATCGACGTACGGCATCACCGCGAATCGCCGGTCGTTCGAGCCCCTGCCCGGCCATATCGAGATGAACATCGTCGAGAAGGGTCCCTGCCATGCTGACGTTTCTGTCCGAGAACCCGTGGCCCTTGACCGGCCTCTTCGGCGGGGTCTGTGCGCTCTGCCTAGTCATCCTGATGGTCACTGGGCGCGGCCCGTTCCTGATCGGCGGCCTGGTCAGCGGAGGCCTGGCTCTCCTCGTCCTGCTGGTCGAAGCGTTCTGGGTCACCGACATCGAGCGGATCGAGGCGGTCGTCCAGGAGATCGCCCGGGGCGTCAGGGACGGTGACGAAGAGGCCGTCGCCGAACACCTTGCCGATGGGCTCGATCTCCAACTCGGGAACATCCCCTTGCCGCTACCCGACGCGATCGAATTACCGCTACTCGACCCGATTGATCCCTCCATTCTCATCATCCGAACAGCGATGGACACGGCCGACTTCGACATGATTCGGATCACGGCATGGGACGCGATCCATGCCGGACAACAGTCGCGACAAGGGTATGCCACCTTCAGCGTCCTCGCACGCGGCGAGGGCTCCTACGGCGGCCCCGGCAACCGATACCCCTTCACCGTGACAACCCACTGGACGCTCGGATTCCGCGAGATCGACGGTCAGTGGAAGGTCGATCAGATTAAGTACCTCGGCGGACCTCAAGGGTTGCCCAGCTACATGACAGGCATGACCAACCGTGTCGGCACATTCATGCCGAACCGCTAAACATGAACAATCACGAAACTTGATTGCATCAGAGTTTGCAGAAAACTCTTCGAGAGCAGTTACTCTTCGATCCGTTGCGCGATCTGTTCGGCAGCCCTCTCGATCGCCTCTCGGCTCGGAGGGCTGAGCAACGCCCCCTGCTGTCGAGCGATCATCGCAAGGCTCTCGCGGGTGCCGATCCGGGCCAAGACCCGAACGGCGTCCACTCGAGATGCGGTTTCCTCGGATCGGGAAGCCGCGATCGCGCTGAGGGGTGTTTCGAAGGACTCCGGCTCACGGAGGCTCCCGACCATCTCGGAGATGAACTCCGACTCGTCTCCCCAACGCGTGAGTGTCGCCTCGGCCATAGGAGTTGAGGCATCGATCGTCGCCAGGGTCACGGTCACCGACCTCCATGGTTCATAGGTCGGATCGCTGACGAGACGGATCAGCCCTTGGGCTGTGTCCGGGTTGTACCAGAACCTCAAGGCGACCAGGGCATTGCGTCGGACGTCGGGGTTGGGATCCCTCGCCAGTCGGAGCAGTCCGGGGACCAGCGTCGGGTGGTCATGAGCCCTCGGCCGGCAACGAGCGAGTCGGGCGGCGGCTGCGAGGCGGTCGCGGGCCTTCCGACTCCCGAAGGCTTGGAGGATCGCGCGGAGTTCCCCCTTGGCGAACCCTTTCTGAGCGATGGCCCGGAGCGCCTCCTTAGCCGCCACCGCATCGCGATCGCGACCCGAGGCGATCCGTCGGAGTTCGGCCGCCGCACTCCCCCGATCGACTCGACCGAGCGCTTGGCAAACCCGACGCCGAACCTCCTCCTCGCGGTGTTGGAGCAGCGCCTTCAAGCTGGGGACACTCGGCTCGCCGAGCCGCTCGATCGCTGCGACGACCCTCGAAGCCTCCTCGGTATCGCCCCGGATCGCGCGTCGGGCCCAACGCATGGAGAGGGCCTCGCGATCGTACTGCGGTCCCCCTCGCTCGATGATCACCAGGATCGCGTCGATGGCCTCGACCCAGTGCGTGGCTTCAGGTTCGTCGAGGCAGCGGTCGAGTCGCTCGAGGCTCGACGTGTCGCCCCAAGCCCCTAAGGCGCGGGCGGCGTCGCGACGGACCTCAGGATCGGGGTCGTCCAACGCTTCCTCAAGCGCCTGGGCCGTCGCTTCGCGGAACCCCGAGGCGCGTCGCGATTCGTATCCTCGTCGGTCCGCTTCGCGTCGCGCTTCGACTTCGTCCGTGCTCAGCCGTCGCTTCCAGGCGGCCACGGTTGGACCATCCGGCCATCGGGCCTCGATCGCCGCCTTGGCAATCGTCAACGGTTCGCGGAGCGCCTCGGGGGTTGCGTCGGCCTCGATCTCCCGGAGCATCGCGAGGGCGTCCGGCCCCCCGATCGCCCCCAGGACGCGACACGCCGAGAGCAAGCCAACCTGCTCCTCGTCAACGATTCCCGACCCCGAGCCCAATTCCTCAGGGAGCCGCGATCGGACCAACGGCGCGATCGCCGGACCGAGTTCGATGAGGCCGTCGACGGCCTCATCGGGATAGGTTCTCCAGAGCTTGATCCAGGCCTCGGCCTTGCCATCGACGACCGGCAACGCGCGGAGGAGGTCCAACCACCCATGGGTATCAGGGTCGTCGACCGGAGCGTCCGTCAGGCGTCCGAGCCCGACATCGATGGTCTCGGCATCGCCCCAGACGACCAGCGCATCCCGGGCCAGCGCGCGGACCTCGGAGTCGGGATCGTCGACGGCCGCGTTCTCCAAGGCGCGCGCGATCCGGTCGCGGGCGGCGGGGGACTCGGGCTGCACCGAGCCATCGAGCGTCGCGATTGCGTTGACGGCCGCCAACCGATCGGCCACCGCGCCGAACTCTAGGTCCCCCAGTAAATCCGACCATAAGGACTCGGAGCCTTCGGACGTCGACTTCGCCTCGTCGTCGACGATCGGCTCGATATCGTCGACACGATCGGTGGGCGGTCGTGTTGGGAGTTCGACGTCGACCCCATACCCACCGCAGCCGCTCGCCAGCAAGGCGATCCCGACGATGACCCAACGCCAAATGCGACGTGTCCGCAGCTCAACCGCGACCGGCGTGCGATGCTGATCGTCATTAATCATCAAGAAGCTCCCTATCCATCAGCTTCGAGGGATCTCGGGATTCCGAAAACACAATCATCGGGTCAGTTGGGCGCGTTCCCTCCAGGGAGTCCGGGGAGTCCTTGGAACGGCTCGGCCTTGGGGGCCTCCTCGGCCGGCTCCGGCTGTTCCTCTGGAGCGACCTCGGCCCCGGCCGGCAGCTCCAGGATCACGAGGCTGTGCGAATCCGGGTCATAGCCATAGGCGTTCTCTCGGGGCAGGGACGGCAGCCGGATCCCCTCGAGCTTGAGAACCTGGTTCATGAACTCGTTGTGATCTTTGGGATAGCGGCCATTGATAATTTCATATTGCATGAGCACTCGATCGATACTGATGATCGCCGTGTCGTAGACGGTCCCGTAGGCCTTGCCGATGTAGGACCGCATGTTCGGCCCGTCGGCCAGGACGGTGGCGCCGTCGGCGACGGCCTGGCGGGCGTCGATGACTTCCTGCGTCGTCTTGCCGGCGAAACTCTTGCCCGAGGCCTGCTCCGGGGCGACGCCGAACGCGTTGGCCAAGCCACCGCCACCGCCGGCGGGCGTCGAATCGTCCGATTCCTCCACGGCGCCACCGCCACAGCCGACCAGCGTCGACGAGACGACCGCCGCCAGGGCCAAGCCGATGATGAACCGAAACGGGGGCGTTGAGGCGACCGCATCCCGATCGCCCGTGTTTTCATCGATCTTCCGGGTCATCAGAGCCAGTCCTTTGAAATCGAATGATCAAGGAAGGGAGACGTGAGTGTTGAGTCTTCGCCGAAAGACAAGAGATTGCAATTTCCATCATATCTACTGACTTCAAGAACTAAGAAACTGTGCTACTTAGCGGGCGGCTCGTCCCAAGTCCAGTTCTGGAGTTCCTCGAACCGTCGATGGTGGGTCATGTCGAAGTGGAGCGGGGTGACGGTGACGTAGCCTTCGGCGAGGCTGGTGATGTCGGTTGGTGGCCCTTCGGTCCGGAGCGGGGCCTGGTAGTCCATCCAGTAGTAGGTGCGTCCCCGGGGGTCGGTCCGGCGCTGAAAGCCTTCGGAACCGACGTCCAGGCCCATCGGGACGACGCGGACGCCAAGCGGCTCGCCGCGGGCATGCGAGGGCAGATTGACGTTGAACAACGAGCCCTCCTCGGGCCCGTTGGCCAGGATCTTGCGGATCGTCGAGACAGCCAATCGCGCCGCGTAGGGATAGTCCTGATGCTCGGCCAGCTCCAGCGAGACGGCGATCGAGGTGATCCCGAAGAAGGCCCCCTCGATCGAGGCGGCCACCGTGCCGGAGTACAGCACGTTGATCCCGGTGTTGCTGCCGTTGTTGATCCCCGAGACGATCAGGTCGGGCCGCCCTTCGAGGATCTCGAAGAGGGCCAGCTTGACGCAGTCGGCCGGGCTGCCCTCGACGGCCCAGCCGAAAGGCCGACCATCGGCCTCGTCGACGGAGCGGACGATCAAGGGGTCGAGGATCGTGATCGAGTGCCCGACCCCGCTCTGCTCCGAGCCCGGCGCCACCACCGAGACGTGGCCCAGTTGACCCAACTCGGACTGCAAGGCCCGCAGGCCCGGCGCATAGATCCCGTCGTCGTTCGTCAGCAAGATCCGCACGAGCCGCCCCCAACCACCATTAGTCATCAGTTGCCGGCCGGCCCCAGAGCAGAGACCGATGTCGTCGTGGGCGTCGGCCCCGCGTTGTCGGTCGGTCCGCGACGCGCCTCGGTGACTCCCGCCATGCCCCTCGATCTTATCGTGGGCCGATCCCGAGGAATACCGACCGCCCCGAACTTCTCCGGATGCCGATGCGTCGAGCGAACTCCGAGCCGTCGTTGAGGGTCCAAGCCCTCAGGACCGCCCCCGACAACCGGGGATCGAAACGAATATCGAGCCGGCCGCTGGTCCCTCGACGCCGACGATGACCCGCCGCCCCCGCTTGTCCGAGCACACCCCCGATGATCCGCAATGATCCCCATTTCCGCGATTGGGTCGCTCGGGAGTTCGCCAAGTTCCGGACCCACGGCCCCGAGACCGGCGGATCACCGCTGCTGGTCGCCTCAGACCGACTCTTCGAGGACGGTGAGCTGTTCGCCTCAGCCGTCCTCAGAATGCTGGTCGAGGGACGGATCGCTCCGGAGTCCGTGACCCTCCGCGAACCCTGCCGAAGGTTGTTGCGATCCCATGGACCGGGCGAGCCGCTGGTCGAACTGGCGCTCACCTGTCATGACGATCTCGATCTTCCCCCCGAGATCGCGGCGTTGCTGGCCGATCCCGGCTCGCCCGCCTCGGTGCGCATCCAAATCGAGCGGAGACAGGTCAAGCTCAGCAAGCTCTTCGATCGGTCGGGGCTCGGCCGTCTGGAGTCGCTCATCCTGACCGGCCAACACCCCAATGATTCGCTCGCCAAAGCCATCGATCGCTCGGAAGCCCTCCAAGACCTCACGGCGCTCGACCTCCAAGGCAAACGGATCGGCCTCGCCGGTGTGAGGGCCGTCGCTCGAATCGTGTCGCGATCCCGACTCGTCTGGCTCAACTTGAGGGACAACTGGGTCTGTGAACGTGGCTTGGCCGCGCTGTTCGATCCAGACCTCCCCAACCAGCTGGCCACGCTCGATCTCGGAGACAACGACATCGGTGTCCGAGAATGTCTCGCGTTGGCGCGATTCCCGGTCCCACCGAGATTGATCATCTTCGCCCTGCATCGAAACGTGATCGACGACGAAGGTTGCATCGCGCTGGCCGAGTCTGGATTCTTCAACAACCTTGAGGTTCTGACCCTCCGAGACAATGAACTCGGCAACGATGCGGTCATCGCGCTCAGCCGATGCGGATCGTTGCGACACTTGAAGAAGCTGGATCTTTCGTGTAACCACAGCATCGGCGACGAAGGTGCCCTCGCCTTGGCACGGTCTCCTGACGCGACGAATCTCACGGAACTGCGATTGAAAGAGAACGAGATCGGCGACGACGGGGCCATCGCCCTGGCCGAGTCGGAATCGTTGGCCGGCCTCGAGAGGTTGTCCCTGATGTTCAACCGGATCGGCGATCGCGGGGCCGAAGCCCTGGCCCGATCGGAACACTTGTCGAACCTGCGGTTCCTCAATCTCCAGTTCAATCGGTTCACTCGTGTCGGGATCCGGGCCTTGAAGGAATCGCCCAACCTGGCCACCACCCGCATCGAGGGGCTTCTGACTTTCTAAGATCGGCTCCCGAGGACCATCGAAACGGAGGGCGGCCATCCTTGAGAGCTGATTCGAGGGCGCATTCCATCGTCGGTCGTCTGTGACGTGCGGTCGGCGTCTCGGCAGGATCGCCTCAACGACGATCCGCGCGAGCCCCGCGTTGCCTAGCGGATCCGCTCGACGGCCTGACGGATCGGGTCGTGGAGCGCGGGGTTGGGTTCATCGAGCAGCGGGATGATCGGGCCGGTCTCGGCCAGGCCGGCCAGGCTGAAGGCGCGGTGAAGCACGGTGATTGGGCCGTGCGCGTTGCGGAGGTCCTCCAAAGGGATGAATCGCTCGCGGATCCGCTCGGCGCCCTCCCAATCGCCGGCCTGGATCGCCTTCAAGAGCGCCGTCGAGAGGTGCGGGGCCACACAGCCACAGCCGGTCGTGAACCCACCGAGCTTGAAGTCGCGCAGGTGCACGATCGCCGGCTGGTCGCCCAAGCCGCTCAGCACCATCTTCGGATCGACCGCCTCAACGATCTCCCGGAGGTAGTCGTCCTGCGAGGGGTCCTCGCGAACCACCGCATATTTGATCGCCGAGATAAGCCCACCATCGTCTCCGGGGTGGCGCTGCACAACGTCACCCTCCGCTACCACAGCCGGATGTCCGGCGAGATAAGGGGGAGGGACACGCGGCACGTCATGTTCCGGGACCGCTGGGGGCCGGGGGAGACGGTCAAGCTGCCGAATTTGCTCGTCTCGGACGTCTGGTCGATTCAGACCGACCAGGCGATCACGGACGTGGCCCGCGTCTCGGTCTGGTGCGACGAGTTCCGTCAGGAAGATGTCCGGCTCAACCTCTTCGAGGAGGCTCCGAAGACGACCGGGAGGCGTCCGAGGACCACCAAACTCCACCGTTTCACCAGGATGGATGGTGTCGACACTCCGGTTGACCTCTCCGGCGACGACCCGGAGGGACGGCCCGCCGAGGGGGCCGTGGAGGTCGACGAGCTCCTGGAGGCCGTCGCCGCCGGGGAGATCGATGAGGGGACGATCCCGGAGGACAAGCGGGGTCGCCCCACGCCGGCTCGCATCGAATTCTTCACCCCTGTGAACAACGGCCGTGGGATCTCGGCCCGAATCGACCTCGACCCTCCGGGAGAGCGTCGGGACAAATTCTTCGTCGTCCAGGGGCGGGTCCGCGTGACCGGCCAAGGGGTGCGTTATGCCGACCTCGAGTGGCTCGCCGCCGGGGTCGACCCCGCGCCTCGCTACCGATTTGTGCTGGATGAGGAGGGGGGCTTGCGTATGTACACTCCGGATGGCGACTGGGTTTCGCTGTCGAAGGTGGACTGATTTCTCGGCGACAGCGGCCACCTTTTACGATCCATACCCTGCGTCCGCTCATCGGGATCGATCCCCGCCCCCGGCGATGTCGAAGATGAACGACTCGTAGCGTCCCCCGGTTCGCATCGTGTCCTCCCACGTATAGCCGTGCATCCCGAGGTGGTAGAGCCGGATCGTCGTGTCGGCCAGGGGGGTGATGCCGATCTGCGCCAGCCGATATGAGAACGCCCAATCCTCGGCCAAGTAGTGATGCGAACCGTCCTCCCGGGGGAGGATGATCGGCAGGAAGAACGGCCAGAAACCCTCCGAGACGTGCGTGTTGCACAAGGGGAGCCCGAGCCGCTCGACCATGAGCCGCAGGACGTCGGCCCGGATGCGCAGGAAGCCGGCCGCGGCGTAATCCAGCGGATAGCACCCCGGCGACGCCGCGCCGAAGACGACCGAGGAGATCTCCGGCGGGAAGGAGCTGGAGAGCGCGGGGGCCTTCTTCTTGGTGTAGATGCCCGCGACCACCGGCTCGGGGCGCGCGAAGAGCCGCAGCGCGTCCGAGGGGTCGAAGGCGAGGTCCGAGTCGATGAAGAGGACGGAGCGAGAGCCCCGCCTCAAAGCCTCCGAGGCGAGCGTGCTCCTCGCGTGATCGATGGCGGAACTTCCCCGGCACCGGACTACCCGGACGCCGGCCTGTTCCAGGGCATGGAGGCCGGCCTCGCACTCGGGCTCGATCGTGTTCATGAACGGGACGAGCACGGCCCACCCCTCGCGTCGAGCGGCCGCGTCGATGAGCCGGGGCCCTTTCGAGGTCGGCAGGGCCGCGAGGGCCGATGCGGCCCCTGGGCCCCCTTGGGCCCATGTTGGTCTCGGTCGGGGATGCCGGGTCCCCTCCGGGGGTGCGGGGCCCGGTTCGTCCCAGCATCGGATCACGGCATCGGCCCACGGGCGGACCTCGCAACTCGTCGGGATCCGGCGGCTGCAGGGGGTCATCCAGGCGGGGACCGGGGCGAAGGCGGCGCGGCGGCCGAGGATCGAGCGGAGGGCCGGATGGTCGCTCGCGACGACGGGGATGCCGAGGTTGGCGGGCTCGGCCAGGGCGCCCCCCACCCACGGATCCAGCAGCGGCGCGAGGACGAGGCGAGAGACGCCCAGGGGGCCGGAGGGGTGGTCCGGCCGGCTCATGACGGCGACGTTGCCGGGGCCCCGGAGGTCGACGCCCCGCGCCGCGAGGTCGGCCTCGGTCCCGCGTCCCTCGACGACGAGGATGGGGATGTCCGGCCTGACCCGCCCCAGTTCCTCCGCGAGCCGCACGAACAGATCGGCCCCGTGCGCGGCGGTCGGGTCGATGAATGTCGCGTACCGGGGCCCATACGTCTCGGGTTCCGGGGTGGGGCGGAGGCCGAAGGGGGTCCACGACCCGGGCCTCGACCCCGTAGGTGTCCTTCAGAAACTCGGCCGACCACGCGCTCTCGACCAGCACCGAGTCGGAGGCGCCGATCGGCGTCCGCAGCGGCCGCGTGGGGTCGGTGACGACCAGGACTGTGGTCATGCCGTTCCGCTTGGCCTCCGGGAGCCCCCCGCAAGCCGTCGCGTCGGTCGAGTCGGCGATCAGTAAGGCGCCGGCGGGACGCTCGGTCGCGTCGGTCGCGTGGTCTCCCCGGGGCCGCACCTCGAAGCGCCCCCCGGGGAGCTGACCCGCGATGCTCGCTGCCGAGAGCCAGCGACCTACGGCGGCGTCGCCCGGCGAGTGATAGGCGATGGTCCGGGTCATGGCTGGGAGCCTACGGACGCCCGGGTCGCGAGCCCGCTCGCCCCGCCCCGGTCCGCGACCCGGGCGGCCGCGGTCACCATCCGATCCGGTAGAAGCGACCGTCGACCCGCAACTTCAACGGCTCGGCGAAGCGTACCTCCTTCACCACCGTCGACCCCGAGCCGGGCTCGAGGGGCCCCTCCCCGTCGGAGAGCGAATACACGCGCACGCGGAAGCGGACCTGGAGTTGGTACTCGCCGACCTCGGTCAGGTCGCACGTGAGGTTGGCCATGACCTTCGCCGGGGTCGCTTGCGTCGTGTGGACGACGTCGATCCTCGAGTTCTCCTCCTTGAAGGGCCAGACGGGGGAGACGGGGGGGGCCCCCTCGATCGGCTCGGCGACGTCGAGCCGATCGAGGGACGTCTGGCCGAGCGTCGTGTAGGGCACGGGGCGGCCGTCACGCGACGCCCCCACCACGTATGGCAACGCGGGGCCCGGCTGCAAGCGATTCCAGAGGGGCACATCGAAATAATACTCCCGGGACATGTTGCGGATGTCGAGCTCGACGACGATCGGTTCGCCGAGCCGGTACGCGGGCAGATCCCCCGGCTTGTTCAGCTTCGCCCGCACCTCCAAGAAGCGGTCGGCCACCTCCTGGGGCGAGAGCTGTCCCTCCTCGGCCGGGGCCGGGGCCGTTTGTCCTTGGTCGACCGCAGCCAGCACGAGGAGGATCGCGGCGAGTCCCTCGAACGATCCGGGCATGATTCGCTCCCTCTTACTTGGCGAAAGGTAGGGTCCGGCTCACGGGAAGGTAGGGTCCGGATAAGGCGGCGAAAATTCAAAATTAGTGAAGAAGTTCGTCCAAGTCACGAACTCCGGTCCGTAGGCGCCGCCGGTGATGGTGACGGTATTCGACCCGGCTGGGGCGGCGGGCTGGGGCGGCTCGACCTCGTCCCAGTTCCCGGTGGTCGGGTCGAGTCGCCGGTGCCCTGAGACCGTCCAAGGGCCGACCTTGCCAATACCGACCCAGATGCCGCCGCCCGACCTGTAGACGAGATAGGTCTCGAATTCGACGTCGAGTTCCATCTCGATCGGTGGGTCGGGCTGGTTGCCGACGTTGGCGTTCAGCAATGGGAATTGGGGTGTATCGAAGGGGCTCTTGGGATCCCATTCCGTGTGAGCGAGGGTATCACCAGGGTTGAGTCGCAGAGAATTCCAACTGCCGAATCCGAGCCACCCATGGTCCTCCGGGTCGTCGAAAATGGGATTGTTGTCAAGCACGAGCCCCCCCGTGTCGAAGGTGTGAGCTCCGCTCTGCTCGTTGGTGATCGTGATCTCGGCCGAAATTTTTTGGATATACCCATAATTGCCCGACTCGTTCGCGGAGTTGGGCAGGGCCACCGAGGCTCCAAGGGAGAAACCATAAGGGGGTTGCCAGGTGCCGAGCTTGAAACCCCACGGATCCCCGTTATTCCTCAGAACCCATTCGAGCGGGTAGGTGTCGGCGACGAACCTGCCGACCGTCGGCTGGACGATGGTGACGGTCTCGGAGTCGGTCCCGCCGCCGCTCCAGGGATCCGCGTAGGTGACCGCCGCGCTAACCGTGTGGGCGCCGGGGTCCTCGTCCCAGAAGAATGAGATGCTCGACGAGCCGCCGTTGACCTCGATCGGCCCCTTCGGGTACGGGAAGTCCACGATCTTCCCCTCGGCGTTCGTATAATCCTGCTCCTCGACGGCGCCGGTGATCAGCCATGTCACCGTGTCGATCGTCTCCCCGCCGGGGGACATCACGGTCGCGCGGGCGAGGCCCCCGATGACGTTCGATCCGTCCACGGTCACGGTCGGGTCACCCGGGTTCCCGCTCCCCCCGGGCTGCTGGCCACCGCCGGAATACGCGGAAGTCCCGATGCGGCTCGACCCGACCGTCCAGGGGGCTGCCTCAACGGCGCCGCTGGCCGGGGTAGGATCCGGGTTCGCCTCCCGGTCCGTCGCGGGTGTCGGCACCAGGGCGAGCGGCCGGATCGTGCCGGGGGGGAGGGTCCGCTCCGCCTGGACCGGGGGCGTTGGAGTCGGCACCCCCATCGCGTCCGGCGGCGGGGCCAAATCCTCCACCGCATGCGGCGCCAAGGCCATCGTGTCCCGCGGGATCAACGGGGGGATCGTCCCGGTGCCGTCTCGTGCCGTTCCGGCGACGCGCAGGTCTGGCGTGCCTGCCGCGTCCGCTGCGGGCGAGGACATCGTCGGGGGGTGGTCACCGGGGCTCGTCGCGATGATCGCGGCCTCGGGTAAGCGTTGGCTCGACGGTTCGAGGAATGGCCTGATCACGACATCGCGGTCCCGCCGAAGACCCGCATCGGGGTCGGCGCCCGAGCGGGGTCCTTCGTCGGCGGCTCCGCCGATCTCTCGGGAGACGACGGTCGGCAAGAGGGCCAGGCTGGAGACAGGGCGACGGACCTCCAACACCGTGGCCGTCGGGCGAAATCGGCGGACTTTCCGGGCGCGACTCGTGGTGAAGAACATGCTGCTGGTCCTCCACGGAGAGGTCAGGATCAGCCACTTAGCGATCCCGGCGGGAGCGATGTGGTCTGGCGTCTCACGTCCGAGCCGCTCGGGTTTGTGTGTTCATAGACCGAGGTGCCGACCCACACGAAAGTGACCGCCCACATATTGCTACTATCGTACGAATAAACAAACGCCTCGGCACCTGTCAACAAAAATCCGCCGCGAAACGCTATGGTTTGCCACGATCTCGGCCCCTACACCCATTAAATGAACGCGTTACGCCGATACTGCACTTTCCGGGAGATCGTGTACATCACGCGGCCAGGCTGAGCAGCCTCTCGGCTGCGGCCTGCATTTCCGCCTCGGTGATCCCTGGGCGTACAGCCGCACGTATCTCCTCGCCCAGCAGGGCACGGCGCCACGCCCGCCGCTTGTCCGCATGGCTCGGCTGGCGGGGCGGGCTGTTCCACGGCGAGGCCGAGCGGTCCACCAGCTCCTCGTCCTCCCGGCCCCAGGCCCACGCCTCGGTCATCGTGAACGTCCACAGGCAGACGTGGAAGGCCCCGACGCTCGCGTGAATGAACCGGACCTGCTGTTGGCCCGCCCCAACGACTTCCTTGCACTCGCGGAAGGTGATCTCCAAGCTGAAGCGGTCGGCGATCGTCGCCAGGATGTCGGCGACGCTTGCCGAGGTATCGGTGCAGAAGTACGCCCTCCAGCCGGTCGGCTCATCCCCATCACGACGCGTATCGCCCCGCCGGCCGGCCGCCACGTCGCCAGGAACGTCTTGTACTTCTTGACCGAGGCGACCCCGTACAGGGTGAGCGTCTCGGAGGACCAGCCCCGCCGCTGGCCGCCCCGCTTGGCCATGGCGGTGCGGGGCCGCCCGCGCTTCCCCGCCGGCCTCGGGCCCGGCAGCGTCCGCAGGGCCGCGTCCTTACGGAGCCGGCTGACGACCGTCATCCCCAGGGCCGACGCCGGCTTCTTGAGGAACTCCCTCTTGGTATAAGCCCCGTCGGCCACCACCCAGATCGGCAGGCCCAGCAGGTCCAGCCACGGCCTGGCCCACCGCAGCAGCTCGACGGCCAGTTGCAGCTTGGTTCGGAAGGCCGGCCGATGCCTCGGGTCGATGGCCGGCAGGTCCACCTCGCGGACGTAGAGCCGGGATAGCAGCGGCAGGGCGATCGTGCCCCACGCCTCGTGGGTGACGAGCAGCCCAAGGACGACGAAGACGTGGCCGTAGGGCGAGCCGGCCAGGCCGGGGGTCGGGTTGTGATGCACGCCGGCCCCCTGGACGTGCGGCCCGTAGCGCTTCGTCGGGGTGTCGTCGATGGCGAGGGTCAGCCGCGTGGCCCCCTTGAGCAGCGGCCGGACCACTTCGGTCAGGAGGCTTCGGGCGATGCGGTCGGCCCGCTTGCCGGCCGCGGTGACGGCGGTATAGCACGGGCGGAACTGGTCGCTGAGCCGGGCGGCCCGGATCCAGGTCGTGACGTGCGGTCGGCGTCTCGGCAGGATCGCCTCAACGACGATCCGCGCGAGCCCCGCGTTGCCTAGCGGATCCGCTCGACGGCCTGACGGATCGGGTCGTGGAGCGCGGGGTTGGGTTCATCGAGCAGCGGGATGATCGGGCCGGTCTCGGCCAGGCCGGCCAGGCTGAAGGCGCGGTGAAGCACGGTGATTGGGCCGTGCGCGTTGCGGAGGTCCTCCAAAGGGATGAATCGCTCGCGGATCCGCTCGGCGCCCTCCCAATCGCCGGCCTGGATCGCCTTCAAGAGCGCCGTCGAGAGGTGCGGGGCCACACAGCCACAGCCGGTCGTGAACCCACCGAGCTTGAAGTCGCGCAGGTGCACGATCGCCGGCTGGTCGCCCAAGCCGCTCAGCACCATCTTCGGATCGACCGCCTCAACGATCTCCCGGAGGTAGTCGTCCTGCGAGGGGTCCTCGCGAACCACCGCATATTTGATCGCCGAGATAAGCCCACCATCGACAAGCTGCCGGATGTGCGCGACATCGACCATCCGATCATATTTGAGGTAGAGGACGACCGGCTTGCCGAACCGCTCGACGAAGAGTCGGATAGCCTGGGCGTTGCCGGCCGACTTGGCGATATCGCGTTGGGGGAGGACCATCGCGGTCGGGAAATCGAAGTCGGCCAGGACCGGGAGCTGGTCCATCAATGTCCCAAACGCGGGCCCGACCGAGGGGATCACCAGCGTCCCGTCGGCAGCCAAGTTGCGGATCATCGGCAGCGCGGCCTGATAGTCGGACCGGGTCAGGTGATAGAAGATCGCGTTGCCGCCATAGAGCAACGTCGAGATGCCACCGGACTCGATGTGGCGGATGATCTTCCGGTTCTCATCGGCGTTGAGGGACCCGTCGGAGTTGCGGGCCAGCGGCGGGACGGCCCAGACCGAACGGGCGATCGTTTCGGAGGTCAATGGCGCGGTGTCCATGGGTGGCTCTCGCTCGGAAGGGTTTGGGGCGGTCGTGGCATTGAGGGAACGGTCGATTCAGAAGATGTCGGGCTCGTCGGTCTTCGGGCCGTGATGGAGGAAGTCGAAGTCACATCCCGAATCAGCCTGGGTAACGTGTTTGAGAAACATGGCGGTGTAGCCACGGAGATGCCGTTGGGGCGTCGGGGACCAAGCCTCGCGTCGACGGGCCAGTTCGGTCTCGTCGACGAGCAGGTCGAGCCGTCGCCGTTCGACGTCCAAGGTGATCGGGTCGCCGTCGCGGACCAGGGCGAGCGGTCCGCCGACGGCCGCCTCGGGCGCGACGTGGAGCACGCAGGTCCCATAGCTGGTCCCGCTCATCCGCGCATCGGAGATCCGGACCAGGTCGCGCACGCCCTGCTTGAGCAGCCGATCGGGGATCGGCAGCATCCCCCACTCGGGGAACCCAGGCCCGCCGAGCGGCCCCGCGTTGCGGAGCACCAACACCGAGTCGGGCGTGATCGGTGTCGACTCGTCGTTCAGCCTTCGCTTCAGCTCGGGATAGTTGTCGAAGACGACGGCCGGGCCGGTATGGCACATCAAGCGGGCCTCGGCGGCGACCGGCTTGATGACGCAGCCATCGGGTGCAAGGTTGCCCCGGAGCACGAACGTGCCGCCGGTCGTCGAGACGGGGTTGTCGCGGTCGCGGATGATCTCCGGATCGATGACCTCGGCCCCTTCGATGTTCTCAGCGAGCGTATGGCCGTTGACGGTCCGACAGTCGCCGTCGATGAGCGAGCCGAGCTGCTTAAGCAGGGCGGGCAGGCCGCCGGCGTTGTAGAAGTCCTCCATCAAGGCCGAGCCGGCCGGCCGTACGTTGGCCAGCACCGGCGTGGTCCTCGAGAGCACATCGAACCGGTCCAGGCCGATCGGGAACCCGGCGCGACGGGCCATCGCGATGATGTGGACGATCGCGTTGGTCGACCCGCCGATGGCCATGTCGGTGACGATCGCGTTGAGGAACGAGGCCTCGGACAGGATCATCGAGGGGCAGAGACGTTCGCGGGCCATCGCCACAGCGCGTCGGCCGCAGGCGACGGCCAGCCGGGCGTGATCGGCGATGACCGCCGGGATCGACGAGGCACCCGGCAGGGTCATGCCGATCGACTCGGCCACCGCCGCCATTGTCGAGGCCGTCCCCATCGTCATACACGTCCCGGCCGATCGCGCGATGCAGGTCTCGATCTGACCCCAGGCCTCGTCGCAGAGGTTGCCCGCCCGACGCTCGTCCCAGAACTTCCAAGCGTCGCTCCCGCTGCCGAGCACCTGGTCCTTCCAACGCGCCTTCAGCATCGGTCCAGCGGGCAGGAAGAGGGCCGGCACATCGGCCGAGATCGCCCCCATCAGCAGGGCGGGCACCGTCTTGTCGCAGCCGCCCATCAGGACCGCTGCGTCAACTGGGTGGCAGCGGAGCACCTCCTCGGTCTCCATCGCCAGCAGGTTCCGGTACAGCATCGCGCTGGGCTTCATCATCATCTCGCCCAGCGACATCACCGGCACCTCGACCGGGAACCCGCCCGACTGCCAGACGCCCCGCTTGCCCGGCGCGCCCCGCTCCCGGAAGGGCGACTGGCACGTGTCCAGGGCGCCCCAGGTGTTGAGGATCGCCACGACCGGCTTGCCGCGGTAGTCCTCGTCGTCGAAGCCCATCCCCTTCAGCCGCGAACGATGTCCGAACCCGCGGAGGCTGTCGGGATCGAACCAGCGACCGCTGCGGAACCCGGACGATTCGGTCGGTTCGGCCCCCTTCGACATCTTCAAATCCCTTTCATCCCAACGCATTTTCGATTGAGTTTGAGGCGGAGCAGCCGACGGCGGCTCAGCGCATCGGTAAGAGCATGGCGGCGACGACCGTGGCGGCGAAAGCCACGACCCCCATGATGGTTAGCAGAACGGAGAAGGTCTTGAGGGTCTCGGCCTCGTTGAAGCCGGTCATCCGACCGACGACCCAAAACCCGCTGTCGTTCATCCAGGGCAACGGCTTGGATCCGGTCCCAATGGCCAGGGCGAGGTAGACCGGGTGGAACCCCGGATCGACCTGCGAGGCGACCGGCCCCAGGATCCCGACGGTGGTGATCATGGCGACGGTGGCCGAGCCTTGGACAGCGCGGATGATCATGGTCAGGGTGAACGCGGCGACCAACAAGCCGACCCCGGAGGCGGCCACCGGCAAGGTCCGACTCAGGGTCGCGCCGATGTCGGTCTGGCGGATCACCTCGCCGAAGGCGCCGCCGGCGCAGGTGATCAGGACGACCACGCCCCCTTCGGACAACCCGCGCTGGACCAACCGCGTCGCCTCGACTCGCGTGACGCCCGGACGGCCCAACAGGGTCACCAACGCGACGACCGCCCCACAAGCCAACGCCATGTTCTTTTCGCCGAGAACGCCGAGCGCTCGGTCGAGTTGCGAGGCGAGCCCCATGGGTAACGCCTCGCGGATCGACGGATCGACCGCGCCCCAGACCGTGTTGCCGAACAGCAACACGAGCGGTAGGACCACCGGCAGGATCGCCAGGCCGAACGGCGGCAGATCAACGGCGTCGCGATCCACGTGGCAGTCCGGGTCATCGCCGTCCGAGGGAGCGTGGGGTTTCGAATCGGGCTGTCCGACCTCGGAGCGGAGCGGGATCGGCATCACCCGGTTGATCCAGATCATGTACACGTATCCGACCGCGACCCCGCATGTCCCGACCGCGATCCCGCCCAGCGCCATCGCGTCCAGGCCAACTCCCAGTTCGGTCGCGACGAACAAAGGGCCCGGCGTCGGCGGGACCAGCGAATGGGCCAACGTCCCCCCAACCACGATCGCCAAAACATACTTGACGTAGTCTCGACCGGTCTGCGCCGCCATCGCCTTGGCCAGCGGCAGCATCAGGAAGAAGACGGTGTCGAAGAAGACCGGGATAGCCAGGATGAAACTGCTGACGACGAACGCCAACGGAGTCCGCCGCTCGCCGAAGACGGCTTGGAACGTCCGCACGATCCGCTCGGCCGATCCGCTGACCAGCAGGCAGGTCCCGATGACCGTCGCCAGGCCGATCAAGATCCCGATCTTACCCGCCGTACCTCCGAAAGCCGACGCCACGCGCCCCATCGCCCCGGCGTCGGCGACCTCCCGAGCCGCGTCGTACCGCTCCCGCTCGACGAGGCGATCGCCGACCCGCAGCGCCTCGTCCACCTCAACGACGTCCACGGCCCTGGAGACCTTGCCGATCGACCGCCCATCGGGGCCGCTGTCGAAACGGATGAAGACGACCACGCTCAGCTCGTCCGGCCCCGTCCCATCCTTCTCGTCGTGATCGAGCAGGACGAACGCCCCTGGGTCAGGGAGCGTCCCATCGTCATCGGCCCCGTCGAGAGTGATCCGCTCTCCATCGATGGCCACGACCGTCCACGATGGGCCATGGAGCAGGCTCTGGCGGACAGCGTCGGCGGGCGTGACGGCGGCGACGACCAACGCCCCAGCGATCAGGGCGAGGAACGCGTGGAGTCGGAGGACCAGGATCCCCCCGACGACCACCAGCATCCCCAGTCCCAACGCGAGCGTGTCCGCCATGATGGCGCCTCATCCCGAGATTTGACGATGCGACAGAACAACCACCCGTGTGGAGCGGGTCGGGTTCGCGTGGGAGCGGGGAAAGGTAACGACAAACTCTGAGAAGTAGTCACCTGTCGAACCAGAATACAAACCGTGCATTGCCAGCTCCCAAGCGTGAAACTGCAGATTCAAACGTCTCAAGAAACGCACAAAAATCCCAGTTCAGCTGAGATTGATCTAGATTGTTCCGGCCAATTGTTTCACGCAGCTCGGCAAGTGTAAGCCAGCTCGCGCAATACGAATCGATCTTCGAGACTGCTCTCCATGATCTCGGTTCAGTCTTTCCGACATATATGGATTGCTCGACTTTGCCAGTCTGACCCTGCCCAGACCGGACACGGCTTTCGGCCTCGGATGCCTGAGTTACACCATGCATGGGCCAAAAACGCGGATCCGGTGGTCCATCTTCGACGATGATGTCATAGTACTCCTGCGCGGCGAGGAGACTCAAATCAGTCGGAACTCCACGCGTCATATACACCGCTACTGATTCGGCTGCCTCAGAAGTTGAGATTTGAGACGACCTAGCATTCGCCAACGCATCGAACAGCCGGTAGTCGCGGGCCAGAGAAAACCGTGCAAGCAGACTCCAAGAATCTGAAGGTGAGTGCTGGCCAGCATCTCTGTATTCGAGGAATGAGTGAATATCCATGCCCATCGTACAGATCCGCCTGCTTCACTGAGGAAATGCCGCTCGGCCTCTTGAGAAAAACTCCAGCAATTCGTCTACATTTCCATAGAATCAAAATACGAAGGCTTCGTCAATATCATTGAATACACTCGAAACGGATCGCCAATTGGCTCGTGTTTGGTCGCATGGACATACACAAACTCATTCTCCGTCGGCGGGGCTTCAGATCGGCCGTCGAACGGACGGGATGCTGCCGCGAGATCCTCTGCCAGCACTTTCACATGCATCTCCTCCAGCCCTTCGTGGCCGACGAGACAGAGCGTGTTGAAGACGAAGAACTGCTGTCCCGGCTGGACTTTCTTACGCGGGGTCAGTTCCCAGCGATTCGAGGGCGGGTCGTAGACGAGCACACTGAAGTCGGGTGGGGGCTCGAAGTAGGGTCGCTCAGCGGGAAGATATTGCCGCCGGATAATCCACTCGCCTGCAGGTGACTCGGCGATGGAGTCCCGCCGAATGTCTCGGCTTTGCGACGGATCATCAGCCTCACGCCAAGCGAATACGCCAGCGACAAGCAGAATCAGCGAACAGGCTATCCACCCTGTGGAACGCGACATCGGTTCCAACCTCAGAGCGAGAGGGATTGGTGAGTGCTAACACTACCGGGGGAATCCCGACATCACAAGAAATTGCCAGCCGCGATCATAACTTTGGAGAAAGGACGCGCCCCAAAGCATCGAACGGCCGACCGCCCGATCGGCCCGGACGTCGGTGCGATCGTCGGTTCCTCCGTCCACTATCCCCGCTCCGATGCCCCCCCGCAACGGTCGGCTCGATCCGATGCGGGAGATGGTTCATCGCGGCGCCCGATCGAAGCGGGCCCGGAACTCCACGATCCCGACGGTCCCACCAGGAACGGCATCTCCCGAAAGTCTTGCTGCCTCGAACGCCCAGACCTTCGAGATGGATTTCATCATCGGTTCGACAAACCTGGCCAACGGCTTCTACACCGACCAAGCGGGCAACGGCAGCTTCGCCATCACGCTCGACTTCCTGCTCACCGACGACGGGGTCGATCCGTTCGATCCGTTCGACCCGAGCCTGTCGGCGGTCCCTTTCGGTCGTTCCCCCTTCAGGATCCGCCTGGCATCACATTGCGACAGGGGAAACGGCCACGGCCAGGTCCCCAGCCGACACGAGGTCTGGTTCGACACCCAATCCTTCGCCGTGATCCCCGAACCCACCACGATGGCCATGTCGGCCATCGGCCTGGTCGGCCTCCCGATGCAGCAAAAGGTCATGGCCGGTCGGCGCCGGCCTTTTGCTTTGAGGCCATGAGGGCTTCGAAATCGTTCGCCGGTCTGTCGGAGCGCGGGGCCCCGGCATGTCGATCGTCGAGGCCTCACCATCGAAGGATTCCGCAGAGCCCGCGACGACTGAGCGTTGCCTCGGCCTGCGGCCAGGTCATCACCCCAATGTCGCAAGACGCCCCGAGTTCCTACCGAGGCTCCCCAATAACTCTTCGCGCTTGTCGTGTATCGTCACGTCTTCGATCGACGGGTCCCAAAGCCAATCCGAATACCGAACGGACATCGGCTTTATCGAATCGAGGGAAGCCCGACGACACACCCCGTCTGGAAGTCCGACCTAAGCCGAGTATCGAATCCGACCCAAGATCCCGATCTCTTACTCGAATATGCCCACGCCCGCGCGTTCAGAGATCGATTAGACTGGTAAGCGCTCCGCTCATTCTCGCGTCGCCCATCGCCGGGTGCAGTACCGCATCCTCTACTTCTTCGTCGAAGGCGATGCCGTCATCTTGTCATGCGGTCTCACGAAAGAAGATCGAGTCCCAGAGATTTGGATCGAGCGGGCGGTCCGATGCCGCGAACTCGTGAGGGATGACCCGGAACGCTATTCCGGATTGCCTGAGGAGGGGTGATCATGACCGAAAACCGAACGAACGTCACTGCCCGGCAAGCCAAGTCGGGTCGGACCAGGGATTTGCTCAAGCGCCGCTACAAGCTAAGCGATCAGGACTTACGGAAAGCCCGTGAACAGTCGAACGTCGCCGAACAGATCTACCGGCTTCGGACCGAGCTTGGCATGACCCAGCGCGAGTTCGCCGATCGAGTTGGGATGAAAACCTCGACGATCTGCCGGCTCGAGGATGCCGACTACGATGGGCATTCGATGCGGACACTGCGTCGGATCGCCGAGGCGTTCGATTATCGCGTTGAGATCTCGCTTGTGCCTGCTCCATAGTCGATTCCTGAGAGGAGACGTCCGATTCACTCGGTCCGGAGGGCCTCGATCGGGTCCATGCCGGCGGCGCGTCGGGCCGGGTAGACGCCGAAGAGGACCCCGGTCAGCGAGGCGATCGCGAAGGCGATGACGGCGAACTCGATCCGGATCGCCGCCGGGACGCCCGAGAGCGTTGCGATGGCCGGCGGGATGGCCAGGCCGACCAGGACGCCCAGCAGTCCCCCGGAGGCCGACAGCACGCCGGTCTCGACCAGGAACTGGAACGTAATGTCGCGCTGCTTGGCACCCAAGGCGCGGCGGATCCCGATCTCGCGCGTCCGCTCGGTCACCGTGGCCAGCATGATGTTCATGATCCCGATCCCGCCGACCAGCAGTGAGATGCCCGCAATCGAGCCGAGCACGATGTTGAAGATCCGCTTGGCCGCCTCGACCTTGGCCAGCAGTTCTAAAGGAACCACAATGGCGTAGTCCCT
Source organism: uncultured Planctomycetia bacterium (assembly GCA_964609385.1). Taxonomy (GTDB): domain Bacteria; phylum Planctomycetota; class Planctomycetia; order Isosphaerales; family Isosphaeraceae; genus CAZSSM01. The sequence goes on from CAZSSM010000072.1 coordinate 26,778, forward strand.
GCGGTCGTGGAACTGACCGAGCAGACTCTCCAGCTCGCGGGCGGTCCGGCGCACATTGTCGATCTCGTCGACGGCCACAGTGATCCGGCTCAGCTCGATCCGCTCGGCCGAGAAGCTCCCCTCGCTGTCGGTGAAGATCGTCTCACCGATCCGGACGCGATCGGTCGTCAGAGGAATATAAACATCCTGATTTAAATCATCCGCGCCTGAGGCTTCGCCAAGGTCAAGTTCCGAGCCGGTGGCCGACTGGAGGGTCGGCGCTTCGGCGATCCCGATGATCCGGAAGTACTGGTCCTCGCCGACCCGGACCGATTGCCCGACCGGGTCGCCGAACGGGAAGAGGTACTTGGCCGCCTCCTGGCCGAGCACGGCGACGTTGGCGAACCGGTCGAGGTCGTCTTGGGTGATCGGGCGGCCTTCGACGATCTTCAGGCCGTTTAAGTCCAGCGCCGAGGGGTCGGCGCCGACGATCCGGGTCTCCAACGCCTTGTCGAGGTGGCGGACCTCCTTGCGATAGGTCCGCGAGCGGGTCGCACCGATGACCGTGGGCATCGTCTTAAGGAACCGGTCGAAGTCGTCGTGGGTCAGGCCATAGGCTAGGACGTAATTGTCGTCGCGACGGGCCTCGGCGTCGACGACCGGCTTGACGCTCCGCAGGATGATGTTGGTGGCGCCTAGGCCGGCGATCTGCCGCTGCGCCTCCAGCTTGGCCCCCTCGGCGACCGAGAGCATGGCCACCACCGAGGCGACGCCGAAGATCAGGCCGAGCATCGTCAAGAGCGAACGCAGCTTGTGCAGCGCCAGATTGCGCATCGACAGGATGACGGCGTTCCAGGTGCGCCTCATGGGTGCCGACCCTCCGAGGTCCTCGTCCCGAGCTAAGGCGAATCGGTCGGACCCGTCAACGACGAGCCGACCGACCCAGGACGATCTTCAGGCGATCGAGAACAAAACACATCAACGCTTTATTAATCATAAAAACACGAAAGCATACCCGACTCAAGAGCCAATGGGGACCGACCGGGCAGCGACGGCGTTGGAATTGGGCTCCGGAGTCACCTCCGGCTCGTCCTCTTGGTCCTCGAGGTCGTCGTCGAAGTAGTCGCGGGCGCGGAGCCGGGCATCGTGGGCGACGACTTGACCGATCTCTAAGCCGTCGAGGACCTCGACGTAGCGGTCGTTGGACATGCCGATCTGGACCGGGATCGGCTCGAAGCGGCCCGGCGACCGCTCGCCGAAGGCGTAGTGATCGCCCCGATGCGAGGCGATCGTTTGCACAGGCGCCAACAGGGCCTCCTCGATCGTCGCGACCTCGATGCGGACCTCGGCGGTCATCCCCGGCTTGTAGACTGGTTCGGGCAGTTCGTCGATCAGCACGACGGTCGTGTACGCTTTGGCCCCGCCGCTCATCCAGCTCCGGTTAGAGTCAGCCAATTGCGAGACGCTCTTCACCGTACCGGTCAGGACATGATTGGGGATAGCGTCGACGCGGATCTCGGCGCGTTGACCGGTAGACACCTTCTTGACCTGCGATTCATGCACATTGACTTTGACCTGCATGCTCGACATGTCGGGGAGGCTGAAGATCGTCTGGCGATAGTAGACCGTCGCGCCTTCGCGGATCTGCCGGCTCGAGTCGTACCAAGGTTCGTTGGCGTAGGCGACGACCCCGCCCTGCTCGGCCTTGATCGTGCACTTCTCGAGCTGCATGAGCATCTTGTCCAGTTCGGTGCGCTCGATCTCGTAGGTGGCCTGGGCCGCCTTGAGTTCGCTCCGGGCCTTGGCCACCTTGGCGATGTTGTTGGCCTTAGCCGTCTGGAGCTTGCTCTCGGCCTGCTCGATGTTGGAAGTCAGCTCGACCATCTGGCGCTCGTACTCATATTTCTGCTTGACGTTTAGCTTGAGTTCGTCGCGCGTTAGGTTCGACTGATATTCTTCAATCTCGATTTCGACCTGTTCGACCTGCTGCCGGCTCCGGAACCCCTTGCGCTCCAGTTCGCGGAACTGGACGAGCTTCTCGCGGGCCTCGTCGAGCAGCCGCTTGTTTTTGGCGATCATGCCGCGGAGGTCTTCCATCTCGGCGCCGAAGTCGCCCTCCTCGTACTTGGTCTTGTCCAGCTTGGCCAGGGCCAGCTCGACCTCGGCGGCGCTGATGGCGCTCTGCCCCTCGGTCTGCTGGATCTCCAGCTCCTGACGCGAGGTCTCGATCTTGCTCTCGGTCTGCTCGACCTTGATCTTCTGCTGGGCGATCCGCTGTTGCAGTTCCGAGTCGTCGAACCGGCAGACCACCTCGTCCTTTTGGACGACCGAGCCCTCGGGGACCAGGAAGATGATCTTGACCTGCCCCTGCTCGACCTCGCAAAGCCCATCAACGGTCTTGGTGCTCTCCAGGTTTCCGCGCTCGGTGACGAGCACCTCCAGGCTCCCCCGGCGGACCGTCGAGGTGACCGGCCTCTGCGACGCGTCGCCGCCCATCGGCCAGACGATCGACCCGGCATATCCGAGCCCGGCCACCGTCGAGGCCGCGATCACCACCACCAGGGCGGTCCGCAGCCATTTAGGGAACTTGGACCGGGTCCGCCCCGGGCAGGAGCGGCTCGGGGGGACGGGGGATCTCGAGGTCGTCGGGGAGGAGTCCGGGCTCGTCGAGCGCCTCGGGTCCATCCACGGGAATGGGGAGTCGATCGGGGTCCCCGGATTCGTCGACGACGGCGGACGCTCCGCCGCGATCGGGTGAGCGGTAGTCGGCTCGGGGGAACTGGTCGAGGTCGTCGCGCTCATTGGTCCATACCCCTTGGGCATCGATGTCCATCAGGTCCAGGTCGCGGTAAAGGGCCAACCGGGCTGTCTCATAGCTGACCCAGTTGCCGATCAAGGCGTTCTGCGCCGCAAGGCGGTTCTGCAGGGCGTCGAGCAGGAAGAGCGTTTGGCTGGCATCGGGGTTGGTCTCGGTGTTCCGTCGGAATTCGATCTCCTCGATCTGACGCGCGGTGGTGATCAGTTGGGCCCGGCTGATGGCGAACTGCTGTCGGCTCAGCTCCAACTGGCGGAGATCGGCCCGGATCTGCAAGCGGATCTGGTCGCGGACGGCCATGTAGTCGCGTCGGGCGCGTTGGAAGGCGATCTGGGCGGCGCGGTAGATGTTCCGCTCGGCGCGACGGACCAACGGCGAGTCGTAGTCGATCGACACCGAGTGGCTACTGTTCGAGGCGTCAAATCGGAAGATCTGGTCGAAGTCGGGATCGGTGGCCAGGTTCCCGGTGTAGTTGACATCCAAGTCGCCGCGCAACGCGTTGGCGGTCACCTCGACGTCGCGCCAACGGTCGGTCACTGCCCCACGCGCGTTCATCAGGTCCTGGCGGTTGGCCAGGGCCAGGCTCAGGGCCTCGTCCAGATCGAGGTCGACCGAATTGACCCGGATCAGGTAGATCCGCGCCTGATTCTGGGCCACCCCCAACTCCGCTTGCAAGGCACGGAACTCCGGGACGGAGAGGTCTCGGAGCGCCTCCCAGATCTGTTGCCGCGCGGCCGCATCGAGGCCATCGTCCTCCAGTTCGTCACTGAGCCCGTCCAGCTCGGCAATCGCCTGAGCAATCCGCATGGTGACGACGTTGACCGATTCCACGAGCCGCTCGCTCTGGGCGACCTGATCGGCGCGATCCCCGACAATGAAGGGTTCGGGGGCTTCCTGGTCCTCCGGGAGCGTCTCCTCGCCCAGGCTGGCCCGCCATTGACTCAACTCGTTGCGGACCCGGTCTCGGCTCGCCTGGAGGCGTTCGTAGGAGGCGCCGATGGCGGTGCCGGCCTCGCGGAGAAACGCCAAGGGGAGCGGCGCGCCGGGGGCGTCCTCCTCGAACGACCGCCTCCGATCGAGCAGATCGAGGTAGAGCGCATCGTTCTCAGCGCCGAGGGCCAGCAAAGCCTCGTCGTTGAGTTCGAACAGTTCCAGAAGCCCCTCATCGACCCGAACCGGCAGGTCGGGCGGGAACCCCAGTTGGATCCGATACCCGTCGAGCGTGGTCTCCAGGTTTGCCCGGCTCTCGACCAGCGTGAACTCGGCCTCCTGCACGCTCTGGACGACCTGGTCAAGCTCGGTCTGGCTGATCCGACCGGTCAGCACGACCGCCTGATACTCCTCGAGCTGTCGGGTGAGGACGTCAAGGATCTCCTCATTGTTTCGGATGGCCTGCAACTGCGCCAGCAGGCCCAGATAGCTGCTGACCACGTCGACATAGAAGTCGCGGCGAAACTGAGCGAAGTCGCGGACGGCGAAGAGGACCCCGCGCTCGGCCTCGGAGAGCGGCTGGGTCACGATCCGCGCGAACGCCCCGCGCAGCAACGGCTGTGTGAGGCTCACGATCAGGCCCGAGGTGGCCGTGTTGAACCCCTCGCCGTTGTACTCGAAGACCAGCGTGTTGGCGAAGTCGACCAGCAACTGCGCTCCGGAGAAGAACTGCTGGCTGAACCCTGCCCCGGTCGTCGTGATCAACTGATTGCTGTCGGTCTCCCCAGCGCCGAACTGACGATAGAGCAGCCCCGAGTTGAAGAACGGCTGAACTTCGAACTGGAATCGCGTCAGGGTCAGGCCCAGGGCGGCCAGGTACAGGTTTTCCACGGCCGTCTGGTACTCGCGGCTGTGGATCAAGGCGAGGCGGATCGACTCCTGGCGGTCCAGGACGACGCGGCCGTCCTCATCGCGCGGAAGGGTCTCGAGGTAGGCGTCGGTCTCGATCGGGGCAAACCCCCGCTTGATCCAGCCGTGGTACTCCTTCTTGCGCCCGGCGGTCAGTTGGAATCGCCGGGCCGCCGGGTCGTCGATCGGGATCGGCTCGCGGTTGGGATCGAACGGGTCGGCCATCCGCGAGCGCGGATCGGCCTCGACCGGTCGCGCTGGCAGGGTCCAGCGCGGGTCGAATTGCCGCTGCGCCTGGATCGCATAGACCTGGCGGTCGGCTCGTTCGCGATAGTGTGCGCGGTCGCAACCGCCGGTCGTCCCCGCCACGATCAGTCCCAGCAACGCTGTCCCCACCCCACGGGTCAGGACGCGACGCCGTCTCCCAAATCGCGCCATCGATCCGGCTCCCTCCGCCCCCCAACCCCGTCCCTCCTGGAAGGGGTCTGACAATCGTCGTTCCAGGTGATGATCCTAACACAACCATGCCCCTAAGCAAGACCAAGCCGAACCGTTGGCATCGCGGAATCATGCCGATCCGCCGGCGGTCTCGACGCATCACGGCACGCAGTGTCACCCCTTGGAACCGGCCCCCGGCCGAGGCGCGCGGGGATGAGTCCCAGGTCCCCTGCTCCGGTCCGGTCGACTCCGAGGAACGCCGGTTGCTCGGTGTTTCGACCTCGAGTTCGAGTCGTCCGCTCGTGTGGCCCTCGGCGACGCCGACCTCGATGAGCGACCCGACTTCGACCACCCCCTATCTGCGGAAGGAGCGTAGGATGAGCACCGATTCCAAGTACGGAGACCCATCGACGAGCTTCACGATGGTTCGTCGGGGGATCCTGTTGGCCTCGGCCCTGATCGTCGGCCTGCTGATCGCCTGGGCCGGCCTGCCGGCGCTGTTGCTGGGCTTCGCTGCGGTCCTCTTGGCGGTCCTGATCCGCCGGACCGCTGAAGCGATCACACGTGTCACCAGCTTGCCGATGCCACTAACCATCGGGCTGATCTTGGTCGCCGCCGGTTCCGCCCTGACTGCGGCGGTGGTCTGGGGCGCTCCGCGGCTGATCGATCAGGTCGACCGGTTGGTCACAGAGCTACCCGGAATGATCGCGAACCTCCGCGATCGGATCGCCGAACACCCTTGGGGCGACTACCTGCTGCGCGGCCTCGAGAACTCGGGGGACGTCGGTGCGGCACGCGCGGTGATCGGAGCGAGATACCTGGCCTCGACGACCCTGGGGGGCCTCAGCTTCGCCTTCGTCGGGATCGTCGTGGCGATCTATCTGGCCTGCAACCCGCGACCCTACATCCGAGGGTTCGTCGCGCTGTTCCCCGACGACCAACATGGGCAGGTCCACGACGTGCTCGGAGCGATGGGGCGATCGCTCTTCGGCTGGCTGCTGGGAACGATGCTGAACATGACGATCGTGGGCGTAGGGACGACGGTGGCCCTGAGCCTGCTCGGCCTGCCCTACGCGCCGGTGCTGGGCCTCATCGCCGGGCTCCTGGCCTTCGTACCGACCCTCGGTCCGGCCGTCGCCCTGCTCCCGGCGACCCTGGTGGCCTTGGACCAAGGCCCGACGATGGTCGCCTGGGTGGTCGGCGTCTACTTAGCCATCCAACTGGTCGAGAGCTACTTCATCACGCCGCTGATCATGCGCGAGATGATCGAGCTGCCGCCGGCCTTGGTGGTGATCAACCAGCTCGTCGCCGGGCTGCTGATGGGCCTGGTCGGGGTCGCGCTGGCCACGCCCCTAACAGCCGTCGCCATCGTCCTGGTCAAACAGGTCCGGCTCCGCGACCAGCTCGGCCGCGACGTGCCGCTGACGCCCCAGCACGGCGCCGTCTCTTGAGCCGGGGACCGATCCCCGGGTCTCTACACGCTCAAGACAGGAGACTTAACACTTCAAGGATCAAATCATACAATGGCAAAGGATACCCCTGTGCGTCTCGACGGATCGCAGGCTTCGAATTCTCTATAAAGACAGCAAACGAAAAATAGCTGGTGGGCGGGCGATCGGCGCCGGGGACGAGATCCGGCGCCGACGCCTCGGCGATCAGCTGACGGCCATGCCGTAGTGGTTGTGGGCCTGGGTGTTGTACTG
>CAZSSM010000073.1:0-33355 GCA_964609385.1 uncultured Planctomycetia bacterium
CGCGAGCGGATGGCGGTGCTCCGTGACGTACCGGGGATCGGACCGAAGCTGGCCGAGCGGATCGCCCTCGCGCGGGAATCGATCGACGTTGAAGGCGAACTGCAACTCTGCCAGTTGCATGGCGTAACGGTCTCCGGAAACCAACGACCTGACTACCCCGAGCCGCTCCGAGAGATCCCCGACCCGCCGACGATCCTCTATCAGCGTGGGATGTATGTGCCCAACGATGAGTTGGCCATCGCAATTGTTGGTTCACGCAAGTGTACACCGTATGGGATCCGCCAGGCCGAGCGGTTGGCCACCTCGCTGGCCCGGGTCGGCCTGACGGTCGTCTCAGGCCTGGCGCGGGGCATCGATTCGGCAGCGCACCGGGCAGCAATCCGCGCCGGGGGTCGGACCCTGGCCGTGCTGGCCAACGGCTTGGCCAGTATCTACCCGCCCGAGCACCAGGATCTGGCCGTTGAGATCACTGAGGCCGGCGCGATCTTCAGCGAGATGCCGATGGGTCAGGAGCCGATCGCCGGGTTCTTTCCGCAACGGAACCGGATCATCTCCGGGCTCTGCCTGGGCGTGCTGGTCATCGAGGCCACCCCGCGCAGCGGCTCACTCTCGACGGCCCGCCATGCCATGGAGCAGAACCGTGAGGTCTTCGCTATGCCCGGGCCGGTCGACAGCTTGGCCAGTCGAGGGACTCACCGTCTGATCCGCGACGGGGCCACGCTAGTCGAGACCGTTGATGACATCCTCGAACAGATCCGACACCGGATCGCCATGACCCCGGGCACTCCCAAAATCCCGCGCAGCTCGACAACCCCTTCGGATCAAGCAAACCCTGCCGAATTGACCGAGGTGCCCGCCGAACCTCAGGTCGTCCGCGACCTCGAGCCAATGCAGAGGCTCCTCTACAATTTGCTTGCCGACGGGCCGTTGCCGATCGACCACCTGGTCAACACCAGCGGCCTGACCCCGCAGCAGATCCAGACCGCCATGCTCACCCTCGAAGTGCGCCGCCTCGTCAAACGTCTGCCCGGTCCACAGTACGCCCGACTCTGAAGGCGACGCCTGCCAACGGCTCCCTTCGATGGTTCAAATCCGGCCCCGAAACCACTGATCCGGGCGCGGGCACGCCTCAACCGGACCGAACTGATCCGTTCAGGAAGCTCGACGAACCGAGGAGGGGATCGAGGTTCGGAATCCGGAGTCAGTCGAGTTCGCGGATCTGGAGATCCTTGAACTGAATCTCCATCGGGCCACCGGAGTGGACCTGGAGGGCGATCCGGCCCTCGCGGGCGATCTCGGAATCCTCTTCCTCGTACTCGAAGGCCGTCACCCCGTTGACTCGAAGGGTGAGTGAGGCGCCGTTCGCGGTCAGTTCGTAAGTGTTCCAGCCGCTCGTGTCCAGGCTGTCGAGAGCCTCCTGTGAGGGACGGATCAACACACGGTTGCGCCTCGATTCATCGTATAAGCAGCTCCAGTAGCCCTCGCCGATATCGGCCTGGTATCCGCTCATTTCATGACCGAGCACACGGATGCTCCGGAACTGCACGCCGCTGTTGCCCTCGCCGCCGACGAGCCGGAACTGGAAGCGGAGCACGAAGTCTTTGAAAATCTCGCGGGTGGCCAGGAACTGGTTCTTGGCGATCCCGGGAGAACGACCGACGATCATGCCGTCCTCGACGATCCAGAGGCCGTCCTCTTGGCCTTCCCAACCACTCAGGTCTCGGCCGTTGAACAGGGGACGAAACCCATTCTCCTGAGCTTCGAACGTCGGTTCGGGACCCGCATCGCCGTTGAAGCGAAACGTGACGATCCCGATTCGTTGGCAAAGCTCGACCAGTTCGACGACGCGCTGGTAGGAGGTCTGCGCCTCGGCTCGAAGGATCACGCCGCGGGTCTCGTCGCGTCGATGGGCCTCGGTCAATCGAGCGCTGAGGGAAGACCGATCCAACGGGTCGGTCTCATCGTCCCAACGCACGTCGCCGGACGCATCGAGACTCAATTCGATCGCCTTGGCCGAGGGGTTGTCAGGCGACTGAGTCGATAGGTCCTGCGGTGCGGCCGATGCAACCTCCGAGCCCCGCGCCGAGTTCAGAGCCTCGACCGCAGCGACATCGGAGTGGGCGACCATCAAGAGGCTCGACAAAACACAGAAGGACAAGGCTCGGCTCATCGTGGGTCTCCGTTGGTGGGGGAGGATCGCTGTTCGATCGCGAGGGGGATCGGTCCCTCGGCCTGACGATCAAGGGCAACGCCGACTTGGTCACGCCAGGCCGATCCCTTACGATAAACCGCTGAGCGAACCGGGGCGAGATGTTGAAGGTCCCGTCGCGTGGGCCTTAGGACGATCTGGTTACCGTTCGGACGCTTTCGCGGAGGTCATCGCTATGGCGGTCAGTTTCGTCATCGACATGGACGGTGTGGTCTATCATGGTGACCGCCTGATCCCCGGCGCAAGGGTCTTTGTCGATCGGCTCCGCGAGCGTGCCCTCAACTTCGTCTTCCTGACCAACAACAGCCAATGGACCCCCCGCGACCTCAGTCACCGCCTGGAGTCGATGGGTATCGAGGTCGACGAGTCGCATTTCCACACTTCGGCTTTGGCCACCGCCGACTTTCTCAATAAGCAGACCCCCGGTGGCTCGGCCTACGTCATCGGCGGCGCCGGCCTGACCCACGCCCTCTACGATGTCGGCTACACCCTGACCGAGAAGAATCCCGATTACGTCGTACTGGGCGACACCCGGAGTTACGACTACGAGAAGATCGAGCGGGCCGTCCGCCTGATCGAGAAAGGCGCCAAGTTCGTTGCTACCAACCTCGACCTGACCGGGCCGTCGGAGCAGGGGACCCAGCCTGCCTGCGGCGCCCTGGCCGCACCCATCGAACTGGCCACCGGACGCAAACCCTACTTTATCGGCAAGCCGAACCCGTTCATGATGCGGACCGCCCTCCGCAAGCTCGAGGCCCACTCGGCCGATTCGTTCATGATCGGCGACCGGATGGACACCGACGTCATTGCCGGGCTGGAGGCCGGAATGCGGACCATCCTTGTCCTCTCCGGCGTCAGCAAGTCGGAGACCATCGAACAATTTCCCTATCGTCCCAACTACGTCTTCGACGATGTCGGACAGATTCCGCTCGACGAGATCGCCTCCTGATCCGCCGCAATCCTCTGCTCAACATCTTCACATACCACTTCATTTATACATCCTATCTCTAAACCCGACAGCAGAACATCACGACACCGATCAAATCTTTGGCGTGATGTCTCCATTCTCATGACTTCGAACGGGTTGGAATGCGTCACGGACGCTTCAGGGTCGGCTCGTCGCAATAGCGATCGCCGGAGTTGAACGGTCCGGATTCGCGCCATGGGCGTCCTTGAAAAATCACGAGACGTGGTCGCGCATCCGTTCTAGGTTGCAAGCGAGACATCCCGCAGATCCGCATCGCGACGGTTCTGTCCGGAGTCGTCATGCCTGAAACAGTTAGTAATGCGTCTGAGTGATAACACGACCTTTGGGCAACCCGACGATGTGTCTGTTCCGAATGGGCTGTCCCTCGGTGCCCTCACAACCTGCTCGGCAAGCCTAAAGCCCTGTCACCTTGAGTGACCTGGAGTATCGACCGTGACGATCCGTGTCCAGGGCCGGACGGGAACGCGCCCGGCCCCCGCCTTTCGACCCTCGGTGCCCCACGATTGGGCGCTGGAGGGACGCATCCTGTTGACCTCGGCGGTTGTGGATCTCGGCAATCTGAACCAACTCCGACCCGCCTGGCACGGTTCGGAGCCAACCGACTTCGTCGCACTGGGCAGCTCGACGCTATTCCTGGCCGACGACGGGATCCACGGCCGCGAACTCTGGATCGACGACGGCACGGGGGATGCGCCACGCCTGGTGCTCGACCTCGCACCAGGTACGGCCAGTTCCTTCGACGAGGTCTACGTCGTCGGCCCGCGTCTAGTCTCCAACGGGTCCTGGGCCGCCTTCGTTCTCAACGACAACGACTACGGCCGCGAACTCTGGGTCACCGACGGCACCGCCGAGGGAACCCGACGCGTCGGGGACATCGCCCCGGGAGACGCCTCGTCCGATCCGCGCGACCTGACCTTCCTCGGATCGACCCTCTACTTCACTGCGTTCCAGACCGAGACCGGCCGCGAACTCTGGCGGCTCGACGATCCGGAGGCGAGCCCCCGTCTGGTCCTCGATATCCAGCCCGGCCCGACCAGCTCGGATCCGCTCGAGCTAACACCCGTCGGCGATCGCCTGGCCTTCAGCGCCGAGACCGAAGCGTTCGGCCGCGAACTCTGGCAGACCGAAGGCGAAGACGACTCGACCCGACAAGTCCACGATGCACGGCCGGGCGTCGAGGGGTCTGATCCTCGATCGTTGACAGCTCTCAACGATCGGCAGGTCGCCTGGGTCGGCGACGACGGCATTCACGGCCGCGAACTCTGGCGGTCCGGCCTGTTGGCGGATGTCGGCCGGCTCTGGGCCGACCTCAATCCAGGACCCGCTTCTTCCTGGCCTGACGAATTGACCCCCTTCCAAGGGGCATTGCTCGTCACGGCCGACGACGGCGTGACCGGAACCGAACTCTGGCGGTTCGAAAGCCCCCATGACCCGCCCGAACTCGTCCTCGACATCGATCCCGTTTCGGGGTCGTGGCCCCGCCAACTGACCGTCGCGTCGAACGCGGTCTACTTCGCAGCGCGCGATTCGGAGGGCGGCGACGAACTCTGGGTCACCGACGGGACCGCTGAGGGGACCCGACGCCTCCACGATCTGGAGCCTGGGCCGATCGGCTCGATCCCCAACGACCTGATCGTTGTCGGCGATCACCTCTACTGGACTACGCTCGCATTGACCGGTCGCGACCTCTGGTCGCTCGATCTGAGCCGCACGGATCCGAGCCCGCGACGGGTCTATGACGCGTCGGCCAACGGCTCGACCTGGTCGACACCGACCCATTTCCGAGGCATCGGCGAGGTCTTGCACTTCAGCGCTCCCTCGCCCGGCGGCACCGAGATGTGGACCAGCCTCGGATCACCCGAATCGACGGCGATCCGAGCGGACTTGACGGCCCTGACCCTCGGCTCGGACCCAACCGAGTTCGTCGGCCTCAACCATCAGGTCTTCTTCGTGGCCACCGACGCGATTCACGGTCGCGAACTCTGGGTCACCGACGGCTCGGACGAGGGGACGCGTCTGGTGGCTGATCTGACCCCTGGTATCAATGAGACCGGGGTCCCCTGGAGTTCCTCGCCGGCCGACCTGACCGTTTACGGCGATCGTGTCTTCTTCCGAGCCTGGTCGCCGGCGTACGGCGACGAACTCTGGGCCAGCGACGGCACGGCTGACGGGACCTTCCTGGTGACCGACCTGGCTGTCGGATCCGACGAGCAAGGGCGACCACGGAGTTCGTCGCCAGCCGATCTGACAATCATGGGCGGTGCGCTCTACTTCTCGGCCGAGGTCCCGGGCCTTGGTCGCGAACTGTTCCGGACCAATGGAACGGCGCAGAAAACCTGGATGGTCGCAGAGATCAACGAGGGTCCCGCCAGCGCAGACCTCCGCGAACTGACTCGAGTCGGCGAGCAACTCTTCTTCTTGGCCGACGACGGAATCCACGGCCGCGAACTCTGGGTCAGTGACGGAACCGAGGCGGGAACCCGACTGGTCCGTGACATCCGACCCGGCTCGACACGTGGCCGAGCCATCGACCTGACCCGTCACGGCAATCGGCTCGCCTTCGTGGCCGACGACGGGGTCCACGGCCGCGAACTCTGGGTCAGTGACGGAACCGAGGCGGGAACCGCTATGGTCATCGACCTCAATCCGGGACCCGGCGCGGGTCTGCAAGTTCAGTCGGCCAACTCGGCGTCGTCCGGGGCCTTGCCTTCGCTGCTGAGTGTCGATGGAATGCTGTTCCTGATCGGCAACGATGGCACCTCGGGCCGCGAGCTGTATGTCAGCGACCTGACGGCCAACGGAACCCGGCTGGTCTTAGACATCGCCGAGGGTTCGACCGGCTCGCAGGTTGGCGGCCTCACAGCGTACCGCGACGGCATCATCTTCGGCGCCAACGACGGGATCCATGGCCATGAGCCATGGTACTCCGACGGCACCGCCGAGGGGACCGGGATGATCCTCGACATCCGTCCTGGACCCGTAGGCAGCTTCAATGATGACGAATACGGCGGCGGCGTAATCGGAGTCCGTCGCGGCCAAGCCTTCTTTACCGCCGACGATGGGGTGCATGGTCGCGAACTCTGGGTCACCAACGGAGACTCCGACGGCACCGAGATGTTGGCCGACCTCAACCCAGGCCCGGGGGACGCTTTCGCCAACTCGTTAGAGGCTGGTCTGGTCCGATACGACGGGTTCGTCTTGGTCGCGGCGGCCACGACCGAGTCGGGCAACGAACCCTGGATCATCGCACGCGATTCCTCGTTCCTCGTCGATGTCCAAACGGTCGATGCGGGCGATAGAACCACGCCTATCGATCAACTCCGTCTTACCTTCAGCGCCCCAATGGTCGGCTTTCAACGCGACGACCTCCTGCTGACCCACTATGGGCAGCCGGTCGACCTGACTGGGGCCACCCTCACCCCAGAGACCGAGACAACCTGGATCCTCGGAAATCTGACCGATCTCAACGCGGACGGCGGCGCATATCGCTTGAGCGTCCAGGCGATCCGGACGGGGATCTCCGATGGCTCGACGCTGCTCCGCCAGAGCAGCGGCTTCGCCTGGTCGCGTCCGATCACCGCCCAAGTCGAGCGGACCGTCGGGCCAGCCCTGCGTGGGCAGCCAACAGCGTTCCGTCTGGCCACCAGTGCTGGGGTCGCTGGAGCGACCTTCCGATGGACCGTCGATTGGCGGGGTGACGGGGCGATCGTCGAAACCTTCCACGCCCCAGAGGGAAGTTTGGCCACACACGTCTACGACGAGCCAGGTCTCTATCAGCCGACGTTCCGCCTTGTCGACGCGCTTGGTCAGGCCTCGGAGGCACAGAATATCGACGTCGAGGTCGGGTCGGTTGGTCTCGTCGACGGCGAGTTGCAAATTAATGGGACCAATCTCGATGACACGATCGAGGTGACGGCCGTCGACAACGACCATATCGAGGTGACTTTTGACGGCGTCTCGGCCGGCCAGTTCGCCCGACCCGATCGGATCGTGGCCTTCGGCCGGGGTGGAGCCGACCGGATCGATGCCTGGTTGCTGATGGGTATTCCGCTCCGCTTCGAGGGCGGGTCCGGCGACGACACACTGATCGGTTTCGATGCCGATGACACGCTCGACGGCGGGTCCGGCGATGATCTCTTGATCGGCGGGCCGGGCAGCGATCGGATCGACGGCCAAAGCGGCGACGATACGATCGAAGGACGCGACGGCCCCGACAGGATCGAGGGAGGCGATGGAGACGACCTGATCTTCGGGCAATCCGGAACCGATTGGCTCTTCGGTGAGAATGGTGCAGACCGGCTCTATGGCGGGCCGGGAGCCGATACGCTCGACGCGGGGGCCGGCCACGACCAATCCTTTGGCGGCGAGGGTGGTGACCTTCTGGAAGACGGCCCCGGCAATGACCTCCAAGGCGGTGAGCGCGGTCATGACTTGCTGATGTCGAGGGACGGAAACGACTCCCTCTACGGCGGCGCCGGCGGCGACCGAATCCTCCTGGACCATCCCCTCGAGGGCGCCCGGTATTGGGATGTTGTCCTGGTCGTCGGCGGCGAGGGCGGGCTGGCGAACTCGAATACGCTGGAACTGGTTGGGATGCCCGACGAGCTGGCCTTCAACCGCCCCGATCGGATCACGGCAAGAACCGACGGGGGATCGGCAGGCTCGGAGCTGGTCCTCGAACACGTCTCGACTGTCTTCGGGCTCCTTGAGGAGCACGTCCTGGTCCACGCCTCAGAGATCGAACGCTTGGCCATCAGGACGGGTCGCGGCGACGATGTGATCGACCTCTCCGCATTGCCGGAAACCTTGGAGATCGAAACGGTCGTCAAAGGGGGCGATAACAACGACGTCTTGATCGGTTCACCCGGCCTCGACTCGCTCTGGGGTCAAGGAGGAGCGGATCGTCTGGAAGGCATTGCCGGCGACGACGACCTCCAGGGCGGGCCCGGAGCCGATACCCTCGATGGCGGTGACGGTCATGACCAACTCGACGGGAACCGCGATGACGACATCTTGGATGGAGGTCGGGGTAACGACATCTTGAAAGGGGGTGAAGGCAACGACGTCGTCTCGGGAAAAGAGGGCCACGACCGGCTCTTCGGCAACGCCGGCAACGACCGCCTTAGAGGCGGGGCTGGCCTGGACGAAGTCCGGGGCGGCTTCGGCGACGACACGCTGGAGGGGAGCCTCGACCTCGACGACCTCGATGGTGACGACGGTCTCGATAAGTTTCTCGTCCGTGGTACTGAAGACGCGGATCGCCTCAGCCTGGATCGCGGCAATGATGGCGAAGTGACCCTTCGCCGCGGACCCAATGTCGGTCAGGCCGAGGGGGGCAATCTCTCGATCGATTCGCGGCTCTGGGTCGACGCGCAGGACGTCATCCTGCTGCTAGCCCTGGGCGGCGACGACTGGATTACAATCGACAACGATCTGGCCGTCGGGGGAACGATCGACGGCGGCTTGGGTCGGGATCTCGCCGAAGCTCCCGAAATCTGGGAACGTTGGGATACGGAGGGCGAGTAATCCCTCGCCTGGGAGAAGAACGTTTTACGTGGATCGAGGAAATGTTGGCCGATCAAGCTGGAGCACTTGGCTTGATCGGCGGATCATCGTCGGGCCAGATCAAAGCTCGTAAGAGGGGATGGTCTCGATCCAGTCCCAAGCCACAACAGGCTTCCAGCCACGCCTTGTTATCCAGGCGATGGCCGTCGAGGAGGAGTTCGGGGCCCTGGAGGTGTTCCTCAACAAGATGGATCTGCTGGGTGCGCCCCGGATCCAACTCCAAGTGGCGGAACCGCTCAACTCCCAGATTATGGAGGTCTGCCAGCAGGCTGGCCCCTCGTGGATCCAGCTTGGATGCCCAATCCGGATCGGTCACCAGAATCCGCTGATCCTCCGGCGAGGTCTCCTCCAAAAGGCTTTGCAAGGCCATCATGGCCTGAATGCCGGTCAAGCTTTGAAACCGGACACCCAGAATACGGCCTGGAGTCGTCGAGCCAGAGCGGATTTGCAGGTCATAGGGCGGCGATACGTCAGGACCAGACGGAAGCCGTCGGACGTCCAATAACGACTCGGCCAGCCCTTCGGACCGGAGCGCCTCAAGCAGGCGGACCGTCGGCTCGATCAGATCGGTGATCTCCGAAGACTCGACCGATCGGATCGATGAACGTTCCCCCTCTCGGAGAGCCCGTACCCCATCTCGGAGAAGGTCTCGTACGGCTAAAAGGATCGGATCATCGGTCTCGATGCGCGGTGGCCACCCAAGTTCGGGAGCGATCGAATCGATCAGTTTGGTCGGCCCGCACGGCTCGGTTTGTTCGCTTCTCAATCTCAACGACTCGCAGGCGTCAGGATCGAGGCCCGATTCGGTCGAGGTCGTCGAGTCCTCGTCGAAGATCGGGAGTTGGGGTCCTTGCGGTGGCGGCTGGTCTACAAGCATTGGGGTCGGGGTCGGCCCCGGAACTCGTTTCGCCTCGACGATCGTCGGGATGATGGTCCTCGAGGCCGTCTTCGAGGGGCTTGGATGGGATCTCGAAGAGTCGTTACGAGATCGGCCAGACCGTTTATCAGAGAGCTGATCGGCCAGCAAAGCCAGGGGGCCTCGACGACTCAGCTCTTCGCGGGCTTCGAGCCAGCCACGATGCGCGTGTCCAAGGGCCTTGCGCAAGGTGTCGATTTGGTCCTCGGCATACCACGAGTCCAGCCAATCGGCCGGGAGCGGAAAGAGCGGATTACGTCGGCGAGCCAAGGCGACCATCGCTTCACGGGGCAAAGCTGACCAGAGCGCCTCGAGCCGAGCGAGGACCATTTGAAGTGTCTCAACACCGCTCGGACCCGACAACGCGATCCGTTCCCGCTCCAGGCGATCCCAGACAGCGCGGCCGATCAAACCGCGCTTCTGTATTCTTTGAAGGTAGTCTGCCTCGATGGTCCAGACGACCAGCGTGTTGGGCGATCGATCGAGCAGTAAGGCGAGGGATCGGAGCAGGCCGGCGATCTCCGGCTCGTCGAGTTGCTCCAAACCGTCGACAGCCACGATCAATGGTCGACGACTCGCCCAGGCCAGCCGGGAAAGGCTAACAAACCAGGCGAGTGCGTCGTCAGGCCCAAGCCGATCATCACTCGACCGCGTTGGGAGCACTGTCTCGATCGTCGCCTTGAATCCCTCCTTTTTCCGGTAGGCCTCGGCGAAGTAATCGAACAGCGCCGAGAGCTGAGGCCCACAATGCCCCGCGTCGTCCCGGAGGTAATCCTCAGCGAACCAAGCTCGTGCCCGATCCAGCGGCAACTGATGGGCCTCCGGATCACGTGACCAGACCGAGGCCCAAATCGCCCCTCCGACCAGTCGGAAAAGGGGCGTCCGATGTGCCTCGTCGCGGTTACCGACCGTCAATTGGTCCAACGTCTGGCGGATCAAGCGGTCCGGCCAGGCCTCCGAGTCACCCGGACTGGGCAGCAGATGCACGGCCCAACCCTTGGGCCGCCGATGCTCGTCGGGACTGTTGGCCCAAACCACGAGCCGACCGATCAGATGGCTTTTGCCGACCCCAGAGCCGCCCAAGACGCACACGCCAACCGAACGGGGCCCGCGAACGACGCGCCGTGACCAGTCGATTAAGGCTTCCAAGGCGTCCTTATGGATCTCAGAGACCTCCACGGAGGGTGAGGCTCCTGCCTCGAACCGATCGTCCAAGAACGGGTCGTGATCCAGGAGGGCCCTCTGGAAGCTCGATCGAATCGTCCCGTCCTCGAGGTGTCCGGTTCGGCCGCTCTCGGCGACGCCCTGGCGTCCTGACATCGGTGTCCGCCTCACCCACAAAGATCACGCAATTCAAGGAATCGCGCAAGATCAGCCCCATCCGGATCGATTACCGACCCAGTCCCGAGGATGCATCGAGATCGACGCGATCGCGTCCCCTCGATTCAACTCCCTGTCAGAGACCCTAAGCGCCCCGAAGCCCCTTCGAGAACCAATTCGGCACCCGCGATCGGTGCAACACTCTCCTCCAGAACCGATGGTCTTCTACAGATCGTCAGTGATCTGAGCGAACCGACCTCGTGCTGGAGTGGTCCACGATAGGGAAGACGTCGTGTTCGGATCGCCTCGGAACCAGTTTGACGACCGCGATCGCCGAGCCATACAAAAAGATCATTTTGTTGCGGCCATGTGGGCCGCTTAAGTCCCCTCGAGGTGCGATCTTGGCGAAGAAGCGGAAGATTCGGGTCGACTTCAAGAAGAACCGTCAGAAACGGACCCGGACCAACGACCTGACCCGAGACTATTCACGCGATGAGCGCAGCGTCTCGGATCGGTTAATGGCCACCGAGCGGGTCCGCGCCAAAGGTGACCTGTCGCGTCGACGGACCGTGATCCAGGAGATCGACGGGAATAGCCATCCGGACCGCGACGTCATCGACGACCCGTCAGCCCTCCTAGCGGTCGACCTGAGCCAATGCCTCCAAGGGCGCGTCATTCGTGTCCACGGCTTGGAAACTATCGTCGAGACGCCTGACGGGGCCCGCCACGTCTGTGGGGTCCGCCGAATCCTCAAGACGATGACGATCAACGGCCGCAATGCGGTCACTGCCGGTGATCTCGTCTGGTTCCGTCCCGACGGAGATCAACAGGGGCTGATCGAGAAGGTCGCCCCACGCGGTGGGGTCTTGACACGAAGTTCCAAAGGGCGTGAGCACGTCATTGCAGCCAATATTGACCGGCTCCTGATCGTTGTTTCCATGATCGAGCCGATGATCAAGCCAGCCCTAATCGACCGCTTCCTGATCGCCGCCGAGCGGGGCGCGATCCGGCCGGTCGTCGTCTTGACCAAGGCCGATCGGGTCGACCTGTCCGACTATCAGTGGATCGTCGGGCTCTACGCACAATTGGGATACGAGGTCGTGGCCACCTCGACCCACGATGGTCGCGGCGTCGCTCGGATCCGAGAACTCGCCTCGGTCGGTACCACGGTTCTAAGCGGCCAGAGCGGGGTGGGCAAAAGCTCGCTGCTCAACGCGATCGAGCCGGGGCTCAACCGACGCGTCGGATCCGTATCAAACATCTCATCTAAAGGCAAGCACACCACAACCTTCGCTGAACTGGTCCCCATTCGCGGCGACGCCTATGTGGTCGATACGCCGGGGATCCGCCAATTCGAACTCTGGGACGTCGAGCCGGCCGAAGTCGAGGGCCATTTCGTTGAGTTCCGCCCGTTCATCCCCCACTGTCGGTTCCCCGACTGCTCCCACACCCACGAACATGACTGCGCTGTCAAGGGGGGTGTTGCCCAGGGATTTATCTCTGCTCCGCGATACAAAAGCTACACACGAATCTATCATCAACAACCTATTGACATTGAATAATTTCCTCTAAAATATGCATGCAACATTCCGACACCCAAGAGCCTTAACTTTACACAGTTCCAATTCGTGCTGCTATGGCCTGAGGAGGACTGTAGATCCGGCCTTGACGCCCGTAAACCTTTACAAGTCAACCTGTTGCGGCCAATCTCTACTGACTCTTCCCGGGGGGCGAAGATTGATCCCTATGGATCAGCTTAGGCCACCAAGGCGTGATACTCTGTTCGCCTGCGCTCCGAGAAAAAAGGAAACGGACTGTCTTGACGACCGCCGGAACGGTCATTAGATTCAGTTCGACGATTGAGGAGCGGCTAAGAAACGACCTTCAGTCCCCACCTTCTCCCGCCCCTTCCGGGGCACATGATCGCCGGTCATCCGACCTTAGCGACCAATCTTAGTTATGGCATTCCTCGCGGAACGGATTCTCCGCGTGCGTGTGAGCAAATCGTGTGCTCTCGTGAGCGGCGAGCGCATCGTCGTTTGTGCTGCTCATCGGCAAGTCAAGGACTGTTTGAGATTTGTCATGAAACTCCAACGCCTGAGCCCGATTCAAACGTATCGAGTTTTAATGACGCTCTCCACGAGCGACGATCTTGAGGGCATTCTTTTCCAGGTCGTCCCCAACTAACGCAACCATCCCGGAAAGAAAGATGTTGATTCGCGCGTCATGGATGACGTGAATTCAACATCGCGACGGGGCTTTGATGGGATGACGTGCCGGGCAGGACGCCCGACGCACCCGGACCCCCCCGGTCGTCCCCGGTCGATCCTCCCAGGTCGGCTAATGGCTCGGATGGCATGGATGCTAGCAATCCGGGTCATGGTCACGTCATTGAGCCCCAATCGACACGCACATGATGTTCGCGTCGACTGGGGTTCAGTGAATGTGGTCACGCAAACACATTGCCCAGTGGGATAACGCGTGTGTACTGCACCCCGGTTCCCGCCTCGAACCCCACTCCAAACCCGACTGAAGCATTCATCAAGCGGATTGACTCACCAACTCCACTGGTCACTGACCCAGAAAGTGCTGATCCGAGGGATCCGCCCTGGAGCTGATAGAGGTTGAGCGTGTCAACATCTTCTAAGCTGATGGGCAAAGCAGTTAAGTTACTATTAAGCATCGCGAGATCATCGGCATCCGATACTTCGATCCGGATCTCCCCAGCGAGATTGTCAAGGCTCTGCACGGCTTGAGGCAAGGCATTGTCCAAAGTGCCCCGCGCCGTGAGGATGAGGCCGTAATTTCCTCGCATGTCGAAGACGACGCCGAAGTCGAGACGGCCTTCGAGCAGGCCGACATCACCGAGTTCAATCCCCTCGGCCCCTGGTAGGACTGTCGGCAGGTCACGAAGCTGTCCGATCGTGATCGCCAGCGTCCCGAGCAATGGTTGATCAGGCACGTCGATTTGCGTCGGCGGCGTCGGCGGATTGAGCGTCCCGAGCTCCAGGAGGGTCTGAAGATCGCGCAGGAAGACGTCGACCCCATCCAGGATCTGCTCGACCTGTGCATCATTGAGGATGTTGAAGAGGTCCCGGTCGACGGCCAACCGCGCGATCCGACCAAATGGGGCGCGCAAAGCGTTGGGCATAGCGCGACGGGCAACCCGCTCGAGCTGATCGAAGCCCGGCACGCTCGTGACGACCTGAGGTGCTGTCAAAGGACCTGAACTCTGGAAGATGTCGGTCAGCAACGGTCCGACCGACTCGAAGACCGGTGGGATCTGAAGCCTAGCCAGCGCGCCGGCATTAAGCACCTGGTCCTGGACCGCCGCGGGCAAGTCGTCCAACGGAACCGTGATCGTCACGTCGCCGTCAGACCGGAAGAGGATATCAGGATTGTTGACCTCGACCTGGAAGCCTTCGATGCCCGGCCCGAGCTGACCCGGTGGGATGCTGAAGAGGCTCGAGACGTTCGACATGTTGATGATGAAGTCGGTGGTCAGCCCTTCAATTTCGATCAAGGTCGTTCCATCATCGGAGCTGAACACTTCGAAGTTGGTCAACTCTGACGGGGATGAGGCGCCCACAGGTCCGAAGAGGAACGTTAGGGACTGAGAGTTGAGTAGGCGGAACGTGTCGGAGTTGCTCAGAAACTGACGGACCAACGGCTGGGCCAAGACGCGTTGACCGATACTGCTCCTTGAGGTGGCGTCGAAGAAATCGACCTGACGCGCGATCCGCGGGATGCCCGGCCCAAGGACTTGACCAAGCTGCTGCGAGATCGCAATTGCCGGGTCACGCATCGCTGCCGGTCGGGAGATCCGCGGCCCCGGTGTTTCGATTCCTGCCAGCAGGTTCGGCCGCACGTACGGCCCCAAGGGCGGTCCAAATCCGGGCAGGGGCACCGACAGATCCGTCAACAGCATCCGCGATTCCAAGTCTTCACCCGCGGGGCGATGACTCCGGGCCGGACGCCTAGGCGCTCTCGACATCGTCCGTTCCTCGTTGTTGAACCAGGCCAGCAGCGACCATCCGGACACAGCCGGCGTCCCTGCCTCGTCCCGCCGGATCCTCGGCGGCCAGGACGTGCTCCCAGGCGATCGATCCAACCTGACCGATCGGCACGATACCGGTTATCGGCACATTGCTCGGCTCGATCCAAACGCTCTTGACACGATTGCCCGGTTTGACCGCACCAGGCGGACGACTCGGTCGCGATTCGCTCTGAGAACCTGGGCAAACCGCGACCGATACACACACCGTGGTAATCCGGTGCGGATGACCGAAGAGCGGTCCCAGCATTCTCCGGTGACCGAGCAAGCCTAGGGACTATGGGGGCAGGTAGATGTCGAGGACCGCAGGGATCAAATCGGGTCGACCGAGACGCGATCGCACTCGTCGACGATCGCGCGATCGTCGGGAAATCGGGCGTTGGGAGTGCTTGGAGGATCGACGACTCTTGGCCATCCTCTCGGTGACGTCGTTCGACGATTCCGGACCGGGGTCGTTGCGTGAAGTGATCGAAGAGGCGAATGCAAGCCCCGGACTCGACCAACTCGTCTTCGCTCTGCCAATCGACGTGCCCGCCGAGGAGACCGATCCGGTTCCCAAGGCGATCATCTCATTGCAGTCGCCCTTACCGGCGATCACCGATACGCTCGAGATTTTCGGTTTCAGCCAGCCCGGCGCACGACCCCGAACCCTCGATCTCGATCCGACCGAGAACGATGCGGTCGTCGTGGTGACGATCGACGGGTCGGCGATCGATCGTGGCGCATTTCCTGCGCCGATCGGTGTCGACGTCCAGGCCGCCAACTCGTTCGTCAGTGGCCTGAACGTGACCGGGTTCGATGTCGGCGTCTCGATCTCAACCGAAGGCGCCCAAGGCAATCTGGTCCTGGCCAACAACATTTATGCAAATGACACTGGGGTTCTCATCACCGCGCCGAACAACTTCTTGGGCACCGCCTCGCCGCAGAGCCGTAACGTGATCTCGGCCAACCGAATCGGTCTGGAACTGTCCGGTCCATTGGGAACGGGTAACTTGGTCGAAGGCAACTTCTTCGGAACCAACTTTAACGGCGATTCCGGCGTGTTCAGGGTCGGCCTGGATGAGATCCAGCGTCTTTCGATTCTGGGCGCTGGTACCGGTACATTCACCCTGACTTTCGAAGGGGCAACCACCACGCCGTTGGACATCGACTCGACTGCTGCCGAGGTCGACTCGGCATTGGAGGCGTTGTCCTCGATCGGCGCAGGAAACGTCATTGTCGAAGGCGGACCTCTGCCCAGTTCCCCGCTCTCGATCCGATTCGTCAACGACCTGGGGACACGCCCGGTCGATACCCTTCAAGCCCAGGTGGTCGACATTGATGCCGGGTTCATCGTTTCCGTCGAAGAGATTCGAGAAGGTATCCTACCCGACGATCCGACTTCGCCTCCCCTCTCAGGACCGACCGGCAACACCGAATCGGCGATCCTGATCCTCTCGTCAAATAACACCATCGGCGGAACCGTGGCTGCGGCGTTGAACGTCATTGCCAACAGCGGCCAGCACGGCGTGCATATTCAAGGACCCGATGCACGTGGTAACGAGCTTCAAAACAATCTGATTGGTGTTGTCTATACCGCCGATGAGAGCCGGTTCCCAATCGTGGCGTTGGGCAACGACGGCTTCGGGGTACTCGTCGAGGACGCGCCGGGGAACATTATTGGCGGCCTGGGAGAAGAACGCCGCAACGTCATCGGCGATAGCGGCCTGGACGGGGTCCGAATCGTCGGGGACTCGGCCCGCGAAAACCGGGTCCAGGGCAACTTCATCGGCTTCAACGAAGTCTCCGATGCCCTGTTCTTCCTGCCCAACCGCGATGGTGTCAGCATTCAGGCCTCGGACAACCTCGTCGGTGGCCTACCTGGCGAGGCGGTTAACGTCATCGCGATCAACACACGACACGGCGTCTTGATTGAGGGAGCAACGTCGAGGAATAACTTCGTCCAGGGCAACCTAATCGGCCTGAATCCCGAAGGCGCCTCGGACTTCGGCAACAGCTTCGACGGCGTCCGGATCGACGGCTCACCGGACAACATTATCGGCGGCATCGAGCAAGGCTCGACCAACGTGATTTCCGGAAACGACGTGGGCGTTCGGATCCTGGGCGCGACCGCGACCAACAACCGGATCCAGGGCAACTTCATCGGCACAACCATTGGCGGCTTGGAAGACCTCGGCAACGCCCGGGAGGGCATCCTAATCCAGAATGCTTCGGAGACGTTGATCGGCGGTTCCGAGGGTATCGCCTCCAACGTGATTTCGGGCAACGACCGGGGGATCCGGATCGACGGTCCGTTGGCGGTCCGCAACCGGGTTCAAAACAACCTGATCGGCCTCGGGAGTGACGCTGAGACCCGGCTCGGCAACGAGATCGAGGGGATCATCATTTCTGGAGGCGCCTCGGACAACACCATCGGTGGCGAGCGAATCCAGGAAGGCAACCGGATCGCCTTCAACGTCATCGAGGGGATCTTCGTCGAGGACGGCGATGACAACGCGATCCTCTCCAACCGGATCTTCGCCAACGGCGGTCTCGGGATCGATCTGGCCCCTGGCTCGAACGACGATCAACCAGCACCGGTCCTGACGACGGTCGTCATCGAAGGGTCACAGACTTTGGTCTCCGGTTCGATCGTCTCGACGCCCAGCAGCACGGTGCGGGTCCAGTTCTTCTCCAACTTTGTAGGCGACCCGTCCAACGGGGGAGCCAACCAAGAGCTGGCTGGCGAAATCTTCGTCGATACCGACGGGACAGGACTGGCCACTTTCACCGCCGTCCCGTTGGATTTTCAACCACCCGACGATGCCAATATCTCGGCAACCGTGACCAATGTATCGGGGAGCACTTCGGAGTTCTCCAACCTCGTCCCTGTCGCCTCCGCTCTGATCCAGTTCAGCACGGCCATCTTTGAGGTCGACGAGTCGGTCGGCATGGCGACGATCGTCGTGACCCGTTCGCAGAACGAAGGCGCTGAGGTGACCGTCGGCTTCGCGGCCAACGCCGGCACGGCGACGCCCAACATCGACTTCGTTCCCACCAGCGGCCTCTTGAGTTTCGTCCCCGGCGCGTTGACAACGACCTTCGATGTGACCATCCTCGACGATGCCGCCTCCGAAGGAGATGAGACGGTCACGCTCACGTTGTTCAATCTGAGTTCGAACGCCGAGCCCGGCGACCCGTTCACCGCCACGCTCCTGATTCGGGCCAGCGATGGCGGCGGAGATCCTGGCGATCCGGGAGATGGCGGAGGCACACCGACCCCTTCGGCTCCACCGGTGGTCACCAACCTCCTCTTGGAGACCGATCCGTCGGGAATCCGGGCGATCGTCATCGCCTTCGATCGGCCGGTCGACCCGACGCAGTTGGTCGACCTCCGCTCCTACGGATTCACGATCCAAGGGGCCGGCCGTGACCGACTCTTCGAGACGCCCGACGACGTCTTCTTCGGGATCACCCAGGCCGAATCCTTGGCCGAGGACAGCGCTGTCCGCCTGAGGATCGACCGCGCCTTGCCAACTTCGACGTTCTTCCAGGTCCGGATCAACGAGGTCGCCAACAGCGCCGTCGGCGAGGCGGGCGTGGCCGGGTCCGAGGGACTCCTGCTCGATGGCGACGGCGACGGAGTACCCGGTGGGACCTTCATCGCGCGGTTCGCCAGCGGTCGCACATTGAACTATCGCGATGCAGCCGGCAACTTCGTTTCCTTTGGAATCACTGGGAGCGGTGAACTGCAACTTGAGCGTGAGCCGTCGGGCGATGCGCGGACGTTGCGGGTCGTCACGGCGCCAGGGAATCGACCAATTGTCAGCGGTCGACTCCGCGCCCCGCTCTTCCGAGCCGCACCGCCTCAGTTCACTGCCGGGTTCCAGCTTGACCCCGAGCAACCGACCCGGTTCTTCGCCGAAGGAGGAGCAGTCTTCCCCGGCCCGAACCCGTTCCGGCAGTCGATCCCGGCAGGACTCCGGATCGGTCAGCCGGTCAACCGGTTCCCCGTCTTCGATCCCGGCCAGACTCCTCTGCCAAGAATCGTCGCTCCGGCTGGAGTCCGCTTCGACCTGTCCGATCCGCCCTTCCTGATCGGTCGAGGCCGATTCGATTAATGCGATGACGTCGAACCATCGGGCCTGTGACGGATCGTGGACCAACCGAGGTCGCTCAGTCATTCGAGTGAACCGATCGGGGCGTAACCCCATCCGTCAAGGCTGCGTGGAAGTCGCGTTGTCTCCCGGAGCAAGAACCTCAGGGTCGGGCAGGAGAGGCGTCGCCTCGGCCCACTCACGGAGTCCGACCTCGAGTTGACGTCGGACCAGGTCAGGTAGTTTTTTGTCGACGTGAGGCATGACGTCGTCGAGTCGAAGCGCCTCACGTGCCACATCGGTAGCCACATCGAAGCGACCGATGTCGGCCTCAGCGAAGGCCAGATTGGCATGGATCGACGAGTCGGTCGGTGCGATCTGAGTAGCCACCCGATAGTCGCGGACCCTCTGGGCGTTGAGCCGGATCGTCACATCAGGCGGCAAGGGATCATCGCTCCGCGCGTTCAGCGTGAGCAGATCTTGGAGAAACCGTCCACGGATCCTCAAGACCGATAAGTTCATCTCCGGTCGAGGCGGCTCGGCCGCTTTCTTTAGTTCGATGAGTACGCGGAGCCAGCGGTTATTGGGCCGGAGCGGCTGGCCTTCCTGTTGCCAAACGCGTTGCTCCAAGCGCGCGTTGCCCAGGTGGGGTCGTGGGCTCGTTCGGTCGGCGGCGATCGCCTCGAGATAGAGGGCCCGTGCGGTATCATAGTTGGGAGGTCCGGGCAAACGCTGAGCCTGGGCATCGGAGCGGGTCCGGGCACGTTCTGCCTGCGCGATGTAGAAGTCGCTCAGCAATCTGGGGCCGCCGGTCGCCCCATAGGCTCCCACGACGAGAGCCACGACGGCGGCCATCCCGAAAGCATTGAAGCGGTCGCCCAGTCGGCGATGGAGGGACTCTGGTCGGTCAATCCGTAGGTTCTGGGCGAGTGCCAGAGGGAGCCAGAGGGCCAGAGAAACCATCGGGAAGCTGAGGCCGCCGGCAAACAGAAGGTTGATCACCAAGGCCAAGGCTGCCAAGGCCAAGGCTGGCACAAGGCCCCGACCTCGATGGACCAACGGCACGATCAGGATCGACCCGAAGACCAGGCTCACGCCGATCGCAGGCCATCGGAGTCGCTCTTCACCACCGCCACCCGGGACGATCACACCCAGCACGACCGGCAAGACCCAACCTCCGGCCAGAGCCGCGACATAGAGCCAACGTTGGCGCTCCGGAGGCGGGTCATCGTGGTCGGTATGAGCCAGCACCTCGGCTCGATCCTCCGCATCTCCTTCGTCCGAGCCGTCGGCTCGACCCGATCGCCAAACCAAGATCGGCACCAATGCCAAGCCGAGGGTGATTGCCAGCAGGAGCATCGCGAAGAGTCCCCCGGTCGTCCACGCCTCCAGCAACAGGTTGTGCGGATCGGTGATCGACTCGCTGGCCACCTCCAGCTTGTATCGCATGTATCGCTCGCCATAGTTGTCCGGCCCCAAGCCACGCCAGAAGACTCGTGGATCGAAGTTGCTGTCGGTCAGCATGGCCCAGGTCGATTGCCAATACTCCAAGCGATAACGCAAGGACTTGAACGAATCGAGCAGAACACCGCGATCGAGCAGACCCCGCGAGGCCGCGACGATCCCGAGGCCGACCCCGAGCAGGGCCAACACCCCTGCGCCGAAGGCCAACCAGAGCTTCGAGACCCGATGCCGGACCTGCCAAGCCAGCACCGGCAAGACCAGGACGAAAGCCAGAAGGGCCGTCCGACTCTTCGTCAGCAAGATGACGTAAAAGATCAAGGCAAGCACCGGCAGGGCGAATAGGATCGGGCTCCAGGACCAAGACGCATCGCGTTGGCCGGCCTTCCCCGAACGAGCGGCCAGGGTGAATACGATCAGGCCGAGCCCAGCAGTCAACACGCTAAGCAGGAAGCCGGCCAACGAGTTGGTCAGGGCGAAGCTGGCCGTCGGCTCGGTCGAGCCGAGCAGACGATCCTCAAAAGCGCGGGCCGTTGAGGTCCCCGGCAGAATCCCCATCTGGGCCAAGATCCCCTCCGGATCCCGTTGATACAGATTGCGAAGGGCCGGCAGCTCGACATGGATTTGCAACAGCGCCAAGACCGACTCGGCGACCGCTGCCCCGAAGAGCAACGTGATCAGAACATATGACTCTTCCCGGCTCCGAGGGACGTTGCGAACCAAGAGGTAGATCAGGCCGATGCTCAGCCATCGCCAGAGCCCACACATGGCCACATAGGTCTCCCGGGCCTCGATGGTGCTTTGGCTGATGGCCACCAGGAAGGCGACCACACCAGCATCGACCCAGGAGAATCGGAGCCGTGCATGTCCGCCGACTAAGCCCGCAATGCCGAAGAGCGTCCAGGCCACCAGGATCAGGACAGTCCAGAGATGATTGGCCAGGACGAGTTCAGAGTAGCCGAGTTGCTCACCGACCCGACTCACCTCGCTAGGCCAGAAGGCGCGACCGACGATCAGGATGGCCGTCAAGGCCAGCGTGGTGCGTCGGAGCATCTCACCTAGGAGCGGGGCTCCGAATCGCGCCGGTGGTGGGACCGTCGACGGTCCCGACGGGATCTTCCGCGTGGTCGGATCGGCGGGCATGACCAGTTCGACCTTGCGTCGGGCCGGGCGTTGCGAGCGTGGACGCGGTGACATGGCCGTGAGCCACCTTCAATAGCTGGGATCTCGGGGTCAGTGCGTGGGCTCGGAGGTTCGGACCGGACCCGGAACTTCGGAAACGTGCCTCAACGGATCCATTCCATTAATGGTCGAGCCGTCCTGCGTCTCGACGGTGGTTGTCGCGTCCGCTCCCGGCTCTTGTTTCGACTCCCAGTTTCGCAGTTCAGGACGGGGCCGAGCGACCTCCCAGAGCGCGATCAGGCCGATCAGGACGAGGGTCTGCGCGACGATCACAACGGCCCCAACCGCATTAACTTGGTGTAAAAGCAGTGCCCCCAACCCGCCGGCCAAGGTCACCAGGTAGATCGAGCCGACGGCCTGGCGGACGCTTAGGCCCAGGTCACGGAGCCGATGCGAGAAATGGCTGCGGTCGGCTTGGAACGGGCTCCGCCCTTCGCGGATCCGGATCAGGATCACCGAGATCGAGTCGTAGAGCGGTACGGCCATCACGAGGACCGGTACGATAACGCTGTAGGGAGAGTAGTCCGGTCGAGTGAAAGTCCCGAGTACCGTCAGACAACCCAGCAAGAATCCCAGATAATTGCTACCCGCATCACCCATGAACAGCCTAGCTGGATGGTTGTTGTGAATCAGGAACCCGGATAAGGCCCCGACCAAGACGATCAGGACGACCGGCACGAACAAGCTCCCGACCGCCAACTGCGCCCAGACGAACAACGCGGCGGCGATCAGGCCGACCCCGCCGGCCAGACCGTCCATGTTGTCCAAGAAGTTGAAGGCGTTGGTCAGCCCGACGATCCAGACGACCGTCAAGAGGCTCATCAAGCCGACGTTGGAGGTGAACGCGCTGACGCGGGCCTGATCCCCGATTAGTACGAAAAGCGTGGCCAAGCCGAACTGGATTCCCAACCGAATCTGCCAAGGGAGCCCGAAACGATCGTCGAGCAAACCCATCAACATGATCAGCGTGGAGAGGCCCATCAACAGGGCCAGCGTCGGTGCTTTCGTGAGCAGTCCCTCGGCGTGGATGGCCAGGGCCTCGGGCAGAGGTGCCCGCACCGCTAGGGCGAGATAGCCGAGGACGAACGCGATCGTCAAGGTCGCCCAAATGGCCACGCCGCCCCCCAACGGCGTCGGTCGCGCATGGGCTTTGCGACCTCCGGGCCGGTCAACCAGACCGAGTCTCGGAGCCACGACCCGAATCAGCGCACAGAGGATCGCACTGAGCAGGGCACTGCCTATGAGCAGGCCGATGCCGAACGTGAGCAGTCCCATCGCAGGGCGGTTCCGATCTGGGGTCGTGACGGCGCGATTTGGATCCGTAAACGGGACGTGCCGAACGGGGCCGTGACCGTTGTTAAGGCAGCGCCCGTCGAGAAACGGCCCGAATGCCGAGACGCATCGTGGCATGTGGTCTCACAATGCGTTGGGTTCGGGATGGTCTCTCTTACGCGACATTTAGAGCGGAGGGTTCGCCGCGCGACGGTCCCGACTCTCCTCCAACTGGCGTTGTAGTTCGCGGTTGGCTTGCTCGATCGCCTCGGCGACGGCAGAGACCGCCTCCGCCACCGGTACGGTGAACGCATCGGATTCGGTCCGCCACTTCACCTCGACCAGACCTTCCTTCAAGCCCCGCTCCCCCAAGACGATTCGGAGCGGGATCCCGATCAGGTCAGCGTCCTTGAACTTGACCCCTGGGCGCTGGTTGCGGTCGTCGATCAGGACGTCGATCCCACGCCCTTCCAGTTCCTCAGCGAACTGGTCGCAGAGCCCCATCACCTCGACATTGTCGACCTGAAGCGGAACGAGCAGGGCTGTATATGGGGCGATCGGTAAGGGCCAGACGATGCCGTTCTTGTCGTGCAGGGCCTCGACGGCGGCAGCCATGATCCGGTTCACACCGATTCCGTAGCAGCCCATGATCAAGGAGTGTGCCTGACCTGACTCATCGAGGAACGTCGCCTGCATGGCGTCGGAGTATTTGGTCCCGAGTTTGAAGATATGGCCGACCTCGACGCCCCGCGACTGAATCATCGCCGAGCCGCTCACCGGTGACGGGTCCCCCCCTTGAGCGTTGCGAAGGTCCTCAACGCGGTCCAGTGGGAAGTCGCGGCCGGGCACGACACCGCGGAGGTGAAGGTCTTCCGCATTGCCGCCGACGACCGCCTCGGTCATGACGGAGACGGCCTGGTCGATGGCCATCGGGACCGACGCCGGAAGGCCGACCGGCCCGACGAATCCGATCGGACCGCCAAGGGTCTTCTGGACCAGTTCGGGTCCGGCCGGTTCGAGCGTGTCGGCGCTGAAGGCCCGACGGATCTTGGCTTCGTTGGCCTCGTGATCGCCGCGGAGCAGGGCTACGACTGGCTTGTCATCGGCCTGGAAGACGAGCGTCTTGATGAGTGTCGATGACTCGACCTTAAGGAAGGTGGCGACTTGCTCGATGGTCTTCTGACCGGGCGTGGCGACTTCCTGATAGGCCGGCGCATCGGGGGCGATCTCGGGTCGAGGGGCGGGCGCACCGATGACAGCCTTTTCCTGGTTGGCCGCGTAGCCCGAATCCGGGCATCGGAGCAAGATATCCTCGCCGGTTTCGCAGGGGACCATGAACTCGTGCGAGCTGTCACCGCCGATGGGTCCGCTCTCGGCCTCGACGACCGCATACGGGATCCCAGAGCCTTCGAAGACGCGGCAGTAGGCTTCGTACATGGTCCGGTAGATCTGATCGAGCTGTTCCAAGTTCGCGCTGAAAGAGTAAGCGTCTTTCATGAGGAACTCGCGGGTCCGGAGGATCCCAAAGCGGGGCCGGGGCTCGTCGCGAAACTTGGTCTGGATCTGATACAGGGTCATGGGCAACTGGCGGTATGACTTGAGCAGATCACGAACCAGATCGGTGATGACCTCCTCGTGGGTCGGACCGAGGGCGACCTCGGTCTGATTGTTCAGCGCGAAGTGCATGAGCGTTTCGCCGAAGTTGGCGTAGCGACCCGACTCGCGCCAGAGATCGACCGGCTGTAGGGCCGGCATGTGCAGCTCCGAGGCACCGGCGGCGTCCATCTCGCGACGCACGATCGCCGTGATCTTCTGGAGTACGCGGTAGCCCAGCGGCAGGTAGGTGTAGGCCCCCGAGCCGAGCTGGCGGATCATCCCCGCGCGGAGCAGATAAATATGACTCGGCGCGACCGCGTCGGCCGGGGACTCTTTGAGCGTCGGGATCAACGTCTGCGACCAGCGCACGGACGGGCACTCCTGCACGGGGGGTCGGACCGGACCGGTCGATCGCCGCAGGCGACACGACGAGGCAGTCCTCGGGGGACCGCAACGCTCGAGGTTGCGTCGGCTTGAGTCGGAATTCGCAGTCTACCACAACCGGGGGCTCGGGAATCGAGACCGATCGGCTCGCGACCGGTTCCGACGCGAACTGTCGGCATATCGATCACGACCGCGCGTCGGTCGAGCGTCGCGACGGAAAACCGCCGGACCCGGCCCAACAATCACTCGATCCTTATTGCGAGTACGACTCCGGGCGTCGACGACCCACGATCTGGTGCCCGGATCCCGAAGCGTTGGCAGGAGGCGACGTGCACGCGCATGCGCACCGATCGCAGGAAGGCGATCGTCGGGCTCTCGATGGACGACGAGCATTGAACGCGGCCCGGGGAGGTCTACCGTCGACATCGCGTCGATTCGGCAACGGTCTCCCTTCGAAGCCCTGTCCCCCCATGGAGGTGATCGGTGTTTGGCCTCTTTTCTCGGAAGACCCGACCGACCCGTTCGGCAGGTCGCGCGAATGGTTCCGCGCGACGACCCGGCCTGGCCCCTCAAATCGACGCGTTGGAAGGCCGTCAGTTGCTGACCCTGACAGCGCCCGGGTTCGTCTCGACACCTTTGGGTGTTACCGCCCCTGATCTGGCCGTCACTCGTGCCTTCACCAGCCCGGCCACCACAGACCTGGGCCAATTGGCCGTCGCCGCCGAGGTGGCCAACCTGGCCACAAGCGAGACCCGCGAGCCGCTGAACCTGGGCATCCAAGTCCCAACCAGCGCTGATGCCCCCGCCTCGACGCTCGGCGTCTTCGCCAACGTCCGCTTGCCCGGTGGTCGCAGTTTGCCCCCGCTCCGAGTCGGCTCGCTTCCTATCCCCGAGATCACCCAAAACCAGTTCGTCCGGGTCGAAGGGATCGTCGGGCTCGGTCGTCTGCCTCTGCAATTCCTTCGGAGCGGCGTACTCGACTTCACCGTCGTCGCCGACGTCGACGATGTCGTTGCGGAATTGAACGAGGCCAACAACACGATGGCCGTCATCAACGAGCGCCCAACGGTCCTCGGACCGGCGCTGGCCGACCTGATGACCATCAACTTCTCGACACCGGAGGCGCTGGTACCGGGCCAGTCGTTCTTCGGTAGCGTGACGATCGCCAACAACGGCACGGTCGATGCAGTCCTGCCGTTCGAGGTCGTCGTGGTCGCCTCGGAGGACGAGGTCTTCGATCCGGGCATCGACCAGATCGTGCAGACTTTCGACGTTCAAGTGCCCTTGCCCAGCCTCTCGAGGTTCGCTACGCCTCGGCTGAACCTACTGGGTCTGACCGGCGGCATCACACCCAATGCCCGGACTTTCAGCAGCGTCTTCACCTTGCCCGACATGCCCGGCGACTACTTCCTTGGCGTCGTCGTCGACCCGATGGATCAGATCGCCGAGATCGACGACGACGCAGGCTTCCTGCCTTTCGAAGCCTCGCGCTTCGTGACCGTCGACAACGCAGGCTTCCGACCGACGATCGCCCCCCTCTCCGTGATGCCGACCCCGGTCGCGTTCCCCGCCCTGCCGATGCTCACTCGCCCTTGACCGGGGGCATGACAGCTAGCCCATAGTACAACACTCATGTAAACTCATGAACTCCTGCCTCGTCTCCTTCGCCTCGACCAACCAGGCGAAGGAGACGATCGGATTGGAATTCTAGCGACAACCCTTGTCGCCTAAAAACGATAAACAACAATACATTTTATACATTTTCGATCAAATTCTCTTTTGGTATCATTGCAATCGTTCTCCTCAAACCAGACAGTTGAGCTTCATCATCCGTTGGAGAAACGTCCGATGGTCGAACCTATCAAATTCTATCGAATCAAGGAACAGTACGGTGCCTTCTCGAACTTCGCCCCGTATCCCATTGAATTGATGGGGAAACAATGGCCTACGTCCGAGCATTTCTTCCAAGCACAGAAATTTGCTGGGACGGATCATGAGGAATCCGTCCGACTCGCGACCTCTCCGATGATTGCGGCACAGATGGGTAGGGACCGCAAGAGGCCGTTGCGGCCCGATTGGGAGATCGTCAAGGACGAGATCATGCGGAATGCGGTCCGTGCCAAGTTTCAGCAATACCCAGAGTTGAGTGACCTCCTGCAAGCCACCGGCGATGCGGAGATCGTCGAGCATACCGAGAAGGACGCGTACTGGGGCGATGGGGGCGATGGCACCGGCAAGAACATGTTGGGCCGTATCCTGATGGAGGTCCGCGAAGAAATGCGTCGAGATCCGTCGGTCGCGGAGAGCGAGACCACCCCTGAAGCAGATACATAGCTCCATCGAACACGAGATCTGAGGCACGAACCACCTAGAACGCGAGTGGACGCGGCAGGACTGAAAAGACATCTTCAACATCGGACCATAACGAGGGTGTTGCGACGTGTCTGCTTGACGGGGCTCCAGGGGCCCCATAGGCTGGACAGGTCCCTCGCGATGAGGCAGTTTTCCCCGTGATGCCCCCGATGAAGTGATTGCCATGGCGCGACAGTACGTCGAGCAACTCGCCGCCGGCGAATCGGTCGATGAGGTCTATCTGGTAACCGGCTGCCAACTCCGCGCCAACCGCCAGGGGAACCTCTACCTCCATGTCGAACTCCGTGACCGGACCGGCGTGCTCTCGGCCCGGCTCTGGAACGCCAGCGAAGACCTGGGCGATCGATTCGGGCCCGGCACCTATGTACATGTTCGGGGCAAGATCCAACTGTTCCACGGGACCGTGCAACTGATCCTCTCGCAAATCAACGAAGCGCCGGGGCATGAGATTGATCCGGGCGAGTACCTTCCACCCAGCCCCGTCGAGATCGCTCAGTTGTCCGAGCGGCTTCGAACATTGCTGCTTAGCCTCTCTGATCCGTATTTGCGAACCCTGGCCGAGTGCTACCTCAGTGATGAGGAGTTTCTCGATCGGTTCGTCTCCGCGCCGGCCGGCGTCCGCGAACATCACGCCTACCACGGTGGGCTCCTCCATCACGTCGTGACGATGCTCGAGATCGCCGACCGGATCGCGCCACTCTATCCAAACCTGAACCGCGATCTGCTCCTGATCGGAGTCCTCCTGCACGACGTCGGCAAGATCGACGAACTCTCCTACCAATTCACCTTCGGTTACACCGACGTCGGTCAACTCGTCGGCCACTTGGTCCAAGGCGTCGAGCTGCTCCAGGACAAGATCCGCCAGGCCGAATCGCTGCTCGACGAACCGTTCCCCGACGAACTGCTGGTCCGAATCAAGCACATGATCGTCAGCCACCACGGGAGCCTCGAGTACGGCAGTCCCAAGGTGCCGATGACACCCGAGGCGGTCGCTCTCCACTTCGTTGACAGCCTCGACTCGAAGTTGACGACAGTCCTGGAGGAGATCCGCAACGACCCGACGCAAGACTCGACCTGGACCGCTTTCCACGCCAACCTGGGCCGTCGAATCTTCAAAGGGTCCTCGAAGCATCCCTCCACAAATGGTGCTCCGAGCTGATTGGTCCGGTCAGCTTTAACAAATCCACCGACCCTTTCGGCGCCTTCGGGTGACTGAGCTATCGGGGGCGCGCTGTGCGTCGAGCCGTCGACGACCCCGAGCGAACCGTCCAACCGAGCGCGGGCGCGTCATTCCCGGAAGGGACGGTTGCCGACGTGATACGCTCCCTGGAGACGCGTCACGCGAACCGCCCCTCGATCTTGGATCCGAGTCGGCCCGATGGATGACCTCGCCAGCCAGGTTCTCGCCCTCACCGAGCGCAGCGATTATCAAGCCAAGACGCTCCGCGAATTGGCCCGTGACTTTGCGATCGGAGACGAGCAATACGGTCAATTCCGCTCGATCATCAAGAAGCTGGTCAAGGGCGGCCAACTCCAACTGGGCAAGAACCGGACCCTCGTACGGGCGGATCCGGACGAGAACCTCGTCGGTCTGTTCAAGCGGACCGCCAAGGGGCATGGCTTCGTCAAGATGCACACTGGGCCCTACAAGGACGAGTCGATCTATATCAGCCTCGAAGGAAGCCGGAACGCCAGCACCGGCGACGAGGTCGCTGTCCGCCTCACCCGTTCCAGCCATCGGCCCGGCTTCAAGCGTGAGGGAGAGATCGTCCAGATCCTCAAGCGCTCCGCCGAGCAGTTCGTCGGCACCTACTTCGAGACATCCGGTCAGGGCTATGTGCAGATCGACGGAACCCAGTTCCACGACCCGATCGAGGTCGGCGACGCCGGGGCAAAGGGTGCCCAGCCGGGGGATAAGGTCGCCCTGGAGATAGTCCGCTATCCCAATGCTCACGCGATGGGAGTCGGTGTGATCTTGGCCGTGCTTGGTCAGCGCGGTGAGCCCGGCGTCGATACCCAGTCGATCATCTTTGCCTACAACCTGCCGACTGAGTTCGAGCCCGAGACGCTTGACGACGCCCGCGCCCAGGCTGCCGAGTATGCGGACGCCCAGGACGACCCCGAACGCTTCCTCGCCGATCGGACCGACCTCCGCGACCTGCTGACGGTCACCATCGACCCGGTCGACGCCCGCGACTTCGACGACGCGATCAGCCTGACCCGCTTCGACGATGGCTCCTACCGTCTGGTGGTGCACGTCGCCGACGTCGCCCACTTCGTCCGCCCCGGATCCGAACTGGACCGCGAAGCCAAGCTCCGAGGCACGAGCGTCTATCTGCCCGATCAGGTCATCCCGATGATCCCGGAGATCCTCAGCAACAGCCTGGCCAGCCTCCAGGCCGGGGTCGATCGCTACGCCATCTCCACGATCATGACGTTCGACCCGAACGGCGTCCGGACCGATGCCGAGTTCCATCGCTCGGTCATCCGCGTCGACCACCGCTTCAGCTACGAACAGGCCTATGAGGCGATGATGTCGGCCAGCCGGGACGATGTGGCCGAACAGGGGCTCAGCGACATCATTTATATGATGCTTAAAGAAATGCTAGTCCTGGCGATGACGCTCCGCAGGCGCCGGGAACGCCGAGGGGCTTTGGAGTTGGTCATGCCCGAGGTCAAGGTCGACCTGGGCGATCGCGGCGAGGTCGTCGGCGCCCATCTGGTCCCACACGACGAGAGCCATCAGGTCATCGAGGAGTTCATGCTCGCCGCCAACGAGGCCGTCGCCACCCGGCTCCAGGATCGTAAGGCGGCCTTCCTCCGACGCGCCCACTCCGCGCCCGAGCCGGAGAAGCTCGAGCAATTCGCCGAGTTCCTCCGGAGCCTTAAGATCAAAGTGCTCAATCCTCAAGACCGGATGGAACTCCAACAGATCCTCCGCGAGACCGCCGACGCCCCCGAACGGCACGCCGTCCACTATGGGCTGCTCCGGAGCCTCAAGCAGGCCGTCTATACCCCTGAGGCCGAGGAACACTACGCGCTTGCCATCTCCAAGTACTGCCACTTCACCTCGCCGATCCGCCGTTACCCCGACCTCCAGGTTCACCGTCAGCTCCAAGCCCTCATCCTCGGCAAGCGACCCGCCGGCCTCGAAGGGCTCAGCACCCTGGCCGAGCACTGCAATAAGACCGAGCGTCGCGCCCAGGCCGCCGAGCGCGAGCTGATCCGGGTCAAGCTGCTCACCTACCTCAGCGAACGCTTGGGCGAGGTCTTCGATGGGGTCATTATCGGCGTCGAGGAGTTCGGCTTCTTCGCCCAGCTCGTCGAAATCCCGATCGAGGGCCTGGTCCACGTCCGCGACCTCGGCGACGCCTACTTCTACCTCGAAGCCGAGACCCACTCATTGGTGGCGCGTCGGGGTGGCCATCGCTACCGACTCGGGGACTCGTTGGCCCTGATCATCGCCGAAGTCGACGTCGATCGCCGACAGCTCCGACTCGTTCCGGCCGAACTGGGCGACGGCTCACGACCCGACCTTCAGCGTCTCCCACGACTGCAAACCCTCCCCACCTCCCAACGCGGCTCGAATCGTCGAGGAACCCGAACCGAACCAAGCTTCGGACGGACCACTAAGTCCGACAAACGCAAGGGCAAACGCGGGCGTCGACGCTGACCCGATCTATTCGTCTCTGGATCCCACCTGCCTCCCAGAATCACCCCTGCATCAATGCATGATCTTGAACTCATGTCCACTTGACGTGGTCCAAGTGACCAGGTATCTGATTCACATGGACGTTCTATGACGATCGTGCGGAAGGGAAGGGTGGCTTTGCCAAGCCGGGCGGAGCGGAACGGGGATGAGCGATTGAAGCGGCTCGGGACCGGCACGATCGACACGATCGTTTTTCCGACCCTAGGATCGAGCGGCTCAGTGGGCCGGAAAGTCGAGTGAGCGCATCCGGACGGAACCGACTTGTGGCGTCATCGATGGACCTGACTGTTCAGACGAGATCGGTCAGGTCGATCCGGACGGTCGTTTTCATCAGTCGACTCGGGGCGCGTCGATCCGGATTCAAGCCGATCCGGCCATGAAATCCCGAGACGCTTCTCGCGATGTTAATCCGAGGAACCTTGTGATTCCTCTGCGGTGGTGATCTGCATCGATCGCGGCAGCAATCGTCTGGAAGAAGGACTCATCGTGGGGACCGAGCATTGTCATTTCGACAAGCGCCGGCCACGAATTGTAAAAACGACAAGGAGATCCGCCATTTTCGTCGTTTGAAGTCTCTTAGTCAGAGGATTCCAATCGACCGGCCGACTCGACCAAAGCGATTCGGCCTCAACAGGTATTCGGTTTGCGTTGCTTAAGCCTGACCGTTAATGCTTGTCCGACCGACACAGATCGGACGAACCGTAGGACATCTCGAAAAAGGCTCAACCCACGTCTCATGGACCACCCCCCACCGGGGTAAATTATCAAGCACGATCGAACTTCTAGAGAACACGCAGCGACAACAGCCAGTCTGGCGTCGACGTCCGACTGGTTCTCCAAACGATACAGGAGCCCGGGATCTCCCAGGCAGCCGCCAGCGTTCTGCTGCAGCGGGGTTGGGATTGTGCGTCTCGAGGCCCACAGGAGTGACCATCGATGAGTCGGCGACCTTTCCTAACTTCAAGCGTTTTGACAAGCTTCTGCCTGTGCTTCGTGCTCGAGACTCCCGTGCATGGCGATTACTGTGGGGCGTTCCGCACGACGTTTGCGCCGGCGCCGTTGGTCCAAACCGAGGTCGTCTCCCTCGCCCCGGCCTGCCAAACCGTGCTCCGGACCGCCTATCGCCCCGTCCTGGAAACCCAGGCTGTTACCGTCATGCAGACGCAGCTCCGCACCGAGTACCGCGAACAACCCGTCACTGTCCGTCGACCAGTCCGCGAGACCCGGATGGTTGAACGCGAGTACTCTGTTCTCAAGCCGGTCGTCCGAACCGAACAGCGCGAGCGTACCTACTCAGTCCTCAAACCGGTCGTCGAAACCCAGCAGCGTGAACGCACTTACACTTTCATGAAGCCGGTTGTCCGTACCGAGCAACGCGAGCGGGTCTATTCCGTAATGAAGCCGGTCGTCGAGACCCAACAACGCGAACGGGTCTACACTGTCCGCAAGCCCGTCTATCGGACCGAACAGCGCGAACGCACCTACTCGGTCCTCAAGCCCGTCGTCGAAACCCAACAGCGCGAACGCACCTATACCGTCATGAAGCCGGTCGTCCGGACCGAACAGCGCGAACGCACCTACTCGGTCCTCAAGCCCGTCGTCGAAACCCAACTCGTCGAACAATCGTTCACTCGGCTCCGCCCGGTCACCGAAGTTCGGCAGGTTGTCCGCGAGGTCGGGTTCTTCGAGACCCAGTTCGAGACAGTCCCTGGTCCGATTGTCACTCGACAGGTCAAGGTCCCGATCGGCGACCCCTGTGCTCCACGGTGTCGGCTCTTCGGTGGCCTCTTCCAGCCGAAGTATCGCGCCACCGTTGCGATCCAGACCCCACCCCGGACCGTCGCTCGGCCGGTCTATCAGACCCGACAGGTCGTTCGCAACATCGCCCAGACCCGTTTGGTCCGTGAGACCGAGGTTCGCCAAGTCCCGGTCCAACAGACTCGGATGGTCCGCGAGACTCATGTCGAGCCCTACACCGTCCAACGCACTGAATTCGTGCCCGAAACCCGGACCGTTCCCTACACCGTTCAGTCCACCCGTTACGTCCGCGAGCAGCACAGCGAACCCTACACCGTCCAGACCGTCGAGTACGTCGATGAGGAGCGTCGCGAGCCCTACACCGTCCAGACCACCCGGATGGTTGAGGAAGAGCGTCGCGAGCCATACACCGTCCAACGCACCCAGTTCGTCGCAGAGACCCGGTCCGACGAAGTTCCGGTCGAAGGGCGAAACGAGCTCGATGTAATC
>CAZSSM010000074.1:0-32991 GCA_964609385.1 uncultured Planctomycetia bacterium
GTGAGGTCAGGAGGTAATCCGATGGACACAGAATCATATCTTTACCGCGTTGAGCCGGGAGGGCGTCGAGACCTCGACGTCGTTCTCGGTCATTCGTCCCGAGTCGCCTTGGGACTTCTGATGGGCACCGCGCTGATCGGCTGCTGCAGCTATCCGACGTCTCCCCAGACGTTCGTCACCGTGCCAGCCAATTCATCGCAACTGGCCATCGACCCCTATGGCCAATCGACGCCCATCGGGGACTCGGAGTGGATCGTCCAGGGATCGGAGGGAGCGTTTCGCGCAGAACCGATCGACGGGTTCGACTCGGGGGGCACGGAGGACGAGAGCGTCATCGTGACCCATCCAATCGAACGCGAGACCGATTGGATCGGGACGATCGGGAGCGAGTTCAACCGGATCATCGAGCCCATGCGGAAGCCGCGGATCGACGCGGTGGTCGAGGGCGCGGTGGTCCCAGAATCGGGGGCTTTCCAATAAATCGGATCGCACGAACAGGGACGGCTCCAGCAATCGATCAGGGAGGAGGGATCCCGTGTGGCGGCATCGACATCGCGACTTCCAGGGGACGCGCTGCCTGGTCACAGGGGCGTCATCGGGACTGGGACGGGCGATCGCTGAAGGCTTGGCTCGGGCCGGCGCTGCGGTCATCCTGACCGGCCGATCCGAGCCGAGACTCCTCGAGGTCATCGACGGCTTGATAAAAGCGGGTTTTGATCCCGAGCAGCTCGACGTCGTCTCGGCCGACCTGACACGTGAAGAAGACCGGGCTCGGGTCTTTCAGCGCGTCGACGACCGATTCGGGGGCGCCCTGGACATCCTGGTCAACTCGGCTGGCGTGGGCGCCACCGGCCACTTCGAGACCCATGAACCTTGGGTTCTCCGCGCGGTCTTCGAGATCAACTTCTTCGCGTTGGCCGAAATGTGTCGGCTCGGCCTGGATCGGCTCCGACGCGGGCGAAAGGCCTCGCTGGTCAACGTCGGCTCGATCAACGGTCGTCGCGGACTGCCCGGTCGTCCCGAGTATTCGGCCAGCAAGTTTGCCGTCAGCGGGCTGACCGAAGCCCTCCGGAGCGAATGGGTCAAGCACGACATCCACGTGATGCTGCTCAATCCGGGATACACGGAGACCGCCTTCGCCCAGAACGCCTTGGTCGACAACGCGAAGGTCTCGGTGGCCCGACTCCGACGGATGCAGACGGCCGATCAGGTCGCCTCAGCGATGCTCCGCGGTCTCCGTCGCGGCGCCAACGAACGTGTCCTCTCGCCGATCGGACGGGCGCTGCTGCTGGTCAACCGGATTTTCCCCCGATTCGTCGACTGGGGCTTGGACCGCTGGACGCTTCAGCTCTACCGGGATCTGAACGCGTTCTCGGACCGTCAAGGCCTCGCGAACGGTCAAGCCAATGGTCACAAGCACGACGGGAGCAATCCGTCAACCGAACCGGACGCGCCCCAAATCAGGTCGAAGGCAAAACGACCCCGCTCCGATCGGTCACCCGAATCGACCAACGAACCTTGCCAACCGCCGTCGTGACCACGATGATAATGAGGCTGATCCAGGGCGGTTAGCTCAGTTGGCTAGAGCGCCTGCCTTACAAGCAGGATGTCGGGGGTTCGAGTCCCTCACCGCCCACTGTTTTTTATTCGAAACGTATCACTCTCTATTTTTAGAGAGCAGGATTCCTCTTGCAACGGGCCGCAACCAATTCTCTGCGGGACACGGTCATGCTCTTGAGATGGAACTCCAATGTAGGTACTGGGTTATTCGGGCGGAACGCCGACGTCCCCCTGAGTACTGTAAGCGAGACCACACTCTGCTCAGTGTCATAAGCGAAACCACGCCCAAGAGTCTTTCCTTGGGAAAAGTCATCAGTCCGGTTTCGTGCCGAGCGCGGATCATTGGTTGTTCGTTAGCAATTTCATGACGTGTCCGGCTTGCCCCGATTGGGGTTCATGAAAGCAAACGCTGGACTAGGCAAATAGGACCAAAAATCTATACCCGGATGAGAATTTTCCGCGAACATCCGTGCCGCACAATCTCCCTACTTATTCCTAAACGGACGATGCATGAGGCGATCGAGGTGAGTCGACCGAGTCCGTGAGATGATGCTCCTCGTCATCGCAAGTGTTCTATTGTGCGTAAAGCGACAACTTAAGCCGCTTTAGTTCGGAAACCTGTGGCCGAACCTGGCTCGACCCGCGCTACGTCAGGCCAAAACAGCTTAATTGAAAAGAACAAATCACCGTGGATAACTCGATGGTCGTTCGAATGCCACCATGCAGGGTTTCAATTAACTCAACGGATTTCCAGTCGCGGCCACGCAAAGATATTCCGTCGATGTCTTTATAAGTAGCCTAACATTCACGGCTGGCAGTCTACTAAGACCAGACATCCTTTACGCTCACCAATCCAGCCTCTTGGCATAGCAGAGGTTCATTTGGTAATCGTGGAACCCGACTGGGGTGTCCGATCGAGACAGCCATGGACGCGTCGTAATCATGCTGCACAGCATGATTCTGTGATCGGTGATTTGTCAGAATAAGGCACCCTGGGACTCAACCCGCCCGACAGCTCCAAGTCGCACCCGACCACGGCGGAGTCTCCCCCCGCCAGAAACCAGGTCGATCGCGAACAGCCCGCTCGCGTTCGACACGATTCGCAGCTCCACAACTCTGTCGGCATCCGTGTCATCTGCCCAGCAACTGAGATCATCCCAACCTGCTCCTGGAGAATGCCATGACGCCTTCATTCCAGATCCGTGATCTGATCAATCTCCCCTCGATTCGTCGCGAGCGCAAGGGGACCCGTCGCCGAAGGCAGCGGTTCTCCGTGGAAGGGCTCGAGAACCGCGAACTGCTCGCCATCAACTTCGTCGAGGTCGGCAGCTTCCAGGGCGTCGATGGTGGGCCCGATGTGCTGAGCAACTCGACATCGCTCCAGTTCGGGCCCGACGGGCGGCTCTATGTGTCCGAGCAGAACGGGTCGATCAACGCATTCACCGTCTCGATCGAAGATGGCGAGTACATCGCCACCGCTCACGAGGAACTCCTGCTGCCCGGCGGTGGCGGCGTGGTCAAGTCGATCCAGAACCACAACGACGATGGATCACCGGCGGGCCGGAGCAACCGCCAGGTTACGGGGATCTTGGTGACCGGCACGGCGGACAACCCCGTGCTCTATATCTCCTCCAGCGACCCGGAAATCGCCAGCAACGGTGAGAAAAACTCGATACGAACTCCGGTGTAGTCACCCGCGTGACCTGGACCGGTTCCGAGTGGGAGACCCTCGACATCATCCGCGGCCTCCCGCGCTCCGAGGAGAACCACTCCAACAACGGGATGGCCCTCAGCCCCGACGGCACCAAGCTCTATCTCCAGATCGGCGGCAACACCAATAACGGCGCGCCCAGCCAGTTCTTCTCCTACACCGGCGAGTACGCGCTCTCGGGCGTCCTGCTGGAGATCGACCTGCCGGCGATCGACGCCCTGCCCGTACTGACCGATCCTAATGGCGGACAGGGCGGCGTGTCGCGCGACTACGTCTACGATCTGCCGACACTCGACGACCCGAGCGTGCCCAACGACGGGGTCCGGGAGGACGCCAACGGCCTCGACGTCAACGGTCCCTGGGGCGGCAACGACGGCTTCAACATGGCCATCCTGCCCTCAGACGCGCCGATGCGAATCTTCGCCGACGGCTTCCGGAACGCCTACGACATCGTGATCACCGAGTCGGGTCAGTTCTACACCGTTGACAACGGTTCCAATGGCAACCTCGGTGGCAATCCGGTCACCGAGTCCAACGACGAGGACGGCGACGGGATCGCTTCAGAGGCGACGCATGGGGTGAACAATGGCGGCAGCGGCGACCCGGAACCGCTGTTCCTGATCGAGGATGGGGGCTACTACGGGCACCCGGTCCCGGCCCGCGCGAACCAGAACCTCGCTTGGACAGTTTACAACGACAGCGGCAACCCCGACACGTCGCTGAGCGTCAACACGACCCCGGACCTCTCGGCATTGGTGCCCGATAGCGTCAATATCGCCGACGGCTTCATCATCGATCCGTCCAAGTTCACCGGCGATCCCGACCGGCTGTTCGAGAGCGGCATCCGGATCGAGCGAGACGGCCCCCAGTCGAACGCCCTGGTCACGGTCGGCTCCTCAAGCAACGGGCTGGCCGAATACACCGGCGACGCGTTCGATGGGGCGCTCAAGGGGGCGCTGCTGGTCACCCAGTTCAACGACAACCTGACCGTGCTGAACGTGAACGCCGAAGGCACGGGGGTGGAGTCGCTCATCGGACCCGGCCCGGACGGGGTCCTCGGCAACGCCGACGATGAGGTCGTCGACCCCGACGGCGTCTATCAGATCCAGAGCGGACTGGTCAATCCGCTCGACGTCACCGTCGCCCCGGACGGCACGGTCTGGGTCGCCTCGATCGGCAGCGACC
Organism: uncultured Planctomycetia bacterium; assembly: GCA_964609385.1. GTDB lineage: Bacteria > Planctomycetota > Planctomycetia > Isosphaerales > Isosphaeraceae > CAZSSM01. Next base: position 4,457 of record CAZSSM010000074.1, read on the forward strand.
TCATCACGGTCCTGGCGCCCTCCGACACCCCGCTGCCCGGGGACAACGACTTCGACGACGACGGGATCCTGAACGTCAACGACCCGTTCACCCGCGACGCCACCAACGGCGGCTCGGCTGTGGCCACGCCCGGCCACACGCTGCTCTGGGACTTCGACCCCAACCAGGACGGCAACCTGCCCGGCCCCAACGGCTTCGGCGGCGGCCTGACCGGCGTGATGATCAATGGCTCGACCGATTTCGAGGTGTTCTTCCAGGAAGATTCGGACCTTCCGGGTCAGGACATCAAGCTCGACAACGTCAAGTTCATCACCGCTGCCGGCGGCGGCACGACCGTGATCGAGTTCGTCTCCAACGGCGACCCGTTCCAGAATGAGAACAGCGGCGAATACCTCTTCCAGACCGGCGTGACGATCCCGCAGAACGCCGCGACGGCGACCTTCCGCTGGTCGGTCTTCAACCCGGGCACCGAGTTCAGCGGGAACTTCCAGCAGATCGGCGGCTACATCGGCACCGGTGACCAGAGCGACTTCCTGAAGCTGGTCGCCATCCAGAACAATAGTGGCGAGATCCAATTCGCGCTGGAGAGCGACGATGCGGTGATTGAATCGAACTTCGTCCAGGCGGACGACCTCTTCGATGTCGCCCCGGCCGACAACAAGAAGATCGTCTTCGAGATCGTCGTCGACGTCCTGGCCGAGACCGCCACACCGACGATCACCTATGAGACGCTCAGCGGCGAGACGACCGTCAGCGGCGCAGCGGTCAGCCTCTCGGGCACGAAGGTGCTCGACGCGATCAAGGGCGACCACACGGTGCAGGGCCAGACCAGCGGTGTCGCCGTGGGGCTCTTCTCGACCAACAACGGCCAGTCGGAGGCCAATACCTTCCAGGCGGTCTTCGACGACATCGAGGTCAGCACGACCGAAGCCCAACTGCCGCCAGAGGCTGAGGGCGATCTGTTCTCAACGGGCGTCAACACGCCGCTGACGATCGCCGTCGCCCAGTTGCTGGCCAACGACAGCGCTCCGCACCCCGCCGATGTCCTCAGCGTCATCGGCGTGGCAAACGCTGTCAACGGCCAGGTGGTCTTGGATGGCGATTCGGTCATCTTCACGCCCGACGCGGATTTCGAAGGGACGGCCTCCTTCGAGTACACGATCGGTGACGGGAACCCCGATTCCACCGATACCGCCGTGGTGACCATCAATGTGGCCGACGAGGTCATCATTTACCGTGTCAACGCTGGTGGTGGTCAGGTGGCCGCGCTGCCCGGCGACCCGCTGAGCACCTTGCCGTGGGCCGCGAACACGGGTCAGGGAGCCCAGTCGGGTACCGGCTTCTCGGTCAACACCGGCAACATCAGCACGCACAGCATCGCCAATCAGAACGATCCCGGAGCGCGCGACGCGTCGTTGCCGGACTACGTGCCCTACCAGGTCTTCAACATGGAACGCTGGGATCCCCCCGCGGCGCCTGAGATGTTCTGGTCGTTTGACGTCACGCCCGGGGCCACATATGCCGTCCGACTCTTTGTCCGCAACGGCTTCGACGGCACCAGCGAAGCGGGCGAACGCGTCTTTGACGTGGAGATCGAAGGGACCGAGATCTTCAGCGACATCGACCTGAGCGGTACCTTCGGCCATCAGGTCGGCGCGAAGCTCGAGCACACGCTGACCGTGACCGACGGTTCGCTCAACATCGAATTCCTCCACGACGTCGAGAACCCGCTGATCAACGCTATCGAGATCGCCCAGATCGGCGACGCCCCGCCAGCCGTCCCGGTCGTCTCGATCATCAGCGGCGACCAGGTCGTCGACGAGGACGGCGGCTCGGTCCAGATCTCGCTGGCCACCGACATCACGGTGCCTGCCGACGAGACCGTCGACGTCACCTTCACGATCACACCGGGTACGGCCACGGCGACCGAAGACTACGAGTACACCTCGAACACCGCCGTGTTCAACGCTCAGACCGGCGTCTACACGGACACGGTAGGCATCGCCGGCAGCTCCTCCGACGTCACCTTCAACATCGATATCCTCCAGGATCTGGTCGTGGAGGGTGACGAGGACTTCGTCGTCACCATCACGAGCGTCAGCACCAACGCGGCGATCGGGGCCGCCTCGTCCACGATCACCGTCAAGGATGATGACGCCCCGCCGGTCCAGCCAGGCGATGTGTTGTATCGTGTCAACGCCGGCGGTCCGGAGTTGGCTGCCGCTGACGGCTCTGACCTTCCCTGGTCGGCCGACCAAGGCAACTTCCCGGGTCCCAACAACAGCCCCTTCCTGGCGACCAACAGCACCGGCACCAGCACGTTCAGCAGCCCGGCCGGCAATGCCTATGACGTGACGAGCTTTGATCCCGGGATCGCGGCCTCCGCGCCCAACGCCCTGTTCAACACCGAGCGGTTCGACCCCGCCTCGAATCCCGAAATGCTCTGGCAGTTCCCGGTCGACGACGGCAGCTACGTGGTCAACCTGTTCTTTGCCGAGCTCTTCACCGGAATCGATGCCGCCGGCGAGCGGATCTTCGACGTCTCCCTCGAGGGCAGCGTCCCCGACGCTCTGGACGACATCGACGCGTTCGCTCAGTTCGGCGGCGGCGGCGCGTTCATGATCAGCGAGACCGTTGAGGTCTCAGACGGCTCGCTGTCGATCGAGTTCCTCCGCAGCGTCGAGAACCCGGCCATCAAGGGCATCGAGATCATCTCCGCCGGGACCCCGGTCGACAGCATCAATGGTGTCCCGGCCCCCGACGGCGACTTCTCCGAGGATGGCTCAAACCCGACGGCAGTCACGCTCTCTGAAGGCGCGACGCGCGTCGTCGCCTCGCAGCAGGGCACTCCGCGCGACTACGACTACCTGACTTTCAACGTTCCGGAAGGCTCGGTCCTGACGGCGATCAATCTGGTCGACTTCCTGGACTCCAACGACTCGATCGTCAACGCCGCGTTCCTCGGCCTCCAGGCCGGCTCGATGTTCACCGAGGACCCGAGCAACCCGAACGCGGCCAACCTGCTCGGCGGCGTGGTCTACAGCGAGATCGACCTGCCCGCCTCGCCCGGAGACCCGTTCAAGGATCTGCTGGCCGACATGGCCGACGGCGTCGTCGAAGGCTTCGGCTCGACGCAAGGCTTCAACACCCCGCTGCTGGCCGGCGATTACACGCTCTGGTGGAGCCAGAACGGCGACGAGACGACCTCGACGATCGACTTCGTCGTTGAGGCCGTGCCGACCACCGTGCCCGGAGCCTACCTGCCCAACGACAACGGCAACTTCGTCTTCGAGGCCGAGGACGCGGTCGATCCGGGCCCCGGCGGGTTCGTCTTCCTCACCACCGATGACCTGCCAGCCGGGCACGAAGCCCCATCCGGCGGAGAATATGTCGAGGGCACGAGCAACAACTTCGGTAACCCGAACAACAGCGAGATCCTGACCTACCAGTTCACCCCGGTCGAAGACGGCTTCGTGCGGATCAACCTGATCGCCAGCTACCAGGGGGACAACCCGACCGAGGAGAACGATAGCTGGACGGGCATCCAACTCGACGGGGTCACGATTCCGGCCCTGGATCAGAACGTGCCTCTGGAACCCAAGGGGAACCTGGGTCTCTACAAGACCTTCTCCAGCGGCGGCTCCGCATCGAACTTCATCGTCGCTAACAAGAACGTCGACAACAACGGCCAGCCGATCGTCGTCCCGGTCGAGGGCGGCAAGACCTACGACTTCCTGCTCGGCAATCGGTCGGCCGGACACGAGGTCGACAAGATCGTCCTCGAGTTCTCCACCAACGCCCCCTCGGGACTCAATAACAACGCCGGTCAACTCAAGAGCGAACCGCTCTCGCCGCGGGCGGCGGCCGAACCGGTCGGCGCCGCGACGCTCTCCGTGACTGTTGACTCGGACAACGTCCAATCCTCGAACTTTGGCAACGACTCCTTCCTAATCACCAATACCGGTGAGAAGGACATCGCCAAGGTCGAAATCGATGTCACCGGCGCCCTCTTCCCAGACAGCGTCTTCGATCCCTTCGGTGTCGCCGGAGATACGGTTGCCAAGTTGTTGACGATCAACACTGCCGGCAACACCGGCGTGATCGCCCCCGATCACGGCACCAACGACGCACCTGGGACCACCTACATCGGTGACGGCGGACTGGCCGGGTTCGAAGGAATCCAGCTCTTCTTCGATGCCGGATCCAACGGCGGATTCAACCCCGGCGAGACCCTCGGCTTCTCCGTCGATATGGATCCCAACTCCATCGCCGGAGCGATCAAGGCCACCCTCGATTCCGGTGCGGTCCCGTCGTGGGATATCGGCGGGATATCGGGCGCCGAGCTGATCGGCTCGACGTTCACCGTCACCTTCACCGACGGCACCACCGCCACCGGGCAACTCCAAGGCAACAACAACCAAGGCGGCTCTCAGGGCATCGCCAACGAGGACTCGCCGGAGCTGGACGTGAACTTGACGGTCAACGGCCTCGAGGCTGGCGGCGTCGGCACGTACGGCGAGGGTGGGCCCACGGTGATCATCGATGGTCCGGCCGGGCAGACCGCCCGGATCGTCCTGGCCAAGGGCATCATCCAGCCATTCGACAACAACTTCGCCGACACCGATCCGTTCAAGGCCCAACTCGATGCTCAGTTGGCCTCGCTGGCCGCCTCCGACTTCCCGGCCAACAACGCTGCCGAGTTCCAGACCGTCGACATCGAGCTGACCGGGACGCCCCTGGACATCACCGACCTGTTCGACTTCACCCAAGTGCCCGGCTTCGACCTGGCACCCCGGGACGAGTCGCAACTGCCGTTGGGCTTCGTGGCCAGCATCATCGACCCGGACAACGGCGACCTGCCGCTGGGGCCGGTCTCCGATCCCATCTATGAACAGTTCTCGGAGGCTTCGGAAGCCGACCTCGAGCTGACCAAGACGGTCTCCGACACCACCCCGGGCTTCGGCGACCAGATCACCTTCATGTTGACGCTGGCCAACATTGGCCCCAACGACGCCACCGGTGTCCAGGTCGAGGACCTGCTCCCCAGCGGCTATGCGTTCCTCAGCGCTGAAGGAGATGGGTCCTACGACGAGTCGACAGGCCTCTGGACCGTCGGCACCCTGGCCAATGGGTCCGTCGCCAACCTTGACATTGCCGTGACGGTCCTCGAAACGAGCGATACCACCGAGACGGTCGTCTATCGGGTCAACCCAGGCGGTACCACCCAGGCCGCTGCCGACGGATCGAGCCTGGACTGGCTCGGCGACACCGCCCCCAACAACCTCAACGGCAACAGCAACAACCCCCCGTCGACTGCCAACGACGGCCCGGGGATCACGCTGACCGGCGGCAACAAGTTCGGTAACCAGAACGGCCTTCCGGTCATCGATATGTCGCTCCTGCCGAGCGACACGCCGGCGCCCGAAGTGCTCTTCGAAACCGAGCGGTTCGGCGTGCCCCTGCAAGGCGGAGAGGCTCTCAATTCGCAAGAGTGGGATTTCGATGTCACCAACGGCGACTACACGGTCAACCTCTACTTCGCCGAGATCTTCCAGAACGCCGTGGGAGAGCGCGTCTTCGACGTGGAGATCGAGGGGGCTTTGGTCCTCGACGACTACGACATCTTCGCCGATGTCGGCATGAACGTCGCCGTCCTGAAGTCGTTCGACACAACTGTCGTCGACGGCATTCTCGACATCGACCTGACGACCGTGGTCGACAATGCCAAGATCAGCGCTATCGAGATCATCGCCAAGGGCGGCCCAGTCACCCTCGATTACGACAACTATGCCCAGGTCCTGACCGCCGATCAGGTCGATCCGGACTCCACGCCCGGTGACGGCTCGGTCGGCCAGGACGACGACGCGACGATCGTCGTGACCCCATCGGTGATCGGCCAGAACGAGGTGACCATCGCCACGACGGCCGACGCCGCCGAGCCCGACCAGAACGGTCAGCTCACCGTCAGCCTCAGCGAGGCGGCGGCGACCGATACGGTCATCACCTACGTGGTGGAGGGCACCGCCGAGGCAGATATCGACTACACCGCGCTCAGCGGCTCGGTCACCATCCTCGCCAGTAGCCTCTCGGCGGTCATCGACGTGGCGGTCATCGATGACGACCTCGTCGAGGGAGTCGAAGAGTTGACCGTCACCCTCGAGACGCCCGCTGATCCCAACGTCGTCCTCGGCGTCCAGAGTGTAGCAACCGTCCTCATCAACGATAACGACGCCGTCGAGGTGGCCATCGCCGCGGCGACCGATGCCATCGAGCCTGGCCAGGTCGGCCAGTTCACCGTCAGCCTCAGCGAGGCGCTGGACTCCGACGCGGTCATCACCTACGCGGTAGACGCTTCGGGAGTCGACGCGGCTCAAGCCGGCATCGACTACACCGCCTTAAGCGGGACGGTGACGATCTTCGCCGGCAGCCTCACAGCCTCCATCGACGTGGCGGTCCTTGATGACACCCTCGTCGAAGACCCCGAAAACGTGGTCGTCACTCTGTTGAGCGGCGATGTTGTTCAGGGCGACGCCGAGATCATCGTCGGAGACCAAAGCGAAGCGACCGTTGTTATCGACGACACCGATATCGCCGAAGTGACCATCGCGAAGTTGGTCGATGCCGCCGAGCCGGCTCAGGACGCTCTACTCACCGTCAGCCTCAGCAATGTGGCGGCCAACGACAAGGTCATCACCTACCTGGTCTCCGGTAGTGCCGAGGCCGGTGTCGACTACACCGCGCTCAGCGGCTCCGTCACAATCTTCGCTGGGACCCTCGAGGCCACCATCGACATCGAGGTTCTCGACGACTCGATCGTCGAAGGAATCGAGGAGCTGACCGTCACCCTCGAGGCTCCAAGCTCGCCCAACGTCATCCTCGGGGACCAGAGCCAGGCGATCGTCATCATTAATGACGACGATAACGCTGGCGGTAACGACGACCTGGTGGTCACGCCCCAGCAACTCGCCCAGCTCCTCGGCGAGCCGAACGGAACCGACAGTCTGTCGACGGCCACTAGCATCGTCATCGACTTCGGTTCCGAACTCGTCGAGGTCACCGAGATGCTCCAGCAGGCCATCGCTCAGGCGGACAACATCGTCGTCTTCGGACTCTTCGGTGCACCCACCACCGCAGATGACTTCATCGTCGGATCCGAACAGGACAACTTCATCAACGCACGGGCCGGTAACGACACCATCGTCGCTGGGCCCGGAAACGATACCCTCAACGGCGCGTCCGGAACCGACCTGCTGCTCGGCGGGACCGGGAACGACGAACTGCTCGGTATCGGTGGCGGTGACCTGCTCGACGGTGGTGACGGCCAGGACACCCTCCGCGGTGGCAACGGCGAGGACACCCTGCTCGGTGGAGCCGGCGACGACCAACTCTTCGGCGAGGGCGGCGTCGACCTGCTCATCGGCGGGCTCGGCTTCGACAGCCTCTTCGGCGGAAGCGGGGCCAATCACCTCTTCGCCAGTGACCTGACCATCGCCGAGGCCCTCGATCGCCTGGCCAACGGACTCGGCGACGAGGATGATGACGACGATGAAGAACTGATCGGCTGACGAAACGAATAAAGGAGTAACAACTCCTCACAGGCCTGGTTCGGGAGACCGCGCGTCTCTCGGACCAGGCCCTTTTTCGTCGAAACCCAGAGTGAGGGTGAGAAGCAGTTACCATCGGATTGATGGGGTTATGCTGTCCTAAAGAGACCGCAGCCAAAGGCGCCGTGATCTGCACAGCAGGAGTTACATCGAACGCAGCCCAACTTCTACTACCCCAATTCCCAGCCGCAATTAGGATCACGTGGACCCTAGGTATTGTTTTGCAGCTTTCACAATCAAATTGTTTGTCTATAGGTTGGGCAAAACTCGACCGTGCAGGAACCCCCTGAAATGCCCACAATATCAATGCTTTTAATAATAGACTTGAAGCCGGAATCCAGTACAGGCGGGCTCGACCTCGTGATCTGAATGATGACTCCGTTCTTTGAGCCGCACGGAGGCCACGACCCAAACACGGTTTCCAAATCAATATACATTATACCCTGATCGGCTTTCAGAATTTCTGCGTTTTCCCCAGATATCCTATTAGTTGAGATACACTAGGCCGTGTGGACAAAGCTTGGAAATTCCATAGAATCTAGGAGATCATTCACCGGAGGACGGAGCCTTCGCCTGATTGCATGCCATACACTTGACGATAACCAGTGGAACCGGATTAAGGATCTACTCCCTGGGCAACCCGGACAACTCAAGCGAGTCGCGCGCGATCACCGCCAGTTTGCCAACGCCGTGCTTTGGATCGCCAAAAACCGGAGCGCCCTGGAGAGACTTGCCGGCCGAGTATGGACGCTGGAACAGTCTCTGGCGTCGCTTCGACCGCGGGGTTAAGAAAGGGATCTGGAAGGTCGTCGTCGACGCCTTGAGCGATCCCGATCTCGAGTGGTTGATCATCGACAGCACGACGGTGCGGGCTCATTCCCAGGCCGCTGGGGCAAAAAAAGTCCAGGCCCGGGTGGTTTCTCAGGCGATGAAGCTCTCGGCCGATCGCGGGGCGGATCTGGGACCAAGCTCCCTGTGGCCAGCGATGTATTGGGCAACCCGGTGCCATTTCCTGTCACTGGAGCTGAGGCTTCCGACATCGCTCACGCCGCGAGGTTAGTCGAAGACCTCGAGGCCGAGTATGTTATCGCTGATAAGGGCTATGATAGCGCTGCGTTTGTGGAAACCTTTTCTCAGTCGGGGACCGAAGCGGTCATCCCGCCCCGCCAGAATCAGACAACGCCCCGGGATTACGAAACACACTTATACAAGGAAAGGAACAAGGTGGAGCGTCTGATCGGTCATCTAAACAGTTCCGTTGTGTGGCAACGCGTTATGAGAAGACGGCCCGGAACTTCCTAGGGATGGTTCACATGGCGGCAACTTGGATCCTGCTACGTTAACTCGATCCGCTAAGCTACCCAAACCTTGTCCACACGGCCTAACAACAAATTCTCAATTGATCCAAATTCTTTAGGGCTCGTGTCCTTCACCGATTATCGGATTATTCCTGACCGAAAGGAACAGCCTCATCGTCTGAAGGCTCGTCGTCTTGAGCGGAATCAGGATCGTCTTCGATCGTGGGCACATCTGCTTGTTGTACAAGACTACGATAAAACTCCGCTTCTCCTTCCTCGTTTCTACGCTCGGCTTCCAAGAACTGCTTCTTGGCTCGGGCCGCCCGCTCGGGTTCGTCCACCGAACTCGGAGAGAGATTACCCACACTTGCTTTGTCACACCCGTAGCACACAGCTAGGACTAAAAAAATAACCGACAGGAATTTAATCGGTTTTTTTATCAGAGGTTCTCTATATCGATTCATGATCGATCCTCGACTTCAATATCACCGACTGCTGCCGCTTCAGCGGCACGATCTCGAACTCGCATCGCCTCGGTCTTCTCCTCGGCAGCCGCCGCCTTCTCAGGAGCATCGACTGAGCTTGTCGACAGGTTGTCCGTATTCGCACCACGGCCACACCCCGTCAGGGTCAGGACAGCGAATGCTGTGCCCCAAGCAAAGATCCGTAGCACTCGCATGATCTCGTCCTCCAGTCGCACGGAAGGTGTCAACGAACATGTCCCGGACGCTGCATTCGCTTCGCCTCAACATCAAATGCAGGAGGGAAGGAAGATACTTCGGTCCGGGGGTTCGAATCAGAAAAGAAATCAGTTTGTCGAGGGGGGCGTCCAAAGGACGATCTCGCCCTCCCCGTTGTCGGGATCGATCGAGACGAAGAGCAACCGACCACGCGCTTCGAGCAGGCGGGCGTTGCGAGGCTCGACGGGCATCGACTCGGCGGCGATACTCCAAGTTTCTGAGTCCGGATCGTAGACCTCGATGCTCGGATCACGCTCGAAGTGACGCGACTCGCCTTTGACGTAGCCTCCGGCCAGGTAGAGACGTCCGTCAACAGCCACGAGATCGGCGAAGAGACGTGGGCGTCTTGGGGCGGGCGCTAATTCCCATTGGCCAGACTCGAAGTTGAAGACGTCGACGGTCTCGACAAGTTTCCCGTTGACTCCCAACCCGCCGATGAGGTAGTAGTGACCATCGAGTTGGGCTCCTGCGAACGAGCGCCGCGTCGTCGGCAGGCGATGCTCGGTCACCTCGAACGTGGAACCCTGTTCGGCTGGACTCCAACGAAGCACCTCGTCGGGCTGTCGACTGGACCGTCCCGAAGCGTTTGGGTCATAGACCGAACCTCCGAAGATCCAGATCGATCCGTCCGCGGTGGTCGCGTTGAACATCCCTCGGGCATCGGGAATGGAGGCCTCGAGCCGCGTCCAACGATCACCGTCGTCGCGGAAGATCCCTCCGAGCGTTCGGACCCGGTCGCCGTCGACTCCAAAGCCGCCGAGCAAATAGGTCGCGGTCCTCCGACGACCATCCGGGGTCGTGTCGATCGGCAACGCGCCTCGCGGTCCTTGGATCAAGGTGGAGGACTGGAGCGGGGTCGGCAGGGCCGGCTCGGAGTCGAGCGTCAGCTCTCCCAGGGAGAACGACCAGACCTCATCGACCAGGTACTCGCGTTCGAAGGCGTGGGGGTTCGGGCTCGAATTGCCGTCGACGATCATGAGCTTGTCGCCGATCAGGGCGATCGCCTGCGATTTGGCGGCCAGCCCTGAATACGGAAAACGCAATCGCAATGAGGGGCTCGAGGCCGGATTGCCGAAATCGATCACATCCGGACTGATCTTCTCAATGAACCGGGTCGGTTCGCCGAAGGCGTTGCCACCGATCAACAGGATCGACCCGTCGGAACCGGGCAGCAAGCGATGTGTGATCCGAGGAACAACCGCCTCGGCGATGTCGTCCCAACCATTCTCTTCGTCGTTGAGGCGGTAAATCCGTCCGTCGGCCCCGTTCGTCACGAGACAGCGGTCGATCTCGAATGCCGAGCAGCCAAATCCTTGGAAACGCCCCCCGGGAAGATCGGGACCGCGCGTCCACGCGTCCGTCGCGGGGTCGTAGATATCGACGCGACGGACAACCTTCCCACCCTCATCGAGTCCCCCGAGCACGAACAAACGACCGTCGAACGCGGCGACCGCCAGGGCCCGACGACGGAACGGGGGTGTCGGGAGCGGTTCCCAACCCGACTGCGGATCCCGGAGATTCATTCGCAACGCTTCGTCGATGAAGTAGGCGCTGGACCAGTCGCCACCACCCATCGACCAACCACCGATCACATAAAGATATCCATCGAGGACGGCGGCATCGTGGGTCGATCGCGGTTCGGGGAGTTCCGGCAGGTCGGCCCAGCGCCCTGACTCTGGATCGAACCGGGCAACATCGGCGATCGAGATCAAGTCCTGCGGCTCGCCCTCGTCGTTGTGGGCCGACATTCCGCCGACTCGGTAGAGCGCTTCGCCGTCGCTGACCAGTGCGACCCCTTGGACGGCCGGACCACAAGGGAGTTCTTCCCAGGTAGTTGGGGTCTCCAGCGCGATCCGGCGGAAGTGCGGCAGGGTCGTTGCTTTATGATACCGATGCGTCGTTCCTGTATGCCCGCTGTAGACATAGAGGAACCCGTCGAGGACCGCGCCACCGAAGCTGTTGGTCGGATCGGGCAGGGACGCGAATACCTGATCCTCGATCCGACCATGAGCCGGGCCGCCGATCTCGGGGCTCGACGGCCCGGCGTCCTGGGGGCGGAGACCAGGCTTGGCAACGGTCAGCGTCATGAAGAAGCGCGATTCTCCGAACTCCTTATCCTCATACTTGCCGGAGGTGCCGTCGGCCCAGCGGATCAGGAAGCCCGCTTCACCGGCTTCGATGCCGGGGCAAGTCACCAACCCTTGGGCGTCCGTCGCGAGTTCGAGTTCCGAGCCGTCGTCGAGGAACGCCTTGACCTCTGCTCCCTCGACCGGTTCCCCCTGGAAGGTCACCAGAACCGAGTTCGAGCCGTCGTCGAGCGTCACCCAACGGCCCCAAAGGCCGTCGCTCCGATCGTCCGCATCGACGGAATCGGGCTGGAATTGAACGCGAGCCGTGTAGAGGAGGCGGAAAGTCTCGACGCCACCACGTGACATGGTCCCGAGGTCGCAGGTGCCATCGATCCGCGCCGGCGTTGGCGTCGGGATCGCGATCAGGTACGTGTCCTCACCCTCGGTCGGCTCCAACTCCTCATCGCCGACCGTATATTTCGCGGACGCGATATACTTCTTGAACTCAGGGAGATCTGCGATCGGGATCTCGCTCAGGAACGCGTGGACTTCCGCTGAAGGGTTGTCCTCCAAACCCTCCTCGGCGGTCAGCCAGAGGAAGTGGGCTCGAGCGATCGTCGGGATGGCCATCGTCGAAACGACCACCCCGACCCCGATCAGCATGAACATGAGGTGTCTGCGGAACAGGGTCGGTATCATGGAATCGTCCTTCTAGGAATTCAGAGCAAACAGACCGATCATTGATCAGTACAGATCGGCCGAGATCACTTCGCGGCCGGAGACGGTGGACAGCGCCATGTAGGTTGGTTGGTCGATCGTGTTCTGGATGAAGCGGACGCTCCCATCGCCCATCAGGAACTGGGCACCGCCCGGGTGTGCGCTGCGGAAGTTGGGTAGGGTCTGGCCCGAATCAGGAACCGCATCACCCCAGTGGTCGGTCGATGACTCGTAGCCGCAGTCGTTCAGGGCGTAGAAGAAGCCGAGGCGGTCGGTCGTCGTCCCGATGATCCCGCCGATAATGTGTCGATCTTCCCAAGCCCGGCGACGACCGTAGGCCATGAACATCAGGTTGTCGTAATGTTGGGCCCGTTCATAGAGTTCGATCGGGACGCAAACGCGGTCCGGACCAAAGCCTTGAGCGACGAACCGATTGACCCCGTCGCCTCCGGCGGCCTCACCAAAAACGAAGGTCTGGCTCATCCCGTCGCGGATCTGAGCCACGGTGCTGAAGACGTCGGTGCCCGAAAAACCACGGAGCCTTCTGTTCAGGAACGGCTCACCGAAATAGTTATCGGCCCCGCCGCTGAACACGTAATCGGTGACCGCCGCGCGGTCGACACTCCAGCCCCCCTGGGTATAGGTCGAGCCCACCGCGCTCTCGGTCCGGTTCGACGGGCAGAGGAACGCCTCGATTTGCGTCACGTATCCGGTTGTTTGGTCGGAATAAGACCAGCCATAAAAATGGCCTATTCCAGGAACAAACGTCGATTGATCGAAGTTGAAGGCGTCATGCAGCGCGCCCTGCTCCACGAACGGCAACAGCGAATGGAAGCCGGTGAAGTTCATGTAGACGTCGCCGAGCCCACCATGCATCGCCGATGGATAGATCCCGAAGGCGGATTCGTAGTTATGCAGGGCCAGTCCGATCTGCTTGAGATTGTTCTGGCACTGGGCACGGCGGGCGGCCTCGCGGGCCGACTGGACGGCCGGAAGCAACAGCGAGATGAGGACGGCGATGATCGCGATGACGACCAATAACTCGATGAGGGTGAACCCCTTGTGTCGTGATGAGCGCATTCGAGTCTCCTGGAATCGGGGAGCGGTTGGATGATCCTCGGCGAAGGAGGATCTAAGGAAGGCCCGACCGCATTCCCATGACGGGCATTCGGTCAAGCCTCAAGGAATCGAAAAAACCAGAGCAGACTTAGAGCAGCGGAGCGATCGAGACTCAGTCGCAATTGCAATCCAAATTCAATCTCAATTGCAGCCCATCCGAACGATTGGGGGCGCCAGGTTTCGCATCCGATCATCCTGCGTCGAGAAAGCCACTCCGGGCAACAACGCATCCGCAATCGCACGTCCAACCTGGAACTGGTTCCGAATCATCTGACCCCGCGCACCAGAAGGATTGAGATTCAGTCTCAACAAAATGCAATCTAAGCTCCGGCGCCCCGCGTTGTCAAGATGGTCGACGATCCGATTCTCAGAGAGACTACGGATCGACTCGAAACCATATTCGTCATCAATATTGTTCGGGGACTCGATGAGCCCCCGAAGCACAACTGACGCATGCGAATAGATAAGTCTTACGATCCTGGATCTCAATCAAGACCTGAAGCGGATTCGAGCAGCCAGGATCAGGGTGGCACCAAGGGCGAGCAGGGCCGCGGTCCCGGGCTCGGGGATCGCGTTGATCACGCCGATCCCGTCGAGATCGAAGCCGCCGCTAGCGAAGGGCGTCGCAAAGGGATCGTTGATGAGGTTGCCCTGCGCATCGAACGAACCGAGCGTCGGGTCGATGCTTCCGACCACGTCGACGATCCGCACGAACCGGACGGCCTCAACATCGAGCAGGGGGGAGACGCCGGCCAGTTCGGCCAGGTCGAACGGGGTGCCGAATCCAGCGGTGAACGAGCCGGCTAGGTTGTTCAAATCAGTGGAGTCGAGCGGATTGAAGGCGCCGACCTGGGTCGCCGTCTGGGTCAGCGACGTGGCGTCGAAGCGGAAGAAGTCGGAGCCATTGGAACTGACCTCGACGAAACCGAGTTCCAGGAAGGAGTCGCTGCCGAAAGAGAAACCATTTTCGAAGACGGCGAAATCGTACCCATCCCGATCGCGAATTCCGCTGGCGAAACCGAGGGTGATCGAGCCGCCGTCACCAAGACTAACGACCGCGGTCCCGTTCCCTTCGGCCATCCCGAGAGCTGCACCCGGAGCGCCGAAGGAGACCGGGGGTGCGCTGGGATCGCCCAGTTCGATCGGTCCCGGCGCGAAGTCGACGACGCTCGAGGCCCATGAGGAGATGATCGAGTCCGTATGAAGCACGGCGATCGAACCGGGCTGGCCGCCGGCCGGGGAGAACGGGCCGGCCACGACCGAGGCGGTCGAGACCCAGAAAAGACCCAGAAATGCGATCGCCCGAGTCGCGATACGCGACGTGCATGAAACGTCGAAACTCATCGATGCGAAGTCCTTTGAACGCGAGAGAGAACTGGGATGATCCCTCGCATGGACTTGCGATGGCTCGACGGACCGACCGAGACGATATCGCCGAATGCCCCGAGCCCCCCGCCCCGGTTACGGAACGAACGCTCGGTGCAGATCGCAACGACGATGCTGGTCGTGGGTGCGTCGGGCCCGTCCCAAGGTCGCGAGGACATCAACCCATCGAAGGCAGGTCGGTCTTCCGGCTGAGGGCGGCCACGACGATCACCTTCCCATCGGGACGGCACACGACACCGGGGCCCGACAGTGGTTCTACTCGATCGCCGCTGATCGAGGCTCAGCAGCACGATCGTCCGCTTGACGATGTGACGCGAACCCGATCGGCCCGACACGGCGGCGCGTCCGCGGGGGATTCTCACCCCACTTCCCGTTCACCTGCCCCGGCGATCCTAAAGGCTTCCGACCTCGATCACAAGGGGGCAGGGGACCAGACGTCCGGCGCTACGAACTCCGATGAATCGAAATGACGCCGCAAGCGAACAAAGTGATCTTGTTCCACATACATGGTTATCTGATACTCGGCCACCTCGTTCGTGATCGGAGTGATGTCGCGTCCGCTAATCGGGAGCGAATCGGTCCGACCGTCAGGGCCCTCAGGGTACGCGTGACCGTTCCCGAACTTGGTGGACTGCGGCCCGCCCTCAAGCGACCGTGACCTAGGATTTGGACATTCCTATCCGAACAAGGCTCATGGCTCGTCCCCCGTCCGCAACGACGAATCCTCGACGGAACCGATACCGATCGAGCCAAGGCAGAGGCCGTCCCGATGACCCGGAAGACCATGACCTTCCACGATGTGAAACACTGGCCCATGGCCCTCACGCGACTGGCCGAACTCGAGGCCCGCGCACGGAACCAAGGGTCGCCGGGCGAAGCGCGTGCGATCGGCCTGGTCCGTCGTCGTTTGGTCCGACACCGTAACCGACTCCTCTTGATGGAGCGGGGCACCTGGGCCGACTGATCGGGGTCGGAGCCAATACGTCAGACCGACAGACTCTTCCGGTGGAACCGGAGCAGTTCCGGTCTTAGGAGGCGATCCGCCGATCGGCCTCGCCGAGAGCGTGTCGGACCAGGTCCTTGGTATCCTCGTAGAAGGCCTCGCCGAGCATCCAGCGAAGGTAGTCAGGGCGTTCGCGGGCGATCTCGTCCAGGGGTCGGTTCCGATACTTGCCGAAGGCGAAGACCGGCCGGCCTCCGATCATCACGAAGTGCTGGCCGAAGTCGATGGCGTCGGGGTGACGGAACTGGGCGTCGAGCGCATCGACCCGACGCGGCAAGTCGGCGTAACGGTCCAGTTGTGCCTCGAGGATTTCGGCGGTGGCCACGACATCGGCCTCGGCGCCATGGGCCCCGTCGTGATCATGACCGCAGTAAAAGCGTAAAGCGGCGGATAGGTCCCGTGGTTCTCGCGTATGAAAGACCTCGCAGACGTCGATTACCCGGCGCCCTGCGAGCGTCCAAGGCGTCTGAGTCCGCTCCAACTCGGCATGGAGCAGTTTCAAGTCGAACCGTTTCAGATTGAAGCCGCAGAGGTCGCAGCCATCGAGGAACTGAACTACCGAGGCGGCCAGGCTAGAGAAGGGGGGCTGGTCAGCCACATCGGCGTCGGCGATCCCGTGCACGGCCGTCGCCTCGGCAGGGATCGGCACGCCCGGATTGACCCGCCGTGTCCGATGATCGCGCTGGTGATGAATCGAGATCCGGAGGATGCTGATCTCGACGATCCGATCGACCTTGGGGTCGGTCCCGGTCGTCTCGAGGTCGAGCACGGCCAACGGGCGTTCCAGTGTCAGGGACCTGAGCAACGGGACGGACCTCCGGTTCGATTCCAGGACGGATGATCGGGGGCCGACCGTTCCGTCGAGCCGGAACGAACCGGATTGGTTCCGGACGTTCACGCCATCCTTGGATGACGGCCGTTGTACGGTCCCCAACGATTGGCAGAGGATAGCCCGTCAATGCGTCCGGGCAAGATGGAATCAGTTCGAAAGGCAGGGACGCTCCGGCGTCCTCGACGGCCGAGGCGAAAGCCGACCGGAAGCTGGTCGATTCAGTCGCTGTTAAGATCGTTCCGGTCCTCCGAGAGAATCAGTCGATCGAGACGTCGAACCGAGTGGCTGATTATGATGAGCCTTCGCCTGGATAAACGAGGGGGTCGCTATAATGTTTCATGCGTCTGATCCCGGTCACTGAGTCGCAGCGCGGAGTTCATGGGAGATGCCGGACGACATGCAGGGGGAGGTCACGCGTCTGCTTCAGGAGGCAAAGGCCGGCTGTGCGGACGCCATGGAACGCTTGATCACGCTGGCCTACGATGAGCTACGCGGATTGGCGTCTCAGCTGATGAGTCAAGAGCGGACCGACCACACACTCCAGCCGACCGCTCTGGTCAACGAGGCGGCGCTTCGCTGGATGAGTTCGGGGGTTTCGAGCGACGCCGAATGTCGAGCTTACTTTTTCGAATCAATGGCCGCCACGATGCGACGGGTGTTGGTCGACCACGCACGGGCACGTCGTGCCGCCCGACGAGGGGGCGGCCAGACCCAGCGCGTCCAGCTCGACGAGGTAGTCGATTCACTGGAACAGGCCAATCACGTCGACCTGATCGCCCTGGACGAAGCACTGAGCGTCCTGGAACACATGCATGCGCGCCAGGCACACATCATCTCACTGCGGTTCTTTTGCGGTCTGAGCATGTCGAGCATCGCAGAGCAACTGGGGATCTCACTCTCGACGGTCGAGAAGGATTGGAAGGTTGCTCGGGCGTGGCTCAAACGGAGGGTCCGCGATGAGCAAGCCAATCGATTTTGATCGTTGGGAGCGCATCCACGCTGTCTTCGTCGAAGCGCTGAATCGATCACCGGGCGAGTGGCCCGCGTATCTCGACCAGGTCTGTGCCGGAGATCCTGAGATCCGTCGTGAGGTCGAAGAGCTGTTGGCTAGCGACCAGACCGCCTCGCGTGAGGGCTTCCTCGACCCGACGACGCACTTGAACTCGACGGCGGAATCCCTCTTGGCGCAAGGAATGGGCTCGCTGTTGGGTCGTCAGATCGGTCCGTATCGGGTGATCGAACGGATCGGACAATGGGGCATGGGTCAAGTCTATCGGGCCGAACGCGTCGAGGGATTCGAGCAGGGCGTGGCCATCAAGGTACTTGCCGGCGGCACAGAGTCTGAGGAACTCCCCAGGCGGTTTCACAATGAGGTGCAGATCCAGGCCGCTCTAGGAGAGCACCCAAACATCGTGAGGTTGATCGATGTCGGGGTCCTCAACGACGCGCACCCATATTTCGTCATGGACTTCGTAGACGGAGATCGCATCGACACCTACTGCGATCGCCAGGGAATGGACGTTGAGGGGCGGCTCCGGCTCTTCCTAACGGTCTGCGATGCGGTGGCGTTTGCCCATCGGCACGCCGTGATCCATCGCGATCTCAAGCCATCGAACATCCTGGTGACGCGGAACGGGGTTCCTAATCTGATCGATTTCGGGATCGCCAAGCTGATCGCCTTGGAGGGTTCGTCGAGCGCAGGCACGTTGACGTCGACGTCGAGACTGCCGATGACCCCGCTCTACGCCAGCCCGGAGCAGGTGCGCGGCGAGCCGTTGACAACTGCCAGCGACGTCTATTCCCTGGGAGTCACCCTGTATGAGCTGCTCACCGGTCGGCGCCCGTATGAGTTCCGATCCGTCTCACCTTGGGAGATCGAGCGGGTCGTCTGCAGTCAGGAACCGGAACGGCCGAGCCTCGTGGTCGGTCGCGACGCGGACCCATTCGAGCCCGCCCTGGGCATGACGGCCAGCCCATCGACGAACCATTTCACGTCGCGTCCAACTTCCTCGGACCGACTCCGGCGCCGACTCGCTGGCGATTTAGACACGATCGTCCTGACCGCTCTGCGTAAGGAGACGAACCGTCGATATCCGACGGTGGAGCAATTTGCCGAGGACCTCATCTGTTTCCTGGAAGACCGCCCAATCTGGGCGCGTCGCGATTCGATCGGCTATCGCCTGGGAAAGTTCGTTCAACGCAATCGTGGGGTTGTCGGTGCAGGGATCCTGGTCGTCCTGACGCTGATCGTCGGGATCGTGGGGACCACTTGGGCAATGCTCGAGGCGATCCGACAACGCGATCAAGCTGACGAAAACCTCCGGCTGGCCCAGGACGCCGTCGACGAACTCGGCTATACGATCGCCGCAACCGACCTCCACAATAAGCCCGGGGCGTCCGTGTTCCGCGAGAACCTGCTCGAAAAGGTCGTCGCCTTCTATGAGGTCTTCCTCGACCGAATGAACCACGATCCCCGGCTGATGTCCGACTACCTGGACACCCACCGGCTCTTGGCCATGTTTCGTCAGTTGGCCGGCCAACACGATAAGGCCCTGCTCCAGTTCCGCGAGGCGATCCAGATGTCCCAACGGCTCATGGAGAACCAGCCCGATGAACCCGAGTGGCCTCGGCTCCACTCCGGGATCCTCAACGATATGAGCCAATCAGTGGCCCAGGTTCAGGGACTTGACCAAGCCCTGCCGCTAGTCGAGCAGGCGATCGCCATCCAACGCGATCTGCTGCGAGCCGATCCGGGATCGATCGCCGTCCGGAAGTCGCTGGCAACGAGCCTCACCAATCTCGGAGGTTTTATGATCACGCGGGGAGATCTCAACAAGGCTGGTCACGTCTTACTCGAAGCCTTCCAAATCCGTAAGGCGTTGCCCAATGAGTCGCTAAATAACGCCCCCCCAACATTAGCCTGGCCCAAGCTTATTTGAATTTAGGTATCCTCTATCAACGCGAGAATTATCGACTCCGTGATACTTTGGCCTGTCTGACACGTTCGCGCGACATGCTTCAGCGTCACGCTGATGATTATCCTGACAATTCCCGAGCAATGCTCGATTTGGCTACGGCCCACCACGAAGTCGCCTACATCCAGGAAATCCAGGGGAGGCTTGAAGAGGCGGCCAGCGCCCTCAACGCAGAGGTGGCCATCCGCGAGCGACTCCGGAGCAATGACCCTGAGTTGGCCGGCTTCGAGGACCTGTTGGCTCACGCGAGCTACGCAGA
Source organism: uncultured Planctomycetia bacterium (assembly GCA_964609385.1). Lineage (GTDB taxonomy): Bacteria > Planctomycetota > Planctomycetia > Isosphaerales > Isosphaeraceae > CAZSSM01. The sequence goes on from CAZSSM010000074.1 coordinate 24,459, forward strand.
GGTGTTAGCGGCCTTAGGTCGGCACGTCGAGGCCACCTCGGAGCTCGAGGAGGCACGAGCAGTCTTCGAGAGCCTCCACGATCGGGGTGTCGGCCCACCCACCGATCTGATCGGATCCCGGATTGACGGCTGTGCGGGCCGACTCGCCGCTGCCCGGGGAGACTCCGACAACGCCCTTCGACTATACATCAAAGCGACCGAGGCGCTCGAACAGGCCCGTCAGCCCGGCGAGATCTCTCACTTCGAACTTCCCTTAGCCGTTTGGCTGGCCCGCTGCGCCTCAGTCGCTCCGGCGGACAAACGGACCGACTACCAGGATCGCGCCATCGAGGCGTTGGAGCGGGCTGCCGAGGGCTGGATGCGAAACTCCGAACTGCTCTGGGTCTCCGACGACTTCGAATCTCTCCATGAACGAGACGCTTTTCTTCGACTGATCGAAGGGCTCGGACCGCCTCAGGAGACATTTCTCGACGAGTGATCCCCGTCCGAGCTGTTCACGAAAACTTTCTGGAAAACTCCAGGAATTTGTTACGGGCTGGGCGTGAGACGAACGCCATGGGAGATGGCGGAGGTCGGCCTCCGCTCAAAACGTGTTCTAACGTCTCGGACACTGAAACCTCTCGTGAGTGAGTCTGCCATGATCCCTGCCATCGCGATTCCCAAGAACAGGAACAGGACTCGCCCTCGTTCCCAACACCGAACTAACCGTCAACGACGAGGAACCGACCGCCGCCATACCCAACTGTTCAGAATCCGTCCCACCTTCGAGGGAATGGAGTCGCGCGAATTGCTGACTGTCGGCTTCATGCCGTTCATCCCTCCGGGCGGATTGCCATGCGGGATCAGCCAAGACAGATGGGATTCATTCCCCGAGAATCCCGATCCCCCGACCGGGTCTCCATCTGAGATCAACATCGACGGACAGAACCCAGCGTCCCCCACAAATCCCGGTCACGACCTGGGCGACCTTCCTGGCGACGCGGGATCCCTCTTTGACGGGATCATCATCGAGTCTCCGACCTTCGATGGAGACGGCAGCGTTTTCGGATCGATCACGTTCGGCGATGATTCGGTCAGCGCTCTGCTGCATCACGTCGTGGATGACGATGAAGTCTTGGGACACTACCTGCTGGCGATCCAACCATCCGGGGATTCACTCGCGGATCTGATCCCGGAAGTCTCCGGTACGATTGCGGATCAGTTCAACGTATCCACACCGATCCTGGCCTTCTCCACTGAGGAGGTTCGTTTGGACTCGAACGAGTTGAGTGAACTCGCCGTCGATTTCTATGACGACCTTTATGGGGATTCCGAGTTCAGCCTGCGGATCGACGCCGGGATCAACCTGCTCAGCAAAGCTGAAGTGACTGAGGGTTCTGAGGTCAACGGCATCTTCTCGACCTTCGGGGTTGATTTCCCGGAAATCCATTTATTTGGAAGGGGTCGTGCTGCGGGACTTCAATCCCCAGACCCTCCATGAGGCACGCGAACACGGCCGGCTGGCCAATGCCCTCATGGAGGGGACAGCCTTGCGGGCCACGCTCCCCGAGATCGTTTTGCCCGGCCTACCCGCTGACTTCGCCACCAGTATGGCCTTCCTCGAGGTCACTGGTCAGCCAAGTATCGCCGTTGGATTCCAGCTTGACGTCGGTGGGGGCGCCGATGCTGAGTCTGGTGCGACCTTCGAGGCCGCCCTCCAGATCTCCCGGGACAACGTCGGCTTGACCGAATTCGGGATCTACGCTGTGGCCGAAGGGACCTGGAAAGACGCCTTCGGGCTCCCGGGGATCGACCTCGAACGCACAGCCTTGGTCTTCTCCTACGATACCGTCCAGAACTTGAGCTTCGGCGTATCGGCCGAATTGAGCGTGGGTAGCCGTGATATCCAGATCGGCGGCAGCGTCTCCTTCCATGCCGTGACTGGTGTGCTGACCGACGTTCTCTTCGTGGGTCAGTTGAGCGCCATCGGCAGCGCGGACTTGATCGCCTTCACCAACACGATCATGGTTGGGACCAATCCGGGAACTGCCCCAATCGATGGTGACGAGCTGCTCGACTTCGAGATCCGCGACTTGCTCTTCTCCTATGCTCCTCTAGGCGGCGACGAAACCGTGGGGATCGAGGACGGCATTACCGTCGGCGGGAGTCTTTACGCGGCTGGTCAGCTGCTGGGGAGCGTGCGCGGGCACTTCGATGCATCCGGCGATTTCCCTGTCCTCGAGTTCGACGCGTCCGTGCCCCAATTCGAATTCGGAGCCCTCTCTGTCCAGAACGTGCAAGTCGACATCCGTTTGAGTCATCTGGGCGACTCGCATTTCATCGTTGCGGGGACGGCACATCTGTTCGGGACCTCACTTTCGATCGATGTCCATTTGGGATCGAGTCAGCTTTCGTTCGCCTCGATGCTCCAGGTTCCCGGCCTCGGCCTGGCCGAGGTGGCCTTCAGCTCACCGACGGAAGGCAACCCGGTTTGGACCTTCCAGGCCCACGTCCGCAATGACCTGTCGGCCACCTTGGAGGACGTCGTCGCCGGCAACCTCGAGGCATGGGCTAACCAAACCGAGGCCGGCCTGGAGTCTGCGATGGCAACACTCCAGGCCGTCCAGGCCGAGGTTAATCGCCTCGACTATGCGATCGCCGATGCGCGACAGCGTGCTCAGGCCCAGTATGACCACCTCTCCAGCGAACTGTTCGCGGCGGCCAACACAGTCGCATCGGCCCGACACACCGTCAATTTAGCTCGCTACCACACAGATGTCGCCTATCATAATTGGCAGGCTGCTATCGAGGATACCAGTAACGCGTGGTGGTGGGAGAAGCCCTATTACATCGCTTTGGAAACGGCGGCCTTCTTCGAGTACGGCGCAAAGCTCGTCGCCTTCGAGGTCGCTAATCAAACCCTGATCGCCGCCGAGAACATCCTCAGGGGACTCAGCGTCGGCTCTGAATGGGTCCTGCAGGGGATCGGCCCCGACGCCCATCCCGAGGTCATCGCGTTGCAGGCCCAGAAAGCGATCGCCAATGTGGCCCTCGACGTGGCGATCGGAGTCATCGAAGCGACCGAGGTCGTCAGTACCGGGGCGCTCCGGATCACCGCTTGGGTCGCAGAGAACATCGACGAACTCTTCTTCGTCGACGAGGTCTCAATCAGCGGGACGCTTGGGGGGTCCTTCGCCGAGACGGGAATCGACCTGATGGTGAGCTACCGCGTCCTTGGCGAGTCGCATGAGTTCGCCTTCGCCGGCTCGCTCGGCGACCTCGAATCGTCCCCCTTGACCACGCGGCTCGTCTCGACCATTCAGACGATCATTTGATCGGTCCCAGGCATACCTTCGACGACCCCGCGGGAGCTCCCGAGATTTCCCTCTCGTGGGATCGGAGCGAGGAGATCTCGGAGCCTCTGGAAACAACCAATCTAGAGTAGTCGCTCAGCCGACGAGGAACGTGCCAATGATGACACCGAGGCCGACCAAAAGCGCCGAGCCGAGCAGGATGATGATGCAAGCGGCGATCGGCGAGTTCTTGGCCAGCAGGACGAAGGGGACGAGCCAGTCGGGGGGCTGAATCGCCTCGTCGTCCTCTTCGTCCGAGCCGACCTGCGAGGCGATCACGCTGGATCCCATGGAGGGCAAAGTTTGTTCGCGACGGTCGATGGCGGCCATGGCCGAGAGGGTGCTGTTGGCCATGGCGGGTTGCCCGGACTGGTCTGGGGGCATCGCGGCTTCCGGGTTCGTCGGCTCTGGGTCTGGACTCGGCTTGGGTTCTTGAATGTGGACTTGCCGAGATCGGGTTCGCTTGAGGAGTTGGTCGAGGATCTCGGCGACCTCCCCGGCGGTCTGGAACCGCTCCTCCGGCTTGTTGGTCATCATCCGATCGAGGACCCGAACAACGCTCCGGGGCACGTCGGGTCGGAGGTCGGTCACCGGCGGCGCGGTCCCGTTGATCCGGGCACCGAGCCGGTCGATCGGCGAATCACCCTGGAACGGCATCTGACCAGTGAGGATATGGTACCAGGTACAGCCGAGCGAATAGATGTCGCTGCGACCATCGAGTTCCTGGCCGGTGGCCTGCTCCGGCGACATGTAGTCGATGGTGCCGACGGCGATCCCTTGAGCGGTCTTGAAGGTGTCGGGTGACTCGTCGTCCTGGACCAACGCAGCCAAGCCGAGGTCGGCCACCTTGACGACGCGGTCGGCATTGCGGATCAGGAGGTTGGATGGCTTGACATCGCGATGCACGACACCCTGATCATGGGCGTGTTGCAGGCCGGCGGCGGCCTGGGCGATGTGGTCGACCGTCTCAGCGATCGGCAACGGGCCGCGTTTCCGGAGCCGTTGACTCAGGCTCGTGCCCGGCACGTACTCCATGACGATATACATCAAGTCGCCGATCTTGTCGGCGTCGAAGGCGCGGACCACGTTGGGATGATCGAGCCGGCCGACCAGACGCATCTCGCGTTGGAAGCGGGCTAGGACGCGATCGTTATTGATGTTCTCCGGCGCGACGACCTTGATGGCGGCCAGCCGGTCCATGAGCATGTGACGGGCCATATAGACGCGGCCCATCGATCCTGATCCGACTCGATCCTGGATTACATAGCGACTGACCATCAGGCCATGGGCCTTACCACGAAGGAACCGACGGGCCTGATACTCGGTCAGGACTCCCTCGCCGATCAGGGCGTCGGAGAGCTTTTGCGGATCCTGAGGGTACGTCCCTCGGAGGACCTTGGCGCGAACGTCTTCGAACTGTCGGTCATGAAGGATGCCGGAGCGTCGGATCACCGCGAGCAGGTCCAGGTCGGGGGGGATCGACTCGGCCAGGTTCGATTCGGGTTGTGCCATCGAGTACCGATCCTCAACCGACTTGGGAGGCGGGCGTCGTCGGGCGACGTTAGCCCCCGACCCACGCATTGGCGGGCTTTTGACGACGAGTGGTGGGTTGTGTCCGTGCGTTCAATCGGCTCCGGATCCACCGATCGTTCTCTGACAGTACTCTACCTGATTGTGAAAGCTCCGACCAAGGGCGCCGGATTGGGGCAACGTCCTCAAAACTCACAAAGAGTGATCGGAGAACACCGCTCGAAAACCGACGAGGGGCGACCGCATGCCGAGATCTCAGCATGTCGAGTCCGAACGGGTCGCCGGGCATCGGTTGTGTTACGATGAAGCCTGATTGGCTTCCCGGCCCCCCTGGATCTCCGGTCCTCTCGTGGTCTCCGGGACCATCTCGATTCGATGGACTGGTCGTCGGCTGCACCCGTACAGATTCTCGCGTACGCGGATTGCCCCGATGGCCAAAGGAATGCGGACGACCCAACGAGGGGGGACGGGGACGGCGTCCCGATCGACCAACGGGCGCCGCGATCTTCCGCACACGACCCCGCCACCGAGGTCCTCCGCATGTCCGAAACCACCCCGAACGCCCTGACCGACCTGGCAGCCTTCACTCCGCGCCACGACTTCTTCGTCGGGATCGACAGCGACGGCTGTGCCTTCGACACGATGGAGGTCAAGCACAAGGAGTGCTTCATTCCCAACATCATCGAGAGCTACGGCTTGGCCTCGGTCTCGAAGTATGCGCGGGAGGTGGCCGAATTCGTCAATCTTTACTCGGTCGACCGGGGAATCAACCGGTTCAAGGCCCTGATCAAGACCTTCAACATGCTGGCCGAGCGTCCCGAGGTCCAAGCGCGCGGCGTCTCAATCGACCCGTTGACCGGGGTCCGGGCCTGGGTCGCTCGGGAGACCAAGCTGGGCAACCCGAGTCTGAAGTCGGCCGTTGAGGCGACTAGGGACGCCGACCTGGCCCGTTGCCTGGCCTGGAGCGAGTCGGTCAACGCGGCCGTCGGGCGGATCGTCTCGAACGTCCCGCCCTTCCCGATGGTCCGAGAATCGCTGGCCAAGCTCGCCAAGGTGGCCGACATCGTCGTGGTCTCGGCCACGCCCAACGAGGCGCTGGTCCGCGAGTGGACCGAGCACGGTCTAGCCCCGTTCGTCCGGGTCATCGCGGGGCAAGAGGCCGGGAGCAAGGCTGAAGTCCTGGACCGCGCTGCGGCCAGCTATCCGCGCCCCAAGACCCTCATGATTGGCGACGCGCCCGGTGATCGGAAAGCTGCCGAGCAGAACCAGGTGCGCTTCTACCCGATCGATCCGGGTCACGAGGACGCCTCGTGGGAGCGATTCCACGACGAGACGATCGACAACTTCTTGGAAGGGGGCTACGACGGCCCGTACCTGGAGGCCCAACTCGAGCGCTTCGAGGCCTTGCTGCCGGTCGATCCGCCGTGGAAAACCGCCTGAGCGGGACTCAGAATGGGGTGCGGTCGGTCGCGGTAAGCCGAGGCATCGAAGGCCCGACCTTATCACGAACCACCGCGTCGGCCCGGCGATCTGGGTCGACGAACCGGTCGTGCCCCGGACCGGACATTCGCAGCCCCTGACCCGTCGCCGTTGAGGATCCCCCTTGGAGGTTCCCGCCCATGTCCGCCCGCAACGTGGTGGTCGCCCAGTCCGGCGGCCCGACCTGTGTGATCAATAACTCACTCCGCGGGATCGTCGAGGCTTGCCTGGCCCAGCCCGAGACCTTCGGCGACGTCTACGCCGGCCGGTTCGGTATCGAGGGTGTGCTCAAGGAGGAATTGATCGACCTCTCACGCGCACCGGCCGAAGAGATCGCCCTGCTGCGGACCTCGCCAGCGGCCGGTGGGATCGGCACCTGCCGCTACAAGCTCAAAGCGGGCCAGGACGAGGACTTCGCGCGGGTCGTCGAGGTCCTCAAGGCCCACGAGGTCGGCTTCTTCTTCTATATCGGCGGAAACGACTCGCAGGACACCGCCCATAAGGTCAGCTTGCTGGCCCGCGACGCCGGCTTGGACCTGATCGCCGTGGGTGTGCCCAAGACGATCGACAACGACCTGGGCGACACCCAGTTCCAGTTGCTCGACCACTCGCCGGGCTATGGCTCGGTGGCCCGCTACTACGCGCAATACATCCGGCAGGCTGATCAGGAGAACCGGGGGAGCTGCCCGTCCGACCCGGTCCTGGTCATCCAGGCGATGGGTCGCAAGATCGGCTTCATCCCGGCCGCGGCACGGTTGGCCGACCCGGAGCGGACCATGCCGATCCAGATCTACATGGCCGAGGCGGGCCTGAACCTGGAGCAGCTCGGCCGGAACGTCCTGACCCAGCTCGACCAGGACGGGCGCTGTATCGTCGTGGTCAGCGAAGGGTTCGACGTCGGCGAACTCGGCGTTAACCGCGACACCTTCGGGCACGCCCAGTACTCGGCCAGCCAGACTACGGTGGCCCAGGTGGTGGTCAATTACTTGAACACCTTGAAGTTCCCCGTGCCAGGCAAGGCGAGGGGCCAGGTGCCCGGGACCGATCAGCGCAACGCCATCGCTTACGCCAGTACCGTCGATCTGGACGAGGCCTACAACGTCGGCCGGCACGCCGCCCACGTCGCCCGGCACGAGGGCAACGGCTGGATGGCGACGATCCTCCGCGAACGGATCGGCGGACCGGGCTCAGCCTACGCCGTCCGCTACGACAAGGTCCCGCTCCAGGAAGTCGCGAACAGCGAGCGTACCTTCCCGAGTTCCTGGCTAAGCCCCGACAAGATCGACGTCACCGACGCGTTTCTCGAATATGCCCAACCTTTGATCGGCCAAGATTGGGTCAGCGTCCCGACCGTTGGTGGTTTGGCACGGTTTGCGCAAATCCCACCCCAGTATGTCTCAAAGAAACTGACCCCATATGTCCCGCAAACCTATCGATCCTGAGCGCGATCGAGGGAACTCGATCGCGCTCTTGAATCGCGCCTGTCACGACCGAATCTCCTGACCAACCGCAGACTCCCGAGGGACCCCACACGCCAATGTCTGTCGCCACCGACTCCCAAACCGCGACCGGGACCGCCGACATCGGGCTGATCGGCCTGGCGGTCATGGGCGAGAACTTGGTCCTCAACATGGAGGACCACGGCTACACCGTGGCCGTCTACAACCGAACGACTTCGAAGGTCGACGACTTCGTCAACGGCCGAGGCCAGGGCAAGAAACTGGTCGGCTGCCACAGCCTGGAACAGCTCATTGGGGCGCTGAAGCGTCCGCGGAAGATCATGATCATGGTCAAGGCGGGCGGGCCGGTCGATGCGGTCATCGACCAGCTCACGCCCTTGTTGGAGCCGGGCGACATCCTGATCGACGGCGGAAACTCGCACTATCCCGACACGACCCGTCGGTGCCGAGGCCTCCAGGAGAAGGGTCTGCTCTACATCGGCACGGGTGTCTCGGGCGGCGAAGAGGGTGCGTTGAAGGGTCCCTCGATCATGCCCGGCGGCCACGAGGAGGCCTGGCCGCACCTCAAGCCGATCTTCCAGGCCATCGCCGCACAGGTCGACGGTCAACCCTGCTGCGACTGGGTCGGTCCCGAGGGCGCCGGCCACTTCGTCAAGATGGTCCACAACGGGATCGAGTACGGCGACAAGCAGCTCATCTTCGAGTCGTACCAGCTGATCCGTGAGCTGCTCG
>CAZSSM010000075.1:0-32542 GCA_964609385.1 uncultured Planctomycetia bacterium
GACCGCTGGTCGCCTTGGCGATCCCGAAGTCGATCACCTTAGGCACGGCCGGGCCGTCGTGCCAGGTGACCAGGACGTTGCTGGGCTTGAGGTCGCGGTGAATGACCCCTTTCAAGTGCGCGTGCTGGACGGCGTCACAAACCGATCGGAAAATTCGGAGCCGCTCGGTGGTCTCCAGAGAGTGGGTCCTGCAGAACTCGGTGATCGGCACGCCCCGGACCAGTTCCATGACGAAGAACGGTCGGCCGTCGGCGGTCGTCCCGGCATCGTAGACCTGGGCGATGTGTGGGTGTTCCATCATGGCCAAGGCCTGCCGCTCGGCCTCGAACCGGGCGATGACCTGACGCGAATCCATGCCCGGCTTGATCAGCTTGACGGCGACTCGACGGCGGACCGGCTCGATCTGCTCGGCCATGTAGACGGCGCCGAAGCCGCCCTCACCGATCGGCTGGAGGATCTTGTACGGGCCGATCCGTCCGGGAGGATTCTCCCCTAATCTGGACGACGAGGAGGCGTTCGCTGCAACTCCCGCCTTCGCGGCAACGCCTCGGACATGCAGGCTGGTCTGATCGGGTCTCGAGGAACAGGGAGCCGGGTCGGCCCCTTCGGCGATTCCATCGACCCGGAACCCACGTCCGAGGGCGGGCGTCTCCAGGAACGAGGCGTCGGGGTCATCTTGCTCCAACAGCGACTCGATCTCAGCGCGGAGGCTAGGACGTTCGCCGCAGGCCTCGTCGAGGAACCGGACGCGGTCGGTCGTGGAGAGGTCACGGGCGGCGAGAAACAGCTCGCGGACCGATTCGAACCGCGTCTCAGAGGCGGGGCCGTCACCGTTTCGGGGATCCGGCTCAGTCATGAGCGTCTCGTCCTGAATCCGATCCCAATGCACGTCGGAGCCAGGCCTTGGCCAGGACCCAGTCGCCGGCGGCGGTCCTCGGGGAGACATCCAGGACCTCGGCCGCCTCCTCGACCGAGAGCCCGCCGAAGAACCGGAGTTCGACCAGTCGCGCCTGACGCGGCCCCTTTTCGGCCAAGCGGCCGATCGCCTCATCGATGGCGATCAGGTCGTCGGGAATCCGCCCGTCAACTGCCGGTGGCGCGATCGTGTCGAGCGGGACCCGTTGCCATTGGCCACCCCCACGACGTTGACGATCGCGGGTCCGCGCATGGTCGACCAGGATCCGGCGGATCGCCTGGACCGCTGAGGCGAGGAAGTGGGCCCGATCGCGCCAGGCCATCCGGTCAGTCGCAGCCAATTTGAGATAGACCTCGTGGATCAAGGCCGTCGGTTGCAACGTGTGGCCGATCCGTTCACGAAGCAGTTCCCGACGCGCCAGGGCATGCAGCTCGTCGTAGACCAGCGGCAACAGCACATCGATCTCGGAACGCGAATCGCCCGACGATGGCGATCGCCCCGACTCGAAGGCAATCGGCACGTCAAAGGGTGGGCTCGTCGGTCCCGTCTCGCAAGAAGAATCAGGCATCATTGAACTTTTCAGATGGCGAAAACACGTTGATGATTTGGTTCGATCGGATCGCAGATCAGAGCCGAGTCCCGTCAGGCTATCGATTCGATACTCTGTTGCCGAGCGTCAACGCAAGGGCATCGGCTCGGCGAGCTTGACGAGCCGGGCACCCCCTTGGATCTGGCGACGGATCACCGAGGGCGGGTCGACATACTGGACCCACGCCGCGCCGGCGGCACGGACGATCAACAGGTCGCGGACGCGGACGGTTGCCCGGCTCGCTCCGAAAGCCTCGATCTCCGTAGTCGCCGTCTCCAAGGCGTCGGCTTCCAGAATGGCACTTCCACCCAGATCAGCATCGTGGAACCCGACCCGACCGCTGATCGTGATTCGAGTTCGATCCCCCAGTTCGGTCCGCAGCTCGTTGGCCTCGAGGTCGACCAGTTCGAGCACGCCATTGGACTCCGAGATGATCACGACCAGATCGCCCTTGAGCCCTTCGATCCGTCGCCGTTGGTCCCGTTCGATCACCAGCCGGGTTGGATTCACCTCGGAGCCGATGTCGTCGACGGCTCCACTGGCTTGGGGCGAATCGGCCTTGAGATCGTCCCCAACCGTACCGTCTCCTCCCGTCGTGGCGACGAGCAAGACTCGATCGATCCCATGGACCACCGCGCCGTCGGGGAGCCTCCGATCCGAATCGACCACCGGTGCCCCCCCGACCCAGAGTCGGCCGCGGTCGAACCCGGCGGTATAGACCAGGCTCCCGTTGATGGTGGCCAGCTCGGCATCCCCGACCAGGTCCCTGGCCGTCCGTTGCCCCTCCAGCACATGCGAGAGCAGGATGGACCGGAGGGCGGTCCGCCGCTCCTTGGAAAACAGGGCCTCGACCGTCTCCTCGCCCAGGGCGCGGAACGCCTCGTCGGTCGGAGCCAGGAGTGTGTACTGTCCCTGTCTGTTCGAGAGCCAGCGGGTCAACTCCGTCTCACGAAGCCCACGGACGACCAGCGTATAGTCGCCCGCCTCGATGAGGCGATCGAGCATTGAGGGCGACCGGCCCGCGTCCGCTTCCAGATCAGCGTCGGGCTTGGCGTTGGCGACAGGGTCGGACGGTTGGGTTAAGTCGATCTCGCCAGCGGCGATCCGGGCAAGGACCTCGGCGGCTTCGGCAGCTTGGGCTCCGATCTCATCGAGGACCTCGAAGGCCGCCTGACGGATCGGCCCCGACTCGTTCTGGATCAGGTCGAGCAGGGTCGGTACGGCGGCCTTGGCCGACCGACCGATCTCACCGAGCGCCATCAACGCGTCGAGCCGGATCGTCGAGGACTCGTCGCGGTCTTTGGCCAGCGCGGCCAGTGTCGGCACGGCGGTCTTGGCTTCTGAGCCGACCTCCGCGATAACTCGGATCGCGGACCGTCGGATCCGGAGATCCTCCTTTCCATCGGCCGCCAGTTGAGCCATCTGTGGGACCGCCGCCTTGGCCCCGACGCCCAAGCCCTCCAGAGTCCGAAGGGCGCGGAGCCGGGTCTCGATCGCCGACTCAGCGCTCATCGGCTCGTCGGCAAGGGCTGGGATGGTCATCCCGATACCGAGCAATCCTCCGAGGACGACCAGGATCCGGACCGTCACCAACCGGAGTTGGAAATCACCGCCTGACTCACCGTTTCCGTCCCACATTGGCTTGACTCCAGAACGACCGACGATGCCTCGAACGCGCCCCCCGCGACGCGTTGATTCTTCCCGAAGAGGAAGGCGATATTCCTCCGAAGGGACTGCAAACCGATTGGAACGTTCTCGACGGCAACGGGCTACGTTGTGTGGAGGCCGCTCAACCGGGCGGTGGCCGATCCGTTGCGATCCCGTCCGGACGGGACCATGTCGGAGCGCGAGGGTGCAAGACATCGAGGTGTGCCCCGCAATATTTGCAGAAGTGGGCGTCGCGGTCATGCCCCTCGTAGACGCAGGAGGGGCAGACACGGGTCGAAATCTGGCGGTCGGGCTTGTGGCTCATGTGGGTCAGCTCAGCGGTCACGATCCCGGTGGGTACGGCGATGATCGAGTAGCCCAGGATCATCACCAAAGACGCCACGGCCTGGCCCAGCGGGGTCCTCGGCGTGATGTCGCCGAAGCCGACGGTCGTCATCGTCACGATCGCCCAGTAGACCCCGCGCGGGATGCTGGTGAACCCGTTCTCGGACCCCTCGATGAGGTACATCAAGGCGCCGATGATCAGGTTGATCGAGAAGACCGTGCCCAGAAAGACAACGATCTTGGGCCGTCCCGCCTTGAGGGCCTCCAGCAAGACATTGGCCTCGCCCAGGTAGCGCGTCAGCTTCAGGACCCGGAAGGCGCGGAGCAATCGGAGCGAGCGGATGATCAACAACGAGTGGACGTCGTTGGGCAAGATCAGGCTGAGGTAGGTGGGCAGGACGGCGGCCAGGTCGACCAACCCATAGAAGCTGACGGCATAACGAAGCGGTCGCCGGACGGTGGCCAGGCGAACGACATATTCCAGGGTGAACAGCCCGGTGAGGATCCACTCGACCACGTCGAGCGTACCGCCGTAGGCTGCGTCAATGCTGGGGACGCTCTCCAGCATGACCGCCACGACGCTCACGAGGATCGCCATCAACAGGGCGACGTCGAAGAACTTGCCGGTGGGCGTGTCGGCCTCGAAAATCACCCGGTAGCATGTCTGGCGAATCGAGCCATGACTCGGCTGATGCCGGGCTCGGAAGCGACCCGATCCACCCCGGTTGTGTGTGTTCGTCGATTGCTCCACGTGGTTTGACCCCGGCGCTGGCACATGTCCCCGCGTCATTGAGATTCAGATCACTTCGCTGTGAGATTCCCGTTCCCCCGGCACCTCCAAACGCGCCGTGAGACCCCATCATGACCGCTCCGACGTCCGACGACCACGCTCACGGTGACGGACCGCCGAAACCAGAGCCCGAGTCGGTCTTCGCCCCGGCTCCGACGCTACCGATGCCGGCTGGCTCGGACTCGACAGTCATCGATGGATCCTATGGAGGCGATCCGAGCAGTCTCCCTGAACCGGTCCAACGCTGGGGATGGCTCGGATCGATCTGGGTCACCCACCGCGCGTCCATCCGCGCCATCGTCAAGCACGGGTCCGGGTCGTTCTTCGTGCCGCTGGTCGTGCTCTTCGGCGCCTCGCAGGTGACCAACTATGCCCCATTATATGGCATCACGACCCGAGAACCGCTGAGCTTCCTCGCCCTCATGGCCGGCTGCGTCTTGGCATACATCCCCGTCATCGCCCTGCTCTCGTGGCTCTACTACCTGATTGGGATCCTGTTCGAGGGACGGGCCACTCCCAAGGCGATCCGGGCGGCGATCCTCTGGTCGAACTTGCCGATCGTGGTCTCGGCGCTCATCGCCATTGCCTTCGACATCGGATTGGGGATCTTCGATCAAGCCTCCATCGACACGCTCGTGCTCAACCCGGACGCCCTCGATGCCGACGCACAGAACGTGATCATCGCCTCGCTGATCCAGTTGTTCCTCAGCGGGTGCCTGGGCCTCTGGTCCTTGGTGATCCTGGTCCGCGCTTTCTCCGAAATTCAGCAGTTCGGCCCAGGGATCGCCCTGGGCGCGATCCTGATCGGCAGTCTGATCTGGGCGCTGATCTCGAACGTCGGCTTGATCTTTCTGATGGTCATTGGGGTCATGCCGGTCCCACCGATGATCCAGATCATTCTAGGGGGCTTCGGCAATTGAGCCGGATCTTCGAAGGTCGACATCGATGCGTCCTGATCCCGATGGCCGTTCTCGCGGGCGTCGGCCTGCTCGCGGTCTGGGCGACCTGTGATCCAAGCACCCACGTCTTTTACCCGCCCTGCCCCTTCCGGGTCCTGACCGGACTAGAATGCCCCGGCTGTGGGACAATGCGGGCCGGACACGCGTTGCTCCGAGGAAGACCGATCGAGGCCTTCAGACTCAACCCGCTGCTGGTCCCGACCGTCCTGGTCGCGTTGGTTTTGACGATCAAGCGATCATGGTTCCGTCACCGATGGACACCGGCGATCCTGTTCGGATTGTTGGTGCTGGCCTGGTTGCTTCGACTGACCGGGCTGGCCTGACGCAGCTTCGCGAGGATACTGGGTCCGTTTGATCGCATCCGCCTTTGAGAAGGTTCCAGACTCCGATGTCGTCTTGGTTTCTCGTACGTGACGGCCAGGTGTATGGCCCCTACCCGTTCGATCGGCTTCGGGCCTTTGCCGAGTCAGGGCACATCGTGGCCCATGATCGGCTGATCGAGGCCCGACCGGGGATCAATCCAACGACCGCGTTCGAGACCGATTCGATTCTCGCCGCGCAACTGGATGGTCTCTTCGTCGACCAGCCATTCACCGACCCGATCCGTTCAACCCATCCCCCGCAATCCGAGCCCGCCTATGGGGTCGAATTGGAGACCGATCCGGGGCAGTCCCGGGAATCCTCCTTCGATCGCCTCGATCCCTACCGATCGCCCCGGGCGCCGAGCGTTCGGCCGACTCCGGAATCGACGACCAACATTCCGGGCACGATCGGGTTCGGCATCTCGATCGTTAGTCTGTTGTTGATGTGCATCCCTGGAGTCGGCATGATCTCTCTGGCCGGCCTGATCCTGAGCGTCATCGGGCTTCAGCATCCGCAACGCGGTCTGGCAGTGGCCGGGACGATCCTTGGCCTGATCACTAGCCTGGTCGCGCTCCGGATCTTCCTGTTCATGATCACCCCGCTTCTGGATTGACCGGACGCCAATGATCTTGGAGTCGGCTCACGCAGGGGTTGGCTCCACATTCAGAGTTCCAGCAGGTCGACTTCGCCGGATCCGGAGGCAGCCAAGCGCTGGGCGAGGACGTTGAGCTCCTCGCGGCTCCGGCTGACAGTCTTGGCCATCAGGTACTCGTGGGTTCCGACGACCTCAGGGATGTCCTCCGAGTCGGCCTCTTCAAGCGGTTGCCGCTGGAGGTAGGTGCCGTCGTGCTGGAGGTCCCAGCGGCAACGGTGGTCTCGGAGGTTGACCTGGAGCAGTTCCCAGAGCCGTTCCTTGAGCCGTCGGTCCTCGATCGGCACGATGGCCTCGACGCGATAGGACAAGTTGCGCGACATCCAGTCCGCTGACCCGATGTAGAACGCCCCCTCGAGCGGGTCCTCCTTCCCGTCGGCGAAGTGGAAGATCCGAGCATGCTCCAGGAACCGGCCGACGACCGACGAGATCCGGATCGACTCGGTCAGGCCGGGGATCCCCGGGGCGAGGGTACAGAAGCCGCGGACGATCAGGTCGATGGGCACCTCAGCGCGGCTGGCGGCGGCCAAAGCCCGGCAGATCCGGTCGTCCTCCAGTTGGTTCATCTTGGCCACGATCCGCGCGGGGTCTCCACGACGCGAGGCGGCGATCTCGCCACCGATCATCTCCAAGAACCGGTCCCGCATGTTCATCGGGGCCACCAGCAGCTTTCGGTAGTTGTTGAACCGCGAGCGACCAGTCAGATAGTTGAACAGATCGACCAAATCCCGGGTAATCTCGTCATCGGTCGTGAAGAGCCCGATATCGGTGTAGAGCCGGGCCGTCTTGACATGGTAGTTGCCCGTGCCGATGTGAGCGTAGCAGGCCAGGCGATCGTCCTCCTGACGGACGACCAGGGCGGTCTTGGAGTGGGTCTTGAGCCCGATGACGCCGTAGACGACATGGGCGCCAACCTTCTCCAACTCGCGGGCCCAGTGGAGGTTGCGGGCCTCGTCGAACCGAGCCTTCAACTCGATTAGGCAGGCGACCTGCTTGCCGTTTTCGGCGGCGTGGACCAGCGAACGGACGAAGGGGGTGTCGTCGCCGACGCGATAGACGGTCATCTTGATGGCGACGACGTGCGGGTCGGCCGCGGCGGTCCGGATGAACTGTTCGACACTGGCGTCGAAGCTCTCATACGGGTGGTGGACCAGCAGGTCGTGCTCGCGGAGCACGGCGAAGAGGTCGACCTCCGGGTCAGCCAGGACAGCGGGGACGACGGGGTCCCAAGCGCGGTTGCGGATCGCTGGCAGCTTCAGCGCGGCCACTGCAAAGAGCCCGCTGTAATCCAATTCCCCGGGCAGTTCGTAGACGTCCGACTCGTTCAGGGCGAACTGCCTCATCAATAGATTACGGACCCAGGGGGCGGGGTCGGCGCCCAGTTCCAGGCGGACGACCGGCTCGAACCGGCGCTGACGAATCACGGCAGTGATCGTCTCGCGGAGGTTTTCAGCCTCCTCCCCTTCGTCGTGCGCTACCTCGGCGTTGCGTGAGACGCGGAACGGGGTCACCGAGACGATCGTCATCTCAGGGAAGAGCCTGGGCAGGTTCTCGTGGATCACGTCGAGCAAGCGCACGAAGGCATGACGCCCCTCGGGACCAGCCGTCTCGTCGGGATCCAACTCCAGTCGGATCCACTGGGGGAGGATGTTGGGCACCTTGACCCGCGCGAAGAGGTTCTCCTCGGAACCAGGCTGCCGCAGGACCACCCCCAGATTGCACGAGAGGTTGGACAGGAACGGGAAGGGATGGCCCGGGTCGAGCGCCTGCGGGGTCAGACCGGGGAAGATCCGCTCGACGAAGAGGGTCGCCACAGCGTGGTGCTCCGACTCGGACCAGTCCGAACGGTCGAGCAGTTCCACGTCGTGGGTCCGAAGCTGGTCGACCAGTTCGTCGAAGCAGGCGGCCTGTTGAGCCTGCATCTGGGTGACGGTCTGGCGGATCGAAGCCAAGAGCGTCGAGGCCGGGTGGCCGTCGCCGCCGGGTCCGGCCCAGTGGTTCCGCGCCCGTCGCCTCAGCGACTCGACCCGCTTCATAAAAAACTCGTCGAGGTTCGACGAGAAGATCGCCAGGAACTTCAAACGCTCCAACAACGGGGTCCGCTCGTCGAGCGCCTCGTGGAGGACGCGACGGTTGAACTCCAGCCAGCTCAGGTCCCGGTTCAATCGCGCTTCGGCGAACTCCGACTCGCTGACCAGCCAGGACGGCTCGCCCTCGGATCCGGACGGGCCAATCGAAGGCTCAGCGGGACGCGTTCCCGAGATGACTTCGGAACTGGAAGGATGCTCATGAGTTGTCATGGAATCGTACAAAAATTCTCTTTCAACACGATTGGTTTTGACGGATGACGGCCCACGCTCAGGCTTTGGCGGGCCGTTGACGCCCTCGACGGGGCCGTTCAGCGGGATCACAACCATCTCCTGGCTCAATCGATCGTTGCGTCGCCGGGATCCGCGTCCGGCGTCCGGAGCCGAAGCGCATTGACGGTCTGGTGGGCCAGGCGGGCCGGCTCGGGGAGCCGATAGCGACCGAGCAGTTCCAGGACGACCGCGACGGCTTGCTCGTGGTCGCAGCGATGGCCCGTCGAGACGTAGACCGGCTGAACCCGATCGCGCGACCGAAGCACCGTTCCAATCCGCCCTTGGGCATCGGTCAGTTCGGAGCGATCGCCGCGATTCGGGCCTGGCGGGTCGAAGTCCCCGCACAAGTAGCTCTTGGCGCAGCCGATACTAGGTAGGTCGAACCAGAGGCCCAGGTGGCAGGCCACGCCGAAGCGTCGCGGATGGGCCAATCCTTGTCCATCGCAAAGCAGAACGTCGGGCCGACACGAGAGGCCCTCGATCGCGTCGATCAGCGGAGGCGCCTCGCGGAACGAGAGCAAGCCCGGCACGTAGGGGAAGGGCACCTCGCGAACCGTCTCGGAGACCTCCAGGACTCGGCCGCTCCCCCGCTCGACCAGCACCGCAGCGGCGAAGAGCCGGTCGTCCCCACGATTATACGAGACGTCCAAGCCGGCCACTGTCTGCCAATCCGCATCGAGCCCTTCGAGGACCACACGGGTGGCCAACTCGCGTTGCAAGTCCCGAGCCTCCGACGGGCTCAGGTCCCAGCGATGCCGGTTCGGAGCGTCTCTGGCGGTCGGTTCGTCGTGTGTCATCGCGAGTGGTCCCCTTGGCCGACCGGACACTCGGGATTTCGGTCTTTGTCGCGCGATCCGAATCTCTCAGGATTCAGGCCAGCGCCCGGATCGCCCGAGCCGACGCCTCGATCTGGTCACGATTCACATCGAGGTGGGTGCAAGCCCGCAACTCCTGGGGACCCAGGGCCGAGACCAAGACCCCTCGCTCGCGAAGCTGGGCGACGACCTGCGCACCGCTGGCCCGCGACGGATCGACGGTGAACCAGACCAGGTTGGTTTCGACCGGCTCGAACTCCAAGGCCAGGCCGGGCGTCTCGGCGATCGCCTCGGCTAGGATCCGGGCATGCTGGTGATCCTCGGCTAGTCGCTCGACGTGATGGTTCAAGGCGTAGATGGCGCCGGCGGCGACCACGCCGGCCTGACGCATGCCGCCACCGAGTACTTTGCGGAGCCGATGTGCCTTGGCGATCAGTTCGCGAGGCCCGGCCAGGGCCGATCCGACCGGCGCACCCAGACCTTTGCTGAAGCAGATCGAGACGGTGTCGAACGGCGCGGACAGTTCGGCAGCGCTACGGCCCGAGGCCACTACCGCGTTCATCAAGCGTGCCCCGTCACAATGGGTCGCCAGGCCGTGCTCCCGAGCCCAACCGGTGACCGCCTCGACATGTTCGGCCGGGTAGACGCGGCCTCCGCTCCGGTTATGCGTGTTCTCCAGACAAACCAGCCGCGTCTGGACGTAATGCGGGTTGTCCGGCCTGATCGCACCTTGGAGGTCGGCTCGTCGGAGGATCCCCCGATCGCCTGGGAAGGTCCTCGGGGTGGCGCCCCAGAGCCTCGCGATCGCGCCGCCCTCCCACATATAGACATGAGCCGTCTCACCGCAGATCACCTCGTCGCCCGGCTCGACGTGGGCGCCGATGGCAATCTGATTTGCCATCGTGCCGGTCGGCGTGAACAGCGCCGCCTCTTTGCCCAACAGCTCGGCGACCTGCTCCTGCAGCGCGTTGACCGTCGGATCCTCGCCGTAGACGTCGTCGCCCAACTCGGCGGCGGCCATCGCGCGGCGCATCGCCGGAGTCGGGCGGGTCACGGTGTCGCTCCGGAGATCGATCGGCGTTGCGGAGTCGCTCATGAGGATCCTCAAACGAACCATGGGTGAGGAAGCGTTGACTTTTCCCAGGGATGCGAACGATCGGTCGCAGGGCGTCCCTGGACGAAAGGTCTATTCTATCCCGACCGGTGCTCGGTCGGGGAGTCGAGCAGCCCATCCTGATTCCTCGACGGATCGGACCGACAACCGCCCGAATCGGGTCGGCGGTTGCTGCGGCGCGAAATCCTGAGACAATACTACCGGTCTCGACCTGCCGGACTGGGTCTCGAGGCCGGTCAGATCTTGTCGGCCAAGGGAGTAAGTCACGGTCGGCCGACTATGCCCCCCGGAGCCGAAGCGGAGCGGGAGCGACTCCCTAGATGCGATGCCTACCACGATCCAGATCACGCGCGTGGACTGTAACCGTGCCGACGCCCACCAGACGATCGCCGAGCTTCGGCGTCGGCTCAGTCCCCAAGGCGACGTGGTCAGCCCGGCCGGACGCGCCCGGACCTTGGAGGTCTTCGGCGAGCCGTTGACGCCGGCCCAGGTCGTCCAACGGATCGGCGACGAAGTCCGCCAACGGGGGCTCGAGGCCCTGCTCGACTATACCGCCAAGCTCGACCACGTCGCCTTGACACCCGAGACCCTCCGGGTCTCGACCGAGGAGTTGGACGCCGCTCACCGACAGGCCGACCCGGCCTACCTGGCAGCGATCCGGCGGATCCGCGACAACGTCCTCCAGTTCCAGACCGGAATCCTGCACAGTGACGCGATCCTCCGGCGCGGCCACGGCTGCACGCTCCAGCAGCGGTATCGACCGCTCCGACGGATCGGCATCTGCATTCCCGGTGGCGCAGCGGCTTACCCCTCATCGCTCTTGATGACCGCCGTGCCGGCCCAGGCGGCGCGGGTCGAGCAGATCGCCGTGGTCGTCCCGCCCACGCCCTTCGGTGGATACAACCCCGACCTGCTCGCCGCCTGCCAGGCCATCGGCGTCTCGGAGGTCTACCGGGTCGGTGGCGCTCAAGCCATCGCCGCGTTAGCCTATGGGATCCCCGACCACATCGAGCAAGTCGACAAGATCGTCGGGCCCGGCAACATGTTCGTCGCCCTGGCCAAGCGGATGGTCTTCGGCGAAGTCGACATCGACAGCTTCTCCGGGCCCAGCGAGGTCATCCTGATCGCCGACTGGACCGCCGATCCACGCTATGTCGCTGCCGACCTGATCAGTCAGGCCGAGCACTCGCCCGGCTCCAGCATCCTGATCACCTGGGAGCCCGATCTGATCGAACGGGTCGCCGAGGAACTCGCCGAGGCCCTGGAGCGGCTCGATCGCGGCGACTTGGCCCGCGACAGCCTCGAGCAGTTCGGCGCCCTGATCTTGGTCCGCGACGAGGACGAAGCCGTCGACCTAACCAATGCCTTCGCCCCAGAACACCTGCACGTATCGACCTCCGACCCGCGACGACTTGTCGAACGGCTCCGCAATGCCGGCGCCATCTTCCTGGGCCATCACACGCCGGTGGCCGTGGGCGATTACGCCTCCGGACCCTCGCACGTCCTGCCCACCGGAGGCACCGCGCGATGGGCCTCGGGCCTCTCGGCCAACGACTTCCTCAAAAAGACCAGCATCATTCAATATGATCCGGAGAGCCTGGCCGCCATCGCGCGGGACGTCTGCCTGATGGCCGACAAGGAAGGCCTGACGGCGCACCGCTACAGCGTCGACGTCCGCTTGGGTCTCGGCCTGCCCGACCTCCCACCGATCGGCCGCTCGTCCTGAGTCTGACCTGTCCTCCATCCCAACGCTTCAATTCGATCAACGCCCTCTCGAGAATCCGCGCGATGCCCGACCTTCCAGACGACGTCCGGATCCGAACGGCCCGCCCCGGCGACGAACCGCTGATCGTCCAGTTCATCGCCGAGCTGGCCGAATACGAGCGGCTCTCCCATGAGGCCAAGGCCACGCCCGAGGCGATCGCGCGGAACCTGTTCGGCCCTCGACCATACGCCGAAGCCATCCTCGCCTTCGTGAACGATGAGCCGGCCGGCTTCGCCCTGTTCTTCCATACGTTCTCCACATTCCGAGCCCAGCCGGGCCTCTACCTCGAAGATCTCTTCGTCCGACCCGCCTACCGGGGCCGTGGCCTGGGCAAGGCGCTCCTGACCGGCCTGGCGCGGCTGGCCGTTGATCGAGGCTGCGGACGCCTGGAGTGGTCCGTGCTCGACTGGAACCAACCGGCCATCGATTTCTACGAATCCCTGGGCGCTCGGCCGATGTCGGAGTGGACCGTCTACCGGCTCGACGAATCGGCCCTCGATCGCGCCGCGGAGTTGGCCCCCGACGCCTTCCTCAACGACATCCCCACGCCCGTGACACCCAGCCCGAGTCCCGATCGATGAGCATCAGCACCGAGACGGCCCAACCGCTGAAAAACTACTTCGCGCCACATATCGCCGGTTTAGCGGGATATGTGCCCGGCGAACAGTCGAAGCACTCCTCGGACATTATCAAGCTTAACACCAACGAGAACCCCTACCCGCCCTCACCGAAGGTGGCCAAGGCGATCACCGCCCTGCTCGGCCGACCGCTCCAACGCTACCCCGAGCCGATGGCCGACACCTTCCGACGCGCCGCCGCCGAACAGCTCGATGTCCCGATCGACTGGATCCTCGCCGGCAATGGCTCCGACGACATGCTCACCGTCCTGATCCGGACCTTCTCCACGCCCGGAGACGTCGTCGCCTACCCGACGCCCAGCTATGTCCTGTACAAGACCTTGATCAATATCCAAGGCGCCCGGCCGGTCGAGATTCCCTTCGATGACACCTGGGACCTCGATGACGAGGCCTTGGCGGCCACCGAGCCCCGCCTGGTGTTCCTGGCTAACCCGAACGGTCCCTCGGGCACCGTCCAGTCGCCCGAGCGGGTCGCGAGACTGGCGACCCGGCTCGATGCCCCCTTGGTCGTCGACGAGGCCTACGTCGACTTCGCTGAGTCTTCCTGCGTCGGGCTGGTCAAGCAGTTCCCCAACGTGGTCGTCACCCGAAGCTTAAGCAAAGGGTACGGTCTGGCCGGGCTCCGGTTCGGCTACCTGGTCGCTCGGCCCGAGCTGATCGCCGGTCTGGCCAAGGTCAAGGACTCGTACAACTGCGACATGCTGAGCATCGCCGGCGCCTCGGCGGCGGTCTCGGATCAGGACTACCTGGCCCAGACCCGCGCCAAGATCATCGCTACCCGGACCCGGCTGATCGAGGCGTTGCGGTCCTTCGGGTTCCGCGTCACCGACAGCCAGGCCAACTTCGCTTGGGCCACCGACGGTCCCGAACCCCGACCGATCTACGAATACCTCAAAGATCGTGGGATCCTGATCCGCCACATGAACTACCCAGGCCGCGTTGAAGGTCTCCGAATCAGCGTCGGCACCGACGACGAGGTCGACCGCTGCCTCGACCAACTCCGCGCCGCGATCGCCTCGTCCGCATAACCTCAGCGACCGCGGACCAAGATCTGAGCGAAAGCCACGTCCCTGCCTAGCCCACGTATTCCGAAACGGGAAGCTTGAGCGAGCCGATGGACCCGACATCCGCCCCGCGAACCGCAACGATCACCCGCGAGACCCGTGAGACGAGGATCCGCTTGAGCCTGAACCTCGACGGCGAAGGGCGCTCCGAGATCCAGTCCGGCGTCGGGTTCCTCGATCACATGCTGGAACTCTTCGCCCGACACGGCCTCTTCGACCTCCAGGTCGAATGCCAAGGGGATACCCAGGTCGATGACCACCACTCGACCGAGGATATCGGGCTCTGCCTGGGCTCAGCCCTGACCGAGGCGGTCGGCGACAAGTCGGGGATTCGCCGCTACGGCCACGCCGTCGTGCCGATGGACGAGGCCCTAGTCACCTCGGCAATCGACCTCAGCGGACGCCCGTTCTACGTCGGCCCTTTGGAGTTCCCGACGCCGAAGATCGGCACCTTCGACACCGAACTGATCGAGGAGTTCTGGCGCGCTGTGGCCAGCACCGGTCGGATGGCCCTCCACCTCCTGGTCCATCGCGGACGCAATGCGCACCACATCAGTGAAGGGACCTTCAAGGCGACCGCCCGCGCCCTCCGTGTCGCCACCGAACCCGACCCGCGCGGTAAGGGGATCCCCTCAACAAAAGGGACGCTCTGAACTAACGCTGAGTCACGAACCCGGTCCATCGCAATGCTTTCGGCTGACCGATCCTCAGCAACGCGACCTGGTGGTCGGCCGGTTTCAACCCTCTTATAGTGAGGGCGGTGGAGGGCCGCGTTCGACGTCCTCGGTCTCCTCCGATTGGCTCCGCTCCTTTGAAGAGACTCATCCCCGGAGGACTCATGGCGACCCGGCCCGACCCGTCGCGAGGGCGCCGCGCCCGATGGACCAACGTCATCCTGATCGTGGTCGCCCTGGCCCTGTTCGCCCTAGCGCTCTGGACCAACCGCCAGGAACTCCGGAACATCTTCGCGCGTCAGGTCGATTGGCAATGGTTCGTCATCGGCCTGGCGATCTATCTGGTCGGCTTGCTGGTGACGTTCTATCGCTGGCTCCTGCTGGTGACCGCCCTGGGCTTGCCGATCCGGTTCCGCGACGCGGTCCGGTTCGGCTTCATCGGGAACCTGTTCAATCTGGTAATCCCGGGCGCCGTCGGTGGCGACGTGATCAAAGCCGCTTTCGTCTGCCGTGAGTTGGGCGGGCAGAAGACCTTCGCGATCAGCTCGATCGTGCTCGACCGGATCGTCGGTCTGCTGGGCCTGTTTTTGCTTGGCGGGATCTCCGGCGCGGTCGCTTGGTCAGCCGCCGACGTCGAGGTCCGCTCGCTGGTGGCCTTGATCTGGATGATGATCCTGGGCGTCATCGCCGTGATGGTCGTCGCCTTCACCCCGGCCTTCTATCGGACACTCAACAAGCTGGTCGGCTCGCGCAAGAAGCTCCGCGATGTTGCCCTGGAGTTGGAGACGATGGGCCAAATCTATCGTCGACGGATCGGGACAGTCGTGGCCGCCACCGCGTTGGCGATGGTCAACCATTCGTTCAACGTCATCGGGTTCTTCTTGGTCGGCTGGGCGCTCTACGACCAGGTGCCGAGCTTGGTCGACCACTACATCATCGTGCCCTTGGTGCTCTTCACGACGGCCGTCCCACTCCCCTTCGGCGCCCTGGGCGTTAGCGAGCAGGCCGGCGCGGCCCTCTTCCAACTGGTCGACTACCCAGGCGGCGGCGTCTCGATGATGGGCTTCCGGATCCTCATGTATGGTAGCGGTGTGGTTAGCGTGATCGTCTATCTGATCAACCTCGGCCAGGTCCGATCCCTGGAGGCCTACGCCGAGCAGATGGAGGACAAGCCAGAGAATCCGGTCAATGGGGTCGACAACCCGAACCAGCCGATCGGCAATGAGCCGGCCATTCAACGTGTGAGGTCCGCCGATCAGCCTGACCATTCAAACCCGTGAGAACCCCTTCACGCAATTGACCACCGACCGCGATCGGTTGGTACGACGATGACCACGGAGGTCAGGCACCCATGACCAAAACCCCGGAGGCGATCCGCCAACACAACCGTAAGGCTTGGGACCTTCAGGTCGGCCGCGGCAATCAATGGACCGTTCCGGTGAGTCCCGAGGTCATCGCCGAAGCGCGGGCGGGCCGCTGGTCGATCGTTTTGACACCGCAACAGCCGGTGCCGCGCGAATGGTTCCCCGACCCATTGACCGGGATCCGCCTACTTGCCTTGGCCTCAGGAGGCGGTCAGCAGGCGCCGGTCCTCGCAGCCGCCGGGGCACGGGTGACGCTCTTGGACAACAGCCCGGCCCAACTGGAACAGGACCGCTCCGTCGCCCAACGCGACGGGCTTGACCTGGAAACGGTCCTCGGCGACATGGCCGACCTCAATGCGTTTCCCAACGATCATTTCGATCTGATCGTCCACCCCTGCTCTAACAGCTTCGTGCCCGATGTCCGACCTGTCTGGCGCGAGGCGTTCCGCGTCCTCAAGCCGGGCGGCACCCTGATCGCCGGGATCGTCAACCCGGCCGTCTACCTCTTCGACGAGGGGGATCGTTCGCTAGTCGTCCGCCACAAGCTCCCCTCCGACGACCTGACCCAGTTGCAGGCGCGTGGCGAAGCCGTCGAGACGATGGAGGACCCGATCTCGTTCAGCCACAGCCTCGACGATCAGATCGGCGGGCAACTCGAGGCCGGGTTCCTCCTGATCGGCTTCTTCGAGGACAAGGTCGCATACGAGGCTGAACCGCTCTCGTCCTTCATGCCCTGTTCCTTCGCCACCCGCGCCCTGAAGCCCGCTGTCCCCTTGCCGGGACCCAGGGCTGAGTCCACAGCGCATAAACGTGCATCGATCGGATTGCGATCTCCTCACCCCAAAGTCCAGGAGCGTTGACCGATGTCGACGTCTTCCCAACCACCGTCGATGCCGCCCGCGCCCGATCGTCCCTCGCACGACGGCCCGGCACCGTTCTATGTCTATGTCGAAGGTGAGCTGATCGAGACCTACGCCCCCGATCAATTCCCCGACCTCGACGCGGTCTTGGACGACCTCCTCGTCCGCTTCGACGCCCTCTATCCCGAAGAATACATACGCTGGGACCTCGCCGTTTGGCGTGAGGGTCTGCTTCACGCTATCGTCCGACCCTCGCCTGACGGACCTCCTGAAGCGATCCGTATCGAACCCCAGCATTGACTGAGCGTGAGACGACCCAGACGTTTCCTGAGTCTGATCTCCAAGGGCCTGACCGCGATCAGAACCCGAGATCGCGTTGCCGGATCTCGATCCACTCCTCCGAACCGAGCACCTCGAGCAAAGCGGTGTTGAGCCGTTCGCGCAGGGCTTCGCGTCCTTCAGGAATCGCCAGGGCGTAGGCCTCGGGCTGGAGGATCTCGGGCAGAATCCGATAGTCGACAGCCGACTCGTCTCGGATCGTGGAGCGGAGCACCGTCTCATCGCCGACGATCGCATCGAGTCGTTCCTGACCGAGTTGCTCAAGCATTTCGGGGAACGTGTCGTAGGTCTGACGAGCGATCCGCCGTTGTTCGAGGAACTCTTGGGCCGTCGAGTCCTTTAAGCAGCCCACGCGGGTCACCTGCAAATCTTCGGGGCCTCGGACGCTCAAGCTCGTGCGGTCGATCGCCGCCTCCGAGGCGGCATAAGCGGTCATGCCCGAGATCATGAGGATCCCCAAGTACATCCAGACCGAGGCGACCGCGCGGCCCGCCGGGGTCCGGGGCGCCTTGTCGCCGTAGCCGACGGCGGTCATCGTGACGATCGACCACCAAAGACCCTTGCCGAGTTGCTCGCGGAACGTCCCGCCGAACTCGCTCGGGTTGCTCGGGCTCTCCAGGATCGCCACCACGATCCCCGGCAGCAACGAAAGCAGGATCAACAGGATGATCAACCACAACAGAGCTCGATCGATCAATAGGAAACGGAGCGTCGCGAGGAACCCCATCTCGTCGGGATCGACAACGATGGCGAGTCCTGACTCCGCATAAGGATGCGTGAAATCGAAAATTTCTTCGCGCGAGGCCGAGATCGACAAGGCCGTGACGACGACGTCGACCCGGTCGTTCCGGAGATCCGCCAGGGCGTCGCTCAAGGATGCCGGTCGGTACCGATAGGCGATCCCCTCCCGCTCGGCGATCCGTTGCCAAAGCTCAACGGCCAGGCCGGACCACGAGCCGTCCGCGCCGCGGAGGGCGAACGGCGAGGCCTCGACCACGACCACATCGAGGGGGCTCGACGAATCGGGCTCGGGGTCGGTTCCCTGCTGTGGGATCAAAGCCAGTGTCGTCCAGAGAATCCAGTGTGCCGGCACAGCACGCCTCCCTTTCCAGATCGCCCCCACGCGAAAACGGCGCGGACCTCCACGGCCCGCCCCGATCATTTTCAACTCGAATGAACGGGACGCAATGCACCGACCGATCGGCCAATCGACGACTCAGCGGATGTCGGCCTGGAAGCTGACCGCCCCGGCCTGACCAGGAGCCAACGCCGATGGCAGGTCCCAACGGAGTTCGAGCGAGCCGCTTGCATTGGGTCGGGTCGTGAAGACGGTCCCGTCGGGTCCTCGAGCTGAGCCGGGCACGTATGCCAAGCGCGGCAGGAGACTGTCTGAGATCGAGACGTCGCGGATCGGTACATTGCCCATGTTCCGATACGTGATCGTGAAGGTGATTCGATCACCGGGCAGCGCCTCTTTGGCATCGACCTGCTTGATCACGGCCAGGCCGGGCCGATCCTCGGGCTCCTCGACGCCGGTCAGGTCCTCGGGGCGCCAATCCCGGACGCGCTCGACCGCCCCCTCGACGATCCCGGTGACGACCAGGCTGACCGGCGTATTGATGGTCAGGGCGGTTTCATCCTTGGCCAACTCTCGGGCGATCGAGACCAACTCGTCGAGCTCAGCCACCTGGATGTCGACGAAGCCCTGGGCCGGTCGGGTATCCTCGAACCCCTCGAGGATCCGGACCTCCTGAAGGTCGCTGGCGAAGACCGGGCTCTGGACGCCCGAGGCCCGCACGCGGAGCCGGTTCGCCTTGGGAGTTTGGGTCAACTCGAACTTGTCGGCACCCAGGCGACGCTCAAGGAGCACGCCCAACTCGGCACGCTCCGCGCCACGGACCACGTCGACCTGCACGTCCTGAAACGCCGCGGTAGCCACTTCGACGGCGGCGAAGCGCGGCGAATAGATGCAGACCCGATTGGTCGGCAAGATTCGTCGGACATCCCCATCATTGAAGCCGACGATCGCGTCGCGGGGGTCGAGCCCGGTGATCCGACCGAACAGGCCCGGTTTGGCGATCACCTGACCATCGCCGCCATCGCAGAGATACTCGTCGGCCGGGAGCCGGACGCAGTGATCGGGGTTGATCGAGGCGCCGGCTCGGCAGTCCTCCATCTGACAACCCTGGACGGTCAAGCCGGCCTGTCCACGCAAGCGCCGAGCGATGATCGCGGCCGACTCAGGACGCAAGGCCAACGGGGGCGCCGCATACTCGCCAGGAGCCGGCTGCCGACCACCGAGGCTGAGTACGACCATCGGCCGACCCAAGGACTCGGCGACCCGCCGAGGATCTTCCGTCGGGTTCAGCGAGGCCACCGCAATCTCATCGGGCGGCAGGCTCAGCGGGAGCGCCTGCGACGGGTCTTCCAGATAGACCACCGTTGTGATCAGGCGACGCTGGTCGACTGCTTGGGCCAGCGACTCGGGGGTGAGCACGACACGGATCGGATAGGCAAGCGGATTGACATGCGGCGGTCGGTGAAGGTGCCCGACCAGCTCGATCAACGGATAGAGCACCGCCTCAGGCCGGTTGGGGATCCCAGTGACCCGAAAGAGATAACCGCGAGCCACCTGGAGCCCGTAGATGCTCGAACGGGTCGACGGTTGGGCGAACAATTCGGCCCCGCCGGTGATCGGCTCGACCACAACGCCTTCGGGCGCTTGGATGGCCACGAGTTGGGTGGTCGGAGGAAGCCCGGTCAGCCTCGGGTCGATCGGCACCGGTTGGGCGTCGAGCAGACCGGTTGAACCGCGATCGGGCGAGACGTTCGGCTCGAGGGGGACACCAACCGGGGGTTGGGCCGGGACCAGCGGGACGCCCGACGGTAGGGGCGGGAGCGGCTCTTGCCCCTTGAGGTGCGATCCGGCCAGCATGGCACAGAGGACCAACGCGGTCAGACCAAACCGGCCCGGAGCGCGTGGCGTGTCCAACGGCGACATGGGTTTCGACTCCTTCGGGGACGTCTCGACGGGCGTCACCCCGGATCGTCCCGAGCATATCCTGGGGGGAAACACATCGTCAAACTCGCCAATGGACCGATGGGGACCGACGTTGGCGAGCAGGTCACCGGTCCAAGGCACGGACCGGAATGGGCGAGAGCCCGAGCCCCGGCCACGACCCCCGATCGGGACCGGGATCGTGCGGGGATCGGGCTCCCGTCGCGCCGGGTGGCTCAAGCCGCTTTGCGGGTCGAGTGGAGAGGTCGCTCGACCCGTATGTGCATCCTGAGCCGATCCGTCGATTGGTTAGCTTCAAAGGCGAGGTCAATTCGTTCGGGCCCGTTGTCAGTTGCCCGAGGGCGTCCCGGCGGCCGGCAGGCGGAACTCGGGCAGGCGGACCTGCGGGAGCCGGACCGCGCCACCGGCGTCGATCGTCGGCGCGTCGGTGGTCGACTCCTCGACCGAGCGGAGCCCAACCCGAGCCTCGGGGACGCGGACCGGTTGCGGCGTCGGCAGCGGGACTCGGACCATGTTGGACGGGTTGCCGACTCGAGCCGAGTTGATGCTGCCCGGCAGATCCGCACCCGAGGGCGGGGGGGCGATCGGTTCGACGCCCGGAGGCGCGATCGGCTCGACGCCCGGCGTGATCGACGGGGGCGTCTGACGCGGCATCGTGTCCAAAGGCATGGTGTTCATCATGCCTGGAGCGGGAGCCATGCCCGGATCCATCATCACGCCCGGATCGGCACCTGCTGGGACACCCGCTCCGTAGCGGTTCATCTCCAGATCGATCGCACCCAGGCGGACGATCAGCAAGATGGTCCCCCGACGATCGGCCTCGAGGATCGGGTCGATGCCCGGCTCCAGGCGGGTCGAGACCAGCGTCTCGATCCCGGCGATGGCCAGCTCTTGGTATTTGGGCTCAGGCAGGTAGATGACCTTGGTGACGAAATTGCCACCGACGAGCACCTGGTTGAAATCTTCATCGGTGAAGACGACGGGGATCGGGTTGTGGGTCAGGTAGGCGTCGGTCTCGGGGGCCGACGGGGCCACCTCGATCGAGGGGTAGAGGGTCCGTCCCTCGAACCCTTCAATGTTGGTCAGCTTGAGCCGATAGATGAAACCCTGGTTGAAGTTGTAGCGGGCCGGGACGACCAGTTGGCTGTCGAGGTAAGTCGGTTCCGCTTGGGTTCCGCCCGTGACCTGCCAACCGATCTGCATGCCGTCCGGCTCGACGAAGAAGAGCTGGCTGGTCGTGGTAGCGAACCGCCGACCGCCAGAGAGGTCCGATCCACCCAATCCGCCTTGCGGCAGGAGCGGAGCGCCACCGGCGTGGCTCCGGAGTACGGTGTGTGGCCGGTTTAGGGGCCGCAGGTGGACACCGGGCGCCCCGAGGGTCGGCCCACCATGGTCATATCGGTTGAGATGTCGATCGTCGATTTGGGCGCTCGCGCTCGTGGCCAGCAGCAGCATCACGCAGACCGCTCTGATCATCGCATTGACCTCCTGTCGCGTCTCCGGGTCGGTCGGGTCGACGACTCGGGACCTACACGCTAGTCTGAGCCGCGTTGGCGACGCGCTGACCCGACGAATCCGTTCGAGGCTCCGGACCGTGCGGCGATCCGTCTCGCCTCCCCACTCGTAGCACTAGCAACCGCGTGGTCGGGCATGCTCCGTGATGGGGAAATGCCCTTGCCATCCAAACCACACACCGTTAGTTTCGGGCGTTTCTCCACGCCCCTTGACTGAGATTAAGGGCAACCCCCATTATGCGCACCTTACGAGCCCCTTCGTGGCTGACCACGACCCTCGTCGCTTGCCTGGCTTACCAGGTCGGGGCCGATGCCTGGGCACAAGGTCTCCCGACCGGACCGACACCCGCGCCGGGCTTGGGGACCCCCTTCGGTGGTCAGGAGGAGCGACCACCCACGGAGGCCGAGACCCTCATCGATGAGGCCATCGAAAAGCTCGCCCAGATCACCTCGATCGAGGCGACCATCCAGCAGTCCACCACCATGCTCGGCCAGACCTTCCAACTCAACGGCGAGTATGCCCGGGCTCCCGGCAACCGGCTCTATCTCCGGCTGACCCTCAGCGGGTTGGGCAACTCCGAGGGGAGCATGCTTCAGATCAGTGACGGCCAGACCCTCTACGATCGTCAGGTGATCCTCCAGCGCCGGAGCCTCACCAAGATCGATGTCAACCGGTTCATGGAACGGATCAACGACCCAGAGGTGACCCAGGAGGTCCGCGACTTCTTCCTCCAGAAGTCGGGCTTCATCGGACCTGAAACACTCCTCAAGAACCTTCGACAACTGGTCATCTTCGATGAGAAACAGGCGGGGACCCTAGACGGCATTCCCGTCTGGAAGATCCAAGGACGCTGGGGTCCGCAAGCCCAACTCGTCGGCCCCAACGACACGCCCATGGCTCCGAACGGGCCGCTCCCGTCTTACATGCCCAGCATCGTCACGCTCTGGCTCGGACAGGAGAACGGCTGGCCGTATCGGCTCCGGCTGGTCGGACGAGTCCCCTCGAATCTCGACCTGAGCCGGGTCCGAACCGCCCCCGGTGGCCGACTCCTTCCTCCGCAATCTCAGAACGACAGTGTTCAACCAAGCGATGTTCTGCTCGTCTATTCAAATGTGAAGCTCGGCGAGAAGATTCCCGATACCCGCTTTGCCTACGCCCCTGACACGCGCAATGTCCAGGACTACACTGAAACCCTCGAGGCCGAGATCGACATGGTCGTCCAGAACCTGGCAGCCATGCAGGCCCGCGAGGCCGCCGCAGGGGCCGGAACGGGAACGGGAGCCCCCGGGGCTGGTGGGTCGTCCGCCTTCCCGCTTCCGCCTAGCAACCCGCCTCAGCCCTGATTGGATCGGAGATCGACCGAGTCGCGTGCACCGTTCCCCCGAGTTGACAATGGACCTGACCGCCTCGATCCAAGCTTGATCAGGTCGTCGGGTCAGGCTCGCGTGGACCGTCCTCGGGCAACCATGCCTGAAGCGGACAACGCGAACATTGCGGCTCTCGCAGGCGACAATGGCTCCGACCGATCTGGGACAACCCTTCGCTAAGCCATTGAGCGGCGTTGAGGTCGTCGGCGATGAGCCCCTCGATCTGCTCGCGAGCCTCGTCGAAATCGGTCTCCGGATCGATCCAACCGTGCCGGACCAGGACCCGATAGCTGGCTCGGTTTAAGGCTAGGACGGGACGCTCGAAGCCGAAGAGCAAGAGTGTCTCGACGAGGATCGGGCCGAGACCTTTGATCTGACGGAGCTCATCGCGGAGCGTCGAGGTCCCTACGGAATCGATCTCGTCGAAGTCGCCGTCGAACCGCTCTTGGACCCAAGTGGCCAATCGAACTAGCAGGTTTGGCAGGGCAGCGGGGATTCGCCCTCCAACGATGCGGAGCGCTTCACGGACCTCCTCGGGATCGGCCTCGATGAGTCCGGAGAGTCGATCACGCTCGACACCAGCCAAGGCTGCGACGGCCATTTCGAATCGACGTGCGTCGTAATGTTCACGGACAATGAGTCGGACAAGACGTCGAAACCGATCCCCAGTCAATAAGTGCGGAGACGTTGGCGCTGGCTGGGCCGACGCGGCCAAAGCCTGGCGAACCTCATGATAAACGGGGCCGAGACTCATCGTGCTGGCCCCGTATGGACAACCCAAACCACTCGGTCACGCTGGGGCCGGGATCGGGTGGAGGTAAGTTCCGGGAAGGAATGGCCCGGAACACGACCGGCCTCCGGGCCAATCTCCGGACGCTCACTCTGAGGCGGTCTTGACCTTCTCGAGCTGCTCGCGGTATTGGATCGCTAATTGGCTCTTGCGACGGCGTGCCGTATTGGGATGGAGCACGCGACGGACGCTGGCTTTGTCAAGCTTGGCAACGGTGAACCGATAGTGGGTCTCCGCCTGCTCGAGGTCACCCTCTTCGATCGACTTGAAGATCTTCTTGGTAAAGGTCTTGATGACCTTTTTCTGGATCCGATTGCGCATGCGACGCTTAGCGTCTTGCCGTAATCGCTTCTTTGCCTGTTTGGTGTTGGGCATGGGTTCTAGAGGATGGGGTCCGGTCGAAGAACAGGTTTGTGGAGGAGACCGCCGGTCGTGATGTGGGTCACGAGGATCTCCTCACTGTATCATGAGTCGGCCGAATTCTGCAAGCGCTGGATCCTCTGAGCCACGTCGCGGTAAGCGAAGTTGTTGGCGGCGACCTCGTTGAAGAACTCCTCGGCCTGGTTGAGGTCGCCACGGGCCTCGGCCAGGCATCCGAGCCGATAGTTCAGCTCGTTGCGGTGGGTCTCATCATCGGGCGGACAGGCCTTGAGGGCATCGGCATAACAACGCTCGGCCAGTTTGGGGTTGCGGGTCTGCTCGAAGCAAGTGCCGGCCTGGACGAGCGCGTCGACCTTAAGTTCGGGATCGTGGCGGGCCTGCTGGTACTCGGGGATGGCCTCTTGGTAGGCACCGGCCTGCTGGTGGAGTTGGCCGAGCTGGAAGTGGAGTTGGGCGTTGTCGGGATCGGCCTTGATCTCACGTCGGAGTTCGCGAACCTGATGCTCGCGGAGTAGTTGGCGGGCCTGCTCGAGCTTGGCGCGGGCTTCGGGGTCATCGGGCTCCTGCTCGAGCTTGCCGGTCCAGTGACGGACGGCCCGCTGGATCCGCTCGGTCTGGATCTGACCGTGATTGCGAATGAGTCGTGTGTCTCTGGGGGCGACCTTCAGGGCGGCCGTCAAGATCTTCTCGGCTTGATCGAGCTGGCCGGCCCGCTGCTGGTGCTCGGCCCAGCCCAGGTAGGCCCCGATGTCTTGCGGGTCAGCCTCGATCCGGCTCCGGAACCGCTGCTCAGGCGTTTGCTCGGGATCGGCGGGTGAGTCCTCGGCCGCTTCGTTGTGAGCAGCCGCCTCAGCGCTAAATCGACGGGCCATGCCCTGCTGGAGGCCGGCCCGGTCGATCGTCTCGCTGGCGGCCAGGGAGCGAACCTTGTTGTTGGCCTCGTCGTCATCAGGCTTGAGCTTGCGGACTTGCTCCCAACAGAAGATCGCCTTGGACCAATTCTTGTTCAACTCATGAGCACGGGCCAAGGCGCGGAAGAAGGCGACGTCTTCACCGGCCTGGCCGGCGACGGACTCCAGGACCCAGAGGGCGATCTCGGAATATTCCAGGCGTCCCGAGACTTCGCTGGCATCGATGGCCGCGGCGACGTCCCAAGGATTCAGGGCGAAGACCTCCTCGCAGAGCGCCAAGGCCTCGGACCAGTGCTTTCGGGTCTTGGCAGTCCGGATCCGAATCCGGAGCGGCTGCAGCCGAGCCCCGACGAGCCGACCGACCTTCGACGGGTCGTTCTGAAAGCCTCGACGCTGGGCGCTCCGAAGCGCTTGGCGGTAGACCAGTGTCCCCGGAAACAGGTCGATGGCCTGTCGATACATCTCCGCGGCGTAATCGAGGTTGCCGCTGACCAGCGCATCGTTGCCCCGCTGGAACAGGGCCTCGGCACGCTGCTGGCTCCGGACTTGGCTCTCGGTTGGGGAACTCATCGCGGGGCTTCAGTGTGGATTGGGGGACGCTCAGGAGGCAGACTTGAGGCGCACGGGCCATAGATCGATCGCGAAGACGGACATGTGTCGAGCGATCCCGACGATCACCACGACGACGATCTTCTCAATCATACGCGACCCGAACGGCCGATCGAGACCGAACTCCGCTGGCCCGTCGGGACCGGCTCGATTATGATACCATGGAGATCTTGATCGATTCCCTCAGTTTTCCAGACGTCGTCCCCCGACGTCCGCAGTATCGCCGCCGGGTGCGGGCCGCGTCGGCCCCAATCCGAGAGTCTCCAAGGCTCTCCCACCAGCCAACCGTGCGGCCATCCCCAGTTCGTCTCGGGAGTTGTTCGTGGCCAAAGAGGAAGCGGTACGCACCGAGGGTCGGGTGGTCGAAGCCCTGCCCAACACGCAGTTTCTTGTCGAGTTGGAGGAGCCGGCCGGCCACCGTGTGCTGGCCCACATCGCCGGGAAGATGCGGAAGAATTTCATCCGGATCGTCCCCGGCGACCGGGTCACCGTCGAGATCACTCCCTACGACGTGACCAAGGGACGCATCGTCTATCGCGAGCGTTGAGCACCTGCCCCACCTGATTCCTCCAGGCGAAGCTGGCGGCCTCGACGCATGAGCGTGGACCGTCCGGATCTCCCTGCGCATTCCCGTCTCTGAGATCTCATGCCTCGATATCTGATGTGACATCAGTCCCGGTCGAACTGCGATCGGGACCGATGATCCTCCGACTCGACCGAGCGCATCGAAGGGACGCTCGGCCGATCGTCCGAACCTCAGACCTCAATCTTCCAAGGAGCGCGCATCGGTCGGCTGAGCATGGCATTGGCCGCCGAATCGTTGACGAACTGCTCGGTCGTCGGATCCCACTCGAGCCGACGATCCATGTGCATGGCAATGTTGCCGAGGTGGCAGACGGTCACCGAACGGTGGCCGATCTCGACGTCACAGATCGGCCGTTCGCCGCTGCGGACACAGTCGATGAAGTTGCCCATGTGGCTGTTGGTGACCGTGTAGAGCTTCTCGGCGTCCTCGGGCAGCGGCTCCTCGAGCAGCCGGGGATCACTGGCCTCGATCTCACCTCGGCTCACGAAGATCCAGCCCTCCTCGCCGATCAGCTTGACCCCGTTGTCGCCACCGGACTGGCAGAGCACTTCGGTCCCATCGGCGTACTCGAACCGGACGCGGAAGTTCTTGTACCAGTTGTAGCAGTTCGGCAAACGGACCGCGGGGGTCTTCTCCAGGACCTCGACGGCGACCGGGCCGCTGCCGTCCATGCCAAGGGCCCATTGCGCGATGTCGTTGTGGTGGGCGCCCCAGTCGGTCATCTTGCCGCCGGAGTAGGCGAACCACCAGCGGAACTCATAGTGGCAACGTTCCTTGATGTAGCCCACGTAGGGGGTCGGCCCTAGCCAGAGGTTCCAGTCCAAC
The DNA here is from genome assembly GCA_964609385.1 of uncultured Planctomycetia bacterium. Classification (GTDB taxonomy): domain Bacteria; phylum Planctomycetota; class Planctomycetia; order Isosphaerales; family Isosphaeraceae; genus CAZSSM01. The sequence continues at coordinate 27,258 of CAZSSM010000075.1, forward strand.
TCCGAAGGCGGCGCTTCGACGTTGAACGGACCGGCCTGCGGATTCGCCCCGATCCGCGTCTCGATCGTCGAGATCTTACCCAGACGCCCGTTGCGGACCAGCTCGCAGGCTAAGCGGAACTTGCCGCCCATTTCGCTCCGCTGCTGGCTGCCGGTCTGGAAGATGGTGTCGTTGGACCGAGCCACCTGGACCATCGACTTGCCTTCGTCGATGGTCAGCGTCAAGGGCTTCTCGCAGTAGACCTGCTTGCCCTTCTTCATCGCCTCGATCGCGATCAGGGCGTGCCAGTGGTCCGGCGTGACGATCGTGACCGCGTCGATGTCGTCGCGATCGAGCAACTCGCGGAAGTCGTTGTACTGTTCGACCTTATCCTCGCCGCCCAGTTCCTCGGCGCCCTTGCGGCGGTGGTTGGCATCGACGTCACAGACGGCGACGAACTCGACGCCGTTCTGTCTCAAGGCCGCTTTGGCCACCGGGATCCCCCGCGAACCGGTGCCGATCGCCCCCATCCGGATCGTGTCGTTGGGCCCGATCGTGCGGCGACGCGCCGGCTCGGCTTCCAGGTAGGCCGCTTGGCTCCGACGTGCGAACCAGGCCGGGACGCCGGCTGCCACGCCCGCACCGACCAGCGAACGCTCCAGGAAGCCGCGACGCGACAGATTGCCCTGCTCTCCAATCATCGGTCAACCGCCTTCGTACTCAAAGGATCGACAAACGTTGAGGAAGTGACTCGTGGTCTCGGACCGGGACCTGGCCCTCGGACGCGTCCCGGCCTCCGCCGAGTTTCACTATACCTGCATCGGACGGACCCGGAAACGACATCGCCCGCTTTGTCGGCTTTCTCCATCATCCAAAGGCCCAGCGATCCCCGACGGCCGACCCGCCCGGATCGGCTCAACCGCCCACGACGACCTCATCGACACGGTCTGGGTAGAAGGCCAGGTGGTCCTTGATCGCGGCGACCTCCGGGATCGGCTCTTCGTAGCACCAGGCCGCGTCGATCGCGTTCTTGTCCCCGACCTGGAAGCTGAAGTAGGTCGCCTCACCCTTAAACGGGCAGGTGGACCGCGTCTCGCTCCGGGTGGCGCGGTCCATCGCGATGTCCTCGCGGGGGACGTAAAGGACCGGGTCCATCCGCCCTTCGCGGAGCCAGCGCGCCTGGCTCGACCGGGCGATCTCCGAGCCGGCCAGCAGGACCCGGACCTCCTCGGCGCAGGGCTCGATCGTGATCCGATGGGCGGGGTTGCTCGTCGTCACTGGGATTCTCCAGGCTTGATGGTGTTCGATGGTGTTGGGGTCGATCTGGACTCCGGTTCGGGCTGGCGGCCCCAGCGTTGATGGAGCAGGCGGGTGAGCCGCTCGACGGTCGGGGCCAGTTCGGGACGCTCGGCCAGGTTGGCCTGCTCCAGCGGGTCGACCTGATGGTCGAAGAGCATCCGGCCCTGATAACGACCTGCCCCGTTCCGATCATGGTATTCGCTGTACCGGTAGCGGTCGGTCCGGACCGTATCGCCGCGCCCGTATCGGCCGACCGCCGAGGTCCTGGCCATCAAGCCGCCCCGCTCGGTCTCCGACCCCACGCCGATCCAAGGGATCAGGCTCGTGCCGGCCAGGTGACCCGGCTTCGACAGGCCGGTCAGGTCACAGAGCGTCGGATAGATGTCGATAAACTCGATTAGATCGTCGACCTTCCGATCCTCGGCCACGCCCGGCCCTCGGAGGATCAAGGGCGCCCGCATCGACGTCTCATACGTGCAGTGCTTGCACCAGAGCCCGTGGTCGCCCAGGTTCCAGCCGTGATCGCCCCAGAGCACCACGATCGTCTCATCGGCCAGGCCGAGCCGATCCAGCGCATCGAGCACCAACCCGATCTGCGCATCGGTGTAGCTGACGCAGGCGTAGTATCCATGGATCAAGGTCCGGGCCGACTCCTCGTCGAGCGGGCCTTTCGCGGGGATTCCGGCGTAGGCGCGGAGTTCGCCCGAGGTATGCAGGGCCGCATCGGGGACGTCGGTGGGTCGCTCGTAAGTCGCCGGCAGTTGGATCGATTCGCGGTCGTAGAGGTCCCAGTACCGCTTCGGGGCGACGAACGGCAGGTGCGGCTTGAGGAAGCCGACGGCCAGGAAGAACGGTGCCTCGGCCTCCGAGAGCTGTTGCAGTTCCTCAACGGCCCGTCGCGCGATCAGGCCATCGGCATAGGTTTCATCGGGCACGTCGATCCCTTCGAAGGCCGGGCCCCGACCTCGACGACCCAGCTCCTGATTTCGACGCCTATGCAGTCGGGCGTTGGCCGGATCGGCGTAGTTGGGCACTTGGGGCCTCCAAGGCTCCTCCGACCAGCCGTCGCGGTCGTCCTCGCGGAAGTGGTAGACCTTGCCCAGCGAGACGGTCGTATATCCGTGACGCAACAGATGGGCGTTGAGGGTGACGACCCCGGGCGCGTCCTCGTCGGCCCGCGCGGTGTATCCCACGCACCGGTCCGGACGCGGGCGCAGGCCGGTCATGCGGCTCGCCCGCGACGCCCCACAAACCGCCACCATGCAGTAGGACCGATCGCAGACCACGCCCCCCGAAGCCATCCGATCGATGTTCGGCGTGATCATGTGAGACTGACCGTAACATCCCAGCTCCGGTCGCAGGTCGTCGACCGCGAAGAACAGGATGTTCGGTCGCGACCCTTGGGCTTGGTCGGCCGCTCGGCCGTTTGGAGCCATCGCTGCGAAGACGAGCAGGGTCGGGATGAGGACGTGGACGACCGCGCGGAAGGGTCGACGCTTCGGGACGGGTGGGCGAATCATGGCCGGGTGATCCTCAGAGAAATGAGATCCTATCATGGGTGGATCTCAGGGCGCCTTGATGACGAAACCGACCCATCATCGCAGATCGATCGCCCGTTGGCGAGGCCCCCGCAAGCTCGGCCCGTCGGCGACTTTCCGGCCCTTTTTACCCATCGATCCAGGGTCTTAGGTGAACTGAACCGAACGAACACGACATCACAGCGCAGCGTGAACGACCGCGACCGGTCCCATGAAGACTGGCCGACATATGGTGCTTTGGATCCCAAGTTATCAAAGAGCCCGCTCTCCCAGGCGGTTTGACCGACATCGGCTCTTGCGCTCCGGCGCCTCGGGCTCGCGAGGGATCGTCGACCGTCCGGGCCCCGGTCTGGGGCGAGTCGGGTCGCGTCGATCGATGGACATGGCAGCGTACCGCTTACGAGGCGCCCCCGTTGGCTATTCGCGACGCGGCAGCGAACGCCCCGCGTGACAGGTCGCGAAGGCGAGCCCGACCGGCATCGGATCGCTCGGGACGAGACACGTCTTCACTTCGTCAAAGCGTTGAGCCGCGACACCTAGGATGTCCCGCACGCCACCGTGGAGCGATTGGATTCCCGACCGCCAACACATCGCCAGCCGGATCGGCGCGCGGAGGACCCATCCGACCGCTCGGACGACCCGAGATCCGAGCCATCTCAGCGCTCGGCCTACGAGCCATCCGAGCAGGACGACCGTCGCGATCGTCGCTGGGATGATGGGTCGCGACCGCTCGAACCAACTCCGACCCGGATCGCCGGGGCGATCGGTCCGGGGCTCGGGGGCGGGCCGTGGCGGTGGCGGGACCAGGAACGTCCCCGTCCCGCAGTCCGACGCTCCAGCCTCGGGCGATCGTGGTGGTGTTGGAATCGGCGCGACCGGTCCCGACGGACCCGGCGCGTACGGTCGACGACCCGATGCGTCGAGACCTCCCGATCGCGACGGTTCTGCGAGATCGCGCGGATCAGCCAGTTCGCCGACATCGTCGGATCCGTCGGGATCCTCCGATTCGCCCTCGGGATGTTGGACTCCTCGGACGGGTCCCCAGACGACCGGCTCGTGGGTGATGTCGTCGAACGGCGGCTTGGCCTCGATCCGCGAGCCCGGCGGCCGATCTGGATCGCGGCTCAGCTCGATGGTCCGACCGTACTGGTCCACGCCCATCGACGGCCGCTCATAGATATAGATGACCTTCCGGCGCGGGCCGGACGTCTTCTCTTGCAGTTCCTCGGCGGTCTCGCGATCGAGCGCGCCCCAGTCCGCAGGCTGGGTCCGCTCCAGGTACCAGGCGGCGGCGCGCCAGTCGGTCTCGCCGGCCTCCTGGATCCGGAGCAGCGCATCCCGCTCGCCGATCAACTGCGCCCGCGTGATCCGCCAGGAGAAGTCGGCCCACGACTCCGACGTCTCCTCGTCATCGACGTCCGCCGACCCGTCGAGATCGGCAAGGTCGACACCTTCGACCGCACGGGGCTCATCGAAGCGATCCGACCCATCGGGATCATCGAGGTCATCGCCCCAATCCCAATCATCGTCGACATCGCAGAGCGCATCGTCATCGTCGTCTTCCAGATCGTCATCGTCCCCCTCCTCGGCCTTGCGGGCTTCCTTGCCGCGCTCCATCCAGCTCCGGAAGGTGGCGGGGGCGATCCCGGCGTGCCGACACGCCTCGCGGATCGACGCGCCGGCCTCGAACGCTTCGACCAGCGCGTCGACGACCCCCTTGGTCCGTTTCCAGCAATCCATGACCCTCCCTCAATGGAAGTGATCGCGGCCGAGGCCCCACGCGCCCGATGCGCGCAGAACGCCCCGACCACAAACACCATCAAGGGATCGGGCCCCGGCGTTCATGGAGAAATCGCGGGCTCGTTGTGATTGCCCGGAAACCGCCCCCAAGACCCAACGAAGTCCTGCGACCCTCACTCGATGGCCGTGCAAGGCCGGAGCGTGAGGAAATTGCACTCGGCGCCGTCTTGAGGTGGCCTGGACTGCATCTCGAAGCGTGCGGTCAGGAAAGCTGTCCCGAGACGGCCGCTCCGCGACTACACAGGCTCGCAGACCGACAGTTTCCAAGTACTCGAAAATATCTTATATATTCATGTGTATCCCAATCTCGTCCAATGTTAACGATCGCCGCCTTGCCAACCCACCGGGTGGCTGGGGACTGAGACGCGAAGCGGAGCAGACCCCGGTTCTGATGTCTCGACTCGGACAACCCGGCTCCATGAGGGTGGGCCAACTCAAACCGAGCGGCCAAACCTACTCCATAACGGTCGGACCATTCAAAACGATTGGCACCGGGGTCTGCTCGCTCTGCTCGCAGTCCCCAGCCACCCATCACGGCTGACAATCGGATTCAATACAATGGAAATAGGTTGGATATAACATCCGCTTATTTTGTTCTCGCTTGGCCGACGGATCGGGTGGCTGGGGACTGAGACGCGAAGCGGAGCAGACCCCGGGATTGAGGTCTCG
>CAZSSM010000076.1:0-32250 GCA_964609385.1 uncultured Planctomycetia bacterium
GACGGTGCCTTGGGGTGTTCGCATCCGCGGGTTGTAGTAGGGACCTTGGCCGATCAGGATGTGCCAGTCGTCGAACCCGGTCGGCTCGGTAGCCAAGTGCCACTTGCCGACGACGGCGGTCTGATAGCCTGCGCGTTGGAGCAGCTTGGCCACGGTCTGTTGACCGCCGTAGAACCGGTCGCCGTTGCGGGCGAACCCGTTGAGGTGGCTGTACTTTCCGGTCAGGATCGTGGCCCGAGAGGGTCCGCAGATCGAGTTGGTCACGAAGCAACGGTCGAAGAGGACGCCGCCAGCGGCAATGCGATCGATGTTGGGTGTACGGTTGACCCGACTCCCGTAAGCGCTAATGGCCTGATAGCCGTGGTCGTCGGACATGATGAAGAGGATGTTGGGGCGATCCTTGGCAGCTTCGGGCGTCTGAGCCGAGGTCGGGGCGATCGCGACGAGCAGGGCCAGGGCCATCCCGAGCCCGAAGGCCAGGGCGCGGTCGGTCTTTAGTGTGAGCATGGTCGAGGGGTCCTCCGATTGATGGTCGGGCGAAGTCGAAGACGAGTCGGAGTCGGGTCGAGACGAGGCGATTGACATCAGGGGGTGATCGGGACGTCCGATTGGAGATCGCCGTCGGCGATCCAACGGGCGACCGGGTCGAAATCGGGCGTCGGCTCGGTCGTGATCGTCAACAACTGCGGCGTGTCGGCCAACGCGTAGGCATCCGCGATCCACGAGGTCGACGGGGTTTGAGGCGGGTTCTGAATCCAGAGCGGACCGGGCGCGGTCAGTGCGGCAGCGATCGGCAAGCCGCCGACCTGGAGAACGCCCGGCAGGTCGATCGTGGGCGGAATCAATGCGCCATTGGGATCGTCGAAGCCGAAGCCTTCGAGGTCGACGAAGGTCCGGCCCAGTCCAAGGGATGTCAGCGTCGGACGCGCCATAAGACTAAGTGCCCCGCCCTCAGCGCCTTGCCCAACGAGATGGACCTCGCGGGTTCCGGGAAGCGCTTTGACATGAGCCACGACCAGGGCCAGATCGAGCATCCGGTCGGCCGCCAGGCTCCGGTTGTAGGTGGCGAAGTGGGCCGTTGCAGGCCTCGAGAGCTGCGGCGATTCGGAGTCGAACGATTCGCCCTGGAACAACCCGTCGAAGGCGACCACCGTGAGACCCGCATCGAGCAGTGATCGGACGGGACTGGAGAGTCGACCCTCGCCGTCGACCAAATCGGCTCGTCCATCACGCCCGACCAGGATCACCGCATCCGAGGGCGCATTAGCCGACTCCTCCGCGGTCCGGAGTTGGGTCACGGGGACGCATTGCCCGGTTTCAGATCGTCGGATCCGACGCTGCGAGACCGTGACTTGGAGGTCGTCGAGGGTGAACGAGTCGACCAACTCGACGCTCAAGTCGGATGAAGCGGGCACGTCGATCTGGGTTTGGATCCGCCACATGCGTTCGAGGATGGGCCGGACGGTCGCCCAGGCGATCGGATCCTCGCGACGCGGTCGGAGCGACTTCCAGGCGTCGCGACGGGCCGCGATCAGGGCATCGGCCAGTTCGTTCGGGGACTTCGCATTGTCCAGCAACGCTCGGACCTCACCGTCGACCAGTAGTTCGGTCCCATCGCTGAGTTCGGCCCCGGCTGCCTCGTCGGACTCCCGGATCGTTTCGAGCGGCTCATCACGCCCTTGGAGCCAACGGACCAGGAACGGGTAGACGGCATTGCGTGAAGTCTGGTTGTAGTTGTGATCGAAGTCGAACCGCTCGGCGTCGAGGGAGCTTGGGTCACCGACGAGTTGATAGACTCGCTTGATTCGCGGATAGACCTCGGTCAGCGTGTTGACGGTCCAGTCGCCCCGGGCTCCGACGAGCTTCAACGGTCGGGGCGCGATCAGGGCGGCGAACTCCACGTTGTCGGTGGCGAAGCGGAGCCCGTCGGCGTTCTCGCAGTAACAGCCGCCTTGAAACCCTTCTGAGACCATGACCACCGGCGCGGCCACGCGGACCCGAGGATCCAAGGCCGCCAACAGGAAGGTCTGCGTGCCCCCTCCCGAAGCTCCTGTGCAGCCGATCCGGGCCGGATCGACATCGGCACGCGACTGGAGCCAGTCCAGCACGCGCACGCTGTTCCAGGTCTGCAACGTGACCAGGCTCAAGCCCCAACGACGCAACGTGTCGTCCAGGAACCGATGGCCGAACGACTCGCTGTCGTTGTACCCGACCATGTCGTAGGCGAAGGCCAGGAATCCGAGCCGGGCCAACTGAATGCAACGCTTGCGGACATCGCTGTATCTGCGCCCTTCCGACCAGTGGCCGTGGGGACACAAGACGGCCGCTCGGCGCGGGGGCGATCCGTCTTCCTCCGCGATCGGCCGATACAGTGAGCCGGCCAGATAATGGCCGGGCAGGGTCTCAAGAACATAGGTCTCGACGATGTGGTCGTCGTGCTCTTGTGTCTTGACCAAACGTGGCTGCAAGGGCGTCTTGGGAAGCGGTGGCCAAAGGCCCGTGGCGATCCGCAACTGATCGCGGAGCTGCTCAGCACGGGCGTTCCAGGCCTCGGCGGTCGATGGAGCTTGGAAGTCAGCACCCGACTGATTGGTCCGGACCACCGCGCGTCGCGTGTCGTCGACCGTTCGGACCGTCTGGCGATCGGCCCGAACGATCGAGAGGAGACGATCCAAGGTCGCAGTCGTCTCTGGCAGCTCGGCGGCCGACAGGTCTAAGTCGCCCTCTTGGATGGGCCGCAGGACCATCAGGGCGGGCATCGGCGGGATCTCGGTCGGATCGGCATTCGGAGCGCCGGTTACACGGACCTGTAACGTTTCGAGGCCGTCGAGCACGATCGGGTCGAGCGATCGCCAATGCGGTCGGGGATCATCGTTGCGGATTTCGACGTTGAGGAGGAGCGCTGACCCCTCGGTGCTGGCCGACCAGACCTGTCCGGCCGGTGTCCAGACCCATGGACGAACCATGCCTGAACCTCGGATCGGAACGATCCTCCGAGATCGCCAGAGTTCGAGGCGATCGCCGGTCACGATCAGCGCGGGGCGACCCACGTCGGCGGGCTCCGTCGTCGAAGTGATTGGGGTTGGCTCGGAGGCGTGGGTCGTCGCGACCGATCCGAGGATGAGGACGAGCGTAGGGAGGGTAAATCGGGGCATGCGGACGCTCCGTTGCACGTGGGTCGGCCGTCGCACGGGGTATGACTCTCGGAGGCGTGGGGGTCGATCCTAACCGGCGCTGGAGTCGATTGCCAACGCCTTCGCCCGGTCGTTTCGAACCGGCGATGACCGATCGAACGAGCCTCCGAACCGGGGAATCGTCGTGTCGCGTGGTCGTCAAGAATGCGGACGGATCCCCGCGAAATTGACGCCGTTGCCCTGGCCGGCGTGATATTGCGATTGGTCGCGGGAGAGGTCGACGATCTGAGTCAAGCCGGCTGCGCGGAACCAGCCCTCGACCTCCTCATCGGTGTGGCGCGACATGTACTTCGGCGCGTACCAATCGAGGGTGTCGCAGACGCGGACCTCGGGATCGGGGTGCATCGAGACGCCGAGGGTCAAGACGTTCAGGGCCACGCCGAATCGTTCGATGGGCCGCGATTCGCTGGACATCAGCCGACGCTTCCAGCCCCCTAAGGGCGCCATCAGCTTGCTGAACCCGACCAGCCACGAGAGCGGGAGCCGGGTCGAGACAGCGCGTTGCAAGTCGGTCATCGCTTCCAAGGCGGGCCGCTGCTTACGGTAGATCCAGATCGCGATCCGACCGCCCGGCTTGAGTAAGGGGACCAAGGCCCGAAAGGCTCGATAGGCGTCGGGAGTGTGGTCCAGGACACCGAGGCTGTAGATGTGGTCGAACTGGGCCTCACGGAACGGAGGCCGGAGCAGATCGCCTTGGACGATCTCGACTTGGGGTGAGTCGGAGTTGACCTGACGCGCGGCGCGTACGGCCCTGGAAAGTTCGAGCCCAACCACCCGCTCCGCGCCGAGTTCGACGGCCACCTTGAGGTAACGTCCCATGCCGCATCCGGCGTCCAGAACCGTCTTACCGACCAGATCGGCCCCTCGAAGCCCGGTCCGTGATTGAAAGGTGGCGCGGTCCTCCTCGGGCCGAATGATCGGGAACCGGTTCCATTGCAGATCGTAGGTCGCCTTGGTGCGCTGTTGGATACGGGAACCGGAGGCGTCGCTCAGAGCCATCAGGACGGTCTCCCCAGACCATCGTCGGGACCGTGTAGGCCGCTGGTCGATGTCGACGTGGCCGACTCTTCTGAAATGCCTTGATCGGCACGCTTCTCCTCGGCAGCGCTGAGACGCAAATAAAGCGGCTCGGCCGCCCAGATTTCCGGGTCGGGAGACCGGCCAGCGAACCGGGTGGATCGGACCGCCAGGTCGAGCAGGCCGCGACCATCCGGCCAGACTTCGAGGCGGGGCGTCCGATCCGACCACGAGAAGTCCAGTCGATCCAAGTCCGGTCCGATGACCTGAGTCCCCTCAGACAAGTCGTCGAGCCACGGTGAGCCGACGGTCCGCCGCGTCGGCTCCAGACGCCGGAGATGGCCCGATTCTTCGATGCGAAACCGGGCGACGTACAAATCACCGCGCTGGGCGTCGGAGACGACGGCCAGATCTCGTTGGAGATCGACCCGATTGGTGTGGTCGAGCATCGCTGTGTAGGCGATGACTTCCAGGCTGTCCAACAGGACGATCGGGATCTGGAGGGTGTAGGCCAAACACTTGGCCGCCATCAGGCCGATCCGAAGCCCAGTGTAGGAGCCGGGACCGATCCCAACGGCGACGGTTCCGAGGTTTTTCGGAGATTGGCCCGCTGCCTCGAACAGCTCATTGATCCGTGCGATCATCAGGCGTCCGTGCTTGGCCATCCGCTCGGGACGCTCGACGATGAACTGCGCCTCCGGATCGGTCGACCCCCGGTTGGTCAGACCCAGCGCCAAGCAGAGTGCTCGCGTCGAGGAATCGATGGCCAAGATCGACCGGCTCGGCATCGATTGTTCCTGGATCCCCGATCGGTCTCCAGCCACAGGTGGGCCGGCTTGGGACGGGTTGATCGGGGTCTCAGGTACCGACACAATCGGGGGCCTCGACGGGGATGCCGGGATGTTCCTGAGGTGGTCGATTCTCGCGCAATCGACCCCAAAGGATAATTGCGGGTCGCCTTGACCCTTCCCGGAGTTCGGAATTAGATTACAAGTTCAACGGTTTGGCGACCAGTGCTCCTGGTGGCAACGGCACGCCGCCGGCTATCCCGGCGTGGAGGTCTCATTCGTGCGACGCGCCCTGATTAGTGATATTCATGGTAACCTTGAGGCTCTCGAAACGGTCCTCGACGATATCGAACGGCAGAATATCGACGTTGTCTATTGCCTCGGTGACATTATTGGCTATGGTCCCAACCCGCGCGAATGTATTGACCGCGTGATGGAAGCTTGCCAAGTCACCCTGCTCGGAAACCACGACCAAGGCGCCCTGTTCGATCCTGATGGGTTCAATATCGGCGCTGAACGCGCGATCTTTTGGACCCGCCAGCAACTCGAAAGCCCCTTCGATCGTACGAATAACGAACGTCGGCTCGACTTCCTCGGCGAGCTGCCGAGGACTCATCGGATCAGCCACTATCTATTCGTTCATGGTTCGCCACGGAATCCACTCAGTGAATATGTCTTTCCCGAAGATATCTTCAATCATCGGAAAATCGACCGCCTCTTCCAACTTGTCGAACGCTATTGCTTCCAGGGACACACGCATGTCCCCGGAGTCTTCAGCGAAAGCTATCAATTTTATGCCCCACAGGATATCAATTACGAGTATGTTTTAGGTGATGGCAAATTGATGATCAACGTTGGCAGCGTGGGCCAGCCGCGCGATAACGATAACCGCGCCTGCTACGTGATCCTCGAAGACGATGTCGATCCTGACCAGCCCGAGCTGGCCGAGGACGAACCGAGCGAGTTGGGTTCAGTCCACCTCGCATATCGGCGCTTGGAATACGACTTCGAAACGACGATCCAGAAGATCGCCGAGATCCCTGACCTTGAGCCGTTCCTGGGCGAACGCTTGCGGTTGGGACGCTGAGCCCATCCCCATGATCGACCCGACCAAACAACCCATCAGCCTCGACGTAACGGTCGACGCCTCGACGCGAGGACCGTCGGCATCCAGAGCAGCCCAAATGCGATTTCTGCCATCGCCTCCGACATTACGCTTGGATTCATAAACTCATGCAAATGATGGAAGAGACGCGACCCATTGGTTTTCTGCGCTGGATCATCTTCATTGTCCTGGCCCTCGCCCTGTTCATCGTCACGCCGTGGATCTACCAGAAGCTCGGCTGGCTCGAAGTGCCCGAACGTCCCATTGCCGAGGCCGACCCGGATGCGGTTGATCCCGCAACCGATTCCGAAGCCTCGGAAGCCCGCGATCCCGATGATCCGGATGAGGCGAACGGCCCCACTCAGGCCGAACTCACCGACGCATCGGAGACCGACTCCGAACCAGACGGGAATGAATCGTCCGAGAGTCCCGACGACCCGCTCGCGACGCTCCCTCCAACCGATGTCGAGACCGAGACCATCGTCCTCGGCGCCCCAATGCAATATATACCCGAGTCGGAATCGAGCACCTATAAGCTCTCGATCGAGGTCGATACGCGTGGAGCGGGTATCCGATCGCTCGGCGTCGTCGACTATCAGCGGGGGGGGCTCGACGGTCATCCCATCGAGGGGCAACCTCTTCGACTCATCACGACCGAGATCGATGAGCCGCCTTCGTTCCAGACCGGCCTGCTGACCTCGGCCAGTAGTGTCGAGGGGCTTGGCCTGGAAGCTACCGACATTCAACGCGACTTAGCTGAGCGGATTTTCGACGAGAGTGAAGCCAGCCTGACCGCCTCCAGTCGCGTCGAACGCAGACAGGCTGCCCGTCAATTGCTCGAACGCATCGTGACCGACGGCTCTCTCCTCCGACCCGGACAGAGCCGTCGGTTCTTGCAAAGACTCAAAACCGAATTCTACCCGACTTCGAACGATGTCGATTCGAGGTTGGAGAAGCTCCTTCCTATGGCCGAAATCCGCGCCATCGCCCTGGCGATCCGGAATGTTCAAGAGCGGGCCTGGGAGATCGTCCTCAAGGACGGCAGCCCGATCCGTCAGATCACCCGACGCATTGAGGGAGAACCCGAACCGCTCGTCGGGCAGTCGATCGAGCTGAGGACGACCGTTGGGAGCGGGTCCACCGAACTGATCCTGACCAAGAAATATCTCGTCTTCGAGGGCCGATTCACCTTCGAGGTCCAGCTCACCTTCGAGGCTCCCAACCACAACCTGGAGCCGGCCTACTATCAGACCTCCGGCCATGGGCTCCCCTTGGAAGGACGCTGGTATTCGCGGGTCTTCCGCGACGCCTTGATCGCCAACAATCAAGGCGGCTATGTCGAGCTGACCAGCGACACGGCCATGGACGTCCGCTGGTTTGAGGTCCGGTCGCGACGCCAAGAAATCGCCAGCACCGAGTATCCCTTAGAGTTTTTCGGCGTCGAAAACCAGTACTTCTGTTCGCTCATGCGACCCTACCCGCTGCTCGCGTCCGACTCTCCAGGGCCCTATGCCGACGAAGTCGCACCCATGACCGTCGGTGATCAGCCTTTCAAAGATGGTCGACCGAAGGACGAATGGTATGACATCAACCTGCGAATCGTCTCTCGGGCGGTCCCGGTCGAGGCCGGCTCGGTCGTCTCCCATCGCTATCTCAGCTACTCGGGCCCGAAGAACCGGGAGACGCTCGAGTCGGAGTTCCATTCCGAAGCTGGCCAACTCGCCGACCTCCGCCAGTGGTTTACGATCCCGTTCTCCGGGTTCATCGCCCGATCGGTGATCACCCCGCTTCTGATCAGCATGTATGAGGTCACCCGCTGGGTCTCGGGCCTCTTCGGCGGTCAGACCGGCAGCTACGGCGTCGCGATCATTCTCTTGACCGTGATCGTTCGGCTCTCGATCTCTTGGATCACGATCCGCCAGGCCCTTATGGCCAAGAAGATGCAGGAACTGGCCCCCAAGTTATCCGAGCTGAAGAAGAAGTATGGCGAGGATCCGAGGAAGTTGCAGAGCGAGTCGTGGGCCCTCTATGGCAAGTACGGGGTCAATCCGCTGGCCGGCTGCCTTCCCGCCCTGGCCCAACTCCCGATCTTCGCCGGTCTCTGGCAGGCCTTAAACAACAGCCCCGAACTTCGTCATTCGGAGTTCCTCTACATCGACAACCTCGCCGCGCCCGACATGCTCGCGGAGTTCCCCTTCAACGTCGAGCTGATCCCCCTGGTCGGCGGGTTCATCGGACCCTACTTCAACCTGTTTCCGCTCATCACGCTCGGGCTCTTCATCCTCCAGTTCAAACTGCTCAGCCCCCCGCCGACCACTCCCGAAGCCCAAGCTCAGCAGCAGGCCATGATGATTCTGCCGTTCATCATGGGCTTCTTCTTCTACAAGGTCCCCTCCGGCCTCTGCCTCTACTTTGCCTCCAGCACGATCTGGAGCATGTGCGAGCGGATTCTGGTCAACCGCTTCGCCCCCAAGGACCTACTCAAGCCCCGCAACCCCGACGAAGCGACCAACGGTAAGCCGCAGAAGAAGGGCTTCATGGCCAGGCTCCAGGACGCGATGGAGCAAGCGCAGCAGCTCCAGGAGGAGCAAAAAACGCAGAGTAACGGCGTCGGCAGTTCGTCCAAGGCGAACGGCTCGGCCAAGGGCGGGTTCATGGACAAGGTTCGTCAGGCGATGGAGGAAGCGCAACGCCAGCAAGGGCAACAGCCGATCCGCAACGAACCGAAGGCCAGCAAATCTCCTCCCAAATCCAACCCGGATCGGCCGCGACCCAAGCGTCGCAAGAAACGCTGAGTGCGGTCCCGACGCAAGCCGTCGGGGAGGATCTGTCGATGCTCGATCCAAGCGAGACGATCGCCGCGATCGCCAGCCCGCGCGGCCCAGCCGAGCGGGGGATCGTCCGCTTGAGCGGACCCGAGGCGATCCCGATCGGGACGAGCTGCTTCGACCCGACAGGCTCCAATCCCGCAGATCGAGACCTCACCGGACTCGATCGCCCGGCCTGGATCCTTGGTCGGTTTCGCTTCCCTGAGATCGCTCGGCCCGTACCCGGCGGCTTGGCGGTCTGGCCCGGATCGCGGACCTACACTGGCCAGCCCTCCTGCGAGTTGAACGTCCCTGGGGCGCCCGTCATCGTTGAGTCGGCGTTGGCCCACTGTCTGCTATCCGGGGCGCGGCTGGCCAAACCGGGCGAGTTCACCCTCCGAGCCTTCCTGGCCGATCGTCTCGACCTGACGCAGGCTGAAGCGGTCCTCGGTACGATCGATGCCCGAAGTGATGATCAACTCCGGCGCGCCCTCGACCAACTGGCCGGAGGGCTCGGTCAGCCCTTAAGAGAGCTTCGCGATCGGCTGCTCGACGTCCTCGCACATCTCGAGGCGACGCTCGATTTCGTCGATGAGCCGGACGTCAAACAGCTTCGCGACGAGGACTTGGCCGTCGAGTTCGCCGACGCCTCATTGATGATCGATCGACTGCTCACGCAGCTCGGGGGACGGCATCGGACCGATGAACGGCCGAGGGTCGTGCTCGTCGGTCCACCCAATGCCGGCAAGAGCCGCCTGTTTAACGCCCTCATCGATCGCGATCTCGCCCTCGTCTCCGACGTCGCGGGAACTACACGCGATTACCTGAGTGCACCGTGCCACTGTGTCGATATCACGATCGAGCTGATCGATACCGCTGGCCTTGACCGTCCCGTCGATGAGATCGATGCGTTGGCCCAACAGCAGAGCCGTGACCAACTCGAGGGCGCTGACTTGCTCTTGGACTGTCGGAGCCCGGACCAAACTCCGATGGATCCGCCTCGTGATGGCGATGGCTTCGAGAACGCACACGATATCCCGAGGCTCCTCGTCTGGACGAAGGCTGATCTCGGTTCGCCCAAACGACCCGAGGATTGGATCGAGACGAGCATCGAAGCCGAACGAGGTCTCGACACGCTACGCCAGCGTATTGCCGAGACGCTGACCGAAGCAGGGGGGATGGATGCCCCGACCGGGACCGCTGCGCGGTGTCGAGCCAGCCTGGAAGCGGCTCGCGATGCCTTAGCGCGAGCTGCCGAAGCCTGTGCCCTAGGGCTCGGTGACGAATTGGTCGCCATCGATCTGCGTCACGCCATCGACGGGCTCGGCGATGTCGTCGGCGCGGTTGTTACCGACGACCTGCTCGATCGGATCTTCGGGCGTTTCTGCATCGGCAAGTGACACGACTCACAGAGCGAACGAATAGCCAGTCGGATCGTGCGTCGCTTCTCCGGTCCTGATAAGCTCATCGTTTCCCGTGTCTGTCCGGGAACGTCTCGAAGTCCGGAGTGATCGATGCGACATGTGCTGGTGCTTGGGTCGACTAACCTCGACCTGACGCTCGACGTTCCCAGACTTCCCGCGCCCGGCGAGACGGTCATGGGGGAATCGAGCTATCGGCAGTCCCAGGGCGGCAAGGGGGCCAACCAAGCCGTCGCCTCGGCTCGAGCCGGCGCGGAGGTCACGTTCCTCAGCGCTCTGGGTGACGACACCTTCGGTCGAGAGGCGTTGGCCCGATTCCGTGAGGAGGGGATCGACGCTGAGTACGTTGTCATCGATTCGGAATCGGGGACCGGTGTCGCCTTGATCGTGGTCGATGAACACGGCGAAAATCAGATCGCCGTTGCTCCAGGAGCCAACGCACGGTTGAGACCGGAGCACATCGACGCGCTGCCCAATCAGCTCTTCGAACAAGCTGACATCGGATTGGCGAGCCTAGAGGTGCCGTTGCCAACCGTGGCCCGGTTCGCCGAGCGGGCACGATGCGCCTCGACCTTGGTCCTGCTCAACCCCGCGCCGTCGACGTCGGTCCTGGTCGGTCATCCGCTCTGGAATCATGTGGATTTGATGACACCCAATCGGGTCGAGGCCGCTTTGCTGGCCGGATTGCCGGTCGACTCGGACCCGGCCGACCTGGCGCGCGGCGCGGCCGGATCGTTTGACGTGTCGGTTATCCTGACCCTTGGCGGTGACGGCTGTCTGGTCCTTGATCAATCCGTGGGGATTCTGTGCGCTCGGCGGGCTCTCGCGGTGGAGCCGGTCGACACGGTCGGCGCTGGCGACGCGTTCAGTGGTGTACTCGCGGCATCGCTGGCCGAGGGTATCCCACTGGTCGAAGCCGCCGATCGCGCCAACGTGGCCGCTGCCTTGGCGACACAAGCTCCGGGGGCCCAGGAAGCCCTCCCGAGGCGAGCGGAGATCGACCGAATCTGGAGATCGCGGCAGGATTCGTCTGACGGACCACAACCCCTCACGTCTACGAAAAAAAAGGACTAAGTCGCTCATGAGAAAAACTTACTGGTTCAAGACCTCAGGTTTGAGAGCGTGTTTGATGCGAATCATCGCTGTTTCGATGCTCGGATGGATCGCGCTGACGGGGGGGAACCTGCCGATGGCTTGGGGACACGATCGCCCGACCGGCCCGATCGAGAAGACGCGTTCGGCCGTGATGGCGCGCAACGGGATGGCGGCCACGAGTCAACCGTTGGCGACCGCTGCGGCGATCCGGATCCTCCAGGAGGGCGGCAACGCGATCGATGCGGCGATCGCCGCCAATGCGGTGCTCGGCGTGGTCGAGCCGATGTCCTGTGGGATCGGCGGCGACCTATTCGCCATTGTCTGGGATGCTGAGACAGGTTCGCTACACGGCCTCAACGCCAGCGGCCGCGCTCCGAAGCGGGCCACGATCCAGACCTACCGCGAGCAGGGCCTCGAGGCCATCCCGACGTACGGCCCTTTGAGCTGGAGCGTGCCGGGCTGCGTCGACGGCTGGGTGACGCTCCACGAACGGTTCGGGAAGCTGCCGCTGGATCAGGTCCTCGAACCGGCGATCACTTACGCCAGCGAGGGATTCCCCGTCAGCGAAGTCATTGCCGCCTCCTGGAACTCGGCCTCCGAACGATTGAGCGAAATTCCGACCTCGGCAGCATGCTACTTGCCTGAAGGCCGGGCGCCTCAAGTGGCTGAGATGTACCGGAATCCGGGCTTGGCCCGAAGCCTCCAAGCGATCGCCTCGCACGGGCGCGAGGTGTTCTATCGCGGTGAGATCGCTCAGCGGATCGCGGATTACTCCGAACAGGTCGGCGGCTTGATCCGGTTGGAGGACCTCGAAGCTCACACCAGTACGTGGATCGATCCGGTTTCGACGACCTATCGCGGCCACGAAGTCTGGGAGCTTCCGCCCAACGGCCAGGGGATCGCCGCGCTCCAGATGCTCAACCTCATTGAGCCTTACGACCTCGCCGCACTCGGACCCCAGTCGGCGCAAACACTTCATCTGATGATCGAGGCCAAGAAGCTCGTCTTCGAGGACCGGGCCAAGTATTACGCAGACCCGGAGTTCGCCCAAGTCCCCGTCGAGGGACTTATCTCCAAGGAATACGCCCACGATCGCTCTGAGGAATTCGATCAGGCCTTCCGTAACCAACGCGCATCGGAACAGGTCGTCGCCGGTCAGCCGCCCGAAAGCGACACGATCTACATGACGGTCGTCGACGGTGATCTGAACTGCGTGAGCCTGATCCAGAGCATTTTCCATGGCTTCGGGTCAAGTCATGTGCCCGGCGACCCGGATCAACCCGAGGACAACCTCGGCTTCGCGATTCAGAACCGAGGCGCTTTGTTCGCCCTCGACCCTGAGCACGCCAATCGTTTGGAGCCAGGTAAGCGACCGTTCCACACGATCATCCCCGGCTTCGTCACCAAGGACGGCCGACCTTGGGCCACCTTCGGCGTCATGGGCGGCGACATGCAGCCGCAAGGACATTTGCAAGTGCTCACCAACATGATCGATTTCGGGATGGACGTGCAAGAGGCCGGCGACGCTCCCCGGTTCCGCCACTTCGGTTCCTCAACGCCGACCGGCATTCCCGCCGAGGGCGCTGGCCGCGTTGCCCTGGAATCGGGGATCGATCCCGAAGTCCGAAGCCACCTGGAGGCGATGGGACACGAGATCGTCGAATCGCCGGGTGCTTTCGGCGGCTATCAGGCCATCCGGATCGTCGAAGACTCCGACGGCGGGTTTGTCCTCATTGGTGGATCCGATCCCCGCAAGGACGGCAACGCCATGGGCTATTGAACCGACGGAAGCGTAGATCGTCTCGTGACTCTCGGGCTCACGATGGCGGGGAGGCTGCTTCGCTAAACGAGCAGTCTCCAGGCCAGTTGAGCCGAGACATTGTTGGGTTCAGGGGCAGGGGCCGGCCGGTGCGACTTCCAGCTCCGGCTCGGCGGTGACCAAGGGTGCTTCCGCACCGACGTCGGCTTCCGCCTCGGCACGATCGACCTGTTGGGTCGGGTCTCCCATCGCTTCGGGCCAGATATGGAACCCGGCGCTCCATCGAGGGTCCCCGGGCCATTCCCAGACTCCCCAGATTCCTCGGCCTTCATTGTAACCTTGGTAGTAGATGTCGTGCTGACCAATGTATTGCTTGGTCCAATGGCACTTGCCCGAGTCGACTTCGTAGCGACCACGGAAGAGGAAGCGACCGACCCGATCGCGACCCTCCCCACGAAGAGTCCCATCGCGAAAAGTGAGGTGGATCTCCATCTTGTGTCGCGCCTTGGATCCGGGCATCTGGAAGAAGCCGGTCCAGGGTCCAGAGGGGAACCGAGGGTCCTCCTCTAACCCGAGATCCGGGCGCTCGGGTCCGTCGTTGCGGGCATCGGGTGAGCCGGCCATGGGATATCGACCCCCAGGGTTTAGACGTCCGGGATCAGTCGGGAGTCGGCCCGGTTCCCTCAAGCGAAGTGGATGCGGTGCCCGTTGGTCCGGACGTCCGCCCCCTGCTCGGTGAGATACTTCAGGCAACGCTTGGGGATCCGACAGTCGATCTGGACGGTGTGTCCGTCCTCGTCGTACCGCTGATCGCGGACGTAGGCGTGCTGGTTCAGGTAGTGCAGCACACGACCGTCGGCGACATTGGCGATCACCTCCGCGTCGAGCGACTGTTCGAAGATCGCCTCACGGACGGCCTGTTCCAACCGATCCAATCCACGCCCTTGTGCGGCGCTGACCGCGACGGCCGATTCGTGATGAACCTTCAAGATGTCGATGGCAGAGCGGTCTGAAACGCGGTCGCACTTGTTAAGTACAAGTATTTGAGGATGATCGGTCAATCCTAACTCTTCCAAGACGGTGGCGACCGCTTCGATCTGTTGTTCGGCCTCCGGACTGGAGGCATCAACGACGTGTAGGAGTAGGTCGGCCTGTCGCGCTTCCTCAAGCGTCGCCTTAAACGAGGCCACCAGGGCGTGGGGCAGGTTGCGGATGAACCCGACGGTGTCCGAGAGCAGGACGTGGCCTCCGCCCTTGAACGGCCAACGTTTGGTCCGTGTGTCCAGGGTGGCGAAGAGCTTGTTGGCGGCCAGCACATCTGATCCGGTCAGAGCGTTCATCAAGGTGCTCTTGCCGGCATTGGTGTAGCCGACCAGCGAGACCGTCGGCACCTCGGTACGCGAGGCGACCTCGCGCTCCTTACGCGCCTCGATTTTGCCCAACTTAGTGCGGAGGTCGGCGATCCGGCGGTCGACCAGCCGACGGTCAGTCTCCAACTGCTTCTCACCCGGACCACGGACCCCAATGCCACCCTTGTAACGTGACAAGTGGGACCACATCTGTTTGAGTCGGGGCAACGAGTATTCCAACTGCGCTAACTCGACCTGGAGGTGGGCCTCGTGGGACCGGGCGCGGTTGGCGAAAATGTCGAGGATCACCTCGGTTCGGTCGATGACCTTGACGTCGAGGGCCTTCTCGAGGTTCCGGATCTGGGCAGGACCGAGGTCGTTGTCGATGACGACGAGATCGGCCTCGTGTGCCAGGACCAGTTCCTTCAGCTCGTGAACTTTGCCCGAGCCGATATAGGTGGCTTGATCGATGAACGGCCGCTTCTGGATCATCGACCCTTTGACGATCAGGCCGGCCGTCTTGGCCAGGCCGCGAATCTCGTCCAGCGGGTCGTCCGGATTGTACTCCGCGCCGGGCTGCAGGACGCTGACCAAGATGGTCGATTCCCGGCGATCACGCTTTTGAGTCGGCTTCAGTTCCGCCAAGCTTATGCGACCTCGTAGAAAATTGGGGGCGGGTCGTACGTGAGTCGCGACCGTCTTCATCGAAATCTTAGAAAGACTTCGGGCGGCCCGTCAACCACGCCGCGATAACCTGACCTTCATCAACCGGAAGAATAGGCAAGCCTCGCGACCTGCGCAATCCGAACCGGATTCGAACATTCGTGTAAGGTTCGGAGATCGAACCCGCTCCCCGTTCGGCTGATGGAAACAGGTTGAACGACACGAACAGAAGCCGGCCGGTTCGCTGGACCGAGTGACCAATGTCCAATCGCAATAGCGTAACATGCGAACGGGCGCTTCAAGCCCATCGACGTCGGCTCCGGCTCCCGTGTTTGACATAGACACGACGCGCATCCGCTCGGGTCTCGGGCTGGTTCCGGACCGCCTCGATCCGGAGCCGTGCCGAACCGATCGCGCGTTTATGGTCGACGATCGGCTCGGGATAATCGATTCCGATCCGCGTCTCCAACATCTCTTGGAGCAGCGCGGGCATGGTCCACGGTTCGGCCAGGTAGGACTCGGGGACCGCTTTGAGTTCGGGGACCCAGCGGCGGATGAATGCGGCAGATCCGGACAACTCGCGGGTCTGCTTGGCCGGCGCGTAGATCCGGAGCGTGTTGATGCCGGTCGTGCCCGACTGCATCTGACATTGCGGGTAGTGGATGCCGGGGTCGAAGTCGAGGAACCGACGCGCGAGCTCCTGGGCGACCGGCCTCCAATCGAGCCAGAGATGATAGGCGGCGAAGGAGACCAGCATCGCCCGCATCCGGAAGTTGATCCAGCCAGTGCGGTCCAGGGCCCGCATACAGGCGTCGACCAGCGGATAGCCGGTCTGGCCCGCGCACCAAACCTCGAACCGCTCGGCGTTGAAGTCGTCTTCGCGAAGTCCGTCGTAGGCCCGACAGATGTTGCGGAACTCGATTTCCGGCTCGCTCTCCAGTTTCTGGGTGAAGTGGCAACGCCACATGAGGCGGGTTCGGAGCGAGCGGAGGCCGGCGAACCAGGCCGGGTCGGCCTCGGGCACGTCGTTCCGGAGCCGTGTCTCGAAGCGATGCGCGGCGACCAGGATCTGTCGAGTTGAGACCGTCCCCCAGGCCAAATGGGGGCTTAGCCGGCTACATCCCTCGAAGGCCGTGGCGGGTGAAGACATCGCGCGTCGGTAGTCAACGCCGCGTCCATCGAAAAAGCTTCGGAGAGTCGACCGCGCCTTGGTGACGCCACCGCGTTGGGCCTCACTTCGCGTCGAGGGAGGCAAACCGAAGTCGCTTGATGTGGCGATCCGTCCAAGCTCAAGGCCGACGGGCATCGTGACCTTCGTCGGGGTCGTCACCAAGGGATTGCGCATCGCCTCCTGCCACGCGGTGGCCCAGCCGTCACGCGAGCGGAGCCGTCGGATCACGCCATTCTGTCGAGGTTCGTGCCAAGGGATCCCCCGCGCTTTGGTCCAGGCGCGGACCCGACGATCGCGCTGGTACGTGAGCCAACTACCGGTTTCCTGGTGACTCCAGATCTCAGCGATCCCGAATCGGCCGTCGAATTCGTCGAGGACCTCCGGCATCGAGCCGACCCGATAGGTGACCGCTCCGCCGATCTCCCGGAGTCGGACGTCCAGGTCACTCAGCGATTCGTTGAGGAACGTCAAGTGGGCTGAGTCGAACTCAGGCGCTTCGAGCAACTCCGGCTCATACACGAAGAGGACGACACATGGTCCACGCCGTGCCGCCTCGAACAACGGCGCGTGGTCGGAGATCCGGAGATCACGCTTGAGCCAAACGAGTTGAACTGGGTCCATCGCTCAACTTTGATCGCATGGAACAGGCGGAGGATCGAATCGATCGGAGGCGGTGAGTATTGGTTCACAAAAGCTCAGGATGGCTCTGTGTATAGATAGCTTATTCATTCGGACGGAGATTGCGAAGTCGAAGTGATTCCGTCCAAGGTTTCTCGCCCGAAAAATCGGGATCATCGGGCGTCGTGGTGCGATCTGTATTTATGGATTATCCATGGCTCGATGCGTCGGATCTCCTTGTTGGGCGTACCCCTCTCCTCACCCAATCTCCTGGGCGGCGGGAGACTGGCGAGATCGGTTATGGGTGTCTCGGCTGTTCGAAAGCCTCGCTCGTTTGTCAGGGAGGCGGTCCCGATCCCGCTAGGAATCTCAGAGTTGCTTTGCCTCGCGTCGACTCGAAAGCGGCTTTGCTCCCCGACCGATTGACGATCAGCGAGGCCCTGTTGACTTTGAACAACCGTTGAGTAGCGTTTGCAGATTCGGGCTGAGGTGAGGATGCCTTAAGACGACTCATCCACTGCTTTCAAAGCCGAGTTCACAAAGCGTCACGGCCTGGAAAGGAGGATCCGCTTTCCCGCTCAAGATCGGTCTCGGGTTCCGACGTAAGATTGATGTTAAAAATCTAGAATTTAAGGATTTCTTGTAATGAATAGTTGCGGCGCAAACGCGAGGCTGAGGTTGTGCGTCGATAAGGAGATGCAGCGATAGCGAATCTGCCGGCCTGCTCGATTACGGAGATCTAGTTTTATACGTTGAAGTGTAAGATTTACATTCCCTTGCGGTTCAGTGGCAAGGTTTACGTTGTACAAACCCAACGTTTAAGTGTCGAAGATGGAATTTTCTTCGGTTGACGCTGTCTCAAGGATTGATTGGCCAAGGACTTCCCGGTTTCCTGCATGACACTGTGCACAACGAGGAGATCCGCTCACCATGGCACGCGAAAAAGGAATCAAGTCTCCGACGATCCCACTGGAATGGCCCCGTCCCGGCGCGTCCTACAAGGTCAAGGACGGGGAAAATTGGGAGAGTGTCGCGAAGACGTTGAACGTCAGCATCGATGCGTTGATCCGGCACAATTGTGGGACTCGCGAGCCCGAGATCGTCAACTGGTATTTGAAGAATCGGGTCGGATGTCAACGGAAGACCCGGGATGGCTGGAACTACCTGTTCCACTGGACAGCCAGTCCCGGCCTCGTTTACAAGCCCATCACCGTGTTGCCCGAAGAAACGATCACTGGGGAAGCATGGCCCGAAGTGGAGTTCCGGTTGGTGGGGAGGATCATCACCCTCGGCAAGAAGTTCATCTCCGGTGGCCTACTCCAAGCTCGACTCCTAGCGAGGTTCTCCGACAGCGATCATATCTGGGGTTGGGGCGGCTTCAGTTCGTTGATGATCGGGCTCGAGTGGTCGTTTTCGCCTGTATCGGTATCGGTTTTCGAGTCGGAATGGTTGTCTCCGGTCGAGTATCGCGATCCGGACGTCGACCTCCGCGAGCACTGGACCAAGGTGCATCCCTGGACTGACCTCCATTTCACGTCGGTCCTTGGGCAGTATGGCGCATTTCACTCGTCAGTTCGCATGGTGCTCAAATTTGCCTTGCCGCACGCATCCGGATCCTTCAAAAACACCGGCACAGGATTGCGGTATCATGTTGCGAAGAGCATGGCTTTGCAAGGCGATACACCTATTCGACTCCCAGACGTCGGGGGATACACGACCAAGAGCGGCAATCTCGTGGACTTCGGGATCGTCAAGAAGGATGGGGCGCCACGAGGGAAACGGTAGACCCGGTGCGGCCGAGTCGGTCCGGGAGTAACCGCTCGGTCGCCCTCGAGATGAGTGCGACTCGATCGGGCTCACCATCGAGCGCGACTGCCACGCACGTCGTAGTGGATGAACGTGTTGTAGAGACCGATCCCACCTTGCTTCATCTGACCAGACTCGATGAGCTTCTCGATCTCGGCTTTCACTTCCCCGGGCTTCATCCCGCGGACAACGATGTCGGCTGCCTTGGCGAGCAGGTGCTGGCTCTTCGAGACCCCTCCCACTTTCCTGTTGTAGGAGGGAGACCGATACCCGCTGTTGACGCGGATCGGGCGGTCGAGTTCGTCGCGAAGGACTTGCAAGTTCTTCGCGACTTCAAGGACGTTTGCGTCATACTCCTTTGGGACGGGTGTGCCATCATTGCAATCGAACTCAGAACGTCGGAAGTTGGTGGTCAGTTGATCGGAGGCCGAGCCGGCTTGATCCGAAGGGTTGTGCGAGGCGCGTGGCGATGTCACGATGGCCCGCCATTTCCGCAAGAATTTCTCGGGCGTGCCCTTACCGGCCTTGGTGTTGTAGTGGTCCTTCCAATACTGGGCCATCGCCTTGATATCGTCGGCAGCAGGCAACGCCTGAGGGGCGCGGAGATAGCGGATCCGACACATCGCGGCGGCATAACGATCGTTGTCGATCAACTGATTCACCACCGCTTTGGCAAACGACTCCGCGACCGATGCCGAGAGGAGCGATTCGGTCTGGACGTTCGTGAATCCTTCTGGCATCGGGCTCAGGAGACCGATGACCTTGCGACGCAGTTCGGCCCGACCTGGATAGCGGAGATAATTGATGTAGATGTCGTGGTGCGTCGCCGGCTCCATCTGGAACAGCCCTAATGCCGGCCCCCGAATTTGACGTCGATAGGTCAAGAGGCTCTCGGCGACAGCCGTGCCGAGGACGAGTTGCTCAGCCGCAGCGCTATATTTGCCGATATGACGAAGCGCCGAGGCAATGATCTCCCGTAGGCGAGCCACCGTGATGACCATGGAAATCAACTCCTCCAGATTGGCCCGAGTCGGAGGCGTCGCAAAGCCCCCGTCCGCTCGGGTCGCTCATTCGATTTCTTTTCGTGTGACATCGAGAAGGTCAAGTCGATCGGGACCGATCGAAGCCCCGGAACAGACCTCGCACCCCGACGATCCAATTTCTATGACTCGCTATTTTGTCAAGTGTGACAGACTCTTTGCAACATTGGGTCTTATGGTCACTTCCGAGCCCTCATGGGAGGGTCTCGTCGAACTCATCATCGGGAACGTCGTTGAGAAGAGAGTTTGCGTCTCGGGGCGGTCGGGATCGTTCGCTTCGTCGATCGGGCATCGAGGTCGAGGGTGGGGCGATCCCGCTCGCATTGAGACCCTGCGATCTGCTAGAATTCGATCATCACTTCACAGACGCCCATGCACCGAATAGGCCCTTGGCGAGGCAGCTCGGCGATGACCAATAGCTTTGGGGCGATCACGCCCTTGACGGTTGGCGGAAACACCTTCGAGATCGCGCGGCTGGATGCCGTCGAGAAACGCCTCGGCGTGGACTTGGGCCGGCTCCCTTTCTCGCTCAAACTCCTGCTGGAAAACCTGCTCCGCCATGAGGACGGCCAGTCGGTCACCGAGACCCATATTCAAGGGTTGGCCGCCTGGGACCCGTTCGCCGAGCCGAGTCAAGAGATCGCCTTCCGACCCGCGCGGGTGCTGCTCCAGGACTTCACCGGCGTCCCGGCCGTGGTCGACTTGGCCGCAATGCGCGACGCGATGCGGACCATGGGTGGGGATCCGACGAAGATCAACCCGCTTCAGCCGGTCGAACTGGTCATCGACCACTCGGTCCAGGTCGATGAGGCGGGTTCTGCCTTGGCCTTCGCCCGCAACGCCGAGTTGGAATTCCAGCGCAACCGCGAACGCTATGCGTTCTTGAAGTGGGGACAGCATGCCTTCCGCAACTTCCGAGTCGTGCCGCCGGACACGGGAATCGTCCACCAAGTCAACCTGGAATACCTGGCTCGTGGGGTGGTCACCAGCGACGAGATCGTCGGGGCCACCGGCGCCATCCGTGCCTATCCCGACACGCTCGTCGGCACCGATTCGCACACGACCATGATCAACGGGATCGGTGTCTTGGGTTGGGGCGTGGGCGGGATCGAGGCTGAGGCGGCCATGCTCGGCCAACCGATCTCGATGCTGGTGCCCAAGGTCGTCGGCTTCAAGCTGACTGGTCAACTCCCCGAAGCCGCCACTGCCACCGACCTCGTCCTGACGGTCACCCAGATGCTCCGTTCCCATGGGGTTGTCGGCAAGTTCGTCGAGTTCTATGGAGACGGCCTCGCCAACCTCCCGGTCGCCGACCGTGCCACCATCAGCAACATGGCACCCGAATACGGCGCCACCGTCGGAATCTTCCCCATCGACGAGGAGTCGCTGACCTACCTCCGACTGACCGGTCGAAGCCCGTCGCGGATCGCGCTCGTCGAGGCCTATTTCAAAGAGCAGGGTTTGTTCTGGACTGACAGTTCGCCTGAGGCGGTCTACTCCGAGACGCTCGAGCTGGATATGGGCGACGTCGAGCCCAGCCTGGCCGGTCCAAAGCGCCCTCAGGACCGTGTCCTGCTCCATGAGGCCAAGGCGTTGTTCCAGTCGGCCATGGCGACCACGCTCAAGCCTCAGGCCGAAACCGGTCAGCCGGCCACCGCGACATTGGCTGAGGCTGATACGGCCACGGCCGTCGCCTTGGCTGAGGAGGACGAGGGCATCGAGACGTCCAAGGGTCGGATCCGGGACGGCTCGATCGTCATCGCCGCGATCACCAGTTGCACCAACACGTCGAACCCGTCGGTCATGGTCGCCGCCGGCCTGGTGGCGAAGAAGGCCGTCGAGCGCGGCCTGACCACCAAGCCCTGGGTCAAAACCAGCCTGGCGCCCGGTTCGAAGGTCGTCACCCGTTACTTGAGCGACTCGGGGCTCGACGCCTATCTGGACCAGCTCCGGTTCAACCTGGTCGGCTACGGCTGCACAACCTGCATCGGCAACTCGGGGCCGATCGATCCGGAACTCAGCCGGGCCATCCACGACCATGATCTGGTGGCCGTCTCAGTGCTTAGCGGCAACCGGAACTTTGAAGGCCGGATCAACCCCGACGTCCGGGCCAACTACCTGGCCTCGCCCCCTTTGGTCGTCGCATACGCCCTGGCCGGGCGGATGGACATCGACCTCAAGACCGAACCGCTCGGCCATGACCCGGAAGGCGAGCCGGTTTACCTGTCCGACCTCTGGCCTAGCCAGAGCGAGATTCAAGAGACGATCCTCAAGTCGGTCCGCTCCGAAATGTTCGACCAAGAATATGCCTCGGTCTTCGAGGGTGACGCGCAGTGGAAGCAACTGCCCGCGCCCGAAGGTCAGGTCTTCGCCTGGGACGACACCTCGACCTACGTTAAGAACCCGCCTTACTTCGATGGAATGCCCGCTCAGCCCGGCTCGGTCGGCGATATCGCCGGGGCCCGTGTGCTGGCCGTGCTCGGCGATAGCATCACGACCGACCACATCTCGCCGGCCGGCGCGATCAAGCCTCAGAGCCCGGCCGGCCAGTACTTGCAGGCCCAGGGCGTCAGCGTCAAGGAGTTCAACAGCTACGGCTCGAGGCGCGGGAATCACGAGGTCATGGTCCGCGGGACCTTCGCCAATATCCGCCTTCGCAACCGGATGGTGCCCGGCGTCGAAGGCGGCATGACCCGTCACCTCCCCTCCGGCGATCAGACGAGCATCTATGAGGCAGCGATGCAGTACGCCGACGAAGGGGTGTCCTTGATCGTCTTGGCAGGCAAGGAATATGGCTCGGGCTCGTCGCGTGACTGGGCGGCCAAGGGCACGCGTCTACTGGGCGTTCGCGCCGTGCTGGCCGAAAGCTTCGAGCGGATCCATCGCTCCAATCTGGTCGGCATGGGCGTGCTCCCGCTCCAGTTCGAGGATGGCCAGAACGTCGAGAGCCTCGGCCTGAACGGCGAGGAGATCTTCCAGATCGATGGTCTGGCCCAGGGGATCGCGACCCAGTTCAGCAACAGTCGGAGCGTCGCCGTCACTGCGCAACGGCCCGATGGGACCGTCGTTCGATTCACGGCTCGGGTCCGGATCGATACGCCCCAAGAGATCCACTACTACCAGCATGGGGGCATCCTGCCGTTCGTCCTCCGTCAACTGATCGGGACAGCCGACTGAGTCGTCGGACCGGGACGATTGTCGCAACGCGTTGAGGGGCCGACTTCGTTCGTCTTGTCGCGGGCGGCTCGGTCCACTACCCTGGTGGCTCAATGGATTGGGAGTTCGGAGCGAGATCGACTCTGGCTCGGCCGCATGAGCTGGCCGACTGACGCTCCACCGACCCGCGGGATCGTCTCGTTAACCCGCCTCCCAATCTTTCATGCGTATCCCCTCCTGTCTTGGTCCGCTCGGTTTGTTCCGTGCCGGACCAGCCCCGTCGTCGCGATCTCTGCGATCGACGTCGGTCCGACCACCGATTCCGATCCCATGCGGATCGCCTGAAGGAGTCGCCTCCATGTCGCATCTGTCGACGGCGCCGCCCCCGCTGGTCTCGCCCGAGCAAGCGGTGGCTTGGTTGAGGCTGATGTTGTTGATCCGACGGTTCGAAGAACGCTCGGCCAAGCTGTACCAAGAGCAGAAGATCAACGGGTTCTGCCACCTCTACAGCGGCCAGGAGCCCGTGGCTGTCGGCTCGATCGGGGTGCTCCGCGACGACGATTACGTGATCACCGCCTACCGTGACCACGGTCATGCCCTGGCTCGCGGGATCTCGCCCCGCGCCTGCATGGCCGAGATGCTGGGCAAAGCCCCAGGCTGCTCCAAGGGCAAGGGTGGATCGATGCACTTCTTCGATGCTTCCCGCAACATG
Organism: uncultured Planctomycetia bacterium; assembly: GCA_964609385.1. GTDB lineage: Bacteria > Planctomycetota > Planctomycetia > Isosphaerales > Isosphaeraceae > CAZSSM01. The sequence goes on from CAZSSM010000076.1 coordinate 23,702, forward strand.
ATGGGTGGCCACGCCATTGTGGGGAGCCACATCCCGGTCGCCGCCGGCATCGGCCTGGCCATCAACTACCGAAGTGAAGATAAGGTTTGTATCTGCTACTTCGGTGATGGCGCGATGAATCAGGGGTCGTTCCACGAGGCGCTCAACATGGCCGGCCTCTGGAAGCTGCCGGTCATCTTCTGCGTCGAGAACAACCTGATCGCTATGGGCACACAGCTCGAACGCAGTTCGGCGGTGCTCGATCTGACCGCGCGAGGCGGCGCCCCCTACGGCATGCCCGGCATCGAGATCAATGGCTTCGACATCGAAGAGGTTGGCCTGGGCGTCCGTGATGCCGCCGATCGGGCTCGGGCCGGTGAAGGCCCCACCTTCATCGAGTTCAAGACCTATCGGCTCCGCGGCCACTCGATGTCCGACCCGATGAAGTATCGCTCCTCCGACGAGATGGATGAGGCCAAGCGGCGCGACCCGATCGTCGCCTACTCGGCCAAGCTCCAGGAGCGTGGTTGGATCGATGAGGCCGGCCTGGAACAGATGTCCGACGAGGTGAAGGACGAGATCCGCGACGCCATCAACTTCGCCGAAGAAGCGCCCTTCCCCGACCCTTCGGACGTTTACGACGATATCTCCGTCAACCCCCACATCCCGCAGGAGTAACCCGGCGATGGCACAGCTCGCGTACCGCGAATCGCTCAACCAGGCGATCGCCGAGGAGATGGAGCGCGACGAGAACGTCTTCCTGATGGGCGAAGAGGTGGCCGAATACGACGGCGCCTACAAGGTCAGCAAGGGCTTGCTGGATCGGTTCGGAGCACGACGGATTGTCGATACGCCGATCTCCGAGGAAGGCTTCGCCGGCATGGGCCTCGGCGCGGCGATGGTCGGGCTCCGGCCTGTCGTCGAGTTCATGACCTACAGCTTCAGCCTGGTGGCCTTCGATCAGATCGTCAACAACGGCGCCTTCGTCCGCTACATGAGCGGTGGCCAGTTCGCCTTCCCGATCGTCTTCCGCGGCTCCTCAGGCATGGCCGGCGGTTTGGCCGCCACCCACTCGCACCGTCCCGAGGCCTGGTTTGCTCAGGTGCCCGGCCTAATCGTGGTCATGCCCGCCACGCCGGCCGACGCCAAAGGGTTGCTCAAAGCCGCTATCCGCTATGAGGATCCAGTCATCTTCATCGAGCACGAGAACCTCTATGCTATGATCGGTGAGGTGCCCGAAACCGATGATCACATCGTTCCGATCGGTCAGGCCGAGATCAAGCGCGCCGGTGACGACGTCACGCTGATTACCTACAGCCGCTCGCTCTATGCGACCTTGGAAGCCGCCGAGCAGCTCGCCTCGGAAGGGGTCAATGCCGAGGTGATCGACCTCCGGACGATCCGTCCGCTCGACTTGGAGACGCTCCTGAACTCGGTCACCAAGACGCATCGGGCCGTCATCATCGAAGAGAGTTGGCCCTACTGCGGCCTGGGCTCGGGTATCTCCGACCGCATCATGCAGCAGGCCTTCGACGAACTCGATGCGCCGATCCGTCGGGTCAGCGTCCTCGATGCGCCGATCCCCTACAGCAAGGCGATGGAAGTTCCGATGCTGCCCAACGCCGAGCGGATCATCGCGGCCGTCAACGATGTGTTGTATCGCGAATCGTCCGCCGTGCGTTGATTCGGGACTCGCCATCGAGCCGTCCGTCATCCGTCTGGTTCTCCGTGCATCCGGCGCGGTTATCACCCGCGTTGGATCATAATGCTCCGACTTTCCTCCCTCGTTCGTGTGGTCTCTTCGCATCGTCCCCACGTCGCCTCATTCACCTTCCTACCGCGGGATCGCGATCGCCCTGCGTCCCCAATCCAATCCGTCACCCTGCGTTGAGCCTCAGGAGTTGAGAGATGCCGATTGAAGTGCCGATGGCCAAGCTCAGCCCGACGATGGAGAGCGGCGTCCTGGTGAGCTGGCAGGTCAAGGTCGGCGATCAGGTCAAGGAAGGGGATACGCTGGCCGAGATCCAGACCGATAAGGCGACGATGCCCCTCGAAGCGTTCGACGACGGCATCGTGGCGTTGCTGGACGTTGAGGAAGGCGCTGAGTTGGCCCTCGGCCAACGGTTGCTCGTGCTCGCCGAGAAGGGTGAGGATCCCGAAGCGATCGCCCAGCAGATGGCCGGCTCGGCCTCGGCCTCCGGTTCGTCCTCGACGGCTACTCCCGCCGCCGAGCCCGCGAAGGCTGTCCCCGCTCCGGCTGCCGCGGTCGTGGCCACCGCGACGTCCGGAACCAATGGCACGCAGGGCAACGGCGCGGCGATCGCCACCCCGGTCGCGACACCGACCGGTCGGGTCAAGTCGACCCCGTTGGCCCGCAAGATCGCTGCGGCCAACGACCTCGATATCCGACTCGTGCCCGGCTCCGGTCCTCGAGGCCGGGTCATCCGTCGTGACGTCGAGAATTACCTCGCCCGCCAGGAGACCGTCGCCGCTGCCCCGGCCGCCACAGCGGTTGTGCCGTCCGGTCAGGTCGAGCGGATTCCGATGAGCCGGATGCGGCAGATCATCGCGCACCGGATGACGTTGGCCAAGAACGAAGCGCCCGACATCCACTTGACCGTTGATGTCGAGGTCGACCAGATCCTCGAGATCCGGGCCCGGCTCAACGAGCGTCTGGCCAAGCAGAACGTCAAGCTCTCGGTCTCCGACTTCGTCACCAAGGCCGTGGCCACCGCGCTGATCCGACATCCCGAGATGAACGCCACCTTCGAGGGCGACACGATCGTCCGTCATCCTCACGCCCACGTCGGCATCGCGGTGGCCCTTGACGACGGCCTGATCGTGCCGGTCCTCAAGAACGCCGATACGCTTGGTCTTCGGGGGATCCGTGAAGGTACCAAGCAGGTCGTCGAGGCGGCCCGGTCCAACCGGATCACCCCCGAGATGCTCGACGGCGGCACCTTCACTATCAGCAACCTCGGGATGTATGGGATCAAGCAGTTCGACGCGATCCTGAACCTCCCGCAGGTCGGGATCCTCGCCGTCGGTACGGCCGAGCAACGCCCGGTCGTCCGGAACGGTCAGTTGGCCCTGGCCACCTTGATGACGATCACCCTGACGGCCGATCACCGGGTCATCGATGGCGCTGTGGCCGCTCAGTTCGTCCAGACCTTGCAGGGCCTGCTTGAAGAACCCGCCGCGATGCTCCTCTGATTCGAAACAATCCGAGTCGCATTCGTCCGATTCGGGGCGGGTCGTGGCCCGATCAGTCACGCGTTCCCGTACAATAAGGATGACCGCGGGGATTGGAGAGCGCCTGGGGATCGGGCCGTGAACCCGATCCAACATGTCGAATCACGCCCTTTCGCCCGACCCCGAACCTCGTAGAACCTACCGATGGCATCTTACCACTACGACATCATCATCATCGGCGGCGGCCCGGCCGGTTACGCCGGGGCGATCCGCGCCTCCCAATTGAAAAAGTCGGTCCTCTGCATCGAGCGCGAGCACCTCGGTGGGATCTGCCTGAACTGGGGCTGTATCCCGACCAAAGCGCTGCTGACCAACGCGCACCTGGTCGAGACGCTCCGCGATCAAGGGGACGTCTTCGGTTACGAAGGGAACGGCTCCTGGAAGTTCCCGCAGATGATCGCGCGGAGCCGTAAGGTCGCCAGCACGCTCAACAGCGGGATCGAGGGCCTCTTCCGAAAGTACAAGGTCAAGTACGAGATGGGCGCGGCCCGGGTCATCGCGCCGCACAAGGTCAAGCTCGGTGACAAGGTGCTTACCGCCGCGAACATCATCGTGGCTACCGGGACCCGACCCCGTGAACTGCCCGGTCTGCCCTTCGACGGGGAAAAAGTGATCAACTATAAGGACGCGATGGTCCTCAAGAGCCAGCCCAAGAGCATGGTTGTCATCGGCGCTGGCGCGATCGGCTGTGAGTTCAGCTACTTCTACAACGCCATCGGTACGGAGGTCACCCTCATCGAGATGCAGGACCGGATCCTGCCCGTCGAGGATGCCGAGGTGTCGGCCGTCCTGGATAAGTCCTTGGCGAACCGCGGTTTAAGGATCCTGACCAAAACGAAGACCACCCACATCGATACCTCGGGCAACGGTGTCCGTGTGACCGTTGAGACCCCCAAAGGCCAGGAGACGATCGAGGCCGAGGTCTTGCTGGTGGCCATCGGTGTCACCGGCAACGTCGAGGAGGTGCTCGCCCCCGATCTCGGCGTTGAGCTGGTCAAGAACCACATCAAGGTCGACAAGCACTACAAGACTGGCGTTGAGGGACTCTACGCCGTCGGCGACGTTATCGGCCCGCCTTGGCTGGCGCACGTCGCGCACCACGAGGCGATCTGCTGCATCGAGCGGATCTGCGGCTACAGCGACCGCTACGTCGACTACGAGACGATCCCGGGCTGCACCTACACCGACCCCGGCGTCGCCTCGGTCGGACTGACCGAAGCCCAAGCCCGCGAGGCCGGCCATGACCTCCGGATCGGCAAGTTCCCGTTCGTCGCCAGCGGACGCGCCCAGGCTGCCGATGAGACCGAAGGCTTTGTCAAACTCATCTTCGACAAGAAGTACGGCGAACTCCTAGGCGCCCACCTCGTCGGGTCGCACGCCACCGAGATGATCTCCGAGCTGGTTATGGCCAAGAAGCTGGAGGCCACCGAGGAAGAGATCATCCACGCCATGCACCCGCATCCCACCTTCTCTGAGGCCGTCATGGAGGCTGCCGGCCAGGGTCTTGGTGAGTCGGTCCACATCTGATCTGATAACCGCGCAGGGGATATCGGTTCTCCCGGTTTTCACCCTCGCAACTCTCCCCTGAGCCTTGAACCGACCCCGCCGGGATCCCCGACTATGAAGCTCCGCGAAGTTCGGCCCGGACTGACCCAGGTCCGGGTCGGGTTCGTCAATGTCTTTCTGATCGACGCCGGTTCGGACGGCCTGATCCTCATCGATGCCGGCTCGCCCGGCGCGGCCTCCTCGATCTTGGAAGCGATCGGCACCCTCCACCGCGCTCCTGAGGACGTCCGCCTGATCCTCGTCACGCACGGACATCCCGACCACGCCGGCAGCCTCGCCGCGCTCAAAGAGGCGACCGGCGCCGAGGTCGCCATGCACCCGGCCGATGCCAACCTCGTTCAGCGCGGCCACTGCTTCCGGAAACCGTTCTCCGCCTCACCAGGGATGATTAATTGGCTGATCTATCGGACGATCATTGCCGGCGCCCCCCAACAGATCGAGCCGGTCGTCGTCGACCGCTGGATCGGTGAGGGCGACAGCTTCCCGTTCGCCGGCTCGATTCGGACCATTCACACACCGGGGCACACTGTCGGTCACCTCTGTTTCCTCTGGGAGGTCGATGACGGACTCCTGCTGGCCGGTGACGCCTGTATGAGCATTCCCCGACTCCGGGGCAGCGTCGCCTATGAAGACCGACGCCAGGGGATGCGGAGCCTCGCGCGGCTGGCCCAACTCCCCTTTAAGGCGGCCGTCTTCGGGCACGGCGAACCGATCCTCGACGGCGCTTCGCGGAAGATCGCCGCCTTGCCCGATGTCCCCTCATCGCCTTTGCCGGCCAAGCCCGGTCGGCCTACCTGAATCCGACACGCCACTCCTGCAGATCACGGCCTCAAGGCCATATTTCCCAAGACCACGCGTCGCGTTCCCGTTCGCGACGTGGCCTGATAAACTCGGGTTTAACCCGAATTACGCGGTCGATCCATCACCAGTGGGAATGTTCCACCCAACGTCGAGAGGCTCGCGATGGCAGCTCCCCTCCGAGGGGCCGGACTGGTTTGGTTCGGCCTCCTGATCACGCTCGTTGGTCCGGTCGTCAAGGCAACCGACGAAGTCGACCCCGCGCCGATCGAGTTCGCCACCCAGGTCCAGCCGATCTTGGCCGATAGGTGCTTCGCCTGTCATGGTCCCGATCCCGAAGGACGTCAGGCTGGGCTCCGGCTTGACACCCGCGACGGCGCCTTCGGCACGACCGAACTCGGCTCTGTCCCGATCGTCCCCGGCGACCTCGAGGCCAGCGACCTGGTCTGGCGGATACGATCCGAGGACGACGACCTGATCATGCCGCCGCCCGAGACCGGCAAGCCGCTCTCGACCGACGAGATCGCCACCCTGACCCGCTGGATCGCCCAGGGGGCTGCTTGGGAGGAGCATTGGGCCTTCGACCCGCCGTCGAAGTCCGACCCGCCTTCGGTTTCCGACCCTCGATGGATCCGCTCGCCGATCGACGCGTTCGTCTTGGACCGGCTCGACTCCGAAGGGCTCACTCCGCAGGTCGAGGCCGATCGCGCAACACTGATCCGTCGACTCTCCCTGGACTTGACCGGCTTGCCGCCCTCGATGGCCCAAGTCACCGCCTTCGTCAACGATCCCCGACCTGACGCCTACGAGCGGCTGGTCGATCGGATCCTGGACGACCCCGCCTTCGGGGAGCGCTGGGCGGGGACCTGGCTCGACCTGGCCCGTTATGCCGACACCAAAGGGTATGAAAAGGACTTGGCGCGAACGATCTGGCGCTATCGCGATTGGGTCATCGATGCCTTCAACGCCGACCTTCCCTTCGATCGGTTCACCCGCGAGCAACTGGCCGGCGACTTGCTCGACGAGCCGACCCCCGACCAACTCCTGGCCACCGCCTTCCATCGGAACACGATGACCAACGATGAGGGCGGCACCGACAACGAAGAGTTCCGCGTCATTGCCGTCAAGGACCGCGTCGATACGACCGTTCAGGTTTGGATGGGTCTCACGATGGGCTGCGCCAAGTGTCACTCCCACAAATATGACCCGATCTCTCAAGAAGATTACTATCGCCTCTTTGCCGTCTTCAATCAAACCGTCGACGCCGACCACTTCGACGACCGGCCCCGACTCACCACGCCCACTCGCGACCAACAGCGCCGACTGGCCGAACTCGATCGGCAGTTGACCGTGCTTCGAAATCAGATTGAAGAGAACGACACATCTTGTGAAAACACCGACGATCTCGAGGAGGCCGATACCACCGACGTAGAGGACAGCAATCCGCTCGCCGCACAGATCAACGATCTGGAAACCAAGCGCAACAAATTAATCCTTGAGTTCACCAAGACACCGGTCCTCCGCGAGCTGTCGGCGTCCGATCGGCGCGAAAGCTATATCCACAACCGCGGCAACTTCCTCGATCCAGGCAAACCGGTCGAACCGGGCTTGCCGGAGCGATTCGCTTTCGGAACCGAGTCGTCGGCCGAGCAGGGCGACGACTCGACTTCCCTCGACCGTCTCGACGTCGCCGACTGGTTGGTCAACCAGGGCAATCCGCTGACCGCGCGGGTGGCCGTCAACCGGGTCTGGGCCCGCCTCTTCGGCGCCGGCCTGGTGACCACGGAAGAGGACTTTGGCTCCCAAGGTGAGCGGCCCAGCCATCCCGAACTGCTCGACTGGCTCGCCGTGACCTATCGCGACGACCTCGACTGGTCGCTCAAGCGGCTTTGCCGGCTCATCGTCACGTCGTCCACCTACAGGCAGTCGAGCGCGGTCCGACCTGAGACGCTCCAACGCGATCCGGACAACCGCCTGCTCTCGCGCGGATCGCGGTTCCGCCTGCAGGCCGAGGTCGTCCGCGACCAGGCCCTGGCCGTCGCCGGCCTGCTCTCAAGACGGATCGGCGGTCCGTCGGTCATGCCGCCTCAGCCCGATGGCGTCTGGCGCACCACTTACAGCAAGCTGAAGTGGACCACCAGCAACGGCGGCGACCGGGCCCGACGCGCCCTCTACACCTTCTGGAGACGGACTAGCCCGTATCCGTCGATGATCACGTTTGACGCCGGCTCGCGCGAGGTCTGCCAAATTCGTCGAGTCCGGACCAATACGCCGTTGCAGGCCCTCGTCACCCTCAACGACCCGGTCTACGTCGAAGCGGCTGCCGCCCTCGGACAGCGGATCCTCGACGAGGCACCCGCCGAGACCGACGCTCGGATCCGCCTCGGGATCCGGCTCGTCCTGGCTCGTGAGGCTCGGCCCGTTGAGGTCCGCCGGCTCACCGACTACCTGAACCTTGTTCGCGACGCGTTCGTCGACGACCCCGAAGCAGCGCGAGCCTTGTTGCGGGACGCCAACGTCCCAGTCGACCCGCTCGAGGATGCCAAAGTCGCCGAATGCGCCGCCTGGACCATGGTCGGTACCGTTCTGATCAACCTCGATGAGACCCTCACGCGGAGCTGAGCCGATGACCGACCGTCTCACCCAGTCGACCCGCCTCGATCACGCCCGCGCCCTCACCCGTCGTCATTTCTTCGGCCGGACCGGACTGGGCTTCGGCGCCCTCGCCCTCCAAGCTCTGCTCGATCGCGACCATGCGCGGGGCTCAACACCGAGCACCGGACCGGGATCGCTCGCCCCCAAGCCGACGATGCACGAGCCGCGCGCGAAATCGGTCATCTATCTGCATATGGCCGGTTCCCCTTCGCAACTCGAACTCTTCGAGAGCAAGCCCGAACTGTCCAAATACCATGGAGCGCGTTGTCCGCAGGAGTACCTGGAGGGCAAGCGGTTCG
>CAZSSM010000077.1:0-31811 GCA_964609385.1 uncultured Planctomycetia bacterium
GTGGTTCTGCGGCCGGACTCGCCGCGAGTTTCTGTGGCAGACCGGCCTGGGCTTCACCGGCCTCGGCGTGCTCGACCTGCTCAGCCGCGATGCCTCGGCCCGATCCCATATGGACGCCGAGGGCTCAAACGTCCTGAACCCTCTGGCTCCCAAGCCGCCCGCCTTCGCCCCCAAGGCCAAGAGTGTCATCTTCCTGTTCATGTATGGGGGGCCTAGTCAGGTCGACACGTTCGACTACAAGCCCGAGTTGTTCCGGCTCGATGGCAAGACGATCGAGGTCACCACGAAAGGTCGCGCAGGCACCCGTAACCAAGGGCGCGTCGTGGGACCGAAGTGGCGGTTCCGCCAGTACGGTCAGAGCGGCCAGTGGGTCAGCGATCTCTTCCCGAACCTGGCCACCTGCGTCGACGAGATCGCCTTCCTCAAGTCGATGACCGCCGACTCGCCGGTCCACGGCTCGGCGATGCTCCAGATGAACTCGGGACGGATTCTCAGCGGGAGCCCCTGCCTGGGAAGCTGGGTCACCTACGGCCTTGGTAGTGAGAATCAGAATCTGCCTGGCTTCGTCGTCATGCTTGACCCGACCGGCGGACCGATCTCCGGGCCCAAGAACTGGTCTAGCGGGTTCATGCCCGCCTCCTATCAGGGCACGATCCTCCGGAGCCAGGGCGAGCCGATCATCGATCTTCAGCCGCCTGAGGATCTGCCCCGCCATGCTCAGCGTCGGATGCTCGACACGCTGGGCGCCTACAACCAGGACCACATCGTCGGTCGGACTCACAACACCGACCTGTCGGCGCGGATCGCCAGTTACGAATTGGCCTATCGGATGCAGATGGCCGCTCCTGAGGCGACCGATCTAAGCGGCGAGGACGAGCCGACCCGCGAACTCTATGGTATCGACCGGCCCGAGACCGAGAACTTTGGCCGCCGCTGCTTGTTGGCCCGCCGACTCGTTGAGCGCGGCGTCCGGTTCGTCCAGCTTTACAGCGGAGGTGCTCACAACGACGACAACTGGGACGCCCACACCGACATCGAGAAGAACCACAACTATCATGCCGGTCGGACCGACAAGCCGATCGCTGGTCTGATCAAAGACCTCAGGCGCCGAGGGCTGCTCGACGAGACCCTGATCGTCTGGGGCGGCGAGTTTGGTCGTCAGCCGACCGCCGAATACGCTAAAGGGACGGGCCGCGATCACAACGCCTACGGCTTCACCATGTGGATGGCCGGTGGGGGGATCCAAGGTGGCCAGAGCGTCGGCGCCACCGACGAGTTGGGGAACACTGCTGTTGAGAACCGGCTCCATGTCCGGAACCTCCATGCCACCATCCTGCACCAACTCGGGCTTGATCCCAACGGCCTCAGCTATTTCTTCGGTGGCCTCGACCAGAAGCTCGTCGGCGTCGAGCACGTTGAGCCGATCACCCAGATCCTCGGCTGAGCCCGCTGAAGATCGCTGGGGATTGGCTTAAGATGGCCGCAAGTGGCCGTTCTGTTGATTTTTCGAAACGCGGCGGATTGGTCTGTCACGACACGCCTCCGAATCGATCCTCGATTTCTGAGCTGGTTGAAAACCCCGATGGAGTCGGGTACATTGATCATAGTTCGAGCGACGACTCGAACAGCTCTCATCTCTTTGACTCATCCCCCGCACCCTTTCCCACCTTCGCGGGGATGAGTTATTTCATTTATGATGTTCTGTTTGACTTTTGTAGTTATGCCCGGAAGGCGTCGCTCCTCAACTACACGAATCAATTATGTTCATCGTTGAGGGAGCAATCTAGTGCGTGATCAGACCATTACGGGAATCCTCACACGTCGGGGATGTTATCTGTGGATCCTTGCGTACACGGCTCAGATTGCCTTGTTCCTACTCATTTATCAGGCAACCGGCCAGCTCAAGGCATTCTCGGTGATTGATGGGGCCGTTTTCATTTTCCTGGCCCAATTTGGCTGCGTGACGTTGGACCAGGGATGGAGCTTCTTCACGATGCTGATCGTCGGCGGACAGACCGCCGCGGCAAGCTTCATGCACCTCGGCTTGGCCGTGATTGTGCTCCTCAAGCTACTCCACCCGCAACCACGCTTGATCGTCTCGACTCGGGTAAGCATCGACATCGAGACACAGAGCCTCTCGTTCACTGTCCGCAATGCCGGATCGTCGATGCTGGTCCAGATTGAGGTGCTGGTTTTCCTTCGGAAGGGTGATGCATCTAACCTTCACGCTGTGCCGGTTGCCTTGCAGCGAGGTCGTGTTTCGCTTCTGGCGGCCAATGAAATGGCGACCTTCGCCAGCGTCCCGGCCGGTCGAGATCCTTCAATCCAGCAGCGACCCGTCTGGTCGGTCGAGCAATATCGACCCGGATCTGACCCGATGCTGGTCCGCCAGATCGATCTGGAGGCCTCTGATGGCCTTTTAATCGTTGCCACCGCGATTCGACTACCCGATGGCCAGCCGATCAGCCTTGTCCGTGCGATCCGCCCCGAGCAACTGGTCGTTCATCGCCCTTCCGATCAACGCCAGACGCCCGCTGCCTCCGGTCTCGCCCAATTGGCTGTCACCCGCGTTGATCTTGAAGCCGGCTGAATTGGCAGTTGTTTGATCCCCGTATCCCGGCTTTCTCCAGGACGGTCCCTTGACGAGCCAAGCACGGCTAGATCCTCCCCACTGTCCTTTTTGGTCAGCAGGCACGACCGATCGCTCCTGGAGCCTCCCCGATGACGAATCCGCAGCCCTCGCCTTTGCTCTCCCCCGACCCGAGTCGACGCGCCTTTCTCCGAGGGGGTGTCGGCCTACTCGGCGGCATGACCTTGGCCACGCCCTTCCACGTGCTCGGAGCCCGCTCGGCGCTTGGTGAAGCGCCCGGTGCCCGCAGCCCCTATGGATCACTCCGACCTGTCAAGGATGATGCGACCGGCCTCGAGCTGATCAAACTGCCCGAGGGGTTCCGCTACGTCTCGATGGGCTGGACCGGCGACCCGATGACCGGCGGACTGCCCGACGCCGAGTCCGACTCGGGCCTGACCCGGACACCCTCGGCCCACGACGGCATGGCCGTCACCTGGGCCGAGGGTGATCACGTCATCCTGACCCGCAATCATGAGCTTCGGCTCCTCGACGGACCGACCCCCGTCGGCGCACCCAGCTATGACCCGAATACTGGCGGCGGCACGTCGAACCTCCGCTTCGATCTCCGAGACGGTCGGCTGGTCGAGTCGTGGATGAGCCTCTCGGGCACAGCCGTCAACTGCGCAGGCGGACCGACCCCCTGGGGTTCCTGGCTGACCTGCGAAGAGACCATCATCGGAGCCAGGACCCCCGGTGTGACCCGTAACCACGGCTACATCTTCGAGGTGCCCGCCCTCCAAGACGCTACCGCCCAGCCGCTCAAAGCGATGGGGCGGTTCGTCCATGAGGCCGTCGCTATCGACCCCGAGACCGGTATCGTCTACGAGACCGAGGACAGCAACCCAGCAGGCTTCTATCGTTTCCGACCCGAGACCCCCGGCACGCTCCAGGACGGCGGCACGCTCCAGATGCTCCGCGTCGTCGGGAACCCTGGCGCCGATTTCCGTGGACTGGCCCAGGTCGGTATCCCCTACCCGGTCGACTGGGTCGACATCGACGACCCCGATCCGGACCTCGAAGCTGGTGCTGCCCCGGTTCGCGTCCAGGGGCAGGATCAAGGGGCCGCCATCTTCAGTCGGCTCGAGGGCTGCTCGGCCCATGACGGCCAGATCTACTTTATCTCGACCTCCGGAGGCGTCGACGATCAGGGTCAGATCGGTCGAGGTAAGGGGCAAATCTGGCGCTATGATCCGGTCGAGAGCCAGATCACTTGCCTTTACCAATCCCTGCGGCATGAGGATTTGTCGAATCCTGACAATATGACCGTGAGCCCCGGCGGCGCGATCGTGCTCTGCGAAGACGGGTCTTTCGACGGACTCCGTCTGATCGTGCTCGACGCCGACGGCCGGGTCTACCCACTGGCCCAGAACAACGTTCGGCTTAACGGCCAGCGCAATGGGATTTCCGGCGACTTCACCCGACGCGAGTGGGCCGGAGCCACCTTCAGTCCCGATGGACGTTGGCTCTTTGCCAACCTCCAGTCCCCCGGCATCACCCTGGCCATCACCGGACCGTGGCCCAAGGGACCTCTCGGCTGAAATGCCTTTCAATGATGCATGCAAAATCGAGTATGGGTAGGTAAACGGTCGAGAGCTTAGTCATGCACCAAGTTCTCGACCATCAGCTAAAGATCACGAACGAAATCGGTAATCAATGATTTGATATCGAGAGAGGTTCTGCGGGCACGTCTAATCCGGCAGTCCAATAAATCCCATTGCGGAGCAGGGTACGGACCGAGGGGATCTCGAAGTCGCCAGGATGGCCCATCGAGGTGTAGAAGACACGGCCGCCGCCGGGATGAATTGTGGTCCAAGCGACCGGCTCGGGCTTGGAGACGCCCAGCGCCCGGCCCACCATCAGGGGTTGAGCCTCGGGCTCCAGTGGTGCGCTCCGGTAGAGCGTCGAGGCGACCTGGAACTCATCGGTGCGGACTCCTTGGAGGATGGGGTGACCATACGCCGCGCCGAGCACGCGGACAAGACCACGCGGATCGTCCGAGTCGCGACCGCTGTAGTGGCCATCGTAATTGCAGCCCAGCACATCCCGATCGAACGTCGGCCAGACGTCATGGCCCGACTTGGGCTCGGCGTTGCGGAGCGCGAAGGCGTGGCTCGAGGTCCGGATCGCGACGACCGGCTTGCCGGCCTTGATGTGTCGGCGGATCGCGTCGAGTTGGTTCTTCGGCAATGCGCGGCGTCGGACGCTCAATAGGAGGACGTCGATGTCGTCGAGCATTGTATCGAGGCCGGGAACATCGTTGCGGCCCTCGGGACGGGCTCGGAAGTACTGAACAGCGAAGTCGCGCTCCAGCGCCTCGCGAACGAACGGTGGCAGTGTCGATGCGGTATCGTACTCGTCCTCGGCGATGACGACCGCCAACCGGGGTCGTCGATCGCCCGCGAATCGTAATGGAGAGCCGCCGACGATCTGGTCGCTGGTTACAGTGGGGCACCAGTTCTCCTCAATATGGGCGATGATCAGGTCGGTGCCCCCGAAGTGGCTGACGAACGGCGGCATAGCAGGGTTGTACATCGTGTCGGTCAGGTCGCGCATCAGGACCACGTCGACCCCCTGCTGGACCAACTGGCGGATCCCGAAGGGGCGTCCTAAGACGCACATGTTGGTATGGACGCCCATCAGGATCACATGCTCGATCCCTTGCTGGCGGATCAGGAAATAGGCTTCAGCGCTGTCGGTGATCGCATCTCCCTCGGCGATTTCCAACGCCGGCGTTTGTCGCGACCAGGCGTTGTAAGGCTTAATCGGCCGCGGGCTGTCGTTGCCCTCATCGCTGTCGTCGATCGGCAACGTCCCTTCAAGATCCGGCATCAGATGGCACCACGAACGAAGGGGGGGGTCGGTCGGCACGGCCGGGGCTTGTCGGGCCAACTCGCGTTGAGGGGTCCCCTCGTAATAAGCGAGCGTGCCGCTGGGCGCGTGGATGATCAGGACGCCCCGCGCCCGGGCTTCCTGCAAGACCCGGTTCATTCGAGGGGCTATCTCCCCCACCCGACCTGTTGCGGTCGGACACCAGTGACGGTCCCACATGTCACAGACGATGATTGCTGTTTCAGATGAGTTCCAGTTCACTTTGCGGGCCCTGGGCAAGGTGATGGACTTGGGACCCGTTCCGACTCGATCGCGGACCGTGAGCCGGAGCGGTTGCTCCTCGACCGCGACCTCCTCAGCGGTCGATGGACGGGCCGCCCCGATGACGAGCAGCAACAGAGCGCACCCATTGCGGATTATTGACATCCACGATGTTCGGTCGAGCATCCGAGGTTTCTCCATTGAGTTGAGGAATACAAGCGAATGGGAATCACGGCCCGCGCGGTGGGTCGGGGACCCCAGGGGCGAACGGCCAATCGGTGGGCCGGTAACGAACATCAAGTTCGGGCGTCGCGATCGGTCGACCGTCTTCGGCAAGGCTGTGCATAACCGCGTCGAGGATCCCGGTTGTCAACAGGGTGCGTTCGGCTGGGTAGGCCGGAGTACCGGTCCGAATCGTGTGTTCGATCGCGTCGACGAGGTACCCGAAATGGCCGTACGGTTTGCCGTCCTGAAGCTGGAACCAGGTCGTCAATGGCTCGTTCTGGCCCTCGACGGTCGCACCAAAGGCGAATTGCAATGCGTGACCGTTGAGCATTGCCACATTCGCGCGGAACCCGTCTCGGTACTCGATCAAATAAAACGCCGCGCTGTCGTTGAGGTTGTCCTCGATCCGACCGGGCTTTACGTTGGGCAGGCGTTCGAGGATTGCTTTGAGCAGCGATCGCGACCAGCGGCCGGCTCGCTCGGCCTCCCAGATCGCCTCCCCGCGTACAGCTTGGACTCGGCTCACGCCGGTCTCGCCGCCGTCGCGTCGCTCGACCATACACTGCAGAGTCTCCAAGGCGTGGAAGCCGTACGCTTCGAAGCCTCCGTAGCCCAGTGCCATCGCCTCGACGAGCCTCGAGCCGCGCGGGATCGTCAAGGGTGGGATGCGCCAGGCGACTGGCAACGACGAGCCGGCCAGGAACGGAATCCCGAGTCGCTCGGCGGTCGCGACCATGTGCCGGGCGTCCTCCCAGCGATAGCCCAGGTGCTTGTCGTTGAAAATCGGGACGACTGGGCCGCAACGTTCGAAAGCAGCGACCGTCTCGTCGAAGAATCGACGTCGCGGATACATGTGCTGTCGCGTGTCAGCGGTATACGGATAGCGGCCATGCTCGCCGATGCAGAGCACGCCCTCTACGGCGATGTGGTCGTGACCCAACGTGATCGCCTCGTCGATCGTCGGAACAATGGGGAATCCGTATTTCCGAGATAGGTCGCGGCTCAGATCGTTGTCGGGGACCTGGTCGGTGTACATCGATGCGACAAAGAGCCCCGGACCCGGCCCGCCGAGCTGATCATACCCCTCAAGGATCTTGCCGATGATGACATCGGCATGCGAGTTCTCCCGATACTCGGTGACGATCGCGGCGATCGGCAGGGGTTCGCCCACCGGGTCGGCATTCACCACGCGACCCAGGTCGGAGAGGGACAGGCCGGCGGTTGCGACGAGGGTGCCTTCGAGGAATCTCCGACGATCCATGATGTCCTCAGGCTTGAGAGGGATCGACTGTTGAAGTCTAGGCCGATGCCGTCCGATGCGTTGCATTGTGCTCGATGGTAACCACTCTCAAAATGGAAGGCGCGTCTCTTCGGGAAAAACCGTTGGGTCAGCGTCGAGGGTCACGAACACCTCAGGGCCATCGTGCCAAGTCGCGTGAAGGAATGCCAAGCATGAATTATCGACCGATCCGAATTGCGGTGGGCGGCCTAATGCACGAGTCGAACACCTTCGCGCGGACGTCGACGGGCCTGGAGGCCTTCCGGTCGACATCGTGGAGCGAGGGGGCCGACCTGGTCGCGACCTGGAGCGCGGCCCACCATGAGGTCGGCGGATTCTTGGAGGGGGTCGGGCGTCAGGGGTTTGAGGCCATCCCGACCCTGATGGCCTGGGCGACCCCCTCGGGCAACGTCGAGGACGAGGTCGTCGACGTCGTTACAGACCGGATCCTTGAGTTAACCCGCGATGCGGAGGTTGATGGGCTCCTGTTGGCCCTCCACGGCGCGATGGTCTCGCGAAGCTATCACGACGCCGACGGCGAGGTGCTTCGGAGGCTCCGCGACGGGATCGGCGAATCGTTCCCGATCGTCGCGACCCTCGACTTTCATGCCAATATATCACCGTTGATGGTCGCCAAAGCCGACGCCCTGATCGCATATCAGACCTATCCGCACGTCGATCAACGTTCGATCGGTCTCAAGGCGGCGCGAATCCTCGGACGAATGGTCCTCGAGGAGATTCGGCCGACGATGGGACTGTCTAAGCCGCCGTTGATCGTCAACCTGCTCGGTCAGGAGACCGATCGCGAACCGATGCAGGAGCTGATGGCCGAGATTCAGGTGATCGAAGAGCGTTCCGAGGTCTGGTCAATGAGCCTTGCTGCCGGGTTCCCCTACGCCGACGTGCCCGAGATGGGACCGGCGATCGTCGCGTTGTCCGAATCCGAAGAAGACAAACCTCAAGCGTTGGCCGAAACGATCGGCGCTCGACTCTGGGAGTTGCGTGAGTCGCTCGACGTCGATTGTCCCGACGCCCAGGCGGCAGTTGATCAGGTCGTGACTTGGACGACCGGCCCGAGTCCCCCAGATCGGCCGATCATCCTCGTCGACCTGGGCGACAACATCGGCGGCGGGACGCCCGGCGACGGCACGGTGCTTTTCGAGGAACTGGTCCGTCGCCGAGTCGCCGGTGCGTGGGCGACACTCTGCGATCCCGAGGCCGTCGAGCGGGCACAGCGGTCGGGGGTTGGCGGGCAGGTCGTGGGACCGGTTGGGGGGCGTGGTGGGGACGATTACGGAGCGCACGTGATGGTCGAGGGCGTGGTCCGGTCCCTCCACGAAGGCATGTGGATCGAGCCGGAACCGCGTCACGGAGGCCTCCGCCAACACGACCAGGGCCCGACTGCAGTGATCGATCTGCCTGGACCGATCACACTGATCGTTAACACGCGTCGGACACCGCCGTTCAGCCTTGGCCAACTGACCAGTCTCGGGCTTGATCCCTCCAAGGCCCGGGCAATCGTCGTTAAGGCCGCCGTGGCTTACAAGGCCGCCTACGCTCCGCTCGACCCGATCGTCGTCGAGGTTGACACCCCCGGGATCACTCGTCTCCGCCCCGAGTGCTCATCGTACCGCAACATCGAGCGCCCTTTGTTTCCTTGGAGTCGCTTGTGAAGTTATCGAAGATAAATATTATTTTGAATGCATTAGTTCCGTGTGGTGGCGGCCCGCGACGGTTGTGCAGGCCGAGGGGATGGGAGACAATCGGACTGGTCGATTGGCGGGTCACGGGGACCTCCGACCATTTCCTGGGTAGACCGATTTCTCGAGGAGACTCGCGATGACTTCGAAAGCCTGGCTGTTGGGTCTCAGTATCCTGTTGATCGCCGTGTCTGGATATGGCTTGACCACCCTCCCGGCTTCGGAGACCGAGCCGGAAGCCCCGACCGTGGTGGACGAGGAACCGACCCGGACCTTTGAGCTGCGGACCTACGTAGCGAACGAGGGCAAGCTTGACGACCTGCTAGCCCGGTTCCGGAGCCACACGATCAGTATCTTCGATCGTCTCGACATGAAGCTGGTCGGCTTCTGGGTTCCGCAGGACGAGGACAAGGGTAAAGGGGACACGCTGGTCTACATCCTGAGCTTCCCCAGCCGCGAGGCTGCCGAGGCCTCTTGGAAAGCCTTCCGGAGCGACCCCGAGTGGCGTGAGGTCTTCGCAGAGAGCCGGAGCAATGGCCCATTGGTCGAGTCGGTCGAGTCGGTTTTTCTTGATCCGATCGACTTCAGCCCGATCCGCTGAATTGGCCGAGCATGGCGAGGCTTACTGGGCTGGTCGGCCTCATGAGAGACCGGATGATCCGCGATGGAAATCTAGCCGGCGTTGGCGTGGGGACTTTGGGGATCGTCGGCAAGGTCGCCAACGTCGGTGACTGTGACTTGCATCAACTGGGGCATCGCCGCGTGCGGGCCCACGGCTATCATGATAGCCTGGACCGCGCCTCTTTTCTGGGCGTGAAGGTGGCCTGGAACTGGCGTCTGCTTCTCCAGCAGAATGACGGCTTCACTCCGGCCACTGTGACGTCGGTAAGGTTATGCAACTCTATTCTTGATTTTGGTGCTCCTCATGTCGGCGATTGTGGATCCTTCGGGGGCGATCCTCGATGCTCAAGAGGTTGGACTCGCCGCCGAGCGTCTGGCGCCTTATGTCAACCGGACGCCAGTCCTGACCTCGCAGTCGCTGGATGCGGTCTGCGGCGGCTCGGTCTTCCTCAAGTGTGAGAACTTCCAGCGTGTCGGCGCCTTCAAGTTCCGTGGCGCGATGCACGCGGTACTCCGACTGGATGACCAGGCCCGCCGCGATGGGGTGATCACGCACAGTTCGGGCAACCACGGTCAGGCCCTCGCCCGTGCCGGCCAGATTCTTGGGGTGCCGGTTTGCGTCGTCATGCCCTCGAACGCTCCTCGGGTCAAGCGGTCGGCCACCGAGGACTTCGGCGCCCGCGTCGTGCTCTGTGAGCCGACCTTGGAGGCCCGCGAATCGACCGTTGAGCGGCTCATTGCCGAACGCGGCTACCGACTCATCCACCCCTTCGACAACTGGGACGTCATCGCCGGTCAGGGGACGGCTGGCTGGGAGCTCCTGGAGCAAGTCGATAGGCCGCTCGATGTGGTTCTCGCGCCGGTCGGCGGGGGGGGACTGCTGGCCGGAACCGCATTGGCCGTCCAGGCCCGGTCGCCCCAGACCTGCGTCCTGGCCGCGGAGCCGCTCAACGCCGACGACGCGATGCGCTCGCTGGAGGCCGGCCGAATCATTCCCGTCGTTGACCCGCATACCGTCGCCGACGGCCTCAAGACCTCGCTCGGCCAACGGACCTTCGCCGTCATTCAGCGCCACGTCGAGCGGATCGTGACGGTCCCCGAGGACCGGATCCTCAGCGCAATGCGGTTCGTCTGGGAACGGTTTAAGATTCTCATCGAGCCCTCCTGCGCCGTGGCGGTCGCCCCCCTGCTCAACGGCCAGATCGACGTGAATGGACAACGCGTCGGCGTGATCATCACCGGAGGCAACGTCGACCTCGATCCGCTCTTCGATCACTATACACGGACCTGGCTCGGGAATGCCAATGATTGATCGATCCTTTGGAATATGTTTTTTATAAATTATATAAAATGTTTGTGTTGCATTGGGAATTAGCAAATGCTCCTCAACAGTTGCGAGGTGGTCGGCTTCGTCTCCGTCAACTCGAGGATAGGCGGTTGTGACGTCTGGGGATCGTCAGCGGAACTTGGTCCAAGCGTGCGGCACTATCCAAAGGATATCGCTACACTCCCGTAATCCGCCTCCGGGGCCGATACTCTGTCCAATCGGGAGTTGGTCCTCGTGGCAGAGTTGCACCCTCGATTTTTCCCAACCGACGAGCGATCTCCTATGACGATTTTCGAACTGCGCACGGACGTACCTGTCCGTCGAGGGGTGAACCGAAAAGCCCACGGGACTCGAGGTCCCCTGCTTCGGTTCGAGACCTGCGAGGCTCGGATCCTGCTGACTCAGGGCGCCGGACCTCTGCTGTACACCGAAGGACACGCCGACATCGGCCTGGCCCTTGTGGATGACGCGTTCACACTGAGGATCGAGTCCGATGGCGCGACCATTGGGGGGCAGGATCGGTCCGACGAGGTCTTCGATGCCGAAGATGTCCAGATCCTCGTGCCGGACTCCACGCAAATCACCACCCAGGGCACCTCAGACTTCTTCGACATCCCCGAGTCCCTAGGGCTGGTCCAGGGCACCCCTTACTGGAACTTGTTCGAGGGCCTTTTCGAGTCGAATGCCGCTGAAGCGCCCTACTTGGGCTTGGCCGCCGAGTCAGTTGACTTGGGGGTTCTCCAGGGCGATATGCTCCGCTTCTCGTTGACGGGCGTCGACGGCCCGGGGTCATTTACGCTCTGGAGCGATGGCAGCGGAGTGGTCTGGGACAGCTTCGATGGCTTGACCGACGACAGCTTCGCCGCCTTCCCGGTCGGTCCCGGCGCCCACACCCACTACAACTTTGCCTTCAGCGCGCCCGGAGTCTACCAATTGGAGTTGACCGCCGAGGCAAACCTTGTTGGCGGCGGATCCGTGTCGGGCTCAGGCGTGGCGACGTTCTTAGTTTCCGATGTGTTGGTTGAGCCGGGACTCGGTGGGTTCTCGCTCCAACTCCAGAAGCCGATCTTCTCCAACCCGAGCCAGATCACCCTCTACGGTTCCGGCGAGGCCGATGTCGAGGTCCGTAACGCTCAGGGTCAGGTCATCCCCGGTTCGTTGGTCATCGACGCCGATGCGGGCGGCTTTGCGTTCGTGGCCGTCACTCCCAACGGCTTGCTTACTCCCGGGGAATACCAGGTCGAGCTTCGCGGTGACCTGGTAAACTCGCCCGAGACCGTCGCCTTCAACGTGCCCGACGTCCCGGAGGTCGTCCTCTCGCTACCCGATGTGTTGCGTGGACCTGGTCAGCCGATCGATCTGCCCCTCGACCAAGCGGGGTGGCCCGTTACTATCAGTCAACCCGAAGGGCTCACCCGGATCGGATTCGACCTCGTCTTCGACCCCGAACTGCTCCAAATTAACGATGCCACACTCACAAACGGGCTGCCTAATGATGCGGAGATTGCCTTCCAAGTCATCGAGCCCGGTCGTGTCCGTCTGGTTCTGACGGCCGAGACGGGACTCGGCGCCGACGACCTCCAGATCCTCCGCTTGGTCTCCTCGATCCCCGACGACGCACCATTGCTCGAGAAGCAGGTTGTCACCTTCGAGAACCTTGACGTCGAAGGACCGGGGGGCGTCCAGATCGATGATCTCGGCCATCGCGACCCGTTGGTCGCCTTGGCCTACCCCGGTGACGTCTTGCTGACAGACAATTCCTACAGCTTCGACGACGCCGCCACGATCGTGCGGATCGCCTTGGCCTTCCCCAACGAAGTCCTCGACTACGCCAACCTGGCCGGAGAACTGGTTGCCGACGCCAACGGCAACGGGTTTGTCGATTTGACCGATGCAGTGCTGGTGCTCAGCGCTGCCTTGGGGATCCCTAACGATCTGCCGGAACGGACCGCCACCAGCCCTCCGGTGCCTGGCGGTCGCGACCCACGAATCGCCTTCAGCGAGGCCATGGGGCCGGCCGGTGGGACCGTCACGACCGCACTGACCTTGGAGATCACTGACCCACAACCGGTCCCCTTGCGGACCTTCCGCGCGGTGGCCACGTTCGACCCGGACCAATTCACCGTCGCCTCGGTCGACCTGGGCGATTGGGGCCGGCAATACGAGACGCTCTGGCATGTGGACAACACGTCGGGACTGCTCGTCATTGGCGGCTACCGGGCTGAGCCCCTCGTTTTCCAACCGGGCGCCTTTGGCACGCTAGCCCATGTGGAGCTGGATTTGGCCGAGAAGCCGACCAGGTCCAAGGCGGTGCTCAACCTGGTCTCGGACGCGACCGTCCCGGATGTGGGTTCGCTGTTCACGATGCTCAATGGGGGCGATCTCGTTTTGCAGCCGGCGCCTGATAACGTTGCCGGCGACGAATTGGATGGGATCATTCGGATCGCGTCGGGAACCGGATCGTTGGAGCCCGTCGTGGTCGACCCGGCGAGGGCCTCAAACTACGGGGGTTTCGACGACTCGAGAGGTCGCCGAGGGTTGGTCGATGCCGAGGCGTTGGAAGTGGAATGGGCCGACTTGACCGATGAGGCGTTAGGCCAGGTCGGCGTTGGTGGTTCGTGGCGTTCGTTGGTGTTCTGGCTGGAAATGACCCCGTTCTTCGAACCACTCGATGAGGAGTCCGGCCTGGACGTCGTCTCGAAGCGATGATCGGTTGAAAGAGCGTTCGAAGACGGCTCGGAGTGGATTGCATGCCCGGGACGCCCGCTAAGCTACTTCGTATCACCATTTAGCTGACGTTTGTAGAACCTCTGACGTTGTGAGGTTTTTCCCCCGATCCGTTCGTATCCTGGACGTGTTTTGGGGGATTCTCACGTCAATTCCCGAACCGACGATCATCGAGGACCGCCACAATCGCTATGAGCCGGCGCTCGGGGATGGTGGTCGAGCGAATTCGGTCGAGCCGAGTCGGGGCGAACGACGATTTGGGTAGAGCGAACGACGATCGGTCCCCGAGCTGCCGTCATCCGGCATCGGGTCCCTGATCGTTTCGAATTGTCTTCGTTAGGATCTTTGCGCTCCAGGAGGATGGTCATCCATGGCGTTTCTCAATGGTCGGGTCACGTTCGTCCGCTACCGAGTGCTCGGTGACAAGCCCCTTCCGTTCGGCGAAGAGCATCTGGAACGTCTGGAAGCACACGCCATCGGTCAGCACGGCGCCGCCGAGACCGAAGACGGTGTCAACTTCGGCTGGGCTGGCGGCGACCACGTCCTGGACACCGGGTTCGACCTGGCCAAGAACGTGATCAATGACACCCTCCACGCGGCCATCCGGATCGACACCGACAAGATCCCGAGTTCGTTATTGCAGGCCTACACCAAGATTGAGCTGATCGCGCGAGCGGCGAACAACCCTAGCGGGTTCCCGACCAAGACCCAGCGCGTCGAGGCCAAGGAGGCCGCGGAGGCTCGCGCTGAGTCTGAAGCCTCCGACGGTCGGTTCAAAAAGCTCAAGCACTACCCGGTCCTCTGGGACGGCCTGAGCAACGCGCTCTACATCGGAGCGACCAGTGCCAATGTCGTCGAGCGGCTCGTTAGCCTTTTCCGCGACACCTTCGGGCGCGAGTTGGAGCCGGTCACCGCTGGCAGCTTGGCCACCTGGATGGCCGACGCCCGCGATCGTACCGAGGCCCTGGAACAGGTCGCGCCCTCGGGCTTTGTCTCGGCTGAGGCGCAGCCTTCGATCGCTTGGGCTGACGGCGATCCCCTGCTCCGCGACTTTCTCGGCAACGAGTTCCTACTCTGGCTCTGGCACACGTTGCAGAACGACGGCGACACGCTCATCCTGCCCGACGGCTCCGAGGCGTCGGTGATGTTCAGCAAGACCCTGACGCTCGACTGCCCGACCGGTCAAACCGGGCGCGATACGCTCAGTGACGAAGGTCCGGCGCGCATGCCCGAGGCTATCCGCGCCCTCCAGGCCGGCAAACTACCCCGCAAGGCCGGCCTCATCGTCGTCCGCCACGATATGCAGTACGAGCTGACCCTCCAGGCCGAGACCCTCGCCGTCTCCGCCTTGAACCTACCCAAGCTCGAGGGTGTCAGCGGCCACGAACTGCTGATCACCCGCGTCGATAGCCTCCGTCACTTCGTCGAAACTCTCGACCTGCTCTACGATGCCTACCTCCAACGACGACTCGGACCCTGGACCGATGAAGTCGGCCGAATCCGGAACTGGCTCAGCGCGGCGTAAGTGGATCTTCTTGTCTCGATCGTGCTCGTGCCCAGAAATGCGAGCGATTATGTGTCAATTTCTGGGCAAACCCTAGAACTAACCTCTGATTAAGCTACAAAACAATTGGCGATTATTGGTGTGAATGTTTCTGATATGTCAAAGTTTTCTTGTTTCGTGCTGGCTTTGCGAGAATAACGTCGTTTCTCAGGAAAAAGTAGAGGCTTTGAGCGCGTGGGTGGTCCTGATAGGCTCGGGGCGTTACGAATCTCAGAGTCCCGACGCAGGAGCTGACGATGATCCCCGAGTCGTTCCGTGGTTATGTGGTGGATCGCGTGTCGGCGGACTCGAAGGTGGTCCGGGGGGCTCTGGTCGAGCGCCCGGCGTCGGACTTGGCCGACGGCGACGTCGTGATCGCAGTCCGGTACTCGTCGCTCAATTATAAGGACGCGATGGCGTCGCGGGGGCATCGGGGAGTGGTCAAGGCGTTGCCCCATGTGCCTGGCATCGACGCGGTCGGCACGGTCCTGGAGTCAGGCACGACGGGCGTTGAGGCGGGCGCGGAGGTCCTGGTGACCAGCTACGAGTTGGGCGTCGAGCGTTGGGGCGGTTGGGCCGGCCTCGTCCGCGTGCCCGACGAATGGGTTGTCCCGCTGCCGTCGAGCCTCTCGGCGTTCGAAGCGATGGCCCTCGGCACCGCCGGTCTGACCGCCGCCCAGTGCGTAGCTGCACTCCGTCACAACCGCGTCGATCCCGAGTCCGGCCCGGTCGTCGTCACCGGGTCCAGCGGTGGAGTCGGTAGCTTGGCGGTCGCAATTCTGGCCCGGTTGGGCTATGAGGTCTGGGCCGTCTCGGGCAAGGCCGATCGCGCCGACTGGCTCAAGGATCGGGGCGCTTCAGAGATCCTCAGCCGCGACGCGATTCCGCAGGACGCCTCGAAGCCGCTGGCCTCGACCCGATGGGCCGGTGCGGTCGATACCGTCGGCGGCGCGATCCTGGCCGGCCTGATTCGCGCGACCAAGCCTCGAGGGTGCGTCGCGGCCTGTGGTGTCGTCGCCGGCGCGGAGGTCCCCACGACCGTTTACCCGTTCATCCTCCGAGGGGTCACCCTGGCCGGCATCGACTCGGCTTGGTGCCCCACCGACGTCCGCAATGCCCTTTGGGATCACCTATCCACCGATTGGAAGCCTGCATTCCTCGATCAGATCGGCCAGATCGTCCCGCTCTCCGAGGTCGAGACCCACGTCGATCAGATTCTTCAAGGGCAGGTCATTGGGCGGATCGTCCTTGATGTGAACGCGTGACCGTCTCGGCCACTCGGAGTACCTCGACGTCTCTTGGAAATCGAACGATGAACGAATCCGCAATCGATCCGCTGGTACCTCGATTGGAGCGCCTCTACTCGGCCGTGGTGGCCGACGTGTTGGACACGCTCGGGGCGCGTGACCAATGCCTGAGCACGGAGGTCAAGCCGCTCGACCCGGGCTTTCGCTGCGCCGGCGTGGTCCGGACGGCCTCGTGCGTACCGGCGACGCGGATCGATCCGCCCGAGCCGTACAAGCTCGAGATGGAGGCGATCGACTCGCTGAAGCCGGGCGAAGTCCTGGTCTTTTCGCGAGGCGAATGGGCGATCTGGGGCGAATTGCTTTCGACCGCCGCCAAGTGGCGCGGGGCACATGGAGTCATCGTCGATGGCTATTCACGCGACACGAAGGGGATTCTTGACCTGGGCTTTCCCGTCTTCTGTCGAGGCGTCCACCCCGCCGACAGCATGGGAAGGCTCGACGTCGACGCCTATGACGTGCCGATCACCTGCGCGGGTGTGGACGTCGCGCCCGGCGACCTCGTCCTCGCCGACCGAGACGGTGTCGTTATCGTCCCCCGACGTCTCGCCGACACGGCCGTCGCCAAGGCCGAGGAGAAAGTTCAGGGCGAGGACACGGTCCGCGACAAGCTCGCCGAAGGTATGAGCCTCTCCGAAGCTTTTCGACGCTATGGCATACTTTGAAAATTTGGTTTAGTGAAAACATCTAGCTCCAAGGGTCTGGTGGGATGCTCAGGCCCTTGCAGATTTCTTCGGTGGACGGAGGGGCGTCGACACATGCCGACGCCCGGTTTCGATCGACCTCGATGATCAATAGGCCTTCTGGGCCTCGACGCCCTTGCGGTAGTCCCGGATGCGCTGTTGGAGCCGGTCGATCTGCTGGAGCTGGTTGGCGTTATTGAGCATCCGGAGGTTCTGTTCAAGGGCGGGCTCGTTCGGAGTGGGGGCGGCTTCCAGCTCGACTTGTTGCCCCCGGGCTGGGAGGGATTGGTCTTGACCGACGGGGGTCTCACCGCGGTAGAAGGCGTACTGGTCGGTCCCGCGTCGAGCGACGGCCGAGACAACGCCGTTGAGCCCCTCGGCGGTGTAAACCCCGCGCAGGTCGGTGACCCCACTGCGGAACTCGAGGTCGTTCGAGCCGATCACCTTGACCTGCACCCTCGAGGCGGGCCGATCGGTTCGGACGTCGCGGACGGTCAGGCGGACCCGACCGGCTCCGGGTTCCTCCAGGACCTGGATCTCCAAGGGGCTGACCAGGACGATCCCCGAGGCGTCCAAGGCTCCGCCGCGGACCATGACCAGGTACGCCCCCTCCTCCTCGATCGGCAACGAGATCTCGGTCGTCGCCTCGTCGATCCGGAGGTCGTCGCCGAGGTCCAGTTCGGTCTTGACCAGTGGAGTGATCCCGGCCAGGTCGATGCCGGCGATCCGGTCGAGATTGCGGCGAGTCAGGTAGAGCCGCTGGAGGTCGACCGGGTAGACCGTCACGCCAACGCGCCCGACGTTGCGATGGGTCAACGTGATCGTCGGGTCGATCCCCGACGGGGTGTCCGCATCGTCGTCATCACCCTCATCGTCCTGGATCGGGCCGATGCCGACGCTCCGTAGGCCGGCGACCTCGGCGGGCGAGTCGGGATCGGCTGGCGGTCGAACAACGGTGACCTCGGGAAGTGTGAGCGCCTTTCCGGTCAGGGCATCGATGGCGTCGTCGGCGTCGGTGAACCGGTCGCGGACCCGCTCGTAGTATTCGACAGCGCGGGCCAGTTCGCGACGGGCGTCATAGATTTGTCCGAGGATGTAGAGGGCCTCGAACTTGTTCGGGCTGGGTCGACCGCTCCCGTTCTCGTCCTCGTAGACCGCCTCGGCGATCGTTCGCGCCACTTCGATGGCCCGGTCGTATTGACTGAGGTTGAACCGGCCCAGCGCCTCGCTGAACTGGAAGCTGTCCAGGAACGGACTCTCGGGATACAGCGATGCGCCTTGGCGAGCCAGGTCGACGACGCGATCGAAATCCTCCAGCTCCAGATAAGAGCCCAGGACTGCCAGGCTGATCTCATCGGCGATCGGAGTCGTGGGAGCCTGAGCGATCAGGGCGCGGTCGAGCCGGATCGCTTGGAGCCAGAGTTGGGGTCGGGTGACCTCGGCGCGGATTAGGGCGCGTCGGAGTTCGCGGTCCTGTGACGCCTGCGTGGCGTACTGGGCCAGCAGTTGCGAGAGCCCGAAGGCGTCGCTCCGAATCGATTCCAGACCTGGATACTGTCGCCAGAGATCTAGCAGGAGGGCGACCCCTTCCAGGCGTCGGCCGCGATCCTGGAGCGTCTGACCAAGCTGCGCGTCCTCGATGTAGCTCGCCTCGGCCGTAGCGATCCAGATTAGATAGGCCCGCTCGAACTCGCCGAGGTCGCGGTAGGCTCGGCCGACGACCCGGATCTGGTCGAACGGGATGATCCGCTCGGGGGCCCGCTGCTTGACGACCTCGAAGTAGCGAACCACCTTCCGGGCGTCATAGTGAGCGATGAAGATGTCCAGGAGCATCCCCGCTGCACGTGCCTGCACCTCCGCCTTGAGGGGATACGACGTGAATAACTCCTCCAGGGGTTCGGCCGCCTCTAAGAGCCGGCCTTGGTCGAAGAGGAGCTGGCCGCGGGCCAGCAGCTCGTCGGGCGTGGGGCGGTATTCGTCGGTCGACTCCTCGCCAGGCGGCAACACGCGAAGCGCCCCCGGCTTGCCGAGATGGAACGATCCGCGGTCATACGCGTCGCGGATCCGGGTCGGCAATGCGCGGTAGTTGCCCGGCTCGAAGCCGACTAACTCGTACGTGACCGTGCCCGGCGACTGACCCGACTCATAGTAAAGTGTGAGAAGACCATCACCCACGGTATGATAGAGAGCATTCGATTGCACCGAGCCGTCCACGATTGTCGTCCCCGACGGGTGCGGCTCCTCGATGACCAGGACCCGATCGGTTTGAGTGACCCGACGGTAGGTCGTGTAGGCATCCAAGGTGACCCGGACCCGATCGCCCAGCGCGACCTGGCTGGCCAGGTTGCGGAAGGTCCGATACGGCGGCTGAACGCTGTTGAACCCAGTAGCCAATGTCTGCCCTTCGAAGACCGGCTGTGCTGGCTCGTAGCGTCGATCCTGGACGTAGAAGAGGCGGCCGTTGCGGTTTTGGTATGGGGTGAAATCGCGGGTGAACCCGGTCAACAGCGCTGAGTATCCGAACGTGCCGCGACCCTCGATGTCGAAGCGCACCGTGTTCTCGGCGCCCGGCCGGAGGAAACGTCGAGGGACCACGACCGCCTCGCCTCGGTTCTCGGCGTCGAACTCGCGGTTGAGGACCTCCTCCCCGTTGACCTGAACGGTCAGGCGATACCGATCGTCGGCCGTCACGGCCTCGGCGTAGTACGCGCTTAGGGCGGCTACGGCCGGCCCCCGCGTTGACTCGGGCGACCATCCGGCGCAGAAGCGGTGGGCCTCCAACCACGCGATGGCGCTCTGAAGCGCCGGCGAGTCGGGCTGGAGCCGCGCCAAAGCCAAGGCGACCCGTGCGGTCGTCCCGACCGTCGAGCCGATCGACGACTCGACCTCGGCGCCGGGCTCCCATGAGGTCGAGTCTCCAGCCCCGGGCTCAGCCACCCCGCGCGGCACGAGGACGTTGAGCACCTCGCGACCCAACTCGGGTCGGCCTAAGTTGGCGAAGGTCAACGCCAGGTGAGCCAAGGCGCGGTTCGACAGGCTGGTCCGGACCCGATTGAGGCTGTTGGCCTGCTCGAACCCGGCCGCCCCACGCGTGCTCAAGGCGTAGAGCGCCTCGGCCCGGTCGTCGGTCTGACTCGGGCTCAATCGGTTCAGATGTCCCGCCACGAAGGCGACGCCACGGTCGAGCACGCCGCGGTCGGCCAACAATCCCTGACCTTCGGCCTCGGCCAAGGCCCAGACGACCTGTGCGGAGGTTCGGCCCAGGCTCCGCCCGTTCCCCCGTTCCGCGGTGCCGAGGATCGCCGGCCAGCCGCCGTCGTCGTTCTGCTTGGCCACGAGCGTCGAGGTCAGGCTGGAGGCATAGCGCCGAAGCCGGACCGCGTCGGGCGACTCGGTCTGGTTAATCTGTTGCAGGTACTCCAGCGCCGCTGTTGCTGCCAACAGTCGCGAAGCTTTGGTGATCGTCGTCGGCTGCGGAACGGGCAGGATGACCATATTGACCCGTCGCGGCAACGGATAGATCTCCGGTCCCACGGCCAGTTCGATGACCTGCCGTTGCAGGCTCGGCGCGATCGTCAGGAGCAGCTCCGGATTCCGGTACCCGCCGCGTGCCTGGGGCAGTCGGACCGAGATCGTCCGGTCGTTCTCCTCGGTGCCCGAGGACGTCGCGAACGCCTGGATCCCCCAAGGTCGTACCGGGACTTCGATGGTCAGTTCGTCGGCCTGATCTCCCATCGAGGCCTTGAGCGTCAGTTGGACGACGTCGGCCTCGGGCACCTCGAAGGGCTCGAAGAGGAGCCGCTCGACCCCGGCGCCGTCGACCTCGATGGTCTGGGGATAGACCTCCTGGCGACCACCGGCATAGGCCTCCAACGTGACCTCGATGGTGCCGTCGACGTCGTCGAGGTGATGGATCTCCGCCCGGATCCGGCCGGAATCGCCCTCGGTCAGGATCGTCGGGGCGATCAGGTCAACGAAGAAGCGTTTTCGGACCGACAACGACGCGGTTGTTTGGCCGACCATCGTGTCCGAGCCGGTCGTCCCCTTGGCTAAGAAGCGATACTTCGAAAGGGCCGTGGGCGCGCGGAAGGTGACGGTTGCCTTGCCGTCGGAGTCGGTGATGACGCTTGGGTTCCAGTAGGCGGTCTCGACATACTGCTGACGTGGGGTAACGCGATTTTTGTCGTTTTCACCTGTGCCAGCCACGTCGGTCGAAGCGAAGTAGTCAATAGTTTGCGCCGGCGAACTTTCTGCACGGAGACGCATGCGGCGACCGGATTCGAGACCTATGCCGAAGCCATACCCGCCCGATTCGCCATCCTGAAGTTGGAGCATCACGCCCCCCATGGGAGATCGTCCCAAGGGTTGACCGCCGAGGAGTGCGCCGCCGCCGAACCCACCTCGGCCTCGACGGACTTCGGCCAGCTCATCAGCCATGGCGCCGTCCATTCCGTAGGATGGATCGTTTGGAGCCGAAAATCTTGAGCGCGGCCGAGCAGCTCCTTGAGCCTGTCCAAGCTCCATTTCATAAAACTCTTCAGATGCAGAGGGGCTGGCCGGCTTGTCCGCATCGAACTCCCTGGACAACGATTCCCTCGCGAAGCCGTCGCTTATCGCCAGGTCACGGCTTTGAGACCGCTCGAGCGCATCGGCGACTTCTGCACGCGAGGCGATTTCGGCCTCGATCAGTTCCAGACGCTCGCGCTCCTCGACCAACGCTTGTGCCACTGGGACGGTCGTCGGCTTGTAAACGAACGTGTTCGACGACGATTCTTCGAAGGAGCCTTGGCGCTCCTGGCCGTAGAAGAAGGGACCGATCTGAGGGGTCGAGTCGCCGTAGATCCGCAAGAGCGCCTCATCGATCAAAGCGAGGGTGATCTCGGCGGCGACGGGTTGGCCGAGTTGGTCGGTCGTCGTAACCTCGACGGTCACTTCATCGCCCGGACCGACCGCGTCCTGCTGCGTTGCGACGGTGACGCGCAGGTCGCGGACGACGTTGAGGTCCAACCGCGTCTCGTCGTATCGCGTCCCGGACATCCGCGTCGCGCCCAGGGTGAAGTTGGGGAACTGCGGGCCGTCGACCTCCCAGGTCAGTGTGTTCTGTCCCGGGGTCAAGGGGACGATCCGATACCGGAGGATCCGGTCGGCTTCCCAGGTGATCAGCGCGGGACCGTCGCGCTCGTCACGGCTGACCAACGTCACCTCAGCCGTCTCGCCGACCTTATATTGCGTCCGGTCGGTCAGGATCCGGAGCCGGTTCGGGTCCTCGGTTCCGGAGACGGTCAGCGAACGGGTCTGAACGATCGTGTTACCGAACCGGTCGGTCCCACGAGCCTGCAGGACATAGGAGCCGCCTTCATCGTCGTCAATGGTCAAGTCAACCTGGCCGCGCCCGGTCTCGTCGTCGGTCGTCAACGTCGCTTCAGAGACCTGACGCTGGGCCGTCCGTCGACCCTGGCGGACCTGCTTGAGTACCGCGATCTGCAAGTCGCGGCCGACCGGCTCGCCCAAGGCGTCGAGTGTCGTGGAGTGTAGGGTGAACGTCTCATCGTCCAGGTAGACGTCGCGGTCGGTCGCCAAGGCGATCGAGTAACCCTCCCGGGCGATCGCGAGGGTCAACGCCGTCTGCACGCTGTCCTGAGGTAAGGTCGCCATCACCCCGATGGTCGTGGTAGCCGTGAAGCCAACGCCCTGGCCCTGCTGATCTCTGTCGATCTCGAAGGAGTATTTGCCTTCGTCATCGGTGAATCCCGAGAGTCGGCGACCGTTGGGCAGGACGACCTCGATCGGCCGATCGGCCAGCGGTGTGCCGTATTGGTACCGCGCGACCGCCTCGATCTCGATCGTCTCGCCGTAGTAGTAGACGGTCCGATCGGTCTCGAGCGTCAGGTTGATCTTGGCCAGTTGGTAGGTCTGGACTTCGAAGCTGCCGTTAAACTCGACGCCGTCGAGGCCTGGCCGGGTCAGTCGGATCCGATACGAGCCGAGCGTCGAGGTCGGGTCGAGCACCAGTTCCTCGGCGAACGTCCCGTAGTCCGAGAGGGTCACCATGCGTTCGAAGAGTCGACGGCCTGAGGGGTCGAAGACTTCTAGATCGTAGTCAGTGCCGGCTTTGGCGTCGTATTGGCCGTCGGTGACCTCGCGGACGACCCCCTTGAGTTGGACGATCTGGCCGGGCCGATAAGCTGACCGGTCGGTGTAGAGCAGGGCGCGAGGGGCTAAGCCTTGTGCAACACGGTCGGGTCGATTGACAGCGGTCCCAGCAATGTGTTCGTCGTTCAGGACCAGGTAGCGGAGCCTTTTCGAGTCGCCAACCTCGGTCTCATCCCAGTCGATCAGCAACACACCGTCGTTGCCGGTGCGCCCCTCGTGGACGATCCTCTGGCCGTCGGAGACCAAGATTCGCGCGTTGGCCACACCGGTCCGCTCGACCATGTTTTGAACGAAAATCAGGCCTTGATCGCGTGAGCTTTTGACGATCGCATCGATGTCGGTGCCGATTACCAAGGTCGTCGCCTGGAGATTGGTCTGGTCGGTGACCTTGACGACCCAAACGCCCGGCACCACCACGTCGTCGGGAAGCTCATACGTCTCCTCGATCGGCTTGTAGCGGGCGTATCCTGGCACATCGACGGTCCACTCAGCGTCGGGCGCGACCAGACCGATATCGAGCGCCTCGACGCCCTGGATGGTCCCCTTGGCGCGGAAGTACGTCTCAGGGTTGAGCTTGTAGGCGGTGAAGGTCAAGGTCTCGATGTTTCGGCTGTTGATTTCGAGGGCAGCCGACTCGTCGGAGCGGACCAGGCCGGGGGTGACCACGGTCAGTTGCTCGGTCTGCATGATCTGAAGGCGTTTCCGCGCCTCCGAGGTCCAGGGCTCGACGTTGATCTCGCGATAGGTCTCGATGGCCAGTTCCAGATCTCCCTCGCCCCCCCGATCCTCGTAGATCCGGGCCGTCTCGAAGGTCGCTCGGGCCGCCTCGACGCCGCCTGGGAACCGACTCAGTAACGGCTGCCAAGCCTGGATCGCTTCGGTGTCTTTCTCTTCGGAAACAAAAGAAATACCAATTGCGAAAAGGATCTCGGACACGCGTGCGTCGAGCGGATAACCTTCGAGGAACCGACGCCAAATCCGTCGCGCCTCCTCGTAGTCCTCCCGGTTCCTTGCGTCGGCCGCTTTAGCGAGGATCACGTCAGGCACTCGCCGTCGAGCATCCCCGTTACGCGGGCCGTCCGGGAACCGACGCACATAGGTTTCGAAGGCGTCGATCGCCTCGTCGAATTGGTTCTGGGCGGCGAGAATCTCGCTGATCTGGAAGGTGGTGGCCATCTCCAACTCAGCGCGTTCGGCGCGCGAGGCCTCGACAACCTCGTAGCCTTCGCCGTTGAGGAAGGCGCGGAAGGCGGAGAGGGCCTCCTCGGACCGACCTTCGTTGGTGAAGCGGATACCGATCAGGTAGGCGGCGCGGACCGCCTCAGGGCTTGACGGGTAAGCTTCCAGAAATGTCCGGATCGAACGGACGGTGCGATCGATGGGGGCTGATCGTAGCATGCTGTGGGTAGCGATCGCGCCTAGGGTCCAGCGTCGGATCGTGTCGGCCTCCACGCCCCGATCGTCCTCCAGATCACGGACCAGGTCCAGCCACTCGTAGACGTCCGGCGACCCCGTGCTGGCGGCTACGGTCTGACCGAAGCGATACCGCGCCTCCAGGATGTGAGCGCCTTCAGGGTAGGACTCGACATACTCTTGGAAGAAACCGCGAGCATTTTGCTCCTGGACCCGTTGGGTGGTCCGGCCGAGCAGGAATAAGAGCTGTGCCTGGAGCGATTCGCCCTTGGCCAGTTCGCGGGCGCGTCGGAGCAGGTCGCCGGCGGCTCCAAGGTCGGGTTGATCCAGGCTCGATTCCGGGTCGGCCAACCGCAGAGCGAAGTCGCGATAGATCCGCGCGAGGTCGTCCTTGCGTTCGTCGCTGAGCAGGGACTCAGTCAAGGTGGCAGCCAAGGCCTCGGCGGCCCGATAGTCGCGGTCTTGCAGGAAGACTTCGGCCAGCTCGAATTGGATCATCCGCGTCCATGGACCTTGGTCATCGTCAGTGATCGCTGCTTCCAGCGATCGACGTGCCGCCTCGAGATCACCCTCCAACCGATGGGCGCGGCCCTCGATGTAGCGGAGATAGGCGATCTCGGACGGGCTAGATTCGGCCGCCTCGTCGCCCTGACCTTCCGGCTCGTCTTGGTCATCCTGGGGCTCTTGGATGGATCGGATCCGGGCGGTGATGGCCTTTCGAGCGGTAGGGTAGTCACGCGCCTGCATTGCCTCAACGATCTCACTGGGCAGTACCGGCACCACCGGCGCGATCGCCGAGGTCGGTTCGGGCAGCGTAGGACCCTCCTCCAAGGTCGGGCCGACCTGAGGCACGATCGACGCGTCGACCCGTGCCTCGGCCGGGATTAAGGGCATCGACAGGTCTTGGGCCCGCGTCGACGGGACCGACGCACACCACAATACCCAAGCAGTGACCAACCAGGTGACACATTGGAGTGGAAGACAGGGGCGGTTCACGTGGAGGATCCTTTGTCTGAGGACGGACGGTGAACCCGCCGCGCATCGGGTCCACACCGAGGCGGTTCGGGCCAGGCACCAAGGGAGGGAGAGGGCAAATGGACGTCGCTACGACGACACCCACGTTGATCAGGACGGCCTTGCGACCACCCGCGACAACGTTCGGAACAATGTCACGCGAAGGGGAACGGGCCTCCGTGACCCGGTTCGGGTACGGTCCAGCCTACCTTGGACGCGTGTCGAGGTCGATGAGTTCCCCGATCCTCGGCCGAACCTCAGCTCATGCCCAGCTTCCAGTACCGGACGAGACCTTAGGGTGACGAAGCTCTCAATCAGGTGTATCGGAATTTTTTGATATGCATTGATTAATAGCGGTAGAATGATCTGTTTTGGGTGTTGCTCGAAGTCGAACCGTTACCATTTGTCGTGACGAAACGCTTGAAGCCCCCAGAGACGTTTGGATCGTTGGATGACGGTTCGCCCCTCGGGACCGATCGGGTTGCCCCGGAGGTCCAGGTTCTTGAGGAGTGGCATCGCCTTCGACCAGGCCAGGGCCTTGGCGCCGGGGTTGCCGATCTGGTTCCCGGTCAGCTTAAGCGTCTCCAGGTCGTGGAGGATTTGGGAGTCGGCTAACACATCAATTCCAGGGTCGCCGATCTGGTTGCAAGCCAGGATGAGGCCCCGCAGACAGGCGAAGACCTCGGACGTGGCGATCGTCTCGACGCCAGCGTTCCCGATCGCATTCGAGCCGAGATCGAGGAGCGTGAGGTTAGGCAGTTCTCCACTGGACGCCAAAGCCATAACACCTTCGTATCCGATCCGTTGTCCAGCGAAACTGAGTGACTCGATCGGCAATGCTTGGAGGGCACGGAAGGTTTCCCGGAGGTACGCACGGTGCGGCAGGTTGACTAACTGGATTGCTAACGGCGCATCTTTGTGAGCCTGGAGCGTCCGGAATGTTCGCCCGGGCTGGACGAGTTCCAGGCGGGTCAGAACCAATTCGATCAGCGGGTTGTTGGGCAGGGTGATCTCAGACCGGGACGTCGAACGGACGTGGATTTTGTTCGGGGTGAGCCGGCCCTCGGCCAGGTCTCGGAGGACTGTCGAGGCGAACAGTTCGCCGGCCTCGAAAAGCCAATCAGCAACCATCAGCAACGCTTCGATCGTCTCGGGCCGTCGCGGATGGGACGTGTCGATGACCTCGGCCAACTCCTTGCGAAATTCCTCGTCGTCGCGGATCATCGTTAAGCGTCCTCGATTGATGCTGTGACGCAGTTCTGATCGATCTCCCTCGGCCATCGCAGTACTGACGAGACGAGTCATCCCCGCGCTCTAGCCCACCATTCGAGCCGGCCAGGAAGAGTCGGTCGCCGTCGAGTCTCCGGGGTAGCTTGTATGTCACGACCAGCGCGTTCCCAGGAAGCGACTTATGTCGGCTGCCACGATGGGCTCAAGGCATGGACACGCGGGGAACTCTGATGGATCGCGCAGACCCGGGTGATCCCAGGATCGCTCGGCTTGCGCAGTCGATTTCGAACCCGCTCCGATCCCGAAGCGGGTTGGCCTCGTCGATATCGTCTTGTCGATCGAGAGGTTCGGTACCCCTAGTTACGATCACGACATCCTTGTCCCGAAGAGACAATGCCTATCGCGCGCACTCCCCCGACTGACCTCGAGGAACGACGCGACGTGGACGATTGATTAGCCGTATAGGCGTGGCTTGGGACTGCTTCTTACAGCGAAGCAGAACCCAGAAGCCGGTCTCACCAAGGCGCTTACTCGAGGCTGACGTCCCATAATAAGTCGAAGCGAGCATTCAAGACTCGTTGCCCTCGCGGAGCTTGGCGAGGACGGCGAAGTCTTCGAGGGTTGAGGTGTCGCCGGCAGCGTCGCGTCCGGCAGCGATGTCGCGGAGCAGGCGTCGCATGATCTTGCCGCTCCGGGTCTTGGGCAGGGCGCCGGCGAACCGGATCTCGTCGGGCCGAGCCAATGAGCCAATCTGAGCGGCGACATGGCTCCGGAGTTCGGCGCGAAGATCTTCAGTGGCCTCGTAGCCTGACTCGA
Organism: uncultured Planctomycetia bacterium; assembly: GCA_964609385.1. Taxonomy (GTDB): domain Bacteria; phylum Planctomycetota; class Planctomycetia; order Isosphaerales; family Isosphaeraceae; genus CAZSSM01. The sequence goes on from CAZSSM010000077.1 coordinate 27,758, forward strand.
GGGTGACGAAGGCGGTGATGGCCTGGCCTTTGATCTCGTCGGGTTTGCCGACGACAGCGGCCTCGGCGACCTTGTCGTGGCTGACCAGAGCGCTCTCGATCTCCATAGTCGAGAGTCGGTGTCCGGAGACGTTGAGCACGTCGTCGACGCGCCCCATGATCCAGAAGTTGCCTTCGAGGTCCTTGCGGGCGCCGTCGCCGGTGAAGTAGCTGCCGGGGATTTCGCTCCAGTATTGGGCCTGGAACCGATCGGGGTCCCCGTAGATGGTCCGGAGCATGGAGGGCCAGGGCTGGCGGATAACTAGAAGACCGCCGTGGCCGTCAGGCACGGGTTGGCCGTCCTTGGTAACGACCTCGGGGACGATCCCCGGCAGCGGTCGGGTGGCGGAGCCGGGCCGAGTCGGCGTGGCGCCCGGCAGCGGGCTGATCATGATCGCGCCGGTCTCGGTCTGCCACCAGGTGTCGACGATCGGGCAACGACCGCCGCCGATGACTTGGTGGTACCACATCCAGGCCTCGGGGTTGATCGGCTCGCCGACGGTTCCCAGCAGGCGGAGGCTGGAAAGATCGTGCCGTTTGGGGAACTGATTACCCCATTTCATGAAGGCGCGGATGGCAGTCGGAGCGGTGTAAAAAATGCTGACCCGATAATCTTCGATGATCTTCCAGAACCGCGCTTCGTCGGGATGGTTGGGAGCGCCCTCGTACATGACGACCGAGGCGCCGTTGGAGAGCGGTCCGTAGAGCAGATAGGAGTGGCCGGTGATCCAGCCGATGTCGGCGGTGCAGAAATAGGTATCGTCTTCCTTAAGATCGAAGACCCAGCGGGTGGTCATGGTCGCGCCGAGCAGGTAGCCGCCGTTTGTATGGAGGATCCCCTTCGGCTTGCCGGTCGACCCAGAGGTGTAGAGGATGAACAGAGGGTGCTCGCTATCGAGGGGCGTGGCCGGGCAGGAGCGTGGGGCAGCCTTGACCAGATCGTCCCACCAATGGTCCCGGCCGGCCTGCATTGAGACGTCGTCTCCGGTCCGTCGCGCAACAATAACCGTTGTGACGTCGGGGCAATGTGCCAGGGCGTCATCAACGTTCTGCTTGAGCGGGATTACTTTACCACGGCGATAGCTGCCGTCGGCAGTGATCACGTATTTAGCCTGACAATCCTGGATTCGACCAGCCAGAGCCTCGGCGCTAAAGCCGCCGAAGACGACCGAGTGGACTGCACCGATCCGCGCGCAGGCCAAGAGCGCGATTGGTAGCTCGGGGATCATCGGCATGTAGAGCGTCACCGTGTCGCCGGGGCTGACCCCCTGCCCTTTGAGCACGTTGGCGAACCGCTCGACCTCGCGGAGCAGATCCTGATAGCGGAGCACACGGCGGTCGCCCGGTTCACCTTCCCAGATCAGCGCCGCCTTGTTTCGACGTGGGCCTTGGCAATGGCGGTCTAGGCAGTTAAATGAAGCATTGATCTTGCCGCCAACGAACCACTCGGCATAAGGGACCTCCCATTTCAGGGTGGTGTGCCAGGGCTCGAACCAGTGCAGGTGCTCCTTAGCCAAGGCGCCCCAAAAGCCCTCCGGATCGTCCTTGGCTTGCTCCCAGGCTAAGCGATACTGGTCGAGGCTGGAGAAATGGGCCGATGCGGCGAATTCCGGTTCGGGAGGGAAGACGCGGTCCTCGATCAGGACGCTCTCGATTGACCCGGACGGATCTTGCGACTGGGACATGCGCAGCGCTCCGTGGCATTGGGGAACAGACGTTGAACCGCTCCCATGCTTCCCGAGGAAACTCAGGGATACTTATGTGCTGGTGAACGCCAACGTTATGTATCGGGATGACCGAATCGAATCGGTTCCCAGGCCTCGGGCGTTCGAACAGGGCCGGGTTTGTCTCGGGTCGAGGGAATAAGCTCGATCCTACGAGACGCCGATGAGGGGGTCAATCAAGTGATCGGCAGTCGTTTCAGGCGGCCACCGACGACCCGTCACGTTGAGCCAAGGAATCGGCCAATGCTTCAATGGCTCGACGCGCCGAGCCGATGCAGTCGGGCACGCCGACGCCCGTGAACGCGCTGCCGGTCAACACCAGGTCGGGCCAGCTTCGCACCCGATCGATGATCGCTGCGACGCGGTCGAGGTGGCCGAGGGTGTACTGAGGCATCGCTCGGGCGTGCCGATCGACCTGTACCAAGCGGGGTTCCCCTCTGGCTCCCAGCAGTGATCGCAGCTCGGCCCGGACGATCCGGACCAGCTCCTCATCGTCGTGTTCGAAGAGTTCGGGCTGGGTGGCGCCGCCGAGAAATGTCCGGATCACGACCGACTTTTCGGGGGCGCGTCGGGGGAACTTAACGCTCAGGAACGAGGCCGCCAGGATCGATCGCCCCTCGCGTTGGGGAACGACAACACCGAACCCGTCCAACGGGTGGGCGATCTGATCGCGGTCGAAGGCCAAGCTCACGATGGCTGAGGAAGCGTAAGGGATCTCGCGGAGCATGGTGGCCAAGTCGGGGTCGAACCCGTCGACCAATCGTGCTGAGGCGTGGGCCTCGGTGGCCAGGACCAGGGCGTCAGCTTCGAGTTGGGGGCCATCGCGTAGTTCGACCAGCCAGGGGCGCACATGATCTTGATTGTGGGAAACGCCGGTCCCTCGAGTGATCCGCCGGACCGGGCTGTTGAGCCGGATGGTGCCTCCGGGCAGCGCCTGGGCAATGGCCCGAGGCAGGGTTTCCATGCCCTCAGTCAGGCTCGCGAAGAGTCCGTAGCGGGCACCGGTTCCAGAGGGATCGGGGCCGGAGCGGAATGCCGAAGCAGCTTGCTGTTGTTTGGCTTGTCGAAGACCACCGCGGATCAGGCCACCATGCTGCCGTTCCATCTCCAGGAACCGCGGCAGGGTCGCCCGCAAGCTGAGATCGCGAGGATCGGCCGTGTAGATGCCACCGACCAGCGGCTGGACTAAGCGCTCCAAAGCCTCGCAACCTAAGCGTCGACGGACGAACGAAGCCAAGCTCTCGTCAGCGTCGGAGGACGCGGTCCGAGGCGGCAACAGATAGTCCATGAATAGTCGGAGTTTACCCCAGGGCGATAGAATCGGCGTTCGCAACAGCGGTCCGATCTTGCGTGGGGCCATCAAGACGAACCCCTCGGGAATCGGATACAGCCGGCCGTCCCGAACGACGAAAGAGCGACGGTGACCCGCGTCGGGACTAATTAGCTGTTCTGCCAAGCCGAGTTCATGGCACAGCTCGATAGCGGGAGGCTTGTCGGTGATGAACGAGTCGGCGCCGCCCTCGATCGTGAAGCCGTCCCGAACCGTCGTCCAGATCGCTCCACCGACTCGGTCAGTGGCTTCCAATAAAACCACCTCCAACCAGGGAGGCGTCTTCGATTTCGAGGCCTGTATAGCCTGATAAGCTGCCGACAAACCACTCAGGCCACCACCAATAACGATCAACCGGCGTGTTGGTGATTGGGCCGCTCCGACCGACGTCAGGGACATGAAGCACTTCCTCATATAGTACGCATGCACTTACACCGCCGAGATCACCATAGGACCGGAGGCCTTGGAATTATCTCGGTCGACTGTTTCGAAGCTTAACAAAGATGGTTGAGCCTTATGATGCAAAACAACTCACCAAGAAAAGTTCGCTCAGACAGACGATCGAATAGTTCTTCATAGACACGTCTCTTCTTTAGGATCCGAGCTGAAAGTCGTTGGAGCTGCGGAAACTGCTACGCAGTTTGAACTAAATCTGTAAATGCAGACGTATCAAAAAGGCCTCACGCAGTTCGACGAAGCTTTGCAGGTCTGCCTAATGTAAAGGTACTGAAAGTACCTTTTCCGTCAAACCCCCCAAGGCTCGACACGACCGCAGTCAATGTTTCCCAAAGAGAAGAGAGAATGACCCGAAGTGTAGATCGACCATGCGTCTAGAATCGGAGAGGAGAGAATCGAAACCCTCCCCCACCTTCGGGAATCATCTTTTCCTCATTAAGGTAGACTCGTTCGTCGTGTCGTCCCACTGGGTTTCCTCTTCCTTAATCTCCGACTGGGGTTCCACT
>CAZSSM010000078.1:0-31702 GCA_964609385.1 uncultured Planctomycetia bacterium
GGCATGTGGATTTTGCGCGCGCCGAGTTCGAGCAGTCGCTTGGGCTCATCGAGCTTGTCGTCCTCACAACGACTGTTGCCGATCGGGTGTCCCTGGGCCTTGAGGAAGGTGTAGGTCATTGCGCCACCGACCAGCAGGGCGTCGACCTTGGTCAAGAGGTTCTCGATGACGCCGATCTTGTCTGAGACTTTCGCGCCCCCCATGATCGCCACCATGGGGCGCCGGGGCTCGCCGAGCAACTTCTGGAGGATTTCCAGTTCCTTCTCAACGAGGAACCCGATGGCCCGATCGGACTCGGGGAACTGCTCAGGGACGGCCACCATCGAGGCTTCGTCACGGTGGCAGGTGCCGAAGGCGTCATTAACGTAGACCTCAGCGAGACCGGCCAGTGCGGCGGCGAATGCTGGGTCGCCCTTCTTCTCGCCGGGATTGAAACGGACGTTCTCCAAAACGAGCACTTGGCCCGGCTGAAGAGATCCGGCGAGTTGTTGTGCTTGCGGTCCGACGGTGTCGCCAGCCTTGAGGACCGGTTTGCCCAGCCGTTCTTGGAGTCGGGCGGCCACCTTGTCCATCCGGAACTTAGCATCGGCCTCGGGGTCGCCCTTGGGGCGACCGAGGTGACTGACGAGGATGACGCTGGTCCCCTGATCGAGGGCGTGCTGGATCGTCGGCAACGCGGAGACGATCCGCCGATCATCGGAGACGTCGCCCTCAGGCGTCTGAGGCACGTTGAAGTCGACGCGGATCAGGGCTTTGCGACCGGGCAGACGGAGGTCGCGGATCGACTGCTTGGGCATGGGGGAGGCTCCGTGGGTCGATCCCAGAACACCACGGATCGACCAGTCCATGGGGGGCGTATGGTCGCGGCGAGAATCGGGACGCGGGGTATGCGTCCTCCGGATCGTCGGGCCGCGAAGATCGTTCCTCGATCGCGGCCCGTTCGAATCTGCGGAAAGTGATGCCCGAGGGATCGGGTTCGGCTCAACCGAACGAACTCATCTTGGTGATCAGCTCGGCGGTCCGGCAGGAGTAGCCCCACTCGTTGTCGTACCAGGCCAGCGTCTTGACGAGGTTGCCCTGCATGACCTGGGTCCAGCCCGCCATGAAGATGCTGGAGTGAGTGTTGCCGATGATGTCACTGGAGACCAATGGGTCCTCGGTGTACTGGAGGATTCCCTTGAGCGGCCCCTCGGCGGCGGCCTTCATGACGGCGTTGATCTCTTCGACGGTCGTCTCCTTGGCCAGCAGGCTGGTCAGGTCGGTGATCGACCCGTCGGGCACCGGGACACGCAGGGCGTAACCGGTCAGCTTGCCGTTGAGAGCGGGGATGACCTTGCCGACGGCCTTGGCCGCACCAGTGCTCGAGGGAATGATGTTGATCGCAGCGGCGCGGGCACGATACATGTCCTTATGGATCTGGTCGGCGACGCGCTGGTCGTTTGTGTAGGCATGGCAGGTGGTCATCAGGCCCTTCTCGATGCCGAAGGACTCGTGGAGCACCTTGGCCATTGGGGCCAGGCAGTTGGTCGTGCAGGAGGCGTTGGAGACCAACCGGTGCTCGGGTGTCAGCAGGTCGTCGTTGACGCCCAGGACGATCGTGGCGTCGAGTTCGTCCTTGGCCGGAGCGCTCAGCACAACCCGCTTGGCACCAGCGTCGATGTGCTTCTGCATCCCCGCACGGTTGGTGAAGAAGCCGGTCGACTCCAGGACGATGTCGCACTCCAACTCTTTCCAAGGCAGGTTGGCCGGATCCTTCTCGGCGGTGATCCGGATCGTCTTACCGTCGACGATCAGCGCGTTTTCGCCGTAGGAGACGGTGCCAGGGTACATCCGGTGAACGCTGTCGTACTTCAGCAAGTTGGCCAGGTGCGAGGCTTCGGAAAGATCGTTGATGGCCACGACATCATACTGCTCGGGCTTCAAAGCCATGACGCGGAAGACCAGACGACCGATCCGGCCGAACCCATTGATCGCAACTCGAATCGCCATGGGCGCACGTCCTTCTCGCTGAGTTCCACAAGGGGGAGGTGCCTCACACTCGAACACAAAGGGGAGGGCACCTAATGGATGGATGCCAGACCCCCACGCCACGTCCTCGTCGCGAAAAAGCCCGATCACCCGCTGGGAGCCGGATTATAGGGAGCCCCAGAATCGCCTGTCAACGAACCCCGAACGAACCCTCTGAGACACGCCCCCGCACCTTCGGCCCCCGCTTGACAAATCGCCAGGCCCAGCAGTAGCTTTCCTAAAGATGGAGCCTTGTAGATCTGCTTTTAGTGGAGTGTCTCAGGGTCGGTTCCGGTAGTCAATCATGGAAGTGAACCGCTCGAGGAACGCGCTTGTCCAAGTCAAAGATTTTTGTATCTGCCGACTTAGCTCAGCTGGTAGAGCGGAGCTTTCGTAAAGCTCAGGTCGTGGGTTCGAGTCCCACAGTCGGCTCTCAAATGCTAACGGAATCCCAATCGGGATTTCGAACCGCGAGACGAAGTGGTCTCAATCGGTCGTGATTTCCTTGGATAGAAATCCCTAGGAAACGCACTCGGGTTCCCGTCAATGAGGTCGGGTCAGCAAAAAAGCTGCTGATAAGACTCGGTGTAGGTACTTAGGCTGGACTGAACGCCGGATTTCAAATGATTGGCTATTGGCTGTATCGACCGACGTTCCGTTTACGCCCCGACCTCTCAGTAAATTTGGTGGATAAACTGGGGAACTAGGACTCGAACCTAGACTACAAGAGCCAGAATCTTGCGTGCTACCATTACACCATTCCCCAAGGGGCATGCGAGCCAATACTTATTTTCGAGTAGAACAACATCCCGTCAAGAAGACGCGCGCGGTTTCGGAGCACAAACCAGGAACCCCTCACGAGGAGAGCGGGCCTCGTAACGATCCTGGAACCAATATCAATCGGTTCCAGGAGGCTGTGCTCAGGAATCGAGGGTCCGTCCTCGAGCGGTCTTGGGCGTCCGGATCACTTCTCGGAGATGAGGGTCGAGCCCATAGGCCAAGGCAAGCAGCTTGACCGGGTGCAGGGTCCGGAGCGGGTTGGCCTGCTCCATCTGGAGTCGGCATGCCGAGCATTCGGTGGTCCCAAGATCCAAGCCGGCGCCTCGGAGTCGTCGACGGAGGGGACGACCAGCGCGAAGGGAATTGCGGAAGTTGGCCCGGCTCAAGCCATAGGTTCCGGCCATGCCCGAACACCCCCGATCCAGATGTTGGATCCGGAGACCAGGGATCCGCTCCAAGAGATCGACTGAAGGGCGACCGACTTTCAAGGCTCGCAGGTGACACGGTTGATGATATCCCACGACGGCGTGGACCGGCTCACTGGGATGGGGCCACTGACCTCGTTGATCCAATCCTTGCAGATACTGACCCAATTCCAAAGTGTGGTCGGCGACCAAGTCGGCATCGAGGTCTTGGGTCAGGTCGGGATAATATTTGCGGATCATTAAGGCGGCCGTCGGCTCGGAGCAGACAATGGTGTAACCGCGTCGGACTGCATCGCTCAGGACGCGAAGGTTGATTGAGGCCAGTTCTCGGGCACGGTCGAGGTCTCCAACGACCAGGGCGGACATCCCGCTTCCGCGCTGTCGGGGCGGCACATAGACCTGAATCCCGGCGTGCTGAAGCAAGGAGACGAGCGTCTCGGCCAACGTCGGATCGAAGACATTGGCGTAGGTGTCGACGAAATAGGCGACGCGCGGCCCGGTTTGGTCTGGCTTAGGCGTCGTTAGACCGCGTCGACGCGCCGAAGTCAGGAACGGGGTGGACCGAATCGTGGGGACCTGTCGGTACCGCGAGAGACCAAAGACGGATTCCAGAACGCGTCGAAATCCGCGATGGGCTAATAACGCGTTGGCCGTTCGGGGCATGCGCATGCCCAACCCGGCCCAGAGATCGACCCTGGAGAGCATCCATTCCGTTTGGGAAAGTCCATGTCGCGCGACATAGGCTGCTTTGGCTTCGATCATCAGCCTTGAGACGTCGACTCCGGAGGGACACTCCTGGTCACAAAGATCGCAGTGCAGGCAGACGTCTGCGTAGCGTCGAAGTTCCTCCGAGCCCCAGAGACGCGGATCGAGTTGGCCCGAGGCGATCTGACGGAGGATCTGGACCTGCGATTTCGGACTCGCGGATTCCCGCTTCAAGGTTCGAAACGAAGGGCACGATCGCAATTGTGGTGATTGGGTCCGACAGACTCCACAGCCGTTGCAGGCGTTGACCGAGTCCCAGAGCGAGCCCTCGCGCCAAGCGAGTTGGGGTTTGACGACGACGTTCGTCTCCGCGTCGCTCTGCCCATCTGAGCCGGATGGGTCGATCCTGGTGGGTGCTCGGGTGCCAGAAAAGTCTTCCGGGCCCGATGTCGGGTGGGGCCGGGCAAACCGTTGCAGGTTCTTCCGCATCAGATGGGGATCGTGGACGATCACCTTGCCGGGGTTGAGCACGTCGAAGGGGTCGAAGGCCTCTTTGATGGCTTGGTGAGCCGGATAGAGATCGCCGTACTGGAGGGCGAGGAACTGGCTCCGGACGAGTCCACAGCCGTGTTCTCCGGAGATCGTCCCGCCCGCGTCAAGGACGATTCGATAGACGTCCTCGGCGAGAGGCTCGAGCTGATCGACCACGCCTGGTTGGCCGAGATCGAGGATGGGACGGAGGTGGAGCTGGCCTGCGCCAGCATGGGCGTAGAGGGTCCAGGGGATGTGCCGATCCCGGAGCAAACGCTGAATCTCGTTGAGGACGCGCGGCATGCTTGAGGGAGGGACGGCGACGTCCTCGATCAATGGGATCGGCCGGGCATGGCCGTGCCGTCGGAGCAAGGCGGGAAAGATCTGCCCCCGAAGGTTGAGCAACTGCTCGACGACCGGACGTCGAGTCGTCCGGAAAGGACTCCCAGTGATATCGCGACGCCGAGCGAACCGTTCTGCGAGTCGATCGGCCTCGGCCATCACCAATGCTTCGGAATCCCCGTGGAACGCGACGATCAGGACCGACTCAGCTCCTTGTGGTAACCCGCTTTCACCGACGAGGGCATGATCCTGGATCACGCGGAGCGAGCGGTGATCGACCAGTTCGCAAGCGCTTGGACGGTGATCGAGCACCTCGATGGTGGCTGATGCTGCTTCGATCAGGCTGGCGAAGGGCAGCACGACTACCGAGGCGGCTTGGGGCCTGGGAACGGTTCCCATCTCGACTTCGGTGATCAGGGCGAGCGTCCCTTCAGAGCCGATGATGAGCTGGGTCAAATCCAAGTTCGGTTGATTGATCAACCGATGCAGCGCATAGCCAGCGCGATTGCGTGGCCCACATGGGCTGAGTCGGACGATTTGATCGCGGTGGTGACCGACGATCAACGCAATCTTCCGCGCGAGGTGATCGAGCGGCGAAACGGGGGTCGCCTCTGGGTTAGGCCAGGGACGTCGGGTCAGCTCGAACTCCTCGCCATCGCTCATCAGGATCCGGAGGCGTCGGACGTGATCGGCCGTGACTCCATATCGAAGTGAATGAGCACCGGCCGCGTTGCCGGCGACCATCGCGCCCAGCGAGCAGGTCTCGGGAGCGCTGGGATCGGGGCCGAGGCGCCGCGCCCAGGGTTGTAGGGCGCGATTGATCTCCTCGACGGTCACCCCGGGTTGGGCGATCACTTGGTCGGGGCCGACCTGACGGATCCGTCGGAGGTGGCGGCTGAAATCGATGACGAGTCCTTCGCCCAACGACTCACCAGCGAGGCCCGTCCCACATCCTCGTGCGTGGAGGGTCAAGCCAGTCTCGCCCGCGTAGCGGACGACGGCGCGGAGGTCTTCTAAATCGCGAGGCGAGACAGCGCCGAGCGGATCGATCTCGTAGAGGCTGGCGTCGACGCGGAACGGTGCACGCTCCAGGGGGGTGAACCAGAGTTCGCCGCGGACGAATCCTCGAAGATCATCCAAAACCCGCGCGCGACGATCTTTCACTGGATTGCCCCCTGTCTTTAGTTGGGGCTGAATGCCGGCGGGAACGTCGGCTTATCCTCGTCTTGATCACGTGAGACGTGCTTGTGGAGCAGGGCCACCAGTTGGGCGGAACGTTCTAAAACGACCGGCTGGGCCAGCAGCGACTGCTTGAGGATCGCGGGCAGGTCGAGTGCCTGAGCAACGATATCACTCAGGGTCCCCAGTGAGACGTTGCCTTCGAGCAACGAGAGCAGTTCCGAGTCGACGTTGCTGGCACGGTTGACGACCTTGCGGAACAGGCTGATTAGGTTGTCGCGAGCGACCTGCTCCTCGGTCGGGGTGGGGTCGATGTCTTCGAGGATCTCGTAATGGACCTGCCGGTAGAGTCGGTCGGTCTCCAACTCGGAGGTCAACCGAATTCGATGTCGGCCGACGAGCAAGAAATTGTAGCGACCATCGGGCATTTGCTCATGGCGGAAGATCTCACCGAGGCAACCGACCGACTCCAGCTCGGGTTCGGCCAGGGAATCTTCCGAAGTCGAGGCGTCGGGGACAGGCTGGGCGATGGCGATCAGTCGATCATCGGCCAGGGCGTCGGCGGTCATCTGCCGGTAACGCGGCTCGAAGATGTGCAGGGGCAGCACCGCTTGTGGGAACAACACCACACCGGACAGGGGGAAGACCCGACAGATATCCGGGGTCGATTCGGGATGGGAACTCATGGGGATCACCCTTCAACCAGCAGCCGTCGTCCGACGTTCCGCGGAAGACTCACGCATGCCATGCAATACGTCACGTCGAGGGAAGTCAACACATCAGCCATGAGGAATGGGATTAGGTCGCGATTCAGGATCGATCACAACGGATCGCGTCGGCGAGCCAGGAGGGAGTCGGATCAGATTGATGCGGCGATTGTAGGATCACGGCGCCGACCGACAAGCCGTTACGCCAAGGCCGACCTCCCAGCCCGACGATCACGAGCGACTCGTTCTCGACAATCGACATCCCGAGGCGGATCGGCCTCGACAGCAACGAATCCTCGCGGCACGATCGAGCAATCGATACGAAAACTCTCCGCAGCAGTACGACGATGCCCACCAGCAAATCCCCATCACCCGAACTCGATCCAGAGGATGTCCGTCATGCACGACGGATTCTACGAGCTTTGAAGCGGGCCTACCCGCAAGCCATCTGTGGCCTCGATTTCCAAGATGCGTACCAACTGACCGTCGCGACAGTCCTCTCGGCCCAGTGTACCGATCGCCGGGTGAACCAGGTGACCCCCGCGCTATTTGCCGCCTATCCCGATGCGGACTCTCTAGCGGAGGCGGAATTGAGTCATGTCGAGGACTTGATTCGATCGACCAATTACTACCGCAATAAGGCGAAGAACCTCGTCGCAATGGCCCAACAGGTCGTCCGCGATCATGGAGGACAAATCCCCAAGTCGTTGGACTCCTTGATCACGCTACCCGGGATCGGCCGCAAGACGGCCAATGTTATTTTAGGCAACGCGTTCGGGATCACCTCGGGCATCGTCGTCGATACGCACGTCAAGCGGTTGAGCTATCGGCTCGGTCTGACCGATCAGTCCGATCCGGTCAAGGTTGAGCGAGACCTGGTCGCGCGGCTGCCACGGTCCGAATGGATCGATTTCAGTCATCGACTCATCGAGCATGGTCGTCGTCTCTGCAAGTCGCAGCGACCGCTCTGCGCGGACTGTTCGCTTCGGGAGATTTGTCCCAGAGAGGGAGTGGAGGCCTCCTCACTGGCTTAGCCTGACGGGTCGATTACCGGGAGCGGTTGAGGGCACTTCCCAGAACCGACTCTCTGATGGCTATAATGGGGCCACACCAGCACGGCTCAGGAAGGCGACGTGAGGGGTTCCGAATCGATCGCCGAGTCTTTGGGCCTCAGCACTCCGAGGGCGCCACGCACATGCACATTCGGGACATCCTGGATCAGCACCCCACCACGTTCAGCTTCGAATTCTTCCCACCCAAGACCGAACCCGCCTGGAACGAGCTGTTCGAGACCATTGCTCAGCTTCAGGAACTCGACCCGTCGTTCGTCTCGGTCACCTACGGTGCCGGCGGTTCTACACGTGAGAAGACGCATGACCTGCTCACCCGGATCCAAAACGAGACGAACCTGACGGCGATCTCCCATTTGACCTGCGTCTGCCACGGGCGAGACGAGTTGCGGGGGATCCTCGATCGGTATGCCGAGTCGGGCATTGAGAACATCCTAGCCTTGGGTGGCGACCCACCCCGGAACAAGGTCGACTATGACCGTCAGGCCGACGCGTTCCGCTATGCTGCCGGGCTGGTCGAGTTCGTCAAGGATCATGCCGGACCGCCGGGCTCGACAGGGTTCGGAATCGGCGTGGCCGGTTTCCCCGAGGGCCATCCTGCTACGCCCAACCGGCTCAAGGAGATGGACCACCTCAAGCTGAAGATCGATGCCGGCGCCGATTATATCTGCACGCAACTGTTCTTCGAGAATCGCGATTTCTACGATTTCCGAGACCGTTGCGAGTTGGCCGGCATCGACGTGCCGATCATCGCGGGGATCATGCCGATCACCAGCAAAACGGGGATGGCGCGGATGGCCGACCTGGCCGCCGGTTCCCGGTATCCCGCCCCGCTGTTGCGGGCCGTCGAGCGTTGTGACGACGAGGAGTCGGTCAAGAACGTTGGGATCCACTGGGCCACCGAGCAGTGCCGTGACCTGCTCGACAACGGCGTTCGCGGCCTCCACTTCTACACGCTCAACCGATCCGATGCGACTCGACGCATCTATCAGCAGTTGGGCGTCAAGTCGTCGGTGGCCTTGCGATCGTGACTTGCCCTTTGAATCGCGTCCCGCTTCCGGAGCCTCCGACGTGGTCTCCCCGGCCTCCTCAGTCAGCCCGGAGGCGTTGGCCTCGGACCTCAAAGCCGAGGCGGACCGCTTGGGCTTCGACCTGGTCGGGATCGGCCAGGCCATCGACCCACCCCACTACGACGCCTTTTGTCGGTGGCTCGATGCCGATCGACACGCCGGGATGGGCTACATGGAGGCCCGTCGCGAGGCGCGTCGCCATCCCGGCTCGGTACTTGAGGGCGTCGCCTCGCTCGTGATGGTTGGGTTTATCTATGGAGGTGGGGACGAGCCCGCTTCCGATATGCACCAGGGTCTCGTGGCTCGCTATGCCCGAGGCGCCGACTACCATCGGTTGCTCTGGAGACGCTTGGAGCAACTGCTCGACTGGATGGTCCAACGATGCCCCGAGGTTCGCGGCCGCGCAATTGCCGACACCGCTCCGCTGTTGGAGCGCGACTACGCCCAGCTTGCCGGCCTTGGCTGGATCGCCAAGAACACGATGCTGATCAACAAGCGGGCCGGCAGCTACACCGTCCTGGGCGCACTGCTGCTCGACGTTACTTTGCCCGCCGATCCGCCGCACCGCTCCGGCCACTGCGGGACCTGTACACGATGCCTGGAGGCCTGTCCGACCGATGCCCTGATCGCTCCTCACCAACTCGATGCCAACCGATGCATCAGCTATTGGACGATCGAACATAAGGGGCCGATCCCCGAGTCGTTCTCCGAACAGCTCCACGGTTGGGTCTTCGGGTGTGATATCTGCCAGGAGGTCTGCCCTTGGAATCGGAAGGCGACTCCGCGATCATCGACCGAACTCGAACCTCGAGCTGAGTGGATCTCTCCCGACCTCATCGCCTGGCTCAGGATGGATCCGTCGACCTTCCGCGATCTCCTCCGGGGTACAGCCCAGAAGCGGACCAAACGGGTCGGCCTGGTCCGCAACGCGATCCTCGTGCTTGGCGAACGTCGCGTCGCCCACGCGTTGCCGGACCTGATCCGACTTCTCGAGGACGACGACCCGGTCATCCGAGGCGCGTCGGCTTGGGCCTTGGGACGGTTCGATGACCCTTGCGCCCGCGAGGCACTGCTCCGACGGATCGACGATCCCGACCCCGAGGTCCGACGTCGGGTCGTCTCGGCCGTTGGGTCCGGCTTCGATGGCCCGCAGACCTCATGAGGGGATGTTTCGACCACGCCCTTGGGTAAAGGGACGGGTGATCGGTGGATCCGGCTCGGCGTCCGGGTCGAGGGTGATATCGGCGAGGATTCCGACAAACTCCTGACCAAACGGGTCTTCGCCATCGATCCGGAACTGGTTCGGACCGGGCTCCAGGACGGCCGAATAACGATACGAGCCGCTCTGATCGACGACCAATGCGGGCAAGGTGGTCTGGCGGAACTGCTCGGTCAGGATGATCCGCGTGCCGGGCGTGGCCTCGCCTGTGATCTCGACGACCTCGAGGGTGGTGACGCGGTCGTCGGGGCCGGTGTCGCTCTCGCTGTCCAGGGTGGCCGAGATCGTGGGTCGCACCTGGGTCCGGACTCCGAGGTTGGCCAAGGCGATGCTCAGATCCTCGGCGGTCACGCGGGCATCACGGTTGGCGTCGGCATCGAAGTTGTAGCGGCTCTCGCCGATCGTCGAGTTCAACGCGCGTCGGATCGTGGTCAGGTCTCGGAGATCGACCAGACCGTCATCGTTGGTTTCGCCGGGCAGGTAGAAGCCGACCAGAACCTGACCACTCTGATCGGTCGGCAATCCGACCTCGATCGTGTGGCTCAAGGCGGGCTCAGCGACCGGAGTGACCGCCGGCCCGAACGGGAATCGGGAACCGCCGGGGTTCGGGACGGCCACGGTCCGCAGCACGGCGTTCTGAACAACGCCGTCGGGCACGTCGGGGGCGGGTCCGAAGCGCTGGAAGGCCGACGGTGGGTTGATCACCGGTGTCTCGAGCGAGCGACCTTCCGAATCAAGGACATCGACGATCGACGGGGTAATCGATGGAGTCGTGGCACCGGCAGCGGTGTCGAACCCGAGGATCATGGTGTCGCGGCGTGCTGTGAAGAGGCTCGGGGTGATCTCGAAATCGATGACCGCGCTCTGGCCGGGCTGGTCGATCATTTCACCGATCACCGCGAAGGTGCTGCCACCGCCACCGGTCAGTAGGCAGCGCGGTTCCAAGGGCTCGGCCTGACCGATCGTCGAGTTCGCCGGACGCGACTTCGTACGTGCCGTCATCGTTTCCCCCTCCTGGGCCGAATCGGATCGAGCTGGCTTGTCGCATCGTCGATGCGAATGGCCAACCTCTCCCGGGACCGACGATCCGGCCGCGGACCCTCCTGATCCCCGGCATGGACGTCGCTTCGTGAACCATTCACGTGTCCCAACACAACCAAAAGGCCAGCCGACGACGCGCGGAGGGGGGATGTTCAAGCGGCGTTGGTCGTCATCGGTGACTCAGAAACATGGACCTCGGGAACAACAAAACCCGATCGAACTTAGGACTCGGCCGACGTCGGAGGCCGCGACTCCTGGAGCGTTCCTCCGGTTTCGGTATCGAGGGCCGACGCCCGGCGCTCCGGACCGATCTGACCGGTTGGTCGAGAGGAACTGGGCCGATCCAATCGCCTCGATGCGATCATCGCGGGCGATTCGTCCTCCGACTCCTCGGAGGGACTCTCGGAGATCGCGGCGACCGCCGTGACCGGCTCGATCCCGGGACGCGAGCGCTCGACGAAGAGTCGCCAAGCCGTGAGGCCATAGATCAGCACGCCGGCCCATAGGAACATCCCGTAGCCCTGGGCGTACTTGTGTCCCATGTCTTGGTAGAGCCAACCCCCAAGTTCGCTGGAGGTCGAGGCGATCATGAGCATCGCCAGGATCAGCCCGCCGATGAGGTACCTGCGCTCCTTCGGGGTCGTCCAACGACCTGCTTGCAGCCGGATACCCAGGTAGGTCAAGGGCAAGAGGAGCGTCACGTAATGATGCTTCCAGCTCCGCTCGGAGACGAAGAGCATCGTCAACACGACCAGCGAGAACTCGCCAAGGAATCGGGGATCGCCTCGACGTTTGGGATCGAGCCGGCAGAACCAGGCCCCCACCAGGACGAGGACGATCGAGAGTCCCTTGACCAGGATCGAGACCAGACCCGGATCGAGGTCCAGCAGGTTCAGTTCGAGCAGCGGGTCGTAGCGTTCGCCGGTCCCCTCCGCCTTTGTCAGCAGTCGCGTCAGCACGCCGACCATCGACTGATTGATCTCCTGGACCCCGACCTCGCCGTCCTCGACATACGGCATGATCATGTTCCGGTACCAGGTCGAGAGACAGAGCCAGTTGAACCGGGGTCCCAGAAAGACGCTCGGGAGCACGAGGAGGTAGACGACCATCGAGGCCAACAGGGCCGCGACGGTCTTCCAGGCGCGCTTGTAGATGAAGTAGGGCAGAAACAGTCCAGGAGTCACCTTGTATGTGATCGCGAGGGCCATGACCGCCCCGGCCATCCCATCGCGCGCCCGAGTCCAGAGATAGAGCGAAGCGACGACCAGAAACATGATCAGAATGTTGTTGTTGCCGTGATGCAGATCGCTGAGGATCGGGCGCGAGACCATCAGCAAGATCACCGCCTCGACCCAGGCGGGCACGGCGATCCCCCGCTCACGGGCCATTTGCAGGCAGAGGCGGAAGGCGATCAGGGCCAGACTCGCCTTGAGGAAGAACCAGAGCATCGCCCCGACCAGCGGCGGCAGACTCATCAAAGGATAAAGCGTCAAGGGGAGCAGGGGAGGATTAGGAAACAGACTCATCTCGTCATAGATGTTCTGACCCTGCATCAATTCGAGGACCTGCGGTCGCCAGCGGATGAAAGCGCTGCGTTGGTTGGCCGCCTTGACGCTGTAAAAGCCCAAGGCGACCAGCAGAACGATCCCCGTGATGATCCAGATGAGGCGACGCCTCCGCGCTTCGCGAGCCGACGCGACGAGTGCGGTGTCCTGGGGTGTTCTCGAAGGCGTCTTCACGACCTCTCCTTCCCTGGAGATAGGACGATTCGGCACGGGACACGTCTGTGGCTCACGTCGGTGGGCCCGATCGACTAGCGAGCGGGCTTCGAGCGACATCAGGCTCCGCTGCGGTCGACTCCTCGGCGGACCGTCGAGTCCTCAGAACGGTGGTCGGAGGTCGAGACGGAGCACGCCGCTCGCCTTCCTGGGGATCCCGATCAAGGGGACTGGATCGTCCCCGAGCGGGACCGGCCGCAGCGGCGGACCCGATCCTTCCCATCCGAGTTGTGGAACGACGTGATAGCGGAGCCGAACAAGGTCGTCAACTGCAGCGCCGCGGCCTGCATTCGATCCCGGAGCCCCCACGATCAGACGGCCCGGTTCGCCCCGAACCGGCTTCGATGATCCATCGCCCGAATCGCCGCTCTCGTACGTGATTCGGCCGAAGAGGAAGGAATCCTGTTCGGCTACGATCCTGATCCGATCGGGGTTGGACCGGCAGAACGATCGCGCTAGGGGGGTCCAGCAGAGGATGTGGCTGGGCCGGTACGCTTCGACGTACTGATCGAAGTGGGTGCGGTCCCATCCCGAACGGCCGAACAGGCTCCCCTCGCCGAACTGGGTGAAGTTGGTCGTCAAGGCGGCGTGTAAGTAGGGACCCCCGAGGACCTCGATCCCATGCCGTTGCGGCCAGAAACCGCTGAGCCGGCGACCCGAGTATGGATCGGGCAGGCCGTCGACATCCTTGCCCCCCTCTTCATAGAGCAAACGCTGACCGGCGTTCATGTGTTCGGCGATCTCTTGATCGATCCAGAGTTGGACCGGCGTCGGGGCGCTGGAGAGGAACGGTTCGCCGGTCGGGCTGTTCAAGACGCGGAACTGCAACGAGCCCCAGAAGGAGGGGCCCAGCAGTCGGATCGTGATCAGGGCCAGGCCGATGACTAAGGCCAGTTGGCTCCCCCATCGCTGCCTGGCACGAGGATTGAGCCCCGCGCCCGTCGTCGAGGACGGGGCGGTCCGACCAGCCATTTGGATCAAGGTTGCCAGGGTGATCCCTGCGCCGAGGCAGAGGCCGGAATAGAGGGCATAGGTGTGACGACCCGGCTGAAGAAAGTCGAGCGCCGGGAAGAACGCCGCCAGATAGCCCCAGAACCCCGAGGCGGTTAGCAACAGGGCCAGCAGCGTTGCCCCGACCTTCCAACGCGACCGGAGCAGGACCAAGCCGGCCAGCCCGAGCACGACCAGGACCGACTGGATCATCGCCTCTTGGGTCAGGATCTTGCCCAAACGAACGGCCACCGATTCGTTGGAGTGGGCGAATGCGAAGTCGCTAATCCCCTTGGTCTCGGCCAGCAGGATCCCCGGCCACCACCAGAACGCGTTCAGGCTCAGCACTGCGATCGGGATCAACCAGACTCCGAGATGCCGCGAGCCTGGGAACGCTCCTGTTGCTCGGGACCGCCACCAGCACCAGAGATAGGTCCAGGCAGCCGCCGGCGCGACGACCATCGCGGTCGTGAAGTGGGCCAGCACGATCAGGACACACCCCACGCAGGCCGCGTACCATGACCCGAACCCGCCGCGATCGAGGAAGCGTCCCACGTAGCCGGCGGCCATCAGCGACAAGGGGACCGCCAACAGGTAGGGGATCATCCCGTGATCGGCATAGTTGATCGGATAGTCCGTCCAAAGATACAACACGTAAGCGACCACTGTGGCTAAGGTCGCGGTCGCCGAAAGCCCCCAGGCCCGACCGGCCCAGGCCATCCAGAACGGCAGGCTGGCCACGCGCAGGTAGACGTTCCTCTTGAAGCTCTGTGCGACGTCCAGGCGACCGCGTGTCAGGTAGACCCAGACTTCGGGCAGCGTCGAGGATGCCGGGAAGACGATGCTTTTCGCGTAGCCGGCCATGAAGTACGGATCGTATCCGGCCGTCGTCCCGCTCTGGTCAAGAAACGCTTGTGTGACCCAAGCGCTGTGGAAATAGAGCGGGTGATCGTGCTTGGCCAACGACCACTCGCTGTTGAGACCCTGCCAGCCCCCCATCGCCCGGTAGACCAGCCATCCGTGGGCCGCGCTGACCCCAAGTAGCAGACCGACACAAAGGAGAGTGCCGAGCCAGTCGAGCCTGCTGGACGCACGAGACGGGTTGACCATCGCTTCTTCCCGATCACGAGACGGATTTCGAAGGGCGACGTGGACTTTTCGGACGGCCCGATGGTCAGGCTCATCCTCACGATCTCACGTCCGAACGTTTCCCTTGCGGTCTCATGATAGGCGGTCGCGTGGGTGACTGGCGATCCGAGGATCGGTCTACACACAACAACGACGGATCACCCTGCGCGGGCGGGCTTCATCCGATGGCTCTTGGCTTACGAGTTCGCCTTCATCAGGTTGTAGAGGGCATTGTTCAAGTTCTTGAGCATCTCGCTCATCAAATACAACTCGTTCATTTGGTCTTTGGTCCACTTGGCCCGGTTGCTCTGACCGGCCGTTTTCAGACGCTTCCAGTCTGCCTCGAGGGCCAACATCGCCTTCTTTGTCTCGTGAGGCACTTCCAAAGGCATTCGACCGTCCTCCCCGACGTCACGTCATTTGTAAGATCATTTTCCGAGAGGCGCGCCGGTGCATCCGGTCCCTATCCGAACTCATCGAGCACGCCCTATGTAAGGGACCTGCGCTCTGGAGATGTCAAAGGACAGTGAAATTCGTTCTCTCTGCGACTTGGATTTCGCTCAGGACGTCGATTGCTGCAACTGGTTGATCTTGTTGTAAAGCGTCTTGAGGCTAATGCCGAGTTCCTTGCTGGCGGCCGGCTTGTTGCCATGATGCTTCTCGAGGACCGCGAGGATGTACTGCATCTCGATGTCGCGGAGGGTCGGTGACCCTTCGGGCATTTGGAAGTGCGGCGCGTGGGCGGTGATGTTGGCTGAAAGGCTTGTGGTCGCCGGTCCTCGAGGGTTAGGGGGCAACGGAGCCTGGGAGGTCATGGCGGGGACGTCTCGGAACTCAGGGAGGTGTTCGGGGCGGATCGGTCCCTCGCGGGCCAGGATCACGGCGCGCTCCATCGCATTGGCCAACTCGCGGACGTTGCCCGGCCAGTGGTGCGACTTCAACACGGCGATCGCCTCGTCGCTCAACTCGGGCGGTATAGGACCGTGACGGTGGAAACGTCGGAGCAAATGTTGAGCTAGTTGCGGGATGTCCTCGGTCCGCTCGCGGAGGCCGGGCAATCGGATCTCGAAAGTATTGATCCGGAAGAACAAGTCCTCGCGGAAGAGTCCCTCGGCGATCATTTCGCGGAGGTCCCGGTGCGTGGCACAGAGCACGCGGACGTCGACCTTGAACGGCTCGTTCTCGCCGACGCGGCGGATCTCACCCGACTCCAGGAACCGGAGCAGTTTGACCTGGACCGACTTCTCCAGCTCACCGACCTCATCGAGGAACAAGGTCCCGCCGTTGGCCACCTCGAAGAGCCCCTTGCGGTTGGTCTCGGCGCCGGTGAAGGCTCCCTTACGGTGGCCGAACAGCTCGCTCTCGACGAGGTTCTCGGGCAGGGCGCCGCAGTTGACCGGGACGAACGCCTTGGCGACGCGTTGACTGAGGTCATGGAGGTTGCGTGCCACCAACTCCTTGCCGGTGCCGGTCTCGCCTAGGATCAGGACGGTCGCTTCGGTCGGGGCGACGGTCTCGATGTGAGCGCGGACCCGCTGGAGCGCTTCGGATTGGCCGACCAGTTGCGAGGACCCTTCGACGACGTGGAGTCGAGTCTCCAGAGCGGCGGTCCGGTGCGACTGGTCGCGACGCTCGGCGATCCGTTCGAGCAGGACCTCCAACTCGGCCCACTTGCACGGCTTGGTCAGATAATCGAAGGCCCCATAGCGGAGCGCCTGGACGGCTGTCGCAACGGTGGCGTGACCGGTTAGGATGATCACAGCGGTCTCGGGACTATACTGACGGATCTGTTCGAGGACCGCGATTCCCCCGAGTCCGGGCATCTGGAGATCGAGGATGGCCGCGTCGAAGGGTCCGTGTTCCAAGGCACGGACGGCGGCGGTCCCGTCGGCACAGACGCGGACCTCGTGCCCCATCCTCGGCAGTTCCATGGCCATCAGATCGCGGAGGCTGGCCTCGTCATCGGCGAAGAGGACGCGGAGTCCGGGCCGTCGCGTCGGTTCCGGGGACATCGCAAAGGGCTCCTTGATCGGTTCGGGCGTGACCCCGTGATGTGTCGAGGTTCGAAGAGTCTCGAGCTGTGTAGGAATCGCCGCAGACGTAGCTCTGACGACTTGGTGGGCGTCTTGTGTGTTGGGGTCTCAGGCAGCGCTGGGGCCTCGTCGACGGGACCCGGCCGCAGGACGACCGGGCAGGCGGACCAGAAAGGTGGCCCCCTGACCCTCGCCGGGGCTCTCGGCAACGATCTCGCCCCGGTGCTGGCTGATGATCTGATGGCTGATCGCCAGGCCCAAGCCGGTCCCCTGACCGACCTCCCGCTTGGTGAAGAAGGGTTCGAAGATGTCTTCCAAGGTCTCGGCCGACATCCCGCAACCGTCATCGCGGAAGACCATCTCAGCGCGGCCATCGGACCTGGAAGTGACCCGGATATTCAGGGTGCCGCCCGGCTCCATGCTCTCCAAGGCGTTGACGACCAGGTTGAGCGCGACCTGCTTGATCTCGCCACCGTTGGCGTGGGCGTGGACCGGTCCTGGAGCGTCCAACACAATGGTTCGTTCGCGTGACTTGGCCATATGGTTGACCAAATCGATCACCTCGGTGACCACGGCAGTCAGGTCGACCGCGGCGCGTGGCGCCTCGCTCGGCCTGGAGAAATCCAAGAGTCGCTCCGTGATCCGTTTGCAGCGGAACGCCTCATCCTGAATCATCCGGACGTAGTTGGCCACGATCCGGCTCAGATCGTCGTCGCGCGACTCGAGGATCGGTTTGAGCCGATCCTCTAAGGCCTCGCCGCTCAGGGCGATTGAGGCCAGCGGGTTGTTGATTTCGTGGGCCACGCCAGCGGCCAGGTACCCCACACCGGCCAGCCGCTCGGAGCGGACCAGTTGCTTGCTCCGCTGCTCGACCTGATCCTCCAGGTCGTGGTAGATATCTTGAAGTCGCGTGGTCATTTGGTTGAAGGCTTCGGCCAAAGCCTGCATCTCGTCGCCACTGTTCAAGCGGATCTTGTAGGCGAAGTCCCCGCGCGTGACACGACGGACCCCGCGCTTGAGGAGTCGGACCGGACCCAAGACCCAATGTTGGACCAGCCGGGTCAGGCCGACGAGCATCGCCAGCACCGCCAAGGCGGCGATCGCCACTAGGATTCGGCTGGAATGGTAATGCCGCTGCGATTCCTGGAGGACCCCGAAGAACTTGCGGTGCAGGACGTCGGGCAAGCTCATCACGCGTTGATGGAGGCGCTCGACCCGGACCGCGGTGATCTGATCGACGATCGCGGCCTCGGAGAGTCCGGCCAGCTCCTCATGCTTGGGTCCGTCAAGCGCGTCAGCCACCTCGCCGCCGCGATCGCGGAGCTTCTCGATGGCGATCGTGGTTCCTCGGAGGACCGGCTCGGCTTGGCCTTTGGGATCGTGCAGCGCGAGCAGCTCGGTCAGATCGTGATCGATCAGGAACGCCAAGACCAATTCGTCTTGACCCGCGTCGGCCCGATGTCCCTCAGAGGTGTTGCGTCGGAGTTCGGCGGCGTAACCCTGAAGCGCTTCGCGTGAACGAATCACCGCCTCTTGGAAGGCGATCCGTTGCTCGGGACTGGCCGGGGGCGTCGCTTTGAGTTGGGCGACGCGCTGCAGGAGTTCCTTGCTAGCGCCCAGTTCGCGGAGCTGATCGACCAGGGTCGCGTTGCTCTGATGAAAGGCGCGGAGGCCGTAGAACGACCCGCCTAAGAGGATCAGCATCATGCCCAGTACGAGCGAGAGGCCGACGATCAGTTTGAGGCGGATCGGCCACCGGAGTTGCGTCATGCGCGGCGACCTCCCTGTCGCGGATCTCAAAGACGACGAGGAATGGGCTGGACGAAACGATCGACTGTGGAGCCACATCGACCGATCGGAGGAACGATCGCTGACCGAGCCTGCGGCGACGGACGGTCCCAGCGGCGGGACCATAGCAGAGACCCTCAAGGCTGCCTAGGTCGCCTGACCACCGCCTTCGGTCTCGACTCCCAAGGCGGCTCTCATCCCCAGAGTGGCGTCCACCAAACATTTGGTTTTGTGAAAGTGATCTGAATCAACGAGTCCTTCATGGACGACTCCAAAGCTCGGATCTTCAGTGAACCGCCAAGCGATCGCTCAGCCGTTTCTGAGAAGAATTTGCGAAGGTCGTTCGGATCCCTCGAAGGGCTCCGTCTCGGCACCACCGCACTTTTCCGGCCACGCTTTTCCGGCCGTTTTTACTCGTCGATGCCGGGTTGCAGCCGTTACAACCCGAACCGCATTTCCGACTCGGCGCAGACGCGAACGTTGCGGCCGATCGCATGAGGATCGGCCGATATCTCGATCCGTGTGCTTCCGGATTGCCAAAGAGCCCCCGCTCCTCGCGGTCGTGCGGATCCCTTCATGGTGGGGATCTGCTCCGGCGCCCCGTCTTGCCTCGAGACGATCGACTTGGGCAACACCTTCGACGAGGATGACGCGCTGAGCCGGCCCCACGGATGATGGGCCGGAGACGTCAACCGGTTGGTTGTGCCGTCGATCGCCTGGCGATGCTCCGGGGCGCCACGCGTTTCATTCTCGCTGAGGACGCAACCGACCCGCCAACGAGACCGAACCCGACGTCCGGTCCATCGAGGCCAGACGAGCGAAACGAGGCCTCCACTCGAACGCAGTCCAGGTGATTGGAGCGCGAATCGGGAGGCCGATCGTTGTTTCGCCCTGTAGGATGAGGATGCCGGCCCTCCAGCGGTAGGCCAAACCCAGCGCCAATCGCAGCGAGGCGATCCAGGTGAAACCCGCCAGTGCGACGGGAACAACGGCCAGAATCATCGCGACGATCGTGGCCAGGACGATCAGGGTGATCGCGAGAAACACGAGGGCCTCGACGACCTCCCCGAGCGTTGGATCGCGACGCGGCTCCCCATCTTCGATATCGGCCTGAGACGACGGCGTCTCCTCGGAGGGCGTCTCCAGAGGCTCGGTCGGTCGAGCAGGCTCGGCCGATCGGACGGGCGTCGAATCCGGAGGGGTTTCATAGACCCAAGTGGGTCGCGACCCGATGACGATTTCGATCGGCGCTTCCTCCACGACCATCCAGGCCAACGGAGGGGCCTCCGAGACTCGGTCATCTTCAGTGCGTCGCGGTTCGGCTCGAGGTCGCGGGGGTAGCTCAGGCTCCGGTTGGGACGGTTTCCGACGGTTCGCCTCAACGGCCTGATCAGCGTATTCCAACGCCTTGATGAATGCCTCGAAGAACCGGCAATGCGGGTCCTCTTCCTCGCATTCGCGATAGGCCGCTTCACCCAAGGCCAGCCAACGCTTCAAGGTCGGGGCATCGACCCCCACAGCCGTACAGGCCAAATCCATCGGCTGGTCGTCGCGGAGGGCTTGGCAGATGCGTTTGGTGATGGCCCGATTAGGAACCACGATGCCCGTCCCGGAAGATCCCAACGATCGTTATGACCCCGAACGTGCCTCGCCAAGGTATGGCGTATGGAGAGACCCGTCTCATGTAGGATCAGGCGATTAGGGCGAGACGTTCATGGGATTTTCTCAGCCGGCTGGGCGAACCAGCCCGATCGGTCATTCCTTTGGAAAGATCGATATGAACGGCTGCGGTTCCAATCTTCGGAGATCGTGGCGCATGCGAGGTCGGACCGAGGATCCGAACGATCGAACTGGGGAGATCAATAACCCGGGTCGTTCGTTCGGGGCCAGTTATCAGCGACGGTGTCACTCTGAAGCTGTTCCTGAAACTGGCGCATTGTCTCGGCCATGAGTTCGCGATCGCGGCGATACTCGTCAAGCCTTGCCTCGAGGATCCGATTGCGTTCCTCAATCTCGGTCACGCGAGCCAAACGCTCACGGTCGCGGAGTCGCGAGTCGTCCAACGCTGTGCGCATACGAACGACCTGATCCTTCTGGGCCAAGACCTCGGTCCGGAGGTCACGCGTCAATCGTGCACAGTCCTCTAGCCGCGAACGATGTACATAAGTCCCGCACCCTGAAACGGACATGATCAAGAGCGGGATCACGAAGAGACGAAGGGTCCTCATTCGGAGCCGCGACGCCAGAGGTCGGACCAGACGCACACGGTACCTCCTATCCCTCGTGTCAGTCGAATCGACCGATGCACCCACCGAGGACTTAATCCTGGAGACGTGAGTCCTCAGAACATGGCCATCCGATGCGATGGGTCACGTCGCGTCGCTGAGATCAGAGATCGGCATGCCAACGTCGGTGGTTCCTTGAGGGTCGATCCATGATCGACCTCAAAGAGGATGGACGACGGATCCCGATTAGAAAAGACGCGAGGGCGGAGGCGGGTAGGCGCAAAGAGGGGCGACCTGGGATTACCATCGCCCCTCGTGGTCATCTTCAACCGCCGATGAGCCCGGAGAGAGTATCGACCAGACCTGAGCTGATCGTCTCGTCATTCCAGTTGTTGAAGTTCAAGACGAGATCGATGCTAACGAATCCGAGGAGGAGCATGAACACGGAAGCGAGACCGAGCAGGCCGACCCAGAGGGCGCCCCATTCGGCTGCCGGTGCGGCCAATCGGCTTCCACCGACGGGTGCGGCGACCGGAGCGGCTGCGGCGACCGGAGCCGCGATGGTCGGCTCGTCCTCTTCGAGACCGAAATCGTCGTCCAGTTCGTCCATTCCGCTGTCGAACTCTTCGTCGAAGTCGGCCGACGGGGCCGAGCCCAAGGCTGTCTGCGCGTTGGAGTCGACATCCTCTTCCGAGTCGAGCACGAAGATTTCTGAGCCGGTATCGTCGTCGTCCAAGTCGAAGTCGCTGCCGACATCGAGTTGGACGGTCTGATCGTCGTCGGAAGCGTCGTCGATGGCGTCGATCTCGAAGTCGGTATCGTCGAAGATGTCCTTCTCGACGCTGTCGCTGGAGTCGGAATCAGAGTCGGTGACGGGGCTGACCCCGGGACGGATCATGGTGTCGCCGGGTTGGGCCTTGCTGATCATGGTGTCGTTGGGGCTTGCTTCCTCACTCGGAGCTTGCGCGGCCGGCGCGGCGGGCTTGGCGGGCTTAGCGTCGTCGGCGTTTTCGTCTAAGGGGGCCAGCTCGATCGAATCGGCGTCGAACGAGAACGATTCGGCTTCGTCGAGGTTGATCCCCGAATCGCTGGGCTTGCCCAGGTTGATTCCTGACTGCTCCGGCTCGGCGGCGGTGATATCAGCCTCGGAGGGGCTCAACGACGCCGATGAGAATTCATCGCTGCTGACGTCGTGGACCGACAACTCGAAGTCGCTGCCCGATTCGGGCTGCAGCGCGTCGACGACGCTGGAGGGGGTCAGCTCGAAATCGCTGTCGCTCTCACCCAGCGGGGCTTGCTGGGTGGGAACTTCTTCGGAGGAGCCGATGCTGGGGCTGGGTGTGATGCTGGTCTCGCCGGAGTCGCCCGAGAACAAGGCATTCGGGCCGGCCGCACCGAGGCCCGGCTGGTTCATCGAAGGGATCTCGGTGCTCTCGTCGGAGACGATCGAGACGTCGGAATCGCTCGGCCCTTGGGTCATCGATCCGCTCGACTGGGGGTTCACATCGGGCGATCCGACACCGAGTTGGAACTCGGAAAGCGGCCCGACGTCATCGTTCGAGCTGCCGCTGGGATGCTCGCTCGTGGAGGAGAGATCGGCCAACGAGAGGTCCGGATTGCTTCCCAATCCACGCTTTCGGGCGAGTTCTTCCACGTCGGAGGCGCGGAACTGCATGGTGCTTCCGTCAGCGAACGGACGCAGTTCGTTGTTACGTGCCAGAGCTTTGACTTCGTCGACGCTCATGCCCAGGATCCGGGCCGCTTCGTCGAGTGTGTGGAACTGAGGGGCCATGAACCTGCTCCTTCACGAGAAGACCGCCAACCGGCTGAGCCTGAGAAGTCGAGTCGGTGCGTTCGATCGTCGACGGATGCAATATCCGAGACATTCAAGTCGGTATGACACCCGCAAGCACCGCGTCACCGACAGATGTCGGCCACGGCATTCGATGTGTTGTGAGGGGTGAGCCGGAGGCATCGTCGGCACCACCGCAATTTTAGGACCGGTCATGTTGGATCAACACGGTCAGATCTCGGCCCGCAACCCCTTCGGTCCAGGAAGATCGGATTCGTGGTCGGAACGAACACGCCAAGGAACTGGTGTGACGCGTCGCGGAAGCCACGGGAACGCAACAGAGAAGGTTGGGGGGATCGACCAATTCACAACCAGCTTAACACACGTTCGCACGGTTTCTGGATCGGGATCGAGGCCTCAGACTCTTTGGCAACGGCCCCAATCTTCGGACCGCACAGGACTTCCGTAGTTTATCAGGCCGATCCGACAGGACAACATGCCGGATTCCCCATGATCCCCAGATCCGGTTCGCGCGACATCATGAGAGGATCAGCATCGCATCGCCGTAGCTGTAGAACCGGTAACGTTGGTCGATGGCTTCACGATACGCCGCACGGATCAGATCGAGCCCGGCCAACGCCGCAACCAGGGCTAGGAGGCTACTCCGAGGCAAGTGGAAGTTGGTCATCAACGCATCGAGCCCGTGGAACGTGTGGCCCGGCCGAATGAAGAGGTCGGTTTCGCCATGGAACGGCTCCATGGTCCCGTTCCGCGCGGCCGTCTCCAAGGTCCGCGCCGTGGTCGTCCCGACGGCTACGATCCGACCGCCGCGCTGTCGTGTGGCTTGGATCTGGTTGGCGACTGGCTCAGTGAGTCGGGCCCACTCGGCATGGAGGACGTGATCCTCAAGCCGATCGGCCTGGATCGGTCGGAAGGTGCCGATGCCGACGTGGAGCGTAACATCGGTCCATTCGATCCCTCGATCGCGAAGCGCTTCGAACAACGCAGCGCTAAGGTGAAGCCCCGCCGTCGGCGCGGCCACCGAGCCCGCCTCCCGCGCATAAGTCGTCTGGTACCGCTGGCGATCGCCTGGACCCTCGCGGCCCTTGCGAATGTAGGGGGGCAGGGGGATCTGGCCGTGTTGTTCCAGGAGTTCGTAGGCGTCGCCCGGTTCCGAAGGTCGGACCAACCAGGAGCCACCCTCGCCGCGCCCTTCGAGGGTCAGGTGGAGTCCCTCACCGATGGTGATCCGCTCACCGGGTTGGGGATGACCACGCGTTGTGGCCAGGATCTCCCAGCGTCCCTCGGGGCGACTCCGGAGGAACAATCCCTCCCACTTGCCCCTGGTAGCCTCCCGATGTCCGAGAAGCCGGGCCGGGATCACGCGGGTATTGTTGCGGACCAGCAAGTCTCCGGGCCTCAGGAGCGAAGGCAGATCCCAAACGTGATGGTGCGCGATCCGTTGCGCGGTCCGGTCCACGACCATCAGCCGTGCCTGCTCGCGACGCTCGGTCGGGAACTGGGCGATCAACTCGCTGGGAAGTTCGAACTCGAGATCCTCGATCCGCATATCATCCTCGTCATGAATCTTCCCCTCCGGCCCATTCCAGTTTAGGCGGATGCCGATGTCCGGACGTCTCAGGATCGCCCCGTACCCATGACCGCCAACGCTTCTCCTGCCGAGTTGACGAGGGGACCAACACCGATCAGCTTCGTCATCACCGACCTCGATGTCGGGGGGGCTGAGGGCGCTTTGGTTCGATTGGTCCTCGGACTCGATCCGGATCGCTGGCGCCGATCGGTAATCAACCTGAGCGGGCCTGGTGTGTTGGTCGAACCGCTGATCAAGGAGGGCATCCCGACCCTCAGCCTGAATGTGCCGCGAGGTCGGCCCGTCAAGGCCCGGTCGATGTTGCGGACGGCGTTGATTGCGCAGGCACCTCAGATCGTCCAGAGCTACCTGTTCCACGCCAATGTCCTGACTCGAATGGCCGCGATCGGGCTTCGGCCACGACCTCGGATCGTCGGTGGGATCCGGGTCGCCGAGCGGGAACGACGCTGGCACCTGCTGCTTGAGCGCGCAACGAGCCGTTGGGGGGACGGTTCGGTCTGCGTCTCGACTGGCGTCTATCGCCATGGCGTGGAGCATCGACTCGACCGTCCCGAGCGACTCATGGTGATCCCCAACGGAATCGACCCCGAGCCGTTCGATACAGCCGAGCCGGTCTCAACCGATGATCTCCCCGCGCCGATCGGTTCGGACGACGTGATCGTCCTGTTTGTCGGTCGGCTCGATCGTCAGAAGGGATTGCCCGATTTGTTGGACGCGTGTGCTCGACTGGTGGGTCGAGAGGACCTGCGTCGGCCTTGGCGGCTCTTGATCGTCGGGGATGGCCCGCTCATGGAGCCGATCCGCGCGCGGATCGAGGGAACACCCACGCTTCGAGCGCGGGTCCACCTGTTGGGTCGTCGATCCGACGTCGCGTCGCTCTTGAAGCGGGCCGACCTGCTCGTCCTGCCATCTCACTGGGAGGGCATGCCGAACGTCGTCCTCGAAGCGATGGCCTGCTCTCGAGCCGTTGTGGCCACGCGGGTCGAAGGCAGTGAAGATCTAGTCGAGCCGGGTCGAACCGGCTGGTTGATCGAGCCGCGAAGGCCCATTGCATTGGCCGAAGCGCTCGTTGAGGCCCTGGCCGATCCGGAGCGCACAATCTCCATGGGTCGCGCGGGGCGTCAACGTCTGGAAGACCGCTTTACGCATCGTGCGGTCATCGAGGCTTACGAACGGCTCTGGTTGGCACGACTCGACGCGTCTTCTGATCCGTGAGCGAGCACATCGGTCCCCTCGATGGCCGTTCGAGCGATGGCAGATCGCTGGGGTACGACCCGAAAAAACGAGAACGTTTCGAGGAAAGAGCAAAGTTCCAGGTTCTCTGGTGAC
Organism: uncultured Planctomycetia bacterium; assembly: GCA_964609385.1. GTDB lineage: Bacteria > Planctomycetota > Planctomycetia > Isosphaerales > Isosphaeraceae > CAZSSM01. Next base: position 25,752 of record CAZSSM010000078.1, read on the forward strand.
GACGACCCATTTGGGTTATCAGAGCCAATGCCGAGAGGGGCCGCCATCTTGGCACATGGGGTTTTCGTGACCTTCGTTCGCTCCGGGCCCGTGTTTCGGACCGATGTCGGGGACGGAACGAGCACTGTTGGTGACTTCTTTGAGGTTGCGTTAGATGTCGGCCCAGCATCGTCCCGTACTCGTCGATGAAGTGCTGGAAGGTCTCGCTCCGAAGGCCGGTGCGACGATCGTCGACGGGACTGTGGGTGCGGGGGGCCACGCGCATCGGATCGCCCAACTACTGGGCTCCGAAGGTCGGGTTGTTGGGCTGGATCGGGATCGCCGGATGCTGGAACTGGCCGCTGAAGCGACCGCAGAAGATCCGGTCGTCCTCCGTCACGCCGTCTACTCGGATCTCGATCAGGTGCTCGACGACCTCGAAATCGATCGGGTCGATGGCGTGCTGCTGGACTTGGGGTTGTCTTCGGATCAGTTGGCCTGGAGCGAACGGGGTTTCAGTTTCGCGCAGGAGGGACCGCTCGACATGCGGTTCGATGTCGATGGGGATTCGCCGACGGCGGCCGACTTGGTCAACACGCTCGGCGAGACCAAGCTGGCCGACATCTTCTTCCACTTCGGGGAGGAGCGCAAAAGCCGTCGGATCGCCCGCTGGATCATCGAGGCCCGTGAGCGTGAGCCGTTTCGGACCACCGACCAGTTGGCCCGCCTGGTGGCGCGGTGCGTGCCGACGCGTCGGTGTCCCGGGTCGATCCACCCGGCCACGCGGGTCTTTCAAGCCTTGCGGATCGCCGTCAACGACGAATTGAGCCTGCTGGACGAAGCCCTGGGTCGGATCCCCGATCGACTCGTGCCGGGGGGACGGTTCGTAATCATCAGTTTCCACTCATTGGAAGACCGACGCGTCAAGACGGCCTTCCGCGACGACGATCGGCTCGAGATCCTCACGCGCAAGCCGCGAACCGCCTCCGAAATCGAACGGGCCGAGAACCCGCGGAGTCGGAGCGCCAAGTTGAGGGTGGCCCAGCGATGTCCCCATCCCAATTGACCCAGAGCGGTCACGCCGAGGCCTTGGTCACGCCGCCTCGATCCAGCGAAGCGAACTCCGCGTCCGGAGAAAGCCCATCGATGGATGATTCGCCGTCGCCGAGTCCGGATCGATCGAAACGCCTCGGTCTGTTGTCGCGGATTGCGCGGATGGGCCGACTCCGCTTCGAAACTCGAGTCGGACTGGCCCTGCTGACCTCGTTCCTGGTCCTTGTCGCTGTGCTGATCGCCCGCAAGGTCTCGGGGAATCGGTTCGAGATCCTCTCGCTCTCCGGGGCGACCGCAGCCGTCGAGGCCGACGGATCTCCCGACCTCTCGACCGAGACACGATCCTCGTCCGACGAGGGGGCGAACCGGGATCGGGAGCAGGCTCCGATCGTCCCGGAACCGGACGTGGATCCAAGAGAACAACGCGATCGGGAGCCTGACGAGTCAGCTCCGACCACCGATGGCGGATCGATCTGGTTGGCTGGCGAACACGAGGGGGATCCGTCGCTTCAGCAGTCGTTTTACGAGAGCCTTGATGAAGTCGAGGATTTCGACCCCGCCGCGAGCACTCGGGTCGCGATGCAGATCCCGTCGAGTTCGAGGTCAGGTCCGGAGACGCCGGTCTACTTCAGCGGCGGGGCGAAGCCGAACCGTGGTCAGTCGAAGCCCAGCAAACCGGGCCGGCAAAAGATCCTCGGACTCCTCAGCAATGGTCCGCCCATCCGATCGAACGGGTCACCACCACCAACCGACAGCTCGAAACCGAAACCCGGGTCTGAGTTGCCGTTGAGAACAGTCCCGCCCAAGCCCTCGGCATCGGCAGTTTCTGAGACCGACGAGTCTGTGCCTGCGCACTCGAATCCCGATCCGGTGATCGATTTCCTACCGGAAGTGCCCTCGACGGAGCGCCCAAACGCACCTTCCCCTCAAGGTCTCCCAACAGCCAGCGACCGCGATCGCTCGGATCCGATTCCCACGCCTCCCATGCCCTCAGCACAGCCGGGAAACGGGAGTCCTTTACCCGATCCGATTACGCTACCTCCCATGCCCGATGAAGACGATCGCGGACTGCCGATCCCAGATCTCATTACGCCTCCGTCCGATCTCGACTTTCCTGATCCGAACGATGCCGTTCCGCAGCCGGTCGAAGTGCGCGATGAGGACCTCGGGAAAGCGAATCAGGTCGACAACACCGCGCCAAACGACATGAGTGCCCAATCGGTGAACGACCAACCGATGAGCCGACCGGTCGCTTCGGAGTCGTTCTCGACGGGACCCGACTCGGAAATGCCGAGGTCCGTCACACCGGACGGAGAAGCATCGAACGATCCATCGAGTCTCTTCGACCTCGAACTGAACGACGTTTCTGAACCATCGTCGGATCCACCTGAGGAATCTCGAAGTCCGTTTCCGATCGAGTTCACTCCGCAGCCGGAGCGCGTTGCACCCGATTCCGGAGTCTCCGGAAACACTCCGATGCCCGTGCCCGAGGATCCACGACCGATCCAGGAACCTGACCCTCGAGAGCGACCGATTTCTGTTGGCGAGCCTATGCGGCCTGAGCCTAGGCCGATGCTGACTGCCGAACGAATCGACGAGCCATCCCAACAGTCCTCGAGCAGACCGATCGACTCAGGAATAGCCCGGATTCCCGATCCCTCGCAGTCCCGTCGCGACCGATCGACGCCCGCGACGCCCGTGCGCTCCGATCGGACGTCCGATCAACAACGGCGTACCGACGATCGCCGTCTCGTCCCATCGCGTTCGGGGGCCGTCTTCTCGACAACCGATTCCTTGCGTGCGTTGCCCAAACCGCATCGGGTCCGGAACGATGAGACGCTCTTCTCAATCTGCCAGCACGAGTATGGCGACCGGCGATATGCCCGATCGTTGTGGTATGCCAATCGCAAAGAGATCGATGACCCCCGACGCCTAGACGCCGGGATGATCCTTTGGGTCCCCCAAAAACCGCAGATCCAAACGATCGCGCGGTACCTGGCCAAGCATGACGCAGTGTCGCGTTCAGGAACCGGCTCGGTCAGCAAGCCGCCGGCAGAGGATTCCCGACAATCTTCGATGGCCGGCCAATCTGCGCGTGAGGTCGCTCAGTCGGCCCGGCCGCGCGAGCCGCGTTCGAACGCTCTGGAGGCGACCCAGGGCCAGGGGCGAGTGGACCTCACCTTACCCTCGTCACCCTCGGCAGCCAGGTCAGCCCGCACGGTCCAGCCGTCGGCCAGCACGACCTCGAAGCGAGGCTCCGCGTCTTCGGAAGAGATGTCGTATCGGCTCTACACGGTCCGAGACCCTCATGAGAGCCTCTACAGCATCGCCCGCGACGTGCTCGGCAACATGCGCTGGGTGAAAGTCTTGGAGGAATTGAACCGGGATCGCCTCGATGAGGACCGCCACTTCCTCCCCACCGGGACCGTCCTGCGGATCCCCGACCTGGGAGAGACGCGAGTGGATCGTTGAGCCTGAGGGATCGATCGATGCCGATTTGACGTCGAGACCCAATGGCCCGACCTCCACATCAGGCGTCGAGGTCGAATCGGATCCCCTGGGCCAAGGGGAGGTCGGTCGAGTAGTTGACCGTGTTGGTCGCTCGACGCATGTAGGCTTTCCAGGAATCGGAGCCGCTCTCGCGTCCGCCTCCGGTCTCCTTCTCACCGCCGAAAGCCCCACCGATCTCAGCGCCACTGGTCCCGATATTGACATTGACGATCCCACAGTCGGAGCCGGCGGCCGAGCAGAACCGTTCGGTCTCGCGGACATCGGCGGTGAAGATCGCCGAGGCGAGTCCTTGAGGGACCGCATTGTGGATCCGGATCGCCTCGTCAAAATCGTGATAGATGATCACATGAAGAATTGGCGCGAACGTTTCCTGCTGGACGATCGGGGCATCTGCGGCGATCTCGACCAGGGCCGGCCGGACATAGCAGCCTCCGGACGGCACGCCGGAGGTCCCGTCGAGACGTCCTCCGCCGTGGACTCGACCACCCTGTGCCCGCGCCGTTTCCAAGGCCGAATCCATGGCTGAGCCGGCTTCCTCGTCGATCAAGGGACCGACAAGCGTCCCCTCGATGCTGGGATCTCCGATCGGCAACCGCTCATAGATGGTTTGCAAACGACTCAGCACTTGGTCTTTCAACGATTCATGGACGATGAGTCGTCGGAGGCTGGTGCAGCGTTGGCCGCAGGTCCCCACCGCGGCGAAGACGATGCTGCGGACGGCCAGTTCGAGGTCGGCCGAGGGGGCCACGACCATCGCGTTGTTGCCACCCAGTTCCAGGAGCGAGCGCCCCAGCCTCGACGCGACGGTCTGGGCCACCGCGCGGCCCATCGGGACGCTTCCGGTGGCCGAGATCAAGGGCAGCCGCGGGTCGGCGGCGAGGGCCTGACCGACATCGCGTCCCCCGACAATCACCTGGAAGAGATCTTCGGGGACGTCATCGAACTGTCGAGCCGTGGCGACGGCCAGGCTGTGACACGCCAAGGCACACAGTGGTGTCTTCTCCGAGGGCTTCCAGACGACCGGGTCGCCGCAGACCAGGGCCAGCATCGTATTCCAGGACCAGACGGCGACCGGAAAGTTGAACGCCGTGATGACCCCGATCGGCCCCAACGGATGCCATTGCTCGCTGAGCCGGTGCCCCGGACGTTCGGTGGCGATCGTCAACCCATAGAGCTGCCGGCTCAAGCCAACGGCGAAGTCGCAGATGTCGATCATCTCCTGGACTTCGCCTAGTGCTTCTTGAGTGATCTTACCGCACTCGTGGGTCACCAAGGCGGCCAGAGCCGACTTATGATCGCGAAGAGTCTGGCCCAACGCGCGAACGAACTCACCACGGCGCGGGGCGGGCTGATCGCGCCAAGCGGGGAAGGCGCGGGCGGCCGAATCGACGCAACGATCGACGTCGGCCGGGGTCGCCTGGGCGAACTGGGCCAGGGTTGTCCCATCGATCGGCGAGCGGACCGTCAACGACTCGCCTGCGCCCCCGTCCCAGGAACCGCCGCGGCCGACGGCCTGGATCTCGTCGGGGACGCCGAGGTCGGCCAGGATCGTGAGGAGATCGGATTGCGGCATGGCGGTGAGACTCGCTCAAGCAGTCACAATAAAACCAATGAAGACCCTAGCATCAGTGCCGATGTTGGGGATGGGCAACTCGAAGCCGGGCGGCTTTCCGATGCGTAAAGGGCGGAGAAGGCTAGGCCAGATCGATGTCCTCAGGCCGGACTCCTCGGACGCGTGAGCCGGGGTCGCTGGGGGTCGGTTGGAGGGCGTCGGTCTGGTAGTGGCGTCCGAAGCGATTGGTCAGGAAGACGTCGAGGTCGACCTGTTCCTGGCGGACGAACCCGGTGCTCGGCAGTTGTCCGTGGGCATGCAGATCGACGACCGCGCAGATGCCGGCGGCGGTTGTGATCTGGATGGCGCTCCATGGCTCGTCGTCGAGCGTCCGGTGATAGATCTTCCGCGCGTCGCTGAGCTGGACCAGGTCACCGCGCGACCAGCCCGAGACCGTGCAGAAGACCACCACGACGTCTTGATAGGTGATCGGGATCGCCGACTCGAGGATGTCCTTGAGCACCTCCCTGCGCTGACTGAGCCGGAGTTCGTTGACGAGGAAGGCGACCAGGTCGCGGTGACCGACATAACGGATCGTCTTGTAGTTCAGCTCGCGGACACTGCTCTCCAAGGTCTCGCAGAGCGTGCCCAGGCCACCGGAGGTGTTGAACGCCTCGTAGCGGACTCCGTCCAGCGAGAACTGCTCCAGGCCCTCCAAGGCCAGGACCTCGATTCGCTGCCCTTCGTGGATCGCCTCGCAGGCGTTGCAGTATTCGTTGATCAGGCCGTCGGTGCTCCAGGTCAGATTGTATTTGAGGGCGTTGACCGGTAACTGCGGGAGGGCGCCGACGCGCAT
>CAZSSM010000079.1:0-31452 GCA_964609385.1 uncultured Planctomycetia bacterium
GGAGGACGGCCGCCACCAACTCCGAGCAGAACATCTGGTCCTCCGGTTTGACCGCCCGGCGGTGGGCCAAGAGCAGGCGGCCGAGGCCGGCGGCGGCCAGCTCGTAGGCCACCACACTCCCAAGTCCGCCACAACGCGAGACCAAGACCGACGACGCCTTCAAGCGGCGCTGACCGCGCTCGCCGAAGTCTTTGACCCACATCTGCCACTCATAGGTTTGACGCTCCTCGTCGGTCAGCGTCGGCAACGCTTTGTCAGGGGTCTGGTTGGGGACTCTGGCCTGGGCGTCATCGGGACCATTCATCGCGGGGGTCCTCCCCGGATCGCACGGCCCTCGTGATCGCGAATGTCATTCGCGTTGTCTCCTCCACTGATCGGTGCGAGGAAGGCGACGCGATCGCCATCGGCCAGGGGGGCGTCGGGCTTCGGCACGATCTGCTCATCGTTGACGGCGACCAACAGGGCGCCGAGTCCGGATGCACCGGCATTGGGCTCGGGGAGCAGGCCGACGGCGGGGTTGCCGTGCCGCTGATGAATCGCCTCGACCAGCGCGCCGAGGGTGGCCTGATCGGCGAGCAAGGGGAGAGTTTCTCGGTCGACGCCGAGGGCGGCCCGAAGCTGTGCGGTGTATTGGACGTGGACGGTCAGGACGCTCATGAGGCCGAGGGCTCCGCGGTCGGGGGTCCGAGTTCGGAAGGCGCCGAAGTCGGTTCGCTCGGGCAGTCCGAGCCGTTGCTGTGGTCGCGGGGTCGGGAGTCATCCGCGCTGTTCGGGGTCGTGGGCATCTCGACGACCCGACCGTCGACGATTCGGAACCGGCGATCGGCCAGGGCATCGGCCTCGCGCGGATTGTGGGTGATGTGGAGGACGGTGACCCTTTCATGATCGCGGACGGCGCGGAGGAGTTGGCAGATCCGATCACGGGTCTTCTCGTCGAGGGCGCTGAGCGGTTCGTCGAGCAGGAGCACGGCCGGCCGAAAGGCCAAAGCGCGTCCCAGCGCGACGCGCTGACGTTCGCCACCACTGAGCCCCTTGGGCTGTCGATCGAGCAGATGGCCGATCTCCAACAGTGCGGCCAGTTCGTCGACGCGTTGACGAATGGCGCGGGCGGGCCAGTGTCGGATCTTGGGGGCGAAGGCCAGATGGCCTCGGACGGTCACCGTCGGAAAAAGCGCTCCGTCCTGGGGGACATAGCCGAGGTCGCGTGCGCCGGGCCGGGCGCGGGTGACGTCTCGGCCGAGGATCCGGATCGCGCCGGCGCGGATGGTCCGGAGCCCACAGAGGGCCTCGATGATCGTCGTCTTGCCCGAGCCGGTCGGCCCCATCAACACCGCGTACTGACCCGTCTCGATGGTGAAGCCAACGTCGGTCAGTGCGAAGGTCCCGGCTTGGATGCTCAGACGTTCGACTTCGATCACGTTGCCAGGCCCGTTTGGGGGAAATGACGGGGAATGAGGTGCCTTGGAACGGTCGACCTTTTGACCGATCCACCCTCTTAAGGAAGTCCGCGCCGAAGCCCACAGAGTCGCGTGATGACCAGCACGAGCATGGCGGCGAAGACCATCCAGAGCGAGACGGGCACGGCGGCTTCGATATCGCCGACGCTCAGCTCGAGGAAGACGGTGGTGGGCAAGACCTCGGTCTTGAGTCGGGTCGACCCAGCAAAGACGAGGATCGGCCCAAACTCACCGAGCGAACGCGCCCAGGCCAAGGTCAAGGCCGCGACAATGCCGGCGCGGGCCTCGGGCAACACGACGCGGAAGAACGCCTGGCCGCGTCGACAGCCCAGCGTCAACGCCACCTGCTCGCGACGATGATCGATCTGGTCAAAGCTGACCCGCATCGTCCGTACGGCGAAGGCGCATGCCACGGCGAACTGAGACAGGATCACCGCCGGAATATCATACGTGATCCCGCGGATCGGCCGGAACCCAGGGATCGCCAAGGCCTCGAGGCCGATCGCCCCCAAGACCGCATTGACCCGCTCGACCAACCAGGCCACGCCCTCGTTAAAATGGACTAAATCGATTAGGAAGACGAGCTCTTCGTTGAGCCACTTACCAGGCTTGGTCTGAAACAGGATGAGCAGGCTCAGGCCGATGACCAGCGGTGGCAGGACGATGGGCACATCCAAAAGCGCGTCCAAGGCTCGCTTGCCCCAGGACTCGTGGCGACTCATCAGGTAACCGATCGGCACGGCCACGAAGACCGAGAGGACCGCCGAGAGCGTGCACGTGATCAGGCTCAACCAGATCGAGAACCGGACCTCGCGGCTCTCCAAGACCCGACCAAGATCAGCCAGCGAGGTGAACGACAAATCGGCAACGAGCATCGCCAGGATCAGGACGATGTAGACACCGCCCAGGCCCGTCATTACCACGTAGAATGGGATGTCGGAGCCAGGCCGGTGGGTGCTTTGGGACAACGACCCGACAGCTTTGGGGGCCTTCGCCCCTTCGCGAGGGTCGAGGACGGCCGGGTCGCTCATCCCTGCTCCCCAAGGTCGTCTGAACCGGCCTCGGACTCTGCTTCCTCAGCGCTGGAGGGAGCCTCACCCTCTTCGTCCTCAGCACGCCAGCGGAAGCCGAACGACTCGAACTGGTCACGCGACTCAGCATCGCGGACGGTGGCGAAGAACCGCTCGAGCAACTGCTTGTTGTCCGAGTCGCGGGAGACGGCATAGGGCTGCACCGCCGTCGCATCGGGGGCCTCGATCTCGATCAGATCGAGATGTTGCTTCAGGTTCTCGGGGTTGGCGTTCGCGTTGGAGCGGTAGACAATCGTTGCGTCGAGTCCGCCGGCCCGGATCTGGTTGACCAGGAAGTCGCCGGTGGCCGAGTCGACGACGCGGTTGGCCAGGACCGAATCATAAAGCCCCTGACCGTCGAGGAGGCGTTTGGCCAAAGCCCCCAGGGCCGACTTGCTCGGCTCGGCTAGGCCGACCCGGACCCCGTCGCGGGCCAGGTCCTCGAGCCCGACGATCCCGAGCGGGTTCCCCTTGGCCACCAGAATCACCATGTCGTTTTCGGTCAAATTCTTCGATGGCAAGAATCGATCACGAACCTCGTCCATAAATGAAATATCACAGGAAACGTAGGCTTCAGGCTGGTCACCTGTCTTCATCTGCGAGACGAGGATCCCACAACCGTTGTAGACCGTGTTGAACAAAACACCCTCGCGCTCCTCGAAGCGGCGGACGGCTTCGGAGAGGCCAGGCCTGAGCATCGCCCCGCTGTAGAGGAGGATCTCCGGCTGTTCGGACCAGACGTCGCCTTCGACGACCTTGTAGCCGTCTTCGGCGAACTGCAGGAGGCCCCGATCACGAGCCGTCAGGTAGCGGGCGAAGGCCAGAGCCTCGCGAGGCTGCTCGCAGGCCTCCAGGACACCGATGCTGACGAGGTTGGCCAGCGCATCGCCCTCGGGGATGGCGATCGCCTCCAAGTCATCGAACTGGGCGACCAGCGCATCCCAGACGATCCCGGCGTCGACGGTGCCCAGGCGGATGTCGTTGGCCACGTCGTTGACGGTCGGCTTGAGCACGGCGACCGCCTCGCGCATCTCCGACCAACGACCGATCTGCTCAAAGAGCTGCTGGGAGATCCGGCCGATCGCCGCAGCATCCGGATTGGACAACGCGGTGGCGACCTCCGGATCGAGCAGATCGTCGAGCCCGTCGATCTCTTTGGGGTTGCCCCGAGCCACCGCGATGACCGGGCGCATCCGGGCGATCGGGATCGACTCGACGACGAGCCCGGCCTCACGGGCCAGTTCGATGTAGCTGTCGTCGGCGGCCAGGTAGAGGTCGCCCCGATCGGCCACCTCCAGGTTGCTCAGTAACGTGCCCGAACCGCCGTATTGGATCTGGACCGCGACGCCGTAGTCGCGCTCGTAGTCGGCCACGATCGCCTCGACCGGTTGCCGGAGGCCGGCCGCGCAGAAGAACGTCAGGGTCGTTTCGGGATCGGAACGACCCGAGCCCGAATCGGTCATCGAGCCACATCCGACAAGGATTGAGCCGAACACGAAGCTTAAGGCGATCCGAAGCATCGATTGAGACGGCATGGGACAGGCCTTTCGCTGGGTCGCATTGAGGGAGTCGTGGTCGACGGGACACGGGGCCGGTGCGCGACTGGTTGGCGGACGGACAGACCGATCGCGACGGCACGTGAACGCCAGACACCGCCCACTCTGGCAACTGGTGTCGTTATTCCCTAAAGAGGATAGACCTCACTGTTGTTGACGCGGTTTGAACCCGACGGAGGTCTCCATCCAGGACCCACAAGAGCAACCGCCACCCCCTTCGGGCGAGAGGAGCATGCCGTTGGCCGGGATCGTGCTGAGCCAGCATCCGGGTCGGAGCCGGTTGAAGCTGGAGGTCGAACCGTTCTCGGGGTTCCAAAGCGTGACGTTGCCCGAGCGGTAGAAGAAGGCCGAGGCGCTGGCCGCATAGGTTCCACAACCGCCGGCCGGCATCTGAGCCTCGAGACGCTCGCCAGTGTAGAGGTTGAAGGCGGCCGGTCGGACGAAGAGCCGGTCGGCCACGATCGCCGGACGTGCCATGTGGCCGCCGTGATGGGTGCTCAGCCAGTCGTGCTCGGCGGTCCATTGGTCCGAGCCGTCGGCAGCCGAGATCGTCAAGGTCTGATAGGAGCCCTCGGCCGAGGCGACCAAGACGATCCGCTCGCTGCCGTAGGCCACATGGGTCATGACCACCCCGCGCTTCAGGTCGTCTAGTGGACGTTCCCAGACCAGGTCGCCGGTGACCAGGTCGAGGGCGACCAGAGCCTGGTCGGTCCAGAAGCCGTCCAGGTCGGTCCCCTGACGTCGCGACTCCGAAGTGATCACCTCGGGGTCGCGGGTGATCACGAAGTAGATCCGGCCACCGCCGATGGTGATCGTCGGGTTGACCACCAGGCCGTCGCGGTAGACCCAGCGCGGCTTGGGCGCCGCGTCGTCGGACGCCGAGATCTCGGCCTTGTCGTAGGCGAACAGGACGTCGCTACAGACCTTGTCGGTCAAAGGGCCGCTGGTCGTGTCGTACCAGCCCGGTCCGCCCCAGAAGTTGGTGTAAGCCGTATCACGTTTGACGGCGCTACCAACGACCAGGTCGCCGTCCTGGGCCAAGTAACCCCAGTCGTAGTCCCAATCCCCGCGCGGACCGGGCACAGTCGGCAAGATCGCGGCGACCCGCCCGGTCCCAGCCTCGATCCGCCAGCAGGCGTCGGCCACGGCGGCGTAGATGTGATCGTCGTCGGCGCACCAATTACTCGTGTCGCGCGGCAGGTTGAACCGGAGCATCTCGGGCAGTTCGCGCGACCAGAGGATCGCCCCGTTGTAGGCGTTTAGGGCGATGATCCGGCCGAGCCCCTGCGCGAAGAGCCGACCGTTGGTCGCCAAAGGGGAGGGCTTACGACCGCTCCGCTCGGGGTGGTAGCGCGGGCCGGGTCGACCGATCCACTGGACCTCGAAGTCCTCGGCCTTGGTGGCTCCCATCAGCGACTCGCCGTTGAAGGCCGCGTTGGTCGAGCCGCCGTACTGGTGCGACCACTCACCGGAGGCCGGCAAGCGGCCGCGACGGACCCGCCAGGGCATCGGCGAATGCGAATCGGCCGCCAGCAAAGCGCCGAACGAGGGGTCGTCGGGCACCGAACCCAGTCGGGCCAGGACATCGTCGCGGTCGGTCGCGGCGGGCGCGATCAGGGCGACGCCGCCCGAGGGCGCGGTGACTCGGTACAGCTCGGTCAACTCGACACGCGGCGAGCCATCGAGGAGCGCCGAGGGGTCGACGACGAGATCGGCCAGGTGCCCCGATAACGGCAGGTTGTTGAGGTCCTCGACGTGCAGGATCGAGACCCGTGTGCCGTACGCGCCGGCCTCCTGAAGCCGTTCGCGCGACAGCGCGACCCGGTCCGGAGCGGTCTCGACACCGATTACTTTCAGAGCGCTCCGACGGGCCACCTCGTAGCAGAGCCGACCGTCGTCGGAACCCAAGACCAGGCAGATCCCTCGGGTCGACGGGCTGGCCTCGACGATCTGTTCGGCCAGGCGGGCGATCGCCTCGGCCCGCACATCGTCTGGATAGGGCGAGGGCCGATCGGGCAGCGGTCTCGGCGTGTAGTTGAAGGCCGTCTCGATCTCGAAGCGGCGCGAGACACGTTGGTGACCGTCAACCTCGGCGCGGATGACGAACGGGTAGATCCGCTCGGGCCGGAGCCCCTCCAGCGTCACGACGTGCTCGGTCCGGAGCGTCGGGTCCTCGATCCGGTGAGTCAACGCGTCCTGGCCATAGTCGAGCCGGGTCGGCACCGGCTCGACGGTCTGATAAGTGACCACAGCGGTCTCGGGGTCGCGGAAGGTCCAGGTCGGGCCGGCGGCCAGCGCGAGGCGACCGGGGAACGCGTCGCGACGGGCACGGGCCTGGCGGGCGATCCGGTCGGCCAAGAGGGCTTGGTCATAGAGCCGGACCTCGTGGATCAGGCCGGCGAAGCGGTCGTACTCGTCGGTGTCGTGGTAGGCGCCGATCTCGACGAAGGCGCGGGTCGGGTAGAGGATGTCGCCCGACTCATCGCGGCTGATCGCGCTCAGCTCACCATCGACATAGATTTTGAGGGTCTGCCCATCATAGGTGCCGGCCACGTGATACCAGCGGTCGGTCAGGAACGGCTTGCTGGCCTTGAGGTAGGTGATCCCTTTACCACCGTCAGCCCCGGCGAGCCCGAAGCTGAACCGATCGTCGTTGTAGCCGAGGATCCAGCCCGATTCGTCACCGCCGTTGTCGACGACGGCGCCGAGGATCCCGCCCCAGGGCTCCGTTCGGGTGACGCGGACCCAGGCCTCGACGGTCAAGGCGCGACCGGGCAAGTCGGCCTCGGCGTGATCGACGGCCACCAATGCGCTCTGGCTGGCTCCGTCAAGGGAAACCGCCTCGACCGAACCGACCGGCACGAGTTGGGCATCGCCGATGACCGTGGCGTGACGATCGCCGACGAGGTCGCGGACCCGAGCCCCTCGAAGGCTCTCGCCGCGTTGATTGTCCACCCCAACGCCTTGGAAGACCCAGCGACTGACCAGGCCCGGCGCATCGACCGTCGCGATCGCCGACGACCGGGAGGGATCGGTAACCGGCTCCCACTCGCTGACTTCCGAGGCGATCGGCCGACCCGAGAGCGGCGTCAAACTCGGCAGTTCGGCCTTCGGCTCGCCGGCGCGGAAGGCGTGGATAACCGCCTCGTCAGTGCTGACGAACAGGGTACCCTGGGCGACCGCCAAGGCGTGGGCGCGGCCGCGGACCTCGGCCGACCAGGTCGTCCGGCCGTCGCGGGAGTCCAGCGCGAGCACGCGGTCCTTGCCGCCGGCGAAGAGGGTCGAGCCGGCCACGATGATCTCATAGGCGGTCAGGCCCTCGCGCTTCCAGAGCAGCGTCTTGGCCTGGCGGTCTAGGGCAGTGATCGAATCGGCGGTCATGACGTAGGTCACTGTCCCTTGAACGACCATAGCGCGTCCAGAGGGGAAGGTGGCCAGCTTGCTGCGGTCGGCCGACTCGGAGACGACCAGCCGACCTTGCTTGTTGCCTGGGCCATGAACGATCTCATCGTCGGGCGTGACCAAGGCGAAGCTGCCGCCGCCGGTCCCGTCGAGGCCACCCTGAATGGCGCCGTCGGTCCGGCTGATGATCGACGGCGCGACCCGGCCTTGGGGTGCGATCAGACGCGAGGACGAGGCCAGCATCGCCCCCTCGAAGGTCAAGGACTGTTCCGGGTACGCGCGAAGGAAGCCCCCCTGCTCCGGTTCGCGGGTCGTCCGATCGATCGCGACCAGATACGACGGCTTCCAAGGGAACATCGAGGCAGCGAAGTAGAGTTGGTCACCGTCGGCGAGCACGCCGGTCCGGCACGGCCAGGAGGAGATCGGCCGACCGTTGTTGATCACAAGGGTCTGTCCGCGCGTCGGCTCGGGCTGATAGCTCCAGAGGATCCGGCCATCCTGGGCATCGACGGCGTAGGCCTTGCCGTCATCGCTGCCGAAATAGAGCGTGCCGTCGCGATGGGTCGGCGGGATCCGGACCGGCCCGCCAACGGTGGTCCGCCAGAGTTCGCGGCCTGTCCGGGCATCGAGGCAATGGACCGCGTCGTCGGTCGAGGAGCCGAAGTAGAGCCGGTCGCCGACGACGATCAGGTGCGCCGCCGGGTCGTAGTTGCGGAGGCTGGGCAGGTCGCGGATATAGGCGTAGGCGTCCCACTTGGCCGGACCAGGCCAGGCCGGCTCGACGGGATGGTCGCCCCGCGCGACCCACTGGAGCGTCAGGGCGGGTACGTCGAGCGACTCGGCAGTCAGGCCGCTGCGTCGATTGTCGTGTCGGAAGGTCGGCCAATCGTCGGCGCGGACCGTCGCGGCGACCCAGATCAGGCCGAGCGTCAGCCAGGAGATCGCGACCGTTCGCGGGAACGTGGGCATCATATCGGCTCGCCGATCAGGATGGGGAGGAGGCGGTTCGATTGGGGGATGGGTGGGCAGGGTTTCCCCTCAGGCTCGAATCGTGACGTTACGGCCGCTCGACCGACGAATCAACCGAAAAAGCGACAAACGCACGCACCGCGTTCGCCCGCTCCCGGGGCGATGTCACAGGCATCACACCACGAACGAAACGACCCATCGGCAACCTCGGCACTGAGGACTCGCCGAATCATTCAAGCCGGCTGCAAGCGACCGTGGTCGAGCCGGAGGATCCGGGTGGCGTGCGCATCGGCCTCGAGGCCGTGAGTGACAACGACCACAGTCCCGCCACCGTCCTGAAAACGGACCAACTCGTCGATGACGATCCGGGTGTTCTCCGGGTCGAGGTTGCCGGTCGGCTCGTCGGCCAGGACGAGGTCGGGGCCGGGCAACAGCGCCCGCGCGACGGCGACCCGTTGACACTGGCCCACGCTCAACTGATCCGGCCTGTGATGGAGGCGATCGGCCAGGCCGAGCCGATCGAGCCACGATCGGGCCTCAGAGGCCCGATCGGGACGACCCAGGTTGCCCGGTCCCATCAGGACGTTCCCCAGGGCGTCGAGATACGGGACCAGATGGAACATCTGGAAGACGACGCCGACCCGCTGGGCGCGGAACGTCGAGCGGGCGCATGGCCCCATCGCATAGAGGTCGCGGTCCAACACCGACATCCGGCCCGAGTCGGGACGCAACAGACCGCCAAGGGCCATCAACAGGGTGCTCTTGCCGCTGCCGCTGGGTCCACGGACCACGACGAACTCGCCTCGACCGACCGTCAGATCGACCTCAGAAAGCGCATCGACCCGACCGACCGAGGTCCGATACGACTTCCCGACCTCCCGAAGCTCCAAGACCGCCGACTCGTCGGCCACGCTCATCGGTCGTCACTCCTTAAAGTTCGATCAGCGGGGTCGAAGCGTGCGGGCGGGCTCTTGCGTGACGGCGATCATAGTCGGCAGGAACCCGCAGAGCGCAGCGAACAGCGGCGCGATCCAGAGCGCACTGAAGATCAGGTCCCAGTCGGGCCGGATCGCCTTGGTGGTCAGTCGGAAGATCCGCGGGCCGAGTTCCAAGGCCAACCAGGTGCCCAGAGCCGAGCCGAGCAGGCCGCCCAAGGCGCCGATGACCAGGCTCCGCCCCATGATCAGCGTGCCGATCGTGCCGGCGCCGTAGCCCAATGCGCGGAGCAGGCCGATCTCCGGCGTTCGCTCGCGGACGTTCAGGGCCGCCAACGTGCCGACCCAGGCGGCCGCCGCCAGGACGACCAGGGGCATGATCCAACTCGCGTAGCGATCGGCGGTCTGACGCTGACGCGCCCGCGCATCGGCGATGGCCGTCTGGTGGAACACCTGCGCCTCGGGCACGATCTGCTCGATCTCGCGGCGGATGATCTCGGCCGGGTCCTCCTCGGCGGTCAGGCAGAGGCAGTCGATCGCCTGGATCTCGTTGATCCGACCGTCGAGGCCGAGCAACGCTTGGACGTCCGTCAGCGCGCCGATGACAGCCATGTCGTCGCGACGCCCCTGCTCGGGCATGACTCGGACGACCTCGAAGTCGCGGTCGCCGAGCCGGATCCGGTCGCCCTCGTCGACCTCCAATCTCTGAGCAGCCAGGTGGCCGACCTGGACCTCTCCCGAGGGGACGGTCTCCTGCATGATCGGCTTGGTCATGCCCGGGGGGAACTGCTCTTCGCCGAAGCCGGTCAGCATCACCGTCACCTCGCCGATGGCGAACGGCTGGCGGAGCACGGCGATCAGGTGGTTGTACGAAACCCGTCCCCGACCGGCCAAGCGAGGGTCGGTGGCCAGTCGAGTGACGGCCTCCTCGGGCAACGTCTGGCGGGTGTAGTCGTCGAAGTAGAACTGATCGACGTCGGTCGAGGCCGGGATGATCCGGAGGTTGAAGCCGATGTCGCGGGTGATCCGCCGGGTCTCGCGCCGATTGGCCTCCTGGGTCACCGCGAAGGCCAGGACCAGGGCGACGGCAACGGTCACCGCCATGGTCGCCGTCAAGGCGCTCCCCCAGCGATGCACCAGCTCGCGGATGATCCAGCCGATGAGTCGGGCCAGCAGCATTGGGCTCACTCCCCACGTCGGAGCAGGACGATCACGGTGCCCCCGACCAGGGCGAGCGCGGCCAAGACCCCGCCGACCAGACCGACCCCGAGCATCGGATTGACGGTTGCCTCATCATCCGATCTCAGGTTGTTCGGTGCTTCGGACTTCTCAGACGTCAACGACATGATCTGCTCTTCGAGCGATTCGGAACCGACGTCGGGTTCAGACCCTTTAAGAACCGACTTATCCTCAGCAAGTTGATCGGGGAGATCCGCGTCGTCGGGATTGACCACGGACTCGTCGGACGCCGGCTCCGACGAGCTGTCGATCGGTTCGGGCTCGACGTCCGGCTCGATGGGCGTCTCGTCGAGGGAGAACTCGTTGTAGCCCGAAAGCAGGTCGTCGAGCGGATCGGGGCGGGCGGCGACGCCGGCCGCTGAGGGTCCTCGGTAGTTCGGCCCTCGCGAGAGGATCAACCGCATCTCGGCCTGGACAAGCGGGTTGCCGGGGTCAAACCCGAGGGCAGCCAAGGCGAGCGCTTCGTCCTCGCGAGACCAGCGATGCGGAATCATGACCCCTTGCATCCAACTCCGATCGAGACCGCATTCGCAATCTTGAGCGACCAGGCTCAGATACTTGATCAGTTCCCCTTCGATCTGTTCTTCGACTTGAAGAACTTGGCCGATCTTGCGACCGCGGCCCATCAGCGCGACGATCTGGGCGCGCCCGGCCTCGGGGTCGACGCCGAGGCTCCAGAGCGCGGTGGCCTCGCGCGAAACGTCCTCGGCCCGCAGAACGATCTTGCGGGCGGGTCCGTCGATCGGCTTGGGGAAGAACGGCCGTTGGCGCTCGATCTCGGCGATCGCGCGGTCGGCGATCTGCTCGGCGGTCCGGTTCTCTTCCGCGTCGGACCCAGGAACGACCAGGATCAGGCTGTGGGATGCCAAAGCTTGGTCGAGGATCCGACGTCGAAGCTCCGAGTCGACCAGGCCACCCAGCGCATCGAGCACTTGTTGATCCTCGAGCGTCCCCGAGTCGTCGGCCAACGTGATAGCGCGGGCGCGTCCGTCCGGACCGATCAGCACGGCGGTCGCGCGATCGAGCGCGGCTTGAAGATCCGGGACGACCGTACGCTCGACGTCGAGGACATCGACGACCGTCGGATCGGCCAGGTCGACCAACCGGGCTTGAAGATTGGTTCGCCGGAGTTCGGTCCGGACCCGCGCGCTGAGCCGATCCCAACCATCACGACCGTCGACCAGCCGGCTCGAATCGAGGAGCAAGGTCAGCCGATACCGGCTGTTCTCCAGGTCGCAGAAGGCGACGTCGCGGACGGTGTACTTGCAGGCCGACGACGGATCGGACGGGACCAACACCGATCCCAACAGACAGGCCAGTAACCAACGCATCGCGAGCACCTGAGGCGAGGGAGGGATCGAGACGGAAGTCGGGTCGGCCTCCGAGGATCCGACCGGCAGGTTCGATGCTCAAGATAACGGACCGGGTGCCCGAACCGGTCCGGTTCATCGATTTTTCATCTCGGCTCCAGATCGCTATGGCCATCGTCATGGCCTCGACGATCGCAAAGGCCAACTCGACGAAGGGTCCGTCCGATCAGTCCGATCCCGAAGACCGCCCCGAGCCCGAGGCCGATCGTCCGAAGCGGGCTCCGGCCCAATTCGTCCCGGTCGGGGTTCCCAAGCGGCTCGGCAGACAGGGTGTCAGTGACCGCACCCGACTCCGTCGTCGTGATGGGCATCGTGGCGTTCACGAAAACCTCGTCGCGCCGATCGATCCGTCCGAGGTGTCCGAGAGACAAGTCGGATCCATCGGATCGCGCTGAATCGGTCGGGGCCGAATCGGGAGGATCGGATCGTGAGGGGTCCTCGGGCTCCCGGTCCTGGGACGTCGACGGGCCATCGGAGTCGCCTTGGAGGTCACCTGCGTTGTCGGGGTCGGAACCGGCCTCGGCGCCGAGTTCTTCAACCCGACCGAAGGCCAACCACCGCAGGAGGTCTCGCCCTCGACGCCGAGCCGACTCGCTTCGGGGGTCGGCGCCTTCCTCAACCGCGTCCGACTCGTCGGCCTCCTCGGCCTCGGGATCCTTGGCCTCGGGCTCCTTCGACTCGGAGGACGACGAGCCTTCCTCCGAGTCGTCGTCGTTCGGATCATCGCCCTGGTTGAGCACCAGATCGGCCGACCCATCGGCCTGATCCGACGGCGGGACGATCAGGACCAAGGCGACCAGCGACGTCGAGTCGAGCGGCATGATCTGAGGACCGGCCGAATCGTCCGGTTCGAGCAGGGTCAACAGGTCGTCCAGAAACGCGTCGGCCCCAGCCAGTTGGGGCGCGAGCAGGTCGGTAAAGACCTCGACGACCGTCTCGACGGTTGAAGCAGCCTGCGGGAAGCCCAGGTCGGCCAACGACGCCTCCAACGAGCGGAACACCTCACCGCCCAGGGCGTCCAGGCCGGCCACGATCGTCGAGATCAGGCCGTTGTGGACGGTCGCCTGGCCGATCGTGACGGCGCCTTCGGGGACCGTGCCGGGCAGGGTCTCGGTCAATTCGAAGAACCCCTGCGCATCACTCCGGAAGACCCCCGTCGAGCCGCTGCCTCGGTTGGCCACCAGCAGACCGTCAGAGAAACCGTCCCCTTCGACATCGAAGAGCGTCGCGGCGACTGGCGAGAGGCCACCCGAGGAGAAGGTCTGCCGACCCGAAGGGCCCTCCAAGCCGAGGTTGTTGATTTGCGTCAGGCTGTTCCCGTTGGAGTTAATGGCCAGCAGATCCAGACCGGGCGCCGTGTCGAACTGCCCAAAGAGCAGGTCGGCCACCCCCCCTTGCCCGATCGGGATCACGCTCGGCGCGGTGTCGTCGAAGAAGCCTGCACCGAGACCCGGCAGCATCGCGATGGTGTCGTCGAAGCTGTTGGCCACGATCAGGTCGATCAGGCCATCACCGTCGAGGTCTTCGACCACCGCCGCGACCGGCCCGGTCGGCATGCCCATTGTGCAGGTCTGCAGACGGGGCCCCTGCTGGAACGTCCAATGGCCGTCGGTCCCTTCGACGTTCCGGAGGACCGTCACATCGTTGGACCCGCGATTGGGCACGACCAGGTCGGGCCGACCATCGCCATCGAGGTCCTCGATGGTGACCGCCGAGGGCGCGGTGCCGACGTGGAAGCCGTTGGGGTCCAGGGCCGGACCAAACCGTCCCCCGTCGAGGCCGGGATAGACGAAGACGCTGTTGCCGCCAGCATCGGCGACGATCAGGTCGAGCCGACCATCACCATTGAGGTCGGCCACCTCGACGGCGCCCGGGGCTAGCAAGGCGTCGTCATCGTCGGCCAGGACGGGCCGCGGATCGTCCTCGGACGCCCACTGGACCGAGACGCGGTCGCGATCGCCATTGGAGAAGAGTCGGTCGTCGCGGCCGTCGCCGTCGAGGTCGGCCACGACCAGGGCCAGGTTCTCTCGGACGGCATGGGGCTCCTCAAAGACACCATCGGGTCGACCCGAGAGCCGCAACACGTCGCCCTGCGCGTTGGTCACCAGCGCATCGAGGAACCCGTCGCCGTCGACATCGGACAACACCAGGTCGAGCGGATCACCGACCATCTCCGGCCCGACGGCCCGTTCGCTCCAGCGACCCTCCGCGTCGAGCCCCAGACTGTAGAGCCGACCGTCCTCGCCAAGCACGACCAGTTCGTCGAGCCCGTCGCCGTCTTGATCGCCAGCGCGCACCGAGCGTGGAACGAATTTTAAGGGGGTCACCTGTACCGAGCCGAACCCTGCGCCATCGGAGTTGACCAGGTGGCCCAGCGAACCCGAACCGAGGTTGACCATCAACAAGTCGTGCGCGTCATCGCTGGTAAAGTGCCCTGGGATCAGCGCGCGGGTCTGGTCCGCGGAGCCCGACTGCCAGAACGTCGAGCCGCCCTGGGTCGAGGAGACGGCTTGGAATACCTCGGGGCCGAGGCCCGCGGCGATCGCCTCAACGGCCAGGACCGTCGACGCTCCCGGCTCTGGCAGTTCCAGTTCGGTCGCCATCAGGACGCGGCCCGTCCGCGCGTCCGAGATGGCCAGGGTCGGCGTCGAGGCGCCATCCACCTCCAACCCGTCCTCGGCCGGCAGCAAGGTCAGGTCGGCCAATCCCAACGCAGCGAGCCGATCCGGATCGTCGAGCTGGCCCACATCGGGATCGTCGCCGTTTGCGAGTACCCAGCGCCTCGGTGCCTCGAAGCCGCCCTCAACTCCACCCAGGACCACCGACACGACGGCCGCCAGCGGATGCAACGCCAAGAGGTCGGAACGGCCGTCGCCGTCCACATCGTCGGCGATCAATCGGGTCGCGAAGCCGAGTTGCAGATCGATCGTTGTGATGGTCTCGACCCGTCCCCCCGTCTCGGCAATGGGACCAGAGGATTCCGCGCCGCGAGCCCGTTGGGGGACCGGGCCGACCGGCAAGGCATCGGCGGTCTCCGACACAACGGTCCCCAAGACGGTGATCCGCCCGGCGTCTTTGTTGAGAATCGCCACGCGGCTCGGCCCGCCGGGCTGGATCGGCTCCAGGATCGCGAAGTCGTAGGCCGGCTGACCCGGATTGATCAGCATCGGTGCCAAGTACTGGCCCGGTCCGGCCGGATCGCCACGCCGATAGAGCAACTCGCCGCGATCGGTCAAGGCCAGGACGCCGAGCCGACCCGCGCCCTCCAGATCGACCAACGCGATCCGACGACGCGACGGCGATTCGAGCACCGTCGCCTCGGCCAGTCGGACCCGATCGTCGCGGAGGAAGACGTCTAACCGCGACGGGCCGTCGGCCGAGTCGAGGCGGACGATCCCCAGATCGTCGCGCCGGTCGCCGTCAAAATCACCGACGATTAACCCATCGACATGGCTCTCGATATCAAGTTCGAGTCGATCGAACCGGCCGTCGCTCCAAGGGGAGACCGCGTAGACGGCCGGCCCCGCGTCGGATTCGCTCACCCGGTGCTGGGTGACCAGATCGAGCCGACCATCGCCGTCGAGGTCGACCAACGCGGCTTGAACCACGCGCCCGGGCACGTCGACCGCTCGCAATGCGGAGAGGTCCCCGGTGCGCCCCAAGTCCACGATCCAGACACGTTCACTGGTCGCGTCGGGGGCCAGCAGCGACGGTCGACCATGGGGCGTCCCGCGAGCCGAGGCCACCAAAATCTCGGTGGCCCTCGACGGCAACAGGCGGCTCGGTCCCGAGTCGAACCGGCCCGCACCGTCGTTCTGCCACGTCAACACCCGACGCGCGCCCGAGACCAGGCCGACCAGGTCCGGATCGCCGTCGAGGTCGACGTCGACGACCTCCAGGTTCCGCACCGGACCGACCTCGGCCAGGCCGGGGATTATCGACGGCGCCGAGAGCCCGGCCGACCCGCGACCGGCCAACCAAAACAGTCCGATCGGCCCGTCGAGCCCGACGACCAGGTCTGGGAGGTCGTCGCCGTCCAGGTCGGTCACGACCAGCGATGTGGGCAGTTCGGGCACGCTCCAGCGCCCCGACGGTTCGAATCGGAAGGCGCGTGGCTCGTCCGGATCGTCGCCCCCCTGATCCAGGACGACGACCTGCCCACCGCGACGATCCAACGCGACGATCTCCGCGTCCCCATCGCCGTTGAGGTCGACGAATCGGAACACGCTAGCCTGCATATCTTCAGTCGTCAATGATCTCCCGAAGGCAGACCCGATCCAGACCTCGATCGGAGCGTCGAACGCGGCGGACGATCCCGGCAGGCTCGAGCTGTCGAGTCCTGGACGGACGACCAACCGGGCCGCTCCGTTGAGGACGCCGATCAGGTCGTCGAGGCCATCGCCGTTGAGGTCGACCATGGCGATCGTCCGCTCCTCGACCCCGAGCATCACCTCCGCCTCAACGAGCCGCATCCGGTCCTCCGCAAAGTTCAGGAAGACCGAAAGATCATCGCTGTAGAGGTTGGCCACGGCCACGTCGGGGCGGCCATCGGCGTTCCAGTCGTCGACGACGAGCTGGTGGGGGACCTGACCGGTCTCAACGGTGATCGTCTGGGAGGAAAACGCGCCGTTGCCCAGGCCGCGAGCCACGATCAGGCGACGGCCGGCTTGGCTGACCGCGACCAGGTCGAGCAACCCGTCGCGATCCATGTCGATGGCCGCCACGTCGTGTGGGTCGGAGAAGAGTCCCTCGACCAGGACCGGTTCCTCGAACCGCCCATCACCCCGACCCAGCAACACCGCGATCGCATCGGACCGGCTGCTGGCCACGACCAGGTCAGGGATCGCGTCGACCTCCGGATTGAGATGCGTCACCCGCGCCCTCAATGGCCCCCGGCCCGCCTCCGACTCACCGACGCTCCGGAACAACCGCCGACCTCCATTGCCCGATGCGGAGAGCGATCTGGCCCGGTTGATCAGGGTCGTCAACGACTCGCCGGCCTCGTTGAGCACAGCCAGGTCGGGGTGGTCATCGCCGTCGAGGTCGGCCACGACCAGGTCGACCGGCAAGCGACCGACCCGGTAGGTCCCCTCGACCTCGAAGCGCCCGTCGACGGTCCCGAGCAGGACACGGACCTGATCGAGCGGCCGTTCGACGACCACCGCGTCGAGGATCGTGTCGCCGTTCAGGTCGGCCAGTTCGACGGCAATTGGTCCTGCTCCGACCGAGATCCAAGCGTCGGGCTCGGGCGGGAGGAACACACCGTCGCCGCGGCCGAAGAAGATCCCCAAGGCGTCGCGTTGCCGATCGACAACGACCGCGTCGAGCCGGCGATCGCCGTTGACATCGGCCAAGGCCAGATCGCGCGGTGCGCCCCCGATCGGGATCGTGATCGCGTCGTTGAACGTGCCGTCGCCGCGCCCCCGAAGGACCGTCAGGTCGGCCGAGTACTCGTTGGCGGTCACCAGATCGATCGCCCCGTCGCCGTCGACATCGGCCGACTCGACGACCCAGGGGAACTGGCCGACCACGTTGGCCCGCACCTCCTGCGAATCGCCATCGCCCCGAGTCCGGTGCAGGACGATCGCCCCACCGGTCTGATGCGCGGAGAGGAAATCGACCCGCGCGTCGCCGTTGACATCGGCCAAGGCTAGCAGCGGGCCGGGCACGACCAGGGCCTGCCGACGTTCGGTCTCGAACTCGCCCGTGCCCATGCCAAGTAGGAGCGAGAGATCGCCGGAGTTCTGGTTGGCCACCAGGACGTCGAGATGGCCGTCGCCCTGAACGTCACCGACGGTCAGATGGCGTGGGAACCGCCCGACATCGAAGGTCTCAGCGGGGCCAAACCGGCCGCCCGCTCGACCCGGCAGAACCGCCAACAAACCGGTGAACATCACGGTACCGACCGCATCCGGGAGCCCGTCGGCGTTCAGGTCGGCCACTCGGACCCGAAAGACCTCATCCTCCAGCGCATAGACGTCGAGCACCTTCAGGTTGCCTTGCAAATCGACCTCGACCAGTCGGAGATCTTTACTCTCCGCGTCGACGATCAAGAGCGGCCCGGAGTCGGCCGGATCCAGGACGACCCGTACCATCGCGATCGGGCTTCGACCCACCGGGACACGGATGTAGTCAGGGATCCCGGCCAGGACGACCGTCTGGGGACCCGAATCGAATCCCGGCCGAGCCGTCCGCCGCACGATCGTCAAGGTCCCCTCATCGGCGTTGAGCAGCAGAAAGTCGGTCCAGCCGTCGCCATCGACGTCGTCGACCTCCACGTCGACCATCCCGGGTTCAACCGTCCGCATCCGATACGCGAGCTGCTCTGGGGTGGACCAACGCTCCAGGCCCATCAGGACGGTCATGCTGCCGTGCGATCGGTGGACCGAGACCAGATCGAGCCACCCCTCCGAGTCGAGGTCGACCACCTCCAGATCGGTGATCCCCAGCGCCCTGACGTGACGCCCGGATCTATGGAAGTCGGCGTGATTGGGCGGCCGCATCGACAGGGCGATCGGGTCGTCGAACCGCCCATCGCCCCGGTTCAACAGGATCGAGACGTCGTTCTGCAAGCTCCAAGGAGCACCGAGTTCGGGATCCTTGTTGGCTTTGCCCTGTCGGTTGGCCGTGATCAGATCGAGATCCCCGTCAACGTCAATGTCGGCCACGACGAGCGTCTTAGGAAGCGGACCGACCCGGTAGGAGATGGGTGTCGCGAACTCGCCGTTGCCGAGGCCGAGGGCGACCGAAACCATGTCGTACGTCGGCAGGGCGGTGACCCGATCGTCGAAGCCATCGCCGTTGACGTCGGCCAACTCGACGAGGATCTCCATGTTCTCCACTGTTTCGCTCTGCGAAGTCCGCTGGCTCTCGGTGCCGATGTCCAGAACCGCCGCGACCCGGCCGTCCCTCCCGTCGGCGATGACGATGTCGAGCCGACCATTCCCATCGACGTCCAGAGCCAGGGCGGTCCGGGGCGTCGCGCTCAGGTCGACCCGGAAACCCGACCCGAGAGAGACCTGAGCGTCGCTCCCACCATTGGACTCGTGAAACAGGACCGCGATTGCCTTACCGACCAGGTCGGTCACCATCAGATCATCAAGGCCATCCTCATCGAGGTCGCCAACCAGGATCTGCCCCGGCTCGACCGGATGCCCGTCGCGTCCGTTCGGCAACGCGAACCGGTCGATCGTTGCCTCCGAGGGCAACGAGGCCTTATGGACGACCTCGACGGCGCCAAGGACTCCGACCAGAACCTCAAGCGAACCGTCGACGTCCAAGTCGGCCAGGGCCAACGTCCGGGCCGCAGACGAGACCTCGAACGGAGCCGATCCGGTTTCGAACGTGCCGTCGCCCCGATTGACCAGGACGCGGAGGGTCGTCGAGCCGGCGTCGGCCACGACAATCTCGGGCGCCGAGTCGCCGTCGAGATCGCCTACGGCCAGCCCGACCGGATCGAACCCGATTGGCGAGACGGGATCGAACGCCGGATCGTAGATCACCGGCGCCTCGAACTGCCGCGGACCGTCGAGTCCGCGGAGGACGCTGATCCGGCCCGAGCCGGCATGGGCCACGACCAAGTCGTCGAGGCCATCGCCGTCGACGTCCGCCCGCTCCAGCCATGACGGTTCCGCATCCAACGCGATGGTTTCAGATTCTTGAATGAAACCGATGCCATCATTGAGAAACAACGAGAGATCGTTGGAAAAGCGATTGACCGTGAGGAGTTCGAGCGCCCCGTCACCGTTGAGGTCATCGACATCGAGTTGGACCGGATAATCGCCGGTGGGCACGGTCTGTTCCGGTTGGAAGGAGCCGTCCCCGAGCCCTCGGAGGAGGCTCAACGTATCGCCCAGTCGATCCACGACGATCAAGTCGGGCACGCCATCGCCGTCGAGGTCACCGCTCGCCAAAGCGGAGGGGAAGCGCGAATCGCCGTGCGGCGAGGTCGGATCGACCAAACGGATCGGTTGATCGGGCCGCTTCGCCAGCTCGAAGCCGATCGTCAAGTCCATCGGCGTGATCGTCCCGGACGGGGGACTGACCTGAAGCACGTACGGGCCGGACCTCAGATGGACGTTCAAGTCGGCCCCGCCCGGTAGGAAGGCCACATCGGGTTCCGAGTCTGATTCGCGATCGTCGCCAGCAATGCTCCTCGGCGCGACCGTCGTGGTGGTGGTCAAACTCGTTCCATCGATCGGCTCCAACCCGACCGTGATCGGCGCATCGTGGCCCGACACACTGACCGAGAGCCGACCCGGCTCGCCGCCGTCGACGAACAGCAGGTAGGAGGTGGGTCCAAGCAGGATCGACGAGCCTTGAGTCGGACCGATCGCCCCGTCGTCCAAGGCGTCCCAGGCCACAAATGTATGGGGCTCGGTCGAATCGATCGGACGTCCCGCATCATCGAGCAAGTCGACGCGGGCATGGTAGGTCGCGCCGACTTGGAGCGAACCATCGGCGGCTGTTGGGTCATCGCTCAGGGAGGCGATCCACTCCGGCGCATCGACCGTCGCGTCGATCACATCGGCAGCGTTCGGCGATGTCCCGATGCGGACCTGATACGACCAATCTGGAGGCAGACCCGAATCTGACCCCGGCTCCCAGGAGAGCGCGACGGCATCCGGCCCGATCCGTGCCGCCCAGAGCGACCCCAGCGCCTGGTCCTCGGCGAGAAGGTCGACCTCGGAGGCCACCGACACGCTGAGGAGGAGGCGAGCCTCCATCCATTCCGGACCGAGCGGCCCCCGAGGCCGATCAGGCCGAGATCGTGAGCGGCGTCGCGTCGAACGAGACATCGCGGGGGCGTCCTCGATCCAAAGGGTGTGTGCCAACAGTCGAGCCGCCCCAATCGCGTCATCGCGAGGCGAACAGGCTCGGGTGCTCCGAACGCAGCCAGCGGTGCAGATCGATCCGGATCGGTTCGAGCAATGGGTCGCTCAGCAGACGCTCGGCGACCCGGACGACATCCTGGGACGGACAGGCTTGGAGCGTCGCGATCAGGCGATCTCGACCGAGCCTCGCGAGTCGGCGTTCGCGACGTTCCAACTCGGCGAGCCCGTTCCGAGTCTCCCGACCCGCCCGAGCCTCGTCCACGAGCCGCCTCCGATACTTCTCTAGGTCCCGGCGCCCCAGGATCATCCAGATTCGTGTGTTCCAGTGGGCCAACCGGAGCAGGGACAGGCCCGATCGGGTGGGTCGAGTCAACTCCCGTCGCTCGCGCAAGGCGGCCTCGACAACCCCGTGGTCGTCCAATGCGCCGGCGTCTTGACCCATGCGCGCCCGCACGAAGCCGCGGCCAACGCGGGCATCGAGGTCATCGGGGTCGCCCTCCAGCAGGCGGTCGAACGCAACGTGCGCTGCGTCCAGTGCGGCCCGCGATGATCCGGTCGGTGGGTCGGTCACTCGGCTCCTCGACGCTTGGGCCGTCGCCAACGCGTCCTCGGCAAGAAAGAGGTGAGCCCAAGCCTGTTCGCGGATCCAATCGGGTTTGGGATCGACCCCGGCCATCTCGACGATTTGGATCGCCTGCCGGTAATGGGCGATCGCCTCAACCAACAGACGACTCAGCTCATGCAGGTCGCCGGAGGAATCGGACGCGCCCTCAGGGTCCCACTCGATCTGGATCACACCGATCCGACCCCGGGTCGCATGGAGCCAGGCGCGGATCCGGGACGAGTCGTCCGGCGAGAGTCCGAGGGACTCCCAATCGTCGAGGCCGACGAACCGCGAGAGCAGGTCATCGCAGAGATCCCGAGACCTCATGAGGAGTTCGAGGGACGGCTCGTGGCCCAGCCTGGCGATCCCCACTGACAGCAAGGCCAGTCGCGGCGCGAGCGCCTCGCTCCGCACCGCCAAAGCTTGCTGGCAAAGAGCTTCGGCGGCGCGGAGATCGGAGACAACCTCGGGGTCATTGGGGGCTCGACGGGCCAAAGCGCGATGGATCGATGCGATCCGGAGTCGGAGTTCTGGGGCGTCCTCAGGTCGATCCGACGCGATCCGTTGCGCGGCCGCCTCGAGATCGGTGCGGACCTCCTCGGATGTTCGACCGAGATCCAGGCGGATCCGAGCCCGACCGAGGTGGAGCGTCGGGTCATCGGGCTGGGCCGTCAGAGCCGTATCATAAGCGTCGAGGGCTTCGACGCGGCGATCGGCCGCTTCGAGCACCGCGATCCGCGCTCGGTGGGCCGGCCCCGACTTCGGATCGAGGTCCAGGGCCGCCTCCTGGTCGGCCAGGGCGGGGTCGAACTTCGCGCATCGGAGATGGACCAAGCCACGGCTGACCAACGCGGCGGACCGCTCGCGATCGCTCAGCGCGGGGCTGGCCAGGGCCCGGTCGTAGAGGCGGAGGGCCTGGGTCATGTCCGACTCTCGACCGCGGATGGCGTGGGCATGACCTCGGATCAAGGCCAGCCAAGGTGGTGTCTCGGGATCGGGATAGGCATCGAAGCAGAGCAGCGCCGCCTCCGGATTGGGCGTCTCCTGACGGAGCAAACAGAGGCCCAGGAGGATCGAAGACCAGACCGAGTCGGCCCGATCCGACTCGGCTTGGCGCGCCGACTCGAAGAGGGTGCGGGCGCGGGCGATCTCCCCGGCCCGGTAGGCCAGGAGCCCTTCATTGAACCGATCCGAAGGCGTCGAAGAATCGTCCAGGTCGGCCAACGCCCGCTCGGCCCGAGCCTGGGCCTCGTTTCGACCGAGCTGTCGGAGGATCGCGATCCGCTGCTCGAGCACGCTGCGCGTTGGGCGACCGAGCAGCCCCTCGGCCGCGTCCAGGTCGGCCAACGCCCGCTCGGCCAATCGATCGGCCCCCGAACGTCCCCAGGCCTCGGCACGGATTGAGAGCAGCTCGACGCAATCCGAGCGGATCCGCGCGGCTAATTCGGGCTCGTCGCCCAGGTGGGCCAGGTCGCGACAGGTCCAGATCGGTCCGTCCGCATCAGAGGCTTGGAAGAGGTCCAACGCTTCGGTGCAATCGGCGATCAGGCGATCGGGCAGGTCGGCCGACCAAGCGTCCAGTTCGGGGCCCGATCCCTCGGGACCAGCGATCGGGAGCCCCGCGTCCAGCGACTCATCGAAGGGATCGCCGAACAAGCCGGCCGCGCGGGTCGTTCGTGGGGCGGTCAGCAGGAGGCTCGTGAACCGCGCGTAGACCCGA
Source organism: uncultured Planctomycetia bacterium (assembly GCA_964609385.1). GTDB lineage: Bacteria > Planctomycetota > Planctomycetia > Isosphaerales > Isosphaeraceae > CAZSSM01. The sequence goes on from CAZSSM010000079.1 coordinate 23,157, forward strand.
TCGCGCCTCGGGAGGAACCGACCTTGGTAGATCTGGCGGTCCTGGGCAACGACCGCCCGTCGGCGTTCGGTCTCCTCACGGCGCTCGATCTTGGCGACGGCCTGATCCTGAAGCGCTTCGGCCCGCGTGATCAGATCGGGCCACTCATCGTATCGAACCTGGAAGGCCGTCAAGGCCTCGACGGCCGCTCGCCAACCCGCGCGCGTGTCCTGAGCGATCCGCTCACGTGCATCGCCCAGTTCGGCCTCGGCGGTGGCCCTGCGCTCGGCCTCGACGCGGAGCCCGTCGTAGTGGGCGATGACAGTTCGGAGTCCAACTCCGATCGCTCCGACGCCCAACAGCGCCGCCAGCAGGATCAGGGCGACGATCGCCGGGCTCCGCTGCGACCAGAGCCAAGCCCGCTCCCAGGCTGGGGTCCGCCGCGAGCGGATCGGCCGGTGCGCCAAGAAGTTCTCCAGGTCCTCGGCCAGCGCTTCGGCGTCGGCATAGCGGCGCGATGGCTCCTTGGCCAAGCAGGTCAGGGTGATCGTCTCCAGGTCGCGCGGGACCTTGGGCACCAAGAGACTCGGCAGGACCGGCTCCTGGACCTGGAGCATCAGCACCGTCTCGTCGACCGAGCCGCCCTTGAACGGCGGCCGACCGGTCAGCAGTTCATAGAGGATCGCGCCGAGGGCGTAGATGTCGGATTGGACACCGATCTCGTGGGTGTCGCCTCGCGCCTGCTCGGGAGCCATGTAGCTAGGCGACCCGGCGACCCGACCGGGACGGCGATGGGCCAGGTCCTCCAGGCGCACCGCCAGACCGAAGTCGGCGATCTTGGGGATCCCGTCGGCGGTCAACAGGACGTTGTCCGGTTTCAGGTCGCGATGGACGATCCGCATCCGATGTGCGGCATGCACGGCTCGAGCCAGCGTGACGACCAGACGGGCGGAGTCCCGGACCGGCTGGGGCGCCCCCTCGATCCGAGCGCGGAGCGACCCGCCTGTCATCAACTCCATCGTCACATACGGATGATTGGCCTCGGTCAAGCCGATGTCGAAGATCTCGACGATATTGGGGTGCACCACCTTGGCCGCATAGATCGCCTCGGTCCGGAACCGCTCCAGTCGCGTCGCGTCGGCGAACTCGGCGCGGTTGAGCATCTTCACCGCGACCGGGCGATCCAGATCATGATGACGCGCCTCGAAGACCTTCCCCATCCCGCCGCGACCGAGCAGCCTCAGCAGCGTGTAGCCGACGATCCTCGGCAGCTCCGGCGGACCGCCCGACGACTTGACCAGTCCCGGGCCGGACGCCGAACCCGTCCCGGACCCGGGTGAAACGATCGAGCAGGTTGCCGAACTCGCCGAGCCGTTGCCATGATCACCCTCGGAGACCGAGCGGGAGATCCTCAGGGTCCTGTCCGAATCAGAATCGCGATCGGCCGGGAGGACGAGTGTCTCCGGCGACCGATCGGTCTCCGAGACACATCCCGTTCCAGCGATCGCCGAGAGCGTACCCGATCCCGGCGCAACGACCTCAAGCGTCATTGAGGCCGATGCCTCCGCTCCGTTCCCGAACTCTTCAGGGCGATTGGTTTTGGTCGACTGATGAGACTCGCCTTGCCCCTCGACAACGGTCACGGGAGAACACGTCAAAGTGGGGCGAGGACTCGGAAGCCCTCCTCCACAATTCGGTTCGGGAACCGTCGATTCGTTGGGTGTGGTCTCGGCAGGGCCGGGAGGAGCCGGAGCCGATTGCGGTGTGCCTTCATGCCGCTGCATCGGCGTGCCTCAACGGAGGGCGAAGGGATGCAACTTCAGACCAATCGGTGATCCTAACCGGACAATCTTAACAAAGCACTGTAGTTGCTCCAGTCGCCCAGCGTCAAGACGACGCACCTCGAAACCAAACGTGACGCACAATAACCTTTGATAGAATTCGGAGTCCGACTGTGGCATTTTGTTTTCCAACGCCTGTTTTCCGCAAATTTGGCAAATAGACAAAAACCGCATGCAAAGAGTTATTTCACGATCCTTATAAATTGATAACGAGATTTAACTGATCGGACGGCTCCGATCACGGGAGAGGGCCGGTGGGCATCTCGGTGGAGCCTAGAACGCAGATCGGTCCGCGTCATGGGCTGGTGTCGCCGGCCGGCGGCCCGCCCCCCTTCGGACATTGCGCCCCAGCCCCAGGACGGCCCCGAGAAGGTCCGACTCCCCCGGCCAGACAGACAGGCCGACGGAGAAGGACGTCGTTCTCGCAAGAAGTGATCGATCGGGAGGCGATCGACGTCGATCAGATCAGGCCGGCGTCGCCGGCGTCGTCCCCACCCGCGTCATCACCGCCATCGACGACCGTGCCGCCGCCATCGGAGGGCAATGGCGTGATGACGAACGGCGGAGGCACCGTGGGCAGGGCCTCGGTCGGCGGACTGACGATGTCGATGCCCAGGGCCAGGGCGCGGGTGCCCTCGATGGCCACGATCCGCGCGGACTCGATCGCGTCGTCGATGGCCGACCGGAACAGCTCGAAGGCCGCGCTGTTGCCGTTGGGCTCGGCGATGCTCAGCAGGTTCGAGGCGAGGCTGGTCGGCTCGGTCCCGGCCAGCGCCTCGAACAGGAAGGTCCGCAGCGCGAAGCCGGTTCGGACCGCACGCGGGGCCAGGAAGTTGAATCGGCTTAACTGGTCGCCGAGTTGGCGGGCCAACCGATCGGTTCGGGTCACGAAGAAGCCGTTGAGGATGTCAGCGCCGTTGGTCGCCAACGGACTGGGGACCTCCGCCTGGATCACCGTGCCGATCGGTAACGGTACGTCGAGCGTGGTGGCCCGGATCGTCGTGCCGACGGGCAACGTCGGGATGCTGACCTGGGCCTCGATCGTCGTGCCGATCGGCAAGGCCGGGCCGGTCACCGTCTCGGTCGTGGTCACCTCGGCGGTGACCGTCGAGCCGGCATTCAAGGGGCGATCGGGCAGGTCGATCGCCTGGATCCCGGTCAAGGTGTTGCCGACCCGACCGGTGGCGGTGTAGCGGAAGGTTTGGCCGTCCGGTTCGGTCACCAGCACTGTCAGGCCGCCGGCCGGGACGACGAAGGCGTCGCCGTCGGCCAGGTTGAACAGGTTGTCCCCAGGCGTGTATACGCCGACCAGCGTGCTGCTGACGGTCTGGGTCTGGGTGATCGTCCCGCCGAAGCCGCCGGTCTCCGAGTTGAAGGCCTGAACACCCAGCAAATTATTTCCAGCGCGACCGGTCGCCTGGAAGTTCGAGCTGATCGTTGAGCTGGGGTTGGCCGGATCGTCGAAGACGGCCGAGACCAGGAGTGGGTTGGCCGTTGTGGGCTGGCCGAACGAACCGCCGTCGGCCACCGAGAGCACGCCGCTGCCCGGCTGGTAGGAACTGGTCAGGAACGACGAGGTCGCGAACTGCCCGTCGGCGGTCCGGCCGAAGGTGCCGGTGGTCGGGTTGAAGATCTCGATGCCGGTCAGCGTGTCGCCGACCCGACCGGTGGCGCGGAGGATCACCTCGCTCCCGTCGGGCGCCTCGGCGACCAGTTGCAACGGTGCGTCGATCGTCGGCGTGTCGAAGGCCGAGCCGTCACTCAGGACCAGAGTGGCGTCAGTCGGATTGAATTGCCCGGCCAAGCTCGTGCTGATCGTGAGATTGGGGTTCTGCGGCGTCGACGTCCCGGTCAACGGATTGATCGCCTGAACGCCCAGTAAGGTGTTGCCGACCCGACCGGTGACCTGGAAGGTGGTCGTCCCGTTGGCCGTGACGATCAAGGGGCTCTCCGGCGTGGGGATCCCGAAGGCCGGGCCATCGGCCACGACCAAAATTCCCGAATCGATCGCGTGTGGCTGGATCAACGGCGAACTGACGAGGTCCTGGGCCGAGGAGCCGATGACCGTCGCCTCGAACGCGTCGATGGCCGCCTGCGTGTCGTCCCGGAAGCTCTGGAACTCCTGATCGATCAAGCCCAACGGCGTTAATCGCTGCGGGAATTGAGGCGCATACGGATAGGTTCCCGCCCATCGCGGGGTGAACCGGGGCTGGACGAGGGTCTGGGGCTGGAAGGCGCGGATCATCCCGGCCGGTTGGGGCGACGTCGGGGTCGCCCAAGGCTCCGCCGAGACCGACGGCACGCCCTCGGCCTGCGCGATCAGCGCCGCCATCAACGGGCCGGCCAACGGCTGGCCCAAGCCCCCATCCATCATCGTCCGCTCTTCCAACCGATCGCTCAGTTCGGGACGATATCGTCGTGATCGAATGCCCATCTGGTCCCTTGCCTCCTGCCGTCACCAGTGGCTCGAGAACGCCCCGACACCCTTCCTAGCCCCTATTATCCGCCCGATTAACACCGTCGCTTGATTCGAATCTCTCGATTCTCATCGCGAGGTGTCCATATAAGGCTCGTCGCGATCGACGAGATCGGCGACTCCGAGCCCCTCGATCGACGTCGAGCCTTTGTCTATGGCAGGATGTCGAATGACTTCAATCTTTCGATCACAGATCGACGCAATTCAGTCAGACCCAGACAACATTTTATCAATACGCTGATTTGAACTGAGCTCTGAGGCGTCTCAATGTTTGGGCTCGGCCGACCTCAGCGCTGAGGTCGCGCAGCTCGCCGGGGTCGTCGCGGAGGTCGAAGAGGCGTTCCCGGAGGCCGAGCGACTCGTGGAGTTGGCGTTGGTAGGCCCAACGGCCGTCACTCAGCAGCCAGATCGGCCCGGATGCTGCCGGCGTGTGCGGCGTCCTGCGCTCCCAGGGCATAGCCTGGACCTCGCTGAGGACCGGGGACGGTCCCGGCCGACCAGCATCCCGCGACTTGTCGTCCCAGAGCGAGGTCAACGAACCGCCAGGGAAGCGCTCGGGCTCCGGATCGCCGATCAGTTCGAGGATCGTTCGAGGGACATCCCGAAGGCTGACCGGCGTCGTGATCGTTGATCCAGGCGGGATCGAGGCGTCCAGGCCATCGCCGCCGAAGAGGATGAGCGGGACGTGGACGACCGGTCGGTCGAGGCTGACTCCATGGCCGATCCGGCCGTGCTCGCCGAGCATCTCACCATGGTCGGAGGTGACGAGCACCAAGGTGTTCTCGAGGAGGCCGCGGGCCTCGAGTTCGCCGAATAAAGCGTCGAGCTGGAGGTCGATCCAACCGATCGCATCGTCATACGCGTTGATCGTGTGATGTCGGACCTCCGCTCGAGGCGCCGAGGCTTCGGGATCGTCGAGCGGCCTATCCCGCATCGCCTCCAACGCGGTCGTCATCGACTTCAGGCGATCGGGCATGATCTCCGAATACGGCTGCGTTGTGTGGACGGGCAGACTGTAGGGATCATGGGCGTCGAAGTAGTTCAGAAACAGGAAGAAGGGTTGGTTCGGGTCCTCGGCACGGTCGAGCCAGGCCAAGGCTTCGGCGTTCAGTTGCTCGGCATCGAACCGCTGGCGCTGAAGCGGCCGAAAGATCCGTTGCTTCCGCTCGAAGCGATAGAGCAACCGTTGGCCCAGCGTGCAGGATCGGATCCATTCGCGCGGGGTGACCCGCCGGGTAATGTTGTCCGGGATGTCGTGATAGCGGAGAAATCCTCGGTCGAGCCCATACCGTGCGCTGCCGTAGAAGATGTTGCCGACGAACGCTCCGGTCCGATAACCGCGATCGCGGAGGTGTTCGGCCAACGTCCGGTGCGTGCCGTCGAGCGGCACGTCGACCCGGGCACTGGTCTCCGACGCCCAACGACCTGTAAACAAACTTGCATGTGTCCCCAAGGTATACGGCGTCGTTGACCGCGCCTGGTCGAACCGGACCCCGCGCTCGGCCCAGTGTTGAAGTCGAGGGGTCGTCGGCCGCTCGTAGCCGTACAGGCTCATGTTGTCCACGCGGACGGTGTCGAGCACGACCAGCAGGACATTGGGGGCGTTGGGCGTCGCCTCCGACCCAAAGCGCTGCCATCGCCACTCGGTCGTCGACGGCCATAGGCCGATCGCCACCACGAGAATCAACCAGAGGCCGACCAATATCGGGGCACTCCGACGAGCCAACCGTCGAAACCTCAACGCGTCGAAACGGACCCAAGGACCGAACCGGACCATCACCCCGGTCACAAGAATCAGCGCAGCCCGCGGATCCAGCTTCGGAATCACGCCGACGACGCTCCAAGTCCCCAGGCCAAGTAGGGCGATCGGTAAAAGGCGGTTGACGACCCGAGGCGCGATCTGACGGAACAGACCGACGATCATCCCCAGTATGAGAAACGCCGAGGCCAACGCCGATGGAGCCATCCAAGGCGCATGCCAGTTGACCCAGAGGTCGAGGCTGACGAACCGGTGCTCGACAGCGCCCCAAACCAACCGCAACAGACCCTCGACCAGCCCGCAGGCCAAACCGAGCCAGCCGCACAAGAACCAGATGACCGGGCCGGGCAGCCGAACCGCCTCATGACGACTCGCCGCAATCCGCTCGACGAAACGCCTCGAGGGGATACCCAAGCGCCGTAGACCACGCCCCTTCTCGTGTGTCGTCAACGAAACGTTCTCGGCCCCCTCACTCCAATCGTTATCGGACATCACGGTTCCCAATCTTATCAGCAAATGAAATGATCCGAAGAATTCCGGATCGTTCGTTATCGATCACGTCCCGGTTCTGGAAGGGCCTTGATCCCGTCCAAGTTCGCCCGGAACCGCATGAGGGCCGATTCCTCCTCCGGGTCGTTGACGAGGTCGTCACGTTCATCCGGATCGTCGAGGTCGAAGAGCTGCTCGACGCCATCACCGTTGCGGATATAACTACGACCGCCGGCAGCCAACGCGCTCATGGGACCTCGACTGATCGGCGCGTGGTGCTGGCGAGTCGGCAAGCCGTTACCGAGATCGGCCTCCGAGAAGACCGGGTGTTGCCAGGCGTCGACATCGAAGGTCGCAATCGCTTCCGACCCCATCCAGAACCTCGAGAGCGATCGACCTGGCAGATCGTTGGGAGTTGCCCCCTGCTTGTTCGACGTTCCGATGGTACCATCGGCCCACATCAGGATGGTTGCCGGGATGTCGCGGAGGCTGACCGGCTCATCGACGACGCGGGCGAGCCTCGATCCCCCCTGCCCTTCAGGCTCGAAGGGATCGCCTGGCGGGACGATCAGCAATGGAACGTGGACGAGAGGTCGATAGAGGCTATTGCCATGGCCGAACAAGCCATGCTCGCCGAAATGCTCGCCGTGGTCCGACGTCACGATCACCCAGGTCGATTCCATGAGCCCGCGTTGAGACAGAGCTTTGAACAAAGCCTCAAGTTTAGCATCCAAGTAGGTGAGACAGTTATCGTATCCATCGACCAATGGTTGGGCCGACCGTGCGATGACGTCGAGGTCGGATTCGTCGAGATGGTCGCGATCGACCCCTCTAAGCTGCTCGGCCAGCGTGGCGAAAGTCGGAACGTCGCGGTCGTCGCCGAACATCGGCTCAACACCGATGGGTAGGATGTAGGGGTCGTGGGCATCGAAGTAGTTGAGCGTGGCGAAGACGGGGCGATCGGGTTCGGTCCGGTCGAGCCATCCGAGGAACTCGGCGTTGATCCGCGCCGCGTCCTTGCGGGGTCGCGCGATGATCGCATCGGCCATCCCCAACGCGGCGAACCCTTTGAGGATCTCCGCACCCAGGCTCGTCGAGCCGACCAAAGTACGCGTCGAGATCTCGGTGTTGGCCGGATCGTCGACGTAGCGGTCGAACCCGCGATCCAGGCCATACCAGGCGTTGCAGTAAAAGGTGTTGGCGATGAACGCTCCGGTCCGATATCCCCGCTCGGAGAGTTCTTCAGCCAAAGTCGGATTGGTCTGATCTAAGGCGCGATCGACCCGCACGCTCAGTTCGTGCGGCCAACGTCCGGTAAACAGCGTGGCGTGCGAAGGTAGGGTCCAGGGGCTCGGCGCGCGGGCGTGCTCGAACCGGACGCCTCGCGCGGCCAGGCGGTCCAGGAACGGCGTCGTCGGCCGCGGGTAGCCGTAGCATCCCAAGTGGTCGGCGCGCACCGTGTCGAGCACGATCAGGAGGACGTTCGGTCGCGATTCGGCGGTCTCGTCGATCGGCGGTCGCGACGCGACAGCACGGGCCTCAACGCCGTTGGTCCGATCGTACTGCCAAACGATCGCCAACGAACCGACGAACGTCAAGCCGATGGCGACCACTCCGAGGACCCGTCGGTACATCGGCCGCAGATCAACCAACGCCCCGGACAGCACCCTGGCCAGCCCAAGGATCAGGATGACGGCCGCCGCCCCATGCAACCCTTCGATAGCCAGCAGCGGTCCGCCCAAGGCGGTCAAC
>CAZSSM010000080.1:0-30779 GCA_964609385.1 uncultured Planctomycetia bacterium
GTTTTTTCTTCGTGTTTGTTTATCTTTTCTGTTTTTTGTTCTTTTTTATGTTTTATTATTTTGTTTCATTTCCCTCTATTCGTGGCGGGGTCGGTGCACCTCCTTAAAGGAGGGCATGCCCATGCGGCATGTGTTGTTTCAGTCCCCTCTATTCGGGGCGGGGTCGGTGCACCGGTACGCTCCATAATGTCAGCCTGGACAAGGATTTGCAAGCACCAAATGCACGGGGTGCTCGATTTGGAGTCAGGGAGGCTTCGATAAGCCCCTGAATTGGGAAACAGGACTCGACGCAAGTCCAGATCTCATTGAGGGTTGGGCGCGATGCCCCAGGTGACGCGTTTTCGGCCGCTTTTTCGAGGGCTCCAACAAAAATCGAGGATCGCGCATTCGTCCCGAAATCGGATCGCCGCAACTCATGGTCCCTCCAGAGGTTAGATCGAACGACTTAGATCGAATTCGGTCGACTCTGGGAGTTAATCCGATCCTGAATCGATTTCGGCCCTCAATGAACCGCCCGACAGGCCCGACGCTCTTTGATTTCACCTCGATCAATTGGTCCGGTCCTGCTTCGATGTGCTTGGTCATCGCGACACCATTCGGTCCGTTTCCTCATCCCCTTCGGCTTGTCCGAACCGAACCCACGCTCGATAAATGGAACGGCGCATTCTATAGGGTCTCGGATGGCCACTCCACGCCCGATCGCTCGAGACCTCGCGGCTCTCTGACCCCGATCCGGCCTCGACTTCGATTGGATTGAGGGACGACGCTCAGGAAAGCTGCGAAGAATCGGGCCGCGGATCGCGAATGATCTAAGGGAGCTTCGCCGAAGGTCCGGCGGATTCGACCGATTGTCCCGGGACGCTGCGGCGAAGGCTGCTTGGCCCGCTGAGGAGACCGCGACCGATGACGCTCGACTTGATCCTGCTCGGCATCGTCCTGATCTTCGGATTTTGGGGATGGGTCAAGGGGTTCGCCGACCAGTTCATCCACGCCATCGGCCTGGCCTCGGCGGTAATGTTGGCCAGCCCCGTGGCTCACGTGCTGGCCCCCGAAGCCCACCAGCACCTCGACACGCTCCCCCAGGCGCTGCTCCGCGAGCTGCTCTGGTGGGGCTCGGCGGTCGTCTCCTACATCAGCGTGATCGCGATCTGCAAGTTCCTGACCAAGCTCGGTATCAAGGGGCTCCGGACCGCCAAACGCCCCGGTCCCGACGCGGAGGCGACCGAGGAATCGATCCGCCAGACCCATCGCGCCGACCGGTTCGCCGGCTTCTCCTTCGGCCTGCTCAAAGGGGCCGTCCTGGTCGCCTTCCTGACCTTCGGGCTCCGCAGCGTCGTCATCGATCGGCTCGACGGCTACACCTGGGTCCGCGAGGCCAGCGAGAACTCGCGCGCCCTGACCCTCGACCGCGACTACCAACCGGCCTCCCGAATCTGGAACTGGCAGCCGGTCCAGACCCTCATCGCCCAGGTCCAGACCCGCGACGTCGGCCTGCCCGATCCAAACGACGATCCCGAGTCATCCCAGAGCCCCAACGACTCCCGGCTGGCCGGCCAGGACACGACCGACGACGACTTCGACCCGATGATCGACCAACTCGACCGAATCGGACGCAAGATCGAGATGCTCCGCGAGTGACCGGTCCCGCACATCAATCCGGCGCCGTGCGGGAAATCACCGTGCTCACCCCATGAGCCCACCAGGTTCCGATTGACCGCCTCGTCCGAGTCGGGCACAGGAGTGGCCTGGCCTTGAGACGTCGAGGCGAATCGACGACGCTCGGACGGAGCCGAGCCGATCGTCCTCGCGATCTCGGGACGATCCCGATCAGGATGATCGATGCGCCAATCCGAACCCGAGACCACGCCCCTGCCGCGATTCTTCTGGATCCTGCTCGCGCTGGGCCTCTATCTGACGGTCCGGGGCTATCAGAGCTTCGACGGCGACCAGGCCTATCGGCTCCCCCTCCTGCTCCACCATCAAGACCGCACGCTCTTCGCGGAAGACCCGTTCGTCCGCTCCTTCGAGCAGTTCCACCCGCATCGCGGCTCCCAGGCCCTGCTGGACGCGCCGAGCCGCCTGATCGGCCTGCCGGCAACCCTCTTCCTGGGCTTCGCCCTGACCTTCGCGGTGACCGCCGACAGCGTGATCCGGATCGCGAGGCGACTCTGGCCCGAGTTGCATCCCGGCATCGCCCCGTGCGCGGTGATCGCCTGGTTCAGCCTGGACGCGGGGAACATCGGGACCAATCACCTGTTCGAGGCGATGCTGCTGGACCGCCTCACCGCGCAAGCGCTGGGCTGGTTCGCGCTGGCCGGGCTCCTGGAGCGGACGCGGGTCAACTGGACTTCGACGCTCGGGTTGGCCCTGGCCTGCCTGATCCATCCGTCGCTCGGACTCCAGTGGGTCACCTGGCTGGCAGTCGTCCGAGTCGCCTGGACCGTCTTGGGACTGGAAAAGACTTGTCCCGAGACCAGTCGTTGGCGTCATCTGTTCGTCGATACGGCGCGGTTGTTCGTCGCGTCGTGGCCGAGCCTGGGATTTGCGTGGATGCAGAGCGGGTCGCTGACGGCGGGCGCCGATCTGGAGACGTTCCGTGTCGTCGCATTGACGATCCAAGGACCACAGCACCTCGTCCCGTCGCTCTGGCGGACCCCGCAATGGCTCGCGTTCTTCTGCCTCACCGGACTCGGCCTGGCCCGGTTGGCCGCGTCGCTTCGACGGTCGGTCCGAACAGCCTCAGCGCATCAGGTCTATTCCGATGCGTCGGCCGAAGCTCTGTTGGCGCGTCGTCGGATCGTCACATCGATGATCGTCTTGAGCATGGCGTTAGGCTTGGCCTGGATCGCCATCGAGGTCGTGGGGAACCTCCGAATCACGCTCTTTCAGCCGTTCCGGATGGCCACGACGCTCCGAGGGCTGGCGCTGTTCGGGATCGCCGCCCGGATGGCCGAGCACGTCGGCTCCGCGACCCTCCTCGGTCGACTCCGCGCCGGCTGGTTGCTGGTCGCCCTGACCAACGACTGGAGCCTGGTGGTCGTCGCCATCGTCGAGGCGTTCTGGACCGTCGCGGCCTGGGCGATAGCACCCCGTCGACTCAGCCCACGGGTCTCCGCCGTGGTCCCCGTGTTGGCCCTGGTCGGCTTCGGATTCGGACTGATCGCTCTCTCTCAGCACGACACGGCGCGGGGGCATGGGCCTCTGCTGTTGGCGACCTTGGCGATCGTGCTGCTCCATACAGCGAGCGTCCGATGGCCTGCGCGTGCGAATCGCCTTGGGAGTCGCGACCGCGCGTTGCGCGGGTTGCTCTACGCCTGGATGGTCCCGACGGCCTGCCTGATCACATCGCTCATCGATCCCCGGCCGTCACCGGACTCATGGACGACGACGTTGGTCGGACACATCCGGTTCCTGGAGACGCCCGTCGACGACGTGGAGCGGCTGGCGCTCCGGGCGCAGGGGGAACTCCCCGAAGACGCCGTGATCCTCGGCCCGCCGGGCCCCAAGACGTTCCGGCTCTGGTCACGACGCGCCGTCGTCTTCAATCGCGCTGCCAGCCCCTACCACGCCGACGGCCTGATCGCCTGGGCCGAGCGGTTCCGCGATCACGTCGGGTTCCCCGGCTCAATCCCCGAGCTGGCCTTAGCCTACCTGGAGAACCGACAGGACCTCGAAGCAGGGTTCGATCGGCTCAGCCTCGACCAACGCGCCAGATTAGCCCACCAATACGGGGCAACCCACATGTTTGCCGAACGAAAGACCACTGAGCCAAGCGATCTCGAAACATGTCATCCCGATGATTCGACCACCCCCTGGACCCTCCTGTTGACCGAAGGCCGCTACGACCTCTATCGCCTCGACGACGAAGACTCGACCCGATAACTACTACTTTCTACCCATCATATACTTTCCTGACAATACCAAATTTGTGAGGACGTTTTGAATTTCAATCAAGTCGAGCCTTACCCGTAGAGACCAGCCGTTGCAGTTGAGATCCACACGTTGGGTACCAAAGGTTTTTAATGTCTATCGAATCGAGCGTTCTGCGATCGTCAATCGAAGCTTGGCGGACTACGAGACAGGCCAGGTGATTGCAATCCCGCTCCTGCCCCTCGGTCCGTAGTCGGCTCACTCAAACGTTTTGCAGTGAAACTGTGTTGTTATCTTTCGAAGGGATCTTCAGGAAACGAAGCATCCCAGATTTGTTCCTTCGCTTCGCGATAGAGGAGGTCTTGGGCCATGCGTACCCAAGGGTTGGCCCAAGTTGATTCGTTGAAGGACTGTGATGCCTTAACAAGCCATGACTTGGCTTGATCCAGATGACCCAACCGGGAATGGGCCATCGCAAGGAACGCGTAGTCCTGAAAGTCGCCGGTTCCTTGAAGCAGGTCCAGGCGTTGTTCAAGATAATCGATGGCTTCTTGATATCGACCAAACCGGTACACGACCACAGCCACGGTGCTCAAGTTGGTTTTTCTGATACTGCGTTGGCCCTCGGACTCCGTTCCATAAATCTCGTAGGCAATCTGCGAAGCTCGCTCGGCCAACTCGGGAGGGCAAGGCCCCATCGCGATTGTCCACATGATTCGAGTCAAAGACTGAAGATCATCCGGTGGAGTTTGATTAGCCATGTCCAGCGCCACCTTGAGAACTTCAAGGTAACTTTTCGAATCATTTTTTCTCAAGAAAACGATCCGTTGCAAGTTGAGGTTGTCTAGGACAAATTTTCTTCCTGGCATATTAGTTTTCTTGGCTTGCCTGAGATAGACGAGTACGTTTTCCCAATGTCCGACTCGGGCCTGGAGTCCTGCCATCATGATCAGCCCCCAGTAACTTGCGCCTCGACCTTCGCCCAGGGCTGAGAGTTGGACCGCCTCCTCGATTTTCCCTTGATTGCCGAGCTGCTCGATGACGCCTTGCAAATACGTTCCGGGAGCCCCAGCCCGGATGGCCTGAAGACGACTTTGGTGCGCTTCGTCGGATTGACCGAGCTGCTCGAGAACCCTCGCTCGCGTGGCGTGGGACCACCACAAGTTGGGGTCGAGATTTGTGAGCCGATCGAGGTACCAAAACGCCAAGTCAAACTTGTTGCGTTCAATCGCTTCCTGGCTGCACCAGGCATACCAAGAGAGCATGGATTTGCGAGAAACTTGGGTGTGCAACTGCGTTTCGATCCGCTCAGCTGGTTCAAACTGACCCATCTGCCGATAGACATGAGCCAAGCTTGCGGCGAGCCTCCAATCCTCTCGCTTGAGTTTCATGAGCTGCTCGAGATGCCACTTCGCCGCTTGAAGATCGCCATCGGCTTCGGCGTCTTTCGAGGCGATACGATGCCAAGAGATCGGGTCAGCGTCGACCACGTCGCCTGCTCGCTCGTCTTCGGGATTGACGGCCGGTACGGGCCAGGTCGCGATGTCGGCATTGGCCTGGATCACGCGGATCGCATCACAGTCCGAAGTGAAGGCCAGAGCCAAAACCGGTGAGGAGTGCCAGTGCGTCGGGCCAAGCTGAAGGCCCGTTGCCGTGTCCCAGATCCGAACCGATCCATCGGTGCAGGTCGAGACGAGGGTTCGGCCATCGGGACTGAAGCGAAACCGCGAGATCAGCAGCGGGTGCTCGATCGGTTTGCCGATGGCTTGGCCCTGATTGGTTTCATAAACTTGGATACTGTTCGATTCGGGAACCACCAAGGCCGCTTGCTCACCGCGGGGGTCGAGCAAGCCGAAGAATTTCAGTTTTGGAACCTCTTTGCCAGCCCGGAGTTTCAAGGGAGGCGGTTGGGTGGTCTCTTGGAAATCTTTGCGGTACAGCAATCCGTTGGCCGTATCAAAGAGGAGAACGGACTGACCGTCTTCGGCGAAATGCCAGTCGACGAGGCGGTTTTGGTTGTAGGTGTTTCCGGGGCGGTCGAGGTCCACCCGAATATCCGACCCAACTCGCTTCAAGTTTGGCAGGCTCCAGACTCGAATCACCGATGGGTTTTTCGAATGCGACATATACCCAACTAGATACTTGTCATCGGGACTAAATTCGAGCTTGAATGTCGTCCCGGGCAGGTGAACAAGCCCAAAAAAACGCTGATTCGACAGATCGTAGAGACAAACGGTCGAAGAGAGTCCCATGGCAAGCATGGTTTTATCGTGACTAAACGCTAAACCGAACACATGCTGGTATGCCTGAATTGGTGGGACAATCGATTCTCCCGTGGACGCATCATGGACTTCGATTAACGGGTCTGGCCAGATGGATCGACGATTACCGTTTCTCGAGTCACCGGAGGTCACGGCCACCCACTTACCATCGTGACTGTAGGTATGGTCGTTGTAGGCGCCGATCGATAGGTACCCGATCGGCCAGCGATGGTTGAGGTTGACTTGTGCGAAGCTATCGGTCAATGCGACGGGGACAAAGGACTTTTCCTGATTTTGCCGGGTCAATCCGAAGCCGACAGAATCACCGGTAGGGTTTAGGGCAGCGTAGGCAAATCGGGAACGTCGAATCGAGGGATCAGCCAACCGAGGTCGTAAGGGACTTGGAAGCTGCCAGATCTCGGTCGCGTCGTTCGAGGCGTTGACGACGATGACGAACATTCCAGAAGCACTTGTTTGAACTTGGGGTGCAATTCGGATTGGTCCCAAGTCGAGCGATGCATTGACTTCATCGCGGGTCACGAGGTCGAAACACCGGAGCCGACTATCTTCGCATGCGACAATCAGCGTTCGGCCATCGGCAGCCACCCGTACCAAGTACCGAGCCTGTAGGGGCTTCCAGGCTCTCGAAAGTGGCTTACCGGTTGAAGGATCCCACACTTCAACCCGACCGCTATTCTGGACCGTGTGCAGGTTCCCGTCGCGAACGAACCAATTACGCTGGGAACTCCCCTCGGTCAGTTCGACCCCAACAACGTTCTGGCGTGCATCCAAATCATAAAAATCCATCGATACGTCATTCGCTTGAGGATCGGTATCGATTGGCATCCATGCTACGACGTTATGACCGTGGCGATCTCGGAGCATGCAGAATGTCCGCAGATCGTACGCCGACAACGACTTATTATGTTCAAATTCTTTATTAGCTTCAATTAAACCGAACCGACTAGTAGACCAAAATTTTGTAACAAGAGCCACCTTATCATTGAACCTGTTTCCATCGACGATGTTTTTGCCTTGTCTTGGTTTCGAGAATCCCGATTCGGACAAACCAACGTGGCGATCGTCTGGCCAAAAGGACAATTCGATCTTTTGGCCAGTAATCCGAACGCCTCGTTGTTGGGACAACCGCGCGATCACCTGGCCAGTTTGGGTGTCGTAGAATCCGAAATCCGGCGTGTTGGCGTTGGAATCTTGAGGCAGGGCACGGGCATCGGTGACGAAGAGAAAGTGACCGGTGGGGCTGATGACTTTGATCGTCACACCTTCAGGCACCTTGTGGGGAGAACCGACCATTTGGCCGGTGATCAGGTCGAGCTTGCGGAGTTCCCGACCTCCCTGTGTGACGTAAGCCAAGACTCGTCCTTCCGGTTCGAGGACCTGGCAATTCGTCGTACCTTGAAGGGTTTGTCTGAGGATGGGCAACGATCGTTGCCAGGAGTCGAGATCGCGTTGGAGAGCGCGACGATACTGCTGGTCCGAATCCGCTTCTCTGGGAGCGATCTGCAAGGCTTGACGAAGTCCCTCCACCGCCTCATCGATTCGCCCCGCAGCTCCAGCCAAATGGGCTTGACGGACGATCGATTGGGTGGTTTGCCGCACCGCATCATATCGGGCAGTGCGTTCGCGATCGCGAGCCTCGATCGCTTCGAGCTCACGATCGTCGGCCAGTTCGTTGGCTTTCAGGGCGGCTCGCGCTTGAGCGTCGGCATTGAAGGCGAGGATCGTGGAGATCGTCGTTCCTGTGGCCATGGCCAGGACGACCGCGACCATCGCGATGGCCAGGGCCGGGTTGCGACGAGCCCATTTCCATGTTCGCTCGACACTGGTGATTCGCCGAGCTCGGACCGGTTCGCCGTCGAGGAACCGTTTGAGATCGGCGGCCAACTCGCCGGGAGATGTGTAACGCCGACGCGGATCCTTCTCGATCGCTTTGAGCACGACCGTTTCCAGGTCGCGAGGGATTCGAGATTGAATCGTGCGGGGACGGATCGGTTCGCGTTCACGGATGAGTTCGACCAGTTCGAGCCGGTCGGTCGCGGCGAAGGCGGGTCGGAAGCAGAGCATTTCATAAAGGGTTAAGCCGAGCGAGTAGACGTCCGACCGGCCATCGCCCTGGTTCCGGAGTCGTTCCGGGGCCATGTAACGAATCGTGCCGAGAATATCGCCGCTGTGGGTCAGGCCCTCCTCATCGGTTTGGGCCAGCCCAAAATCCGTGACCCAGACGATCCCCGATTCGTCGAGGATCAAATTGGACGGCTTGATGTCGCGGTGGATAATTCCGCGCTGATGGGCATAGCCTAACGCCTCGGCGACTTGCTGACCGATTCGAGCGACGCTCCGAAAGAATGGTGTGTGCGACTCGGTCGAGAGCGAGAGGGAACTCAGCGGCGCCGTAGGACCGGTGCTGGTGGTGTGCGACAATTCGATGCGATCGCCATCGCTATCGCCATCGGTCGGCTGGTCGGCGAGGGAGATCGGGTGTTCCCAGGTGCCCTTCATCAGGCTGTGAGCGATTGAACCGATGGGCAGCGCGTCGCTGGAGGTGGGCTTATGTTGGGCTGGGTCGTTGGGATCGCGATTGGTGGTCTGCTCGCGACGCAGTTGGTCGATCACCTGATCCAATCCCTGGCCTGGGATGAGTTGCATGGCATAGAAGCAGATCGGGCCTTCTTGGCCGACCTCGAAGACCGGGACGATGTTGGTGTGGTGTAACCGAGCGGCCGATCGCGCCTCGCGTTGAAATCGCTCGACCGCGCGCGAATTTGTCCCGATCTGCGGCGGCAAGATCTTCAACGCGACCGAGCGGCCCAGGGAGATCTGAACCGCTTCGTAGACGATTCCCATTCCGCCACGGCCCACCTCGCGGACGATTCGGTAATCGCCGATCTGTTCCTGAATCGAAATCGGGCTGAGTGTCTGAGCCAATGGCACCGGTTGGTGAGGTGCCGAGTAACCTTGGACCGCCGCGGCCGCCCGAAGAACCTGGCGAAGCTGGTCGGCCAA
The DNA here is from genome assembly GCA_964609385.1 of uncultured Planctomycetia bacterium. GTDB lineage: Bacteria > Planctomycetota > Planctomycetia > Isosphaerales > Isosphaeraceae > CAZSSM01. The sequence continues at coordinate 9,156 of CAZSSM010000080.1, forward strand.
CTCGGGATAACGCGCCACATATTCCCCGACCTGGGGAAACTCCCCACGCTCCTGACGCTCCTCGAACTCGACGAGGATCTCGGCCAGCTTCAGGTCATTCTCACTCGGGTCTTCCGAGAAGTTCAGGCTCGAACTGACGGGGGTGGACATCGACAATCACTCATCGGGGCCATAAAAGTTCGGGACTGCGCGAAGGGCTTCATCCAGCCTCTTCAGCGCACGGACATGTCGGCTACTGGCCCCCGAGATCCCGATGCCTAGGACCAGGGCGACTTCCGAGAACGACAGATCTTCGAAGTAGCGCAGCGCGAGGACCTCGCGATCAGTCGGGGACATTCGATCCAAGATGGTCGCCAGCACGCGCTTACGCTCTTCGCGCTCGAAGGCCTGGCTCGGTGAGGTTAGATGGCCCATCAGCCCGTCGGCCAACGAGTCGGTCGCCGGGGCCGGTTCGCATCCGACATCGCGGCCGGCATCGCGCATCTTCGAGCCAAGGTGATGACGATGAAGGGCCGTCAGCCTTTGGAGAGTCAACGAGCGAACCCAGAGGAAGAACGGGAAGGCCGAGGTGCGTTCCTGCTCTTCATACTCGGAGATCCTCCGTGCGACGTCGAAATAGGCCTCTTGCAAGACGTCTGAGGGGTCTAAGCGACTTCGCAGCCGGCGATCCATTCGGAGTTCGATCATCCGTCGAAGACGCTTGCGGTTTTCAACCCAAGACTCCATCAGTTCCGCCGGAACCTCTTGCGGGTGTTTCGAATCGGACACGGCGTTGGGACGCGGCTCTGATTGAGGGGAGGGGTACATGGGAGCATCACCGAAACAGTTGGCCAAATGGGGCTGAGGCCGCTGTCCACACAACTGAAAATTTTACATCTGGAGGCTGGCCCGGACCACCGCGATCAACAATCCACCTGCTTGACGTTCCTAAGGCCACCTGACAACGTCTCGTGACATGCACTGTGGTTCAATGAGAACTCTTCGTCCGGTCGGCTTGCTCGACGTCGAGCCCCATTTCCAAATCCTTGAGAACTCACGCAGTTCGTATCATATGCCCAATTTTCCGACAAGATTCTTGGTTAAGGACGACCGAAGACGATGCCTGGCAGACGTGTCAGGCATCGTTCGAACTCGTTGTGAGTCTGTTAGCCCAGCGACGAGTGAATCCGTGATCGGTTGGACACCTCCTCCAAAAAATGCCCCATCTGTCGAACGGCATCGTCCAGGTTGATCACCTCGGTTGATGCTACCGCTTCTTCCTCGATCGTACGCATCAACCGCTGTAGGTGATTCGGCCACCCAGCCCCATCCATGGTGATCAATACCTCGACGAGAGGCTCAGGACGACGAGGCCGCGCCTGGTCGTCGAGGGTGACGCGGGGTTAGGCACGGAGCTTGGGTAGGTCTAGCCCGCTGAGTACGGCTCACTTAATCGGCCTGAAACAGGGGCTGAGCTTACCTCGATATCGCGTCTTGGAGGGGTCTGAGACTCAGGGACAGGTTCCATGATGCACCTGTCCAGATTTTCGAAAAAAACGTGCGCTCGATTCGAGGCGGTTCGCAGAACCGTTGGTAGAGGGCCATCCCGTCACCTTCGAGAACAGAGTGAGTTCCCACCTCTTGGCTGGGGCTGCCATTGGCTGGCGGGTCACTCGCTCGTTCTTCGATCGCCCCCCCCGAAGTCACCAGGAAGATGAGTGACTCTCCGAGGAATAGCTTTCCATGGATCTGGCCTGACTCACGTGACCTAGCGCTCAACCTCTCACCGCTTCGTTCTCAACGACACCCCGACTCGATCCCGCCCGAGCCAATCGCGGACTGGCACAAGCGGTTCGGCGGGACGGGCGGAAGCCGATTGTTTACCGACACGTATTCCCGGTTCTGGCGATCATGTGCTGATGTTCGCCCCTTAACCACTACTTGCTGAGATCATCCTGCCATGTCACATCTCCTCGAGAAAATCTTCGGTTTCCACAAGAAGTCAGGCACAGCGATTTCCAAGAGGACCTCACGTCGGCAGCAAGCAGTGCGTGGGTTGATGGCCGAAGCGTTGGAACAGAGAACCCTCTTGTCAGTCACTCCGTCTTTGGATGGAAACAAGATCACGTTCGAGGGAGAGCGTCGGTCGGATGACCAAGTCTATCTGAGGACAGAGAACGACGTTTTGCAGTGGAGCGGCAATGGCCTCGACTTCTCCAGCGACTTCAACATCTCACAGCCGGGAATCCAGGCAGTTACGATCCAAGGGAGCACATCGCAGTCGATCGTCGTCAATGCCGAGAGGACTTCGGTTACCTTGGGGAATCTGGAGACGAGGGGAGCTAGTCTGAGCATCGATACCGATGAAGCGATCCATGTCGTGGCCGGTGCGACCGTTTCCACCGTGCTTAACCCCAGCGCCGCGGGCGGACTATCGCTGACGAGTATTGAAAAGATCACGGTCAACTCAGGTGCAACCCTCACAACGGGACGTTCCGATCTCGTCTTAAATTCCAGTTACGCGCCGTCGACCGAGTCTTCACAGTGGTCGATTGAGACAGGTGTCGACCTGATCGAAGCGACGATCATCGGTGGCAATGTCCAGATCACCTCAGCCGCGACGGCCCAGGCCAAGTTCGGCGTTGACGGAATTCTTCAAACCATCTCAGTCAATACAGACAGCTTCTTGGGTGGTTTGTCGCTCGGCGGTGGGGTATCGATCTCCAATGCGACTGCGGGAGTCTCGATCCAGGGCGGGTCGATCACCGCCGATTCCTTATCGGTACTGGCCGATGCCGATACCGATAGTCGGACTCGGGTCATCACCGCCTTCGTGGGCGTCGCCTACGTGGAGTCCAACCCGTCGGCAACTGTCAATATCGATGGGGGCGCGGAGATTACGACGACGGGGAACGTGCAGATTTCGGCCGATGCCGCGCTCATCGCTCAAGCAAATGCTCAGCAAATCGCAAATGGAGCGACGTCTTTCAGCAAAGAAAATGTCAACATTGCCATTGCCCTCAGTCTCGGAGAATTGAATTCGACGACCACGGTGGGAGATGCGACGATTCGGTCGGGCGGGGCGATCGATATATCAAGTGTTGCCGACAAATTCGTGTTTGTCAGTTCGGTTGCCGCTGCTGGCCGAGAGGGATCTCTTGGTTTGGGAGTTGGGGTCAGCGATATTGACTCAACCGTCCGTACAGACGTTCTCGGGACGCTTGAAGCTCAGAGCAATGTTAAGATCAGCGCAGATCTGAATTCGTCTGAGAATACCACCTATGCAACCGCTTCCGTGGGTGAGAGTGGCACGCTTGCCAAGGGCAAACAAATCGCTGCGAAAGGAGTCGGCAAGGTAGGCGATAAAATTGCAAGCTCCTTTAACAAATCGACGCAGTTTGCAGATAAGCTGACAAAAAAACTGGGCAGCAGCAAGGCAGACACTGCTGGAAAAACAGGTCTCTCCGGTGGATTGGCATTAGTCCTGCAAACCAACACGGTAACTTCTCAGATTGGGCAAAATGCGTCGGTCACGTCCCAGTCGGGTGGGGTCTCCATACTGTCCGGTACTGCGGATGGCTTTCGGAGCAGAAGCATCAGCAGGTTGTCCTCGAGTGAGTCCGCGAAAAACACCCGGGACAATGCGCTCAGCGTCGCGACAATCTACGGTCGGCTGACGAATTCAGCAGAAGCGATCATTGACCAAAATGCGTCGGTGACCGCCCATACAGACGTGCTCGTCCAGTCGGAAGCTCGGGTGCCTTGGGAACAGATCTGGACCCGTTGGACCGGGTTAACAGATGCAGATCAGCTCATGTCTTTAATTGGAAAACTCAATGCAAATCTAGGGATTCAAGATGGCTTCTTTAACTCATGGGCTCAAGCATCAGCGAATTCGGAGAAGCGGACGCTCGGCGGTTCGGTGACGGTCGTGAGGATCGACAGTACCAGCAACGCGCTGATCAAGGAAGGAGCCCAAATTACAACCGGCGGTCAAACGTCCGTGATTGCACTGAATGAAAACGACACGCTTAACAACGCCGGTCAATTCCTCACGGCTTTACCGATCCCTGGTGGTTTTGGAGCCTCTGGCGCCTCATCTAAAGGATCGGGGGTTGGTGGGTCGATGACCGCTGTCACCTACCTGAACACAACGAATGCCAAGATACTCACCGATGCCATTGTCGACACCGGTAGCTTGCTCGTCATGGCTCGATCGGATGAGCGGAACGTATCGCTATCCCTTCAGGGTGGGTCGTCCAAGGGGAACTTCGCTTTCAACGGAGCGGGCAACCTGCTGAGAGTCGACAATTACACCTTGGCACAGGTGGACGATGGTGCGCGGATCACCGTCGATGCGAACAGCGTTGTCAACATCCCCCGCGACTATGATGTGGTCGACTTGTCGGATCCGATGTTCTTTTCGAACGTTCCCCAATTCTTTCCGTTCGAGCCCATCGATCCGGATTCCAATTTGAGTGTGAGCCGGGTCGACCCAAGCAACAACACGATCGCCTTGCCCTACGATCACGGCCTCGTCACGGGCCAGCCTGTGTACTATCTCAACGGCGGTGGGGTCAGTATCGGCGGGTTGACCAATGAAACAGCTTATCAGGCCATTGTAATCGATGAGAACACCCTTCAACTTGCCGAAATGGGTGATTCGACGCTCGCGCCTATCGACCTCAATTTGGATGAGACAGAAGGGCTCACGCACTCCTTGTTGCCGGGCTTCAACCCTCAGAACGACGTTGCAAACAATACGATCTCGGGATTACCCGAATATTTGGACTTGTTGTTGCTGCCAGAGAACAATCGTCCCGAGGAGGGTGACGACTTGCCGGTTCGTTACATCGTCGCCGAAGGAGCCACACCGTTCCCGAATTTAACGATTGGGAAGGCTTACCTATATCGAGCCATCAGCCCTGGTGTCGGACAACTCCTCGACCTTGACACCCAAGAAGTTATCACCTTAGACCCATCCGTCGCCAGTGGAGAACATTTCCTAATCCCTGCGGTTGTCGATCTCGATGGGGCGACTAGTGAGATCGTCGACTTCCGCTTACAGCGACGCAACCCGCTCCTTTCGCTCGATACCACGCGCGATGGAATCGTCTCGGCTTCAGATGATCGCGTTGCAGCCGTTACAGATGACGTTTACATCACCGACGTAAGCGTCGCAGTGATTGCCGATGATTTCGCTGGTCTGTACAGCGGCACGGGTGGCTTCACTCGAGGCCGGGCGGTGGGTGCCGGAGTCTCGGTCGTCATTAGCGAAATCGACCGCGAGACCAACGCGATTATCGGCAACGTGGATCGCTCGATTGTTGATAACTTAACAAGAGATTTTCAGACGGGTCTGGGAGTCGGCGTCGATCATACTGATACGATCTACCTCGGCTACCGCCATGGATTCACCGAACTCGATCAGGTCACCTATTCGGCCGGTGGTGACATACCGATCGGTGGACTTCGTGATGGAGATTCATACTTTGTCAACATCGTTGGTGACTCGGATAACTCGGGCGATCCGACAATCAAGCTCGCCCGATCGGTAGAGGAAGCGCTCGAGAGTGTCACGACGCTCTTGAGCGTCGCCAACTTCGATTCGGCCCCGGGATTAGACACGATCGACCTCGGTTACGTCCACGGGTTTCAGCTCGGCGACTGGGTGACTTATGACGCTGGCAGTGGGACGGCCATTGGAGGGCTCGAGGACGGTCAAACCTATTATGTGATCCCCGTCAGTGCGACCGAGATCGCGTTGGCAGCGACCCAAAACATTGCAACCGAGCACCTCAACCTCATCTTCGATCCCAAGGCGACGGTGAGCGAGGACACTCTGGTTTTCGCCGGCGAACACGGGTTGTCCACCGGGCAACGCCTGTTCTACAGCGATGGCGGCGGCGCAGCCATTGGGGGATTGACCAATGGCCAAGTTGTCGTGGCTGAGGTCATCGATGAGTACGCGATCCGTTTGAAGACCCTTGCAAGAGCGGCGATCGCCCTCGACGCCGAGAGTTCCGTGGGACTCATGCACGGGTTCCAAACAGGGATTATCGGCACGAGTTCCAATGTCTTCGATCGTAATGAGATCGACCTCGGCTTTACGCACGAGTTGGGTCTCGGCGACACGGTGCTTTACTCGGCCATCCGTAACGGTCAAGCAGCGACGCCGATCACTGGACTGACCCCAGGTGGGGTTTACCACGTGGTGAGCACGGGCGAGACCACCATGCGCTTAGCTGCCACCGAAGAGTTGGCCGACAAGGCACGATGGTGGTTCTTCGACTCTGCTGTCGACGTAATCGACGACGATACAGTTAACTTCGCGTTTCCTCATCCGTACGAACTCAATGATGAGTTGACCTACACGACGAGCGAGTATTACGCAGATCCTTTATCCCAGACGATCGCACCTCTTCAATACATCGACCCGAACACCAATATGGTCCAATCTTTGGCTGAAGGGCAGACGGTTTACGCGATTCCGACAGATACGGAACTGCTCTTGGATATCGACAGTGGTCAGTTGCTTCCATTTTCCACCGGTTTGAAGATCGCGCTCCAGCCCGATGGGCCTGCCTTGCAACTGATCAATAGCGATTCTCTCGGCTTCCATGGATTCCGATCCGATGCCGCAGCGATCCAGATTACGGCGATCGTCGAGACCGAGACCACCCATCTGTTCCAACCTTACCGGCGGATCGACATCGATTCGTCGACCGGAACGGGGAACGATCATACGATCCGCTTAGCCCTCGACCCCACCACGACGACCCAGGCGACTCACGGAATCGGTAAGACCTTCGTGCCTTCGAACGCGATCGCCAATTCGAACACGACGATCAATTTCGGGTTCGATCATGGATTCGAAACCGGTGATGCGGTCGTCTACAGTAACGGGCGTGGTCAAGACATCGGAAATCTTGGACATATCAACATATATTATGTTTTTAAGCTTGACAATCAATCGTTCTCGCTTGCGGAGTCGGCCCAAGAAGTCCTCTCGGCAAACCCCGAAGTCCTGGTTCTCGACCCGAGTCAGGCCTCCGGCTCGCTCCACGGTTTCGGGAAGGTTTTCGAAGCCAATCCCTACGTCGACAGTACGTTGGACGCGATCAACTTCGGGCGTCAGCATGGCTTACTCGATGGGGAAACCGTCGTTTATCACGCCAACGGCGGATCTGCGATCGGTGGCTTGGCCGATGGTAACACCTATCGCGTCGTGTTGGTGGGCGATGAAGGGTCCACGATCCAACTGATTGATCCTCAGACCAATTTGGTTGTTGACCTCGATGGAACGCTGGCGACCGGTGATCAGCATTCCTTTGACGAACAGGTTTCGGCCACCGGGTTTATTACTTCGGCGGGAAATGGCTTGATCGCCTCCAATAACGCTGGGGATATCGTCTCGATCTCGATTGCGGGTGCGAAGACCACGTCCAACCAATCGAAGCCAGCAAACTCCAGTCAAACCAATAACGCCAGCGCGAATGCTTCAACCCAGCCGAAAGAGATCGACCTCAATAGCGCATCGTCCAGCTCGATGAATGTCAGCCCATCGACTAGTCCTAGCACGACGTCCAACACCGGGATCGCGATTGCGGGTAGCTTTGCAATCAATGTGGTCGTGGACACGACCCAAGCCCTGATCAACGACGCGACGTTAACGTTGGCCGACCTGAGCCTCCAGGCAGCCAATCAGACCGAAATCGGAACTGGCAGCGGTGCCGTGGCAATCACGCTGTCCAGTGACAGCGGTCGCGGGTTGGCCGGAGCCGTTGTGGTCAACGTGGTTAGCAATACCACTAAAGCCATGATGACCAATGCCACAGTGACCATCACTGGTGGTGACCTGGAAGTGACCTCGGCCAACACCGTCTCGATCGTCAGTGTGGCGATGGGCCTGGCCGGGACGTCAGGTTCGTTTGCCCTCGCCGGTTCGGTCTCGGTCAATGTGATTTCCAGTGAAGCCTTCGCAGTTATTGGAGGCGACTCACAAGTTTTGGTCTCGGCGACGCCCAACCTGATCGATTCGGGGGATGTCAATATTTCGTCGCTGAATGACAACACGATCTTGTCGATTGCCGGATCGGTTGCTGGAAACGTCAAACTGCCTGCGATTAAGAAAACGAAGAAAAGAGATGGTAGCCCCTCCACGACAACCGAACGCAAGAACGGAGTCGGTGCCGCCCTGTCCTTTAACCGAATCGCGACGCCCAAGGGGTCTGATGCCGATCCTCGCGGAACCGTTGCGATGATCGTCGACTCGGATATTTCTGCCGACGGCTTTATCAATGTGGCTGCCGACACGACGAACACAATTACCAGTGTTGCGGCGGCGATTGCTTTCACCTTCGGAGGTGGCAGCAGGTCGGCCGCTACCGCGCTCAGCTTCAGTATCAACACGACCCGGATTCCAACCAATGCGATCATCCGTCGTGAGGGCTCGAACACCGGTTTGGTTGCGGGGGACAAGGGAGTTCGGGTCGACGCCGATGACCGTACCAAGATCGTGTCCGTGGCTGGGAATGTGGCGTTGGCCAAGAACTCGGCCAATGGTGTGGCGGTTAGCGTTAACGCCACTCGCAATCAGGTGACATCACAGATCGACAGCGCGACGGTCACATCCTCCGCCGGGGACATTCAGGTTCTCGCCACGTCGGAGCCAACACTGACTTCGATCGCCGCTGGGGGTGCGGTCAGCTCGCAGACGGCCCGTCAGGGGTCGTTCTCGGTGACCGTGGTCAACAATGCGACCAATGCTCAGATCGTCGGTTCGGGATCGAACGTCTCGGCCGAGGGGAGCGTGTTGGTCTCGGCCTCAGACATCAGCAAGATCTTCACCCTGGGCGGAAGTGTGGTGATCAGCGGACTCGATGGGTCGTCCTCCAGCAGTCCCATGTCCTCATTCGGTATTGCCAACTCGACGCTGGTTACCGGCAATGCCGTTCGCGCCTTCATCAGCGGTACTTCGATCATCCAAGCTGATGGCAACCTGGCGCCGCTCAATGACCAAACCGACGTGGGCGTCCTCGTCCTGGCTCATTCCGACGATACGCTGACGACCATTGCCGCCGCCGGTGTTCTCAGCGCAGCGGAAAGCGGAATCTCGATTGCAGGATCGGCGACAGTCACGATTCTCAATGAGACCAACCGCGCTTACATCGGGGCTGGGGTATCCATCAACGGAGCAGAGACGGGCGAAAGTTCCAACCAGGATGTGATCATTCGGGCGATTGAAACGACTCAGCTTGTCGGGATCGCTGGTGCTGCCAGTATCTCACTCAAGGCCAGTGGGATTGGAGCCGGAGTTGATGTCTCCTTCATCACGAAAGACGTCCAAGCTTGGATCGGCGAGGGCGCTGACGTTTACGCCGAAGGGGACGTCGTCGTCCAAGCATCCTCGGAAGAGGATATCACCTCAGTGAATGGATCGGTCGCCATCGCCGGAAATGGCTGGTCTGCGGCCGGTGGGGTCGGAGTCTCTGACTACGACATCACGACGAAAGCTCTGATCAAGAGCACGACGGCCAACCCCACCTCCGTGACCGCCGGCGATAGCGTCTTGGTTGCGACCGAAGAACGAACCGAGTTCTTCCAGATCAACCTCAACTTCTCCGCCTCGCTCAGCTCAGGTGCTGCGGTGGGGGGAGCCTTCGGCATCCCGATCGTTACCAAAACGACCGAGTCAAAGATCGGTGACGGGGCGGTCGTCAACGCTTATGCCAATGGCGATGGTTTAACGGTCAATACCGGTGACTTCCAGACCTTTGGCGGTGACACCTCAACCAGTGGAATCGCTGGATCGCTTAACCTGGATAACACAAACTTACCGCTCAACGACAAAAGCTACTTCCAGAACAGTAATGCGACTCCGAACCAGAAGACCGGGTTCAAAGGCGTCGCGGTGACGGCTGTGAATAGCGACCAAATCGAGATGTACAACGTCGGGATGGGCGTCTCGGGCGGTAGTTTCGCCGTGCAGATTTCCGTCGGGGTCAACACCATGAACCTGACGACGAACGCGGAAATCGGTGCCAACGCCCAGATCAACCAGACCGCCACCCAAGCCAACGGCGCTCACAGCGAACAATCCGTCCACGTCGCTGCCGGATCCGACTTCTTCACACGATCGATTCAAGGCGGTGTGGCAGGATCGTTCGGAGCCGGTGCCGCGACTCCGGGCGTTGGCGTCACCTACGTCACGATGGATACGACGGCCACGATCGGCGGATCGGCCCAGGTCAATGCTCGGAAGAACGTCAGTGTCTTCGCTCATAACTCCGAAGACCTGGAAGTGGTCGCAATCGCCTTGGCGGGAGCTGGTGGATCGTTCGCTGGGGCGGGAGCCTTCTCGGTTATCGATATCAACAACACGACGACCGCCTCGATCGCCGATGGGGCCACGGTTCAAGCCGATGGCAACGTGACGGTCTTCGCGGAAGATCTCACCGATACCGACCTGATCTCAGGTGGCGTTGGTGTGGCCATCGGTGGAGGTGGGATCGGTGTCTCGATCGGACTCGGCCTGATCCGCAAAGACACTCAAGCGTTTATTGGTGAAGCGGCGACTGTTGAGGCGCTCGGGCTAGGTGTCAACAACACGTTTGATATCCGCACGTTGGGTTACACTGGCGATGAATTTATCACCGAGTCCCTTCGCGGTATCGGCGTGCACGCCTACTCGGTCGAAGACATGTTCGCCCTGGGTGTGGCCGGAGGCTTCGGCCCAGCCGTGGGCATCGCTGGTTCAGTGACCTGGCAACAAATCAATTCGGATACGACGGCCTATATCGACCGCAATGCTCAAATTAATACAAGCCCTAACAACGCGTCGATTGCCCATGTCGACCAGAGCGTGGCCGTGACGGCCATCAATCAGGTTCTTGGCACTGGTATTGATGGCGCGGTTAGCGGTGGAGCCTTCGGGTTTGGAGGCTCCTTCGACATCGGTACGATCGCCAATGAGACCGAGGCTGCGATCCTGGCCGATCTTGACCAGGACAGCGTTGCTCAGACCGACACCGGCGTGGTCAACGCCCGCAATGATGTCCGGGTCGAGGCCGGTTCCGATCGGACGATTACCAGCGTGGTCGCGTCGCTGGGTGGCGGCATCTTCTCACTCCAAATCGGTCTCTCGCTTTGGACAGTCGGTGGTACAGCTTCAGCGACATACGACGTCGATGGTCAGACGGAAGATCCAGCTGCCGATCTGACGAGTTCCACGTTGGATGTTGCCGATGACTCGATCGATCTCGATCATGGTTACGAAAGCTCAGGCTCTGGTGGCCGTGGTGATAACTCGGCGATCGTTGCTGGCTTGGTTGGCGATGGAGTCGACAGTCTGCAAGGCTTTGGGGGCAAGCTGATTTTCGGCAAGTCGATGATCAGCTCGACCAAGGCGTCCATTGGAGCCAACGCTACGATCAACGCCGGTGACGATGTTCTGGTCAAGGCTCACGAAGAAACGCAGCACACCGCTTTTGGGGGCGCCCTCTCCGGTGGTGCCCTGGGTGCCGGTGCCGGGATCGCCCTGGGGAATATCGGTTCGAAGGCGTCGGCCGTCGTTGGGGCAGGAGCTATCGTAGCCGCTGGTGACACCGTCGAAGTCTCCGCCTCGGCCGACGAAACAACCGACATGTATGGCGTGGCCGGGTCCGGCGGGATCGTCGCCGTCGCGGGTCAATATGCTGAATCCAACGTGCAAAGTGTTCAGAGCGCTTCGATCGGGGCCAATGCTCAGATCGTCAGCGCGAATACGGTGATCGTCTCGGCCAACCAGACGCGGGACCTGCATGCCTTCACCGCCGGCGGGGGCATTGGTGGAGTGACAGCCGGATTCAGTGGGGCCGAGGTCGTTGCAGGCGGCACGGTGGAAGCCGTCGTCGATCAAGGAGTGAGCCTGGGAACGGCTCAGAATCCGCTCGGCTCGGTTCGCATTGCGGCCAACAGCAGGACGACCCAGGCCCGCGCTGAGGCCTATTCCATCTCGGCGGGTCTTGGTCTGGCCGCTAGCTCTGCGGCGGTTGAAGCCGAAGTCGCGCCGACTGTTCAAGCGGCCACGCTGGACTCCGTCGCGATCCACACAAACGGCGATGTCTGGGTCCAGGCCAACGCCGAGGCTCGTGTGATTGCGAAGGTCCTTGGGGTCCAACTGGCCGGCGGAGCTGCAGGAGGGTTCTCGGAGACCACGGCGGTCGTCAGTCCGAAAATCACCGCTGCCCTGGGTTCGAACAACACGATCGTCACTGGAGGGGACGTTCGACTCCGAGCCGTTCAAAGCCTCGTCAATAACAATTACTCAGCGGACGCAAACGGCTATGGGGTTGCCGGATCACTCTTTATCTCCGTCGCGGGTGTCCAGGCCAATGCGGTCAGCAAGACCTCGACCAATGCCTCGGTAGGAGCTGGAACGAGCATCACGGCATCGGCCGGGACCGTCTCGTTGCGGTCGGACATCTCCAACAAGCTGAAGGCCAAGACTGATGGCGGCAATGGAGCCGGCATCGTCGCAGCGGGCACCAATCACTCGGTGCTTCAGGCCGATACCTCCGCAGTGGCACTGGTCGGCAGTGGGGCGAACATCACTGCCCAAACGCTCGAAATCGTAGCCACTGGATCGGAATCGATTCAGGGAGAGGCTGAAAACAACAAATTCTCGTTTGGATTCACGACGGACACATCAATCGCAGCAAATACGGAGTATTCAACCCAGGTCACGATCCAGTCAGACAGCACCACGACGGCAGCGATCCTCAAGAACAACTCGAACAACCAGTCGATCTCAGTGGATACGCTGCGGATTATCGCCGACCATGAGACCACACTGGATGGAAAATCAGAGGATATCGCCGTCGGACTCATCGCCGGGCTGGGCGGTGCGAAGTACTCGGCCGACTTGAACTCCAACGTCAATGCTCGACTCGGCGATGGTGTGGTGGTCGACGCTCGAACGATCGCGATGAATTCGGGCAACACGGCTGGCATGATTCCCGTGACACCCAACGTGTTCGGGATGCTTTTCGCAACCAGCGTAACGGGTGGAGCAGGAGCCAAGAGCGAGGTCATCAACGAAGTTGACGTTAACTTCAACACCGTCACAGACATTGGTAAGAACGCTCGCGTAAACGCCGATTATGTCCTGACTGGAGATCCCTCGGCGATTTCTGGCGGCGTCGATCTGGTAGCGACCAACGATGCACAGTTGTTCTCGAATACGGACATGGGTAGCTTTAGCCTCTTTGGCGGGTCGATCAATTCCAATGCGATCCTCAACCTCTCCAACTTCGACGCGATCGTTGCCGTTGGCGATAACACCATCCTCAAGAGTAGCGGTGAGATCACCCTGGCCACCCGCTCCAGCGCGGATTTGCTGACGAAAGCCGAAGCGATCGGTCGAAGCCGGAAGAACAACAGCCAAGCCGAGGGGACCTCACGAGTTAACACGTCGAACCAGATTGGGATTGGGACGGGGGTCCTGGTCGAGTCCGAGGACGATATCAACTTCCTGGCCGGTCAGATCGGTGTGCTCGAAACCATCAACGATAGCCCGCCGGACCTGAACATCTTCACGCTCGAGGCCATTACGGACATCTATGCGTACAACGTGGTTCCGAACAAGGGGACCGACGTCACCGCGACGGCCCAGGTGATCCAGAACAATAATGTCAACGTCGCGAGCAACGCGAGGTTGCGGGCCGTCAGTGACGCCTACCTACTGACTGAGTCGGGAGCCGTTCTGACCCAGGCCAGCTCGACCTTTGACTCGATCTACGGCACCAAGCCAAGCGATGAGGTTCAAGGCAACTCCGATAACAACCTGATCGTCGTTGAGGGTGACATCGAGGTCGGTCTGTTCAATCGTAAGACGCTCGAACTAGACAGCAATGGGGCTGTAACCTCCGGTTCGGATCAGAATATCCTGGTCACTGTGGAGCCGAACTTCAGCCTCGACGCTTCCCTGGAGCAACGGATCAATACATTGCTGGCTGAAACAGCCTGGTTCCAGGGCAGCACACTCGACGCTGTCTATGAAGAGCAGCGGGCGTTCTGGTCCAATTTGGTTGAGGAACTCGGAGGGACGCTGAACTTCAATGGGCAGCAGGTTGACGTGACAGGCGTCTCGTTGCCAACGGCCCGCATCGCACCGATCTTCGCCACCTCGGGCAACATCTATCTGGAAGCCGAGAATTTCCGAGGTTCGGGTCGTCTGACCGCTCCCACCGATACGGCGATCGAGATCCTCAACCATTCGCCGATGACGCTCTTCGTCGACGGGCTGACCATCCCGGATCGACCTGGTGAACAGGTCCGATTCAATCGTGTCCAAGTCAGTTCGATCTCTGAGATTCAAGCGCTGAACACAAACAGCGCTTTGGATTCCCTAGTCAACCTCAATTTCGACTTCAGCTACGATCCCAATAGTCAGGCAGACGCTTCGACGGAGCCGTTGCTGTCCGTGACCAACATCCCTGATCCCACGCAGGATATCTCGTCCAACCTGCTCTTTGAGGGAGATGTCACCAACCGCAGTGGTGATGTGACGATTGACGGTGGCGCTGGCAGTGTTCTCGTCAACGGGAACCTGACCGCTGGTAGCCTGTCGATCGCCAGCGGAGGTGACTTCGTCTTCGGCGATACCGATAGCAACGGTGACGGCTTCTTCCACACGGGCGGCGATCCGTTCGACCTTTACTCAGCGGTCGCTGAGGCCAACGAAGCGGCCAACAGCCTCGTTTCCGACCCTCAAGCTCCGGTATCGGGCACGGCTGGTAGCGTGAGCGATGACGCTGGGTCGACGATCGTTGCCGGAAACGTCCTGATCACCAGTGAGAACATCAATGTCAACTTGATCATCCAGAGTGGCATTTCCTATCACGAAGTGACGATCTCGGATCCTGGTGATCTCCAAGCAACCGTCGATGCGGCAACAGTTGCCTATGAATCTGCGGATCCGGCCTCGGCCGATTCGCTTCGTTACGTCAACCTCGACGCCAAGTACCTCAATTCGGCCACAGGGAATGCGAGCAACGACCTCTTTGACAGCATCCAAGACAACTTGGGGCTGCAGTGGGATGCGAGGGACCAAACCCTGATTTTGGTCGGAGAGATCGAGGTCAAGGGTGGGTTCATGCAATTGACGGCCAACCGGATCCTCAACACATCCGGTGGAGCTCTCCGGGTCTTGGATGGTTATGGCACGATCGATATCGAGAATCAGACGGCCCTTCCAATTACGCTGAGCAACTTAAGCGTCGGTCGTGGCTCCGATGATACCCAAGGGATTGAGGGAACGATCACCCTCACCGAGAAGGCCCGCGCAAACGAAGCGGCCGCCGGTCAAGGAGCGTTGATTACCCGGATCACCCGCGCCAACGGTGAAGTGACTGTCGTGACCAATGCTACCGTTGATGCTCAGGGGAACCCGACTCACGTCACGACGACCTCTGGCAACACGGTCAACTATGCACCCCTGGGTGGCACTCGATACAACTGGGTCTCGTCGGGTGCGGAAGCTTCGACCCGCATTTATGAAGTCAATAACCAGTCGTCACGGATTACCAACTATTTTGACATTGTTCAGCCTCAAAACCTCGTCTCGGAGACCGACAATGGCCGAAGCGAATTAACATCCAGTGGCTCCTACGTCAGTCTTGAACCAGGACAGGCGAACGATGTTTACCAATATAGATTCACCTTTGAAGATAACTTGGATGATTTCTATTGGTTGACAACGATCAGGGAGATCTACGGTGTCTTCGGCAAACTCCGACGAACCGAGTACGACGCTCGGATCACCGAGTCGATCAAGACACTCACCACGCATACCAATAGCGTGAAGGCCGACTACCCGATCTCGGTGACCTTCGTGGGTGAAGAGACCGGTGGGATTCGGGTGGATTCCCTGGGTTCGGTCATTATTGGCGGGCCGGTTGCCGCCCGTGGCGGGCAAGTGACGATCAACGCGGGTGTGAACACTAGTGATCAGGTAGTCAACTCAGCGGCGACGATCGAGTCTGTCGATCAAAACGGTGTGCTCATCGCGATGGATTACTCGCTGAACGCACCTGGCGGCATCGGAACCAGCGGCCCGCTCTACCTCGATCAGACCCACGGCGCTTTGAAGACCGCTTCCAGCGTGACGGCCTCGAGCGGTGGTGATATCACACTCTCCTCGGCGTCCGACGTGCTCTCGCTGGGCTTCATCCAGTCGACCTCGCCGACAGGAGTGATCGACATCACCGCCTCGTCGGGCGAAATGGTGAGCGCCCTGGGACCAAACACGTACCTCGATGCGAACTCGATCATCTTGTCGGCAGCCTCGAATATCGGGAAGCCATCACGTCGGATCCTTCTGGAAACCGGTAGCTCACCGACCGGTACGTTGATGGTAAACGCAACGCAGCAGGTGGCTGTTCAGGAATTGACCGGTGACCTTTACGTCAATCTCATCGAATCCAACTTGGTCGATATTGATGTTCCGTCGGGTGACCTCCTCGATGCGACCTCCTTTGAGACCGCCTCTCGGGACGCCGATACGATTGCTGAATTGGTCGCGACCTGGAACAGCCTCGGCTTGATCAATGAGGGCGCTGAGGCCCGCAAAACAGCGATCATCAGTGATAATATCGCCATTCGCGACTTCGAGTATGGGATCTACTGGGATATCCGCTCGTCGATGGCCAACCCGTCCAATCCAACTTCCTACAGCTTCCAATTCAGTCCCGAGCAGGTCACGCGAATGCTCGAATTGGGCTTCACTGAGACCCAAATCGCCGGTCTGGAAGCCAGTTCCACCGCGGTTCTTGGGCCTCAATGCCGTCTACGGACCCGGTGGCACCTATGTCACGGTCAATGACTTAACCTACGATCCCAACACGTTCGACCCCAACTTCACCTACCAGTTGACCGACGCGGAGATCGCCGAACTGACGGCGAACTTCAACTTCACTGAGGAAGGTTTGCTTTGGAACCTCTCCTTCGGTGTGACCAACCGAACCGATACGACTCCGTTCGAGGAGACGCCCAACATCATCGCCGACACCATCAACGTCACGGTCAGTGGTTCGGTGGGAGAAGCGATTGACGGAGTCCAGCAGATCTATGTGACCAACGGCGACATCGCCAACATTCAGGACGACGCGAATAACACGACCAAGGTCAACCTCCTCTCGGCCGATCCGGAAGACCTGGCCTTCTTCCTTGACGAGCGACCCTCTGGTCTGGTCGCCTCCTGGTCGCTCGATGAAGCCTTGGGGACCGAGTATGTCCAGGACAACACAGGCAGCGGGTTCGATGGGGCTCCGGGAAATGCGACATTCGGTGAGGATGGAGCCCTGGATGTCACGGGAACGGCAGCCTCGTTCGATGGATCGTCCAGCATCGACGTTCCCTATTCGGAGGCACTCAACCCCGATAGCTTCACCTTGTCGATCTGGGCGAAGCCGACGGGAGGAAGCGGCAACCGATCGCTCGTTACATCCCGACCAGCGGATGACCAGGCCATCGGGTACATCCTGCGGATCAACCCGGACAACACCTGGGCGTTCTGGACGGGCAACGGGTCGAACTGGCAGCTGCTCTCCGGTCCCGGGGTAGCCTTCAACGAATGGTCGCATCTAGCGGTGACCTACGATGCTGCGAGCAGCTCGAAGGCCCTGTATGTCAACGGAAGCCTCGTGGCTTCGACAACATCGCACACGTACGTTCCAAACACCAATTCGGTACTCCGGTTCGGAAACGGAGGGAGCGATGGCACGTCGCAGCCTTACGTGGGCCTTCTGGACGACGTGGCATTGTTTGACTCGACACTCGATGTGAACGAGATCGGGACGCTGATGACCGATGGGGTCACTCCGACTCCGACTCCCTGGATCGAGGTCGATGACGGTGACGGTATTGTCGAGGCTGACGAATACAATCTGATCGAACTCACACTTCGCGAGGATGTCAACGTTGCCAGCAGCGACTCGCTGTTCCCAACGACGGTCTCAGCCACGGCTCCCGAGGGAGTATTGCTCGGATCCAATGGAGATCTGATCCTCAATCAGATCAATGCAGGTAATCGGGATATTCGAATCAAGGCGGAGGGTGGGATCTTCGACGGTGCCAACCAAGGCGTTCCGAACCTCGTGGGACGCAATTTGGTCATCGAGTCTGGCTCGGAAAGCATTGGTTCCAATGGTCAGCCTGTGACCTTCGAACTGACTGGAACCCTCACCGCTCGTAGCTCCCAAGATGTCTATCTGGAATCGCTTGCGTCAGCGGCCCAAGATGTCCAACTGCTCACGATCCTTGCCGATGGTGGCGTAAGCCTCGCAGCACCTGGTGCGATCGTGGATGCCAATGACCCAGTCGACGGGGCGGGCAATCAACTCGTACCGGTCGTCAACATCATCGCAACCAGCGCGAATCTGGAAGCCGACCAAGTCGGTACCGTTGGCAACCCGGTCGAAGTTCAGCTCGATGGTGGTGCCTTAAGCGGCCGAATTGGCACACAGCTCGATATCGCGGGGCTCGGTGAACTGCTCGTCGAGGGCCTGTTCACAGAAACGGGTCTACTTCGGATCACCGCCCAAAACGACCTGCGCCTGGGCCTGATTGAAACGACGACAGCAACAGTCGACTTCACCTCCCTCAACGGCTCGATCCTCAACAACGCCCAGGACGGATTGAACCTCTATGTGGGCGATGCCACCCTAAGGGTTATCGAGCCGAACGCTACGATCGGGACGCCCAGTAGCCCCGTCTCGGTCTTCGAAGGGGCAACGATCTCGACGTTTGGGCCATCAGTGAATCCGGATGACTACGCCTACTTGACGAGAACAGCTCTTCCGTTGGGCATCTTCATCGATGGTGGGACCTTAGACACGAGTGGTCTCACGTCACTAGCAGACTTCAACGGAGACAGCTACCTTGATGTCCTGACTGTTTTTGGAAGGTCTTTGAATATCTACCAGAATAACCAAGATGCGAAATTTACAAACCTTGGTCCTGTCCTCAATGTGAGTCAAATTTCGGATGTTCGTGCTGGCGATCTCAACAAAGATGGCTTTGACGACCTTGTCGTGACGAGCCTGGACCTCGGAGGCCCTGGAGGTCAAAACTATGTCAGAATATCGATCTTCTTGAGCGACCGGACTCAAAACGCTTCGTTCACAACGCATCAAGTGATCGACTCGACGATCTTGTACGACTCTCGTTCTGAAGAAGAGATTCCGTTTCAGCTCATTGACCTCAATGGAGACACCCATCTCGATATTGCCCTAGGCGATGCCACCAGCCGCCAAATCGTCATCTTCCAGGGAAGCCAGTCTGGTACGTTCCAACAAACAGCCCAGATTCCTTATCCCAGCTGGCACCCGTCGTCACAGCCTTTCCGGTTCGCTGAGATGACCGGCGACGACTACTCCGATATCATCTGGGGAGGCTTTGGTTCGGGTCAGTCACCATTAACCAACGATTTCGCCTTACGGATCGTTCCCAACGATGGGAACGGCGGTTTCGATAACTCCAAGACAGCTGTTTTCTTCTTTGAATCTACCACAGAGTTCATTCTCGATAACAGGAGCGGACTCCTTGGTTACGACATTGGTGATATCGACAACAACGGACTTAATGATATTATCGTTTCCCGAAGAAGCGTCTTCAATTTTGGGACTCCCAACGCGTCATCGAATATCATCTGGTACAACCAAGGGCTTACGACAGTTCCTCAGGGCAATGATATTCAGGGTGGAATCTCGCCTATCTCTGGCACAACACGATTGCTATTCAGCGGCCGAGAACAAGTCAATGTGATCTATACGATCCAACCAAACTTAGTGGATCTCGACCTCGATGGTGATCTCGATTTGATCATGCAGAACTCGCGAGGAGTCCCGAACCAGGCTCTTCTCAACGACAATGGACAGTTCATCAGTACGACACAAGGGTTGGGGCTTACGGGGGCTTTCGGATTTGGGGCTGTGAACATCGGTGATCTTGATCGTGATGCGGACCAGGATCTGCTCATTGGTGATGAAATTTGGCTCCAAGTGCGCGAACCGATTCTCAGGCCGGACCAAACATTTGAACTTTACGAAAACCGTGTTGCGAACGAGGAGGTCTATACCGTTGAGGCCCTGCCCGCGGACCAAGTTGCCACCTATTCTCTCGATCTAGTCACCAACAATGGTCTCGATGTGACGGCCAACTGGGCGATTGATCCAACGACTGGGGCCATCCGGGTCGTCGATCCGAGTCGGCTCGATTATGAAAGCTTGTTCGACAATCAAAACCCTGCCCGTGTCGAGTTTCTCTTTACGGTCACCGTCACGAGTCCACGAGGTGCCACTTACACCGACACCATCACTAGCGAATTGCAAGATATTAATAATAGACCGGATTTGGGCTCGGCCTTCTACGGTTGGTTTGCGACCGATTTGAGCAACTACTCCATCGACGAGAACGCAGCGCCGGGAACGAACTTCGACGTCTCTTCCCTAGCACGTACCACGAGTCCTGGATTTACCGACTTGGGTGTCGACCGAATCATCGGCTACGAGATCGTCGGCGGGTCAAGTGGTTACGAGCAGTTTTCGATTGACAGCGAAGGGATTCTCACCTTTGTGGGTGGTACGTTGTCCTACGAAGATTTCCCTCAGAATCAGAAATACATTGACTTGCAGATTCAGGCCTTCGATTCCGAAAACGACACGAATGGTCCGGGAACTCTTCGCCTGCACATCAATAATCTCTACGAAGGCCCGACCTTCCTCGACGTGCCTGACCTCGCCGCGAACCCGACCGTCGTTGAGGAGGGTTCTCCGGTCAGCATCACGCAAGCCTTTGCTAACACCGGCACGGTGGTGACCCAGATGTCTGCCTCGTTCGGCACGATCGTCGACAATGGTGACGGGACTTGGACATGGACCTACACCGCCGGCAATGGTTCGAATCAAAGCGAAATCGTCACGATTACTTCGACCGAGCAAAGCGGGCTCTTCGTATCGACCACCTTCAACCTGAAGGTGATGAACGTCGCGCCGACGCTGACCTTGGGCTCGCCGACCGGCGGCGTTGAGGGATCGGTCCTCACCGGTCCTAACCGTCAAGGAACCTACACAGGAACCTATTCCGATCCTGGGTCGGATCGTGTGACTATCGTTGCGGACATTGGTCGCATCATTGAACTTGATAGCGATCGTTGGACATGGCTGGCTGATCCTTTCGCAAACTCGCAATCTGGACAGGTGGTCACAGTCACCGCCACTGACGAGGATGGTGCCAGCTCCCCGGTTCAGTTCACCATCGTCACCGACGACTTAGCTCCGGTCCTGGAGGCACAGAGTACTCAGCTTGTTGGCAACGAGGGCGGAATCGTTTCCACAACCGGAACCGTCTCAGACCTCCATGGCTACAACCTGATCGCGACGTCCGGCGATCTGATCGATCATGGGGACGGAACCTGGTCCTGGAGCCAATCGATCGTCGATGGTGATGGCGAGCTGCCCGATGTCACGATTCTCGCGACCGATGGGGCCTTGAATGAGACTTCGATCACGCTCGCCATTGAGGAACTCAACGTCGCTCCGAGTGTCCGCCTCTCGCTTGACCAGACGACCATCCAACCCGGTACATCGGTCAACCTCCGGATCA
>CAZSSM010000081.1:0-30667 GCA_964609385.1 uncultured Planctomycetia bacterium
TCTTCAGCACCCTGCACACCAACGACGCGCCCTCGGCTGTGACACGACTCCGCGACATGGGACTGCCGACGTTTCTGATCACCGCCACGACCGAGGCGGTGCTCGCCCAGCGGCTCGTCCGGAAGATCTGCCAGAACTGCCGGACCGAATTCCAGCCCACGCCCGAGATGCTCCAGGAACTCAACCTGACTCCCGATGACGTTGCTGGTAAGCCCTTCTTCTACGGTCGCGGTTGCGACAAATGCAACAACACCGGATACAAAGGGCGCATGGGGATCTTCGAACTGATCGTCATGAACGACACCTTACGCGACATGATCATTGCAGAGGCGTCGCTGGACGACTTCCGCAACGCCTGCCGCAAGTTCGGGATGCAGACGCTGCGCGAGAGCGGCCTGGAAGCGATCCACGACGGTCAGACCTCGATCGAGGAGGTCGTTCGCGAGACCATGATCGACGATTGATGCGAATCCGATGAGTTGACGACTCGATCGGCCCCGGTCGATCCCCTCAGTCTTCCTGGTCCCCTTCGACGCGTGTCGTTATCCGGTGTTGGTGACGGCCGCCTGACTTCCAGATCCGTTTGCGAGTTTCTCGAAGCGCCCACAACGGACTCCCTCAACCCCTACCGCAGCCGACGCGAGGTCACTCCGATGCCGACCTATCAGTTCGAAGCCATGGACGACGCGGGTAAGGAGATCAAGGACACGATCGATGCCGCCACTCAGGAGGAAGCCCAACAGCTCATTCGCCAGAAAGGCTTCTTCGTCACCAAGATCTCGGAGCGGGCCAAAGGCGGAGCGGCCAAGGCCAAGGCCAAGCGGACCCAGCAGCGCCGGCGGTCCGGCAAGAAAAAGTCGTTCACTATCGGCAAGGTCTCCAACAAGAACCTGACGACCTTCACCCGGCAGTTCTCCACGCTCCAGGACGCCGGCCTGCCAGTGCTCCGGAGCCTCCGAATCCTGGAAGGTCAGGCCAAGCCGGGCGTGCTCAAGAACTCCTTGATGGACATCATCGAGGACATCGAGAGCGGGGCCACGCTCTCGGAAGCCTTCTCCAAGCATCCCAAGGCCTTCGACCGTCTCTACTGCAACATGGTCAAGGCCGGTGAGGCCGGCGGTGCCCTCGAGGCGATCCTTCAGCGCCTCGCCGAGTTCAAGGAAAAGAGCCAGACCCTCAAGCGACGGATCCAGTCGGCGATGGTCTACCCGGTCGTGGTCATCGTCGTGGCCGTCGCGATCGTGGCCGGGATCATGTACTTCATTATCCCCGAGTTCAAAAAAATCTTCACCGACTTCGATGTCGATCTGCCACAGATGACTTCGATCCTCATCAACGCCTCCGACTACGTCGTCCAATACTGGTGGACTGGCATGTTGATCCCGATCGTGATCTGGCTGTTCATCAAGCTTCTGTATCGGAACCGGACCGGGGCGTACATCTGCGACCGGATCAAGCTGCTGATCCCGGTGATGGGCCAGATCGCCGAGAAATCGACGGTGGCTCGAACGATGCGGACGTTGGGCACCCTGGTCCAGTCCGGCGTGCCGATCCTGGAAAGCCTGAACATCACCCGCGACACCGCCGGCAACGCCGTCTTCGAGCGGGCCTTCAACCGGATCTACGAGAGCATCCGCGAGGGTGAGACGATCGCGCAGCCGCTCAAGGAGGCCCGGATCGTCGACGACATCGTCGTCAACATGATCGACGTCGGCGAGGAGACCGGTGACCTCGACACGATGCTCAACAAGATCGCCGACAACTACGACGAAGAGGTCGAGATGCTGGTCGAGTCGCTGGTGAGCCTGCTCGAGCCGGTCATCATCGTCTTCCTCGGCGGCGTCATCGGCTTCATCGTCATCGCCCTGTTCCTGCCGCTGGTCAAGCTCATCACCGAACTGTCCAGCTAAGCCCAGGACGACCCCCGGCCCCCGGCACCGGGTTGTTTTCTTTCTCCCGGGTCCGGATTGGATGACGGTTCGGTGGTCCCTGTCGTCCCTCTTTTCCTGTCCTTCTAGGGTTCGTCGTCCTCGGTCGTGCGACGCCGACGGACTCCAATCGTTTTGGGACGCGTCCGGAACCATCGAACCACGCTCCTTCGCTCAACAAACCAACACTTGCTCAGGCTTTCTACATCTGTCAACGGCCCGTCGCCCGTTCACATCAATCGATTCAGACAATACGGATTTGGTCGGACCTTTTGTCAGAAATGGCCGACCGTCCCGTCCCGGGATCGCCTGGTCCTGACTCGCGCCGACCGCAACCGTTCGGTTCGGCTCACGTCTCAGACCTATCCGCGCCGGGGATCCGTAGATCGTCCGCGCCGACCTGATCGGGCGGAGCCGTTTCCTCGATTTCGTCGCGTTGCTTCACGGGCCCATTGTGCCCGTCCGCTTGAGACCTGGATTCCGTCCCGAGGAGCCCCAACGATGGTCGCCCCCGTCATCCCGCCCGCCGCGTTCTCTCGTCGGACCGTTGCGTGTCGCGGCGGGTTCACGCTGGTCGAGTTGCTCACCGTCATCTTGATCATCGCGATCCTGGTCGCCCTGCTGGTCCCGGCCATCTTCGGCGCGGTCCGACGGACTCGCGATGCGGCCCTCACCGCCGAGATCAACAGCGTGGCCGCAGCGCTGGAGGAGTTCCGGCTCGAGTTCGGCGACTATCCGCCCAGCCGGATCTTCCTGTCCGAGGACGGTTTCTTTCCGACCGGGAGTGATGTCCTCGTCGCTGGCGACATCATCGGGGTGACCACGGGGGCGGACACAAACGTCGGCATCCTCGCTCAGCGATCCCTGAGCATCATGCAGAAGTTTTTCAAAGATGTCCGCTTCTCCACGACGAGTCCAATCTACGCCGCCGATCCTGCGAATCCGGGCGCGACGTTCCTCGACTTTAACGGCAACGGTGTGCTTGATCCGCCCTACGTCCTCCGCGGTGACGAGTGCCTAACGTTCTTCCTGGGCGGCATCCCGCTCCAGGATCTGACCATTGGGCAGCCCGACAGCGTGATCGGGATGTCCGGGTTCGCTCGGGGCGCCAACCCGTTCGTCTCGGCGAACATTAACCCGAATCGCACCGAAGCGTTCTTCGATTTCACGGCGGACCGCCTGGCTGATATTGACTTCAATCAGGCCTTTATTCTGGATCCGAGCTTCAACGACGGGATCCCGTCGTTCATCGATCCGTACAGCCCGAACCGCACCAGCGAGACCGACCGGGTCCCGTACGCGTATTTTGTACCGACGGCCAACGGTCTGTACAACCCGCACGATTGCGACTTCTTCCGCGCCGAGGAAGATCCGAACGCAACCGGGTTCGTCCCTCGGCTGCAAATCGACATCAACACCTACACGTCTTCGTTCCCACCGAACCCGTACTACTCGTCGGCTCTGCAACCTTCGTCCGCCGCGGTGGCCCTGCCCAACCAAAATCAACTGCCGGTCTTTCTGAGGCCGCAAACCTACCAGATCATCAGCGCGGGGGCCGATCGCGCGTTCGGGCCGGGGGGCACCTATCGCCCGGACGACAACACGAAGCTTCCCCTTAACACCGCGGCCTTCGGAAGCCCGGCCGAATTCCAGGCCGCCTCGGACGCTCGTCAGCTTGGGACGGACAATCTGTCCAACTTCTCGACCGGCCAGCTCGACTGACGACGAGCCGATTCATGATCATGTCGTGGCAAACATTTTGTGTTGTTCTGAAGTAACGTTTGACCTGAAGAGTTGATTGGGGCGCGTCGGATCGAGGACGGCCCCGACCGGACACGTCCCGTCCCCTTTGGGAGTCGTCACGTCTCATGTTCGTCACGGACCGAGCCCCCACGCCCCAGTGCGGTCAGCCCGATCGCCGATCCCGCGACCCCCGGTCGCCCGCACCGCGCGGCGGTCGGGGCGTCGGGAGCCGACCCGGCGGGCGCGGTTTCACCCTGGTTGAGTTGCTGGTCGTGCTGGTCATCATCGGCATCATCGTCAGCCTGATCCTGGTCGCCTCCTTCGATAGCTATCGCTCCGCCCAGAAGAAGGCCACCCAGGGCCTCATCGTCTCGCTCGACCAGGCCTACACGACGCTCTACCAGGAGATGCTCCGCCGACCGTTTCCGGTGACCGAGTCGCACCGTCGAGTCGCGCGGATCTACGTCAACGGCAACGTCTCGTTTATCCCGCCCTCGGTGACCGAGACGCGGGCCAACATCGTCGCCCAGTTGGACTACCTCAAGAACCAACTGCCCGACGTCTTCGTGGTCCTCAGCCCAACACCGGGCACCAATCAATACCCGATTAACTTCGGAGCTTTGCCCTATTTTCAAGTCGGTGCCGATGTCACCAATCCGGTCTTCTTTTCCGCGCCGCTCCAAGAACTGCCCAATGCCCCGTCACTCGCCGACAGTCTGAGCCTTCGGGCCAGCGAAGGGTATGGGATTATGGGCGCCTCCTACGAGGTCGCCTCGGCGATCTATCGCCAGTTGGGCTACGACACGCTGGGCACCGACGGATCCGACAACGACTTCGACGGCTTGGTCGACGAGTGGGACGAAGGGACAGCCAACCTGTCGGCGGTCCAAGTCGCCGAAATCTCCGAGCGTTTGGCCCGGCACACGCACAGGACGGCCCGCTCCGAAATGCTCTACGCTCTGCTGAGCCAACCGCGCGGATCGTTTGGGGTCTCGCTGAACGCCGACCTCATCAGCCCGAATCTGGTCGGCGATACCGACGGCGACGGCCTCCTGGAGTTCCTCGACGCCTGGGGCCAGCCGATCCAGTTCTTCCGTTGGCCGGTCCATTACAACTCGCCACTGCAACAGGGTTACCGAGCGTACGAGAGCCTCTCCGAATCGCGCGATCAGAATCCGTTGGATCCCAACAATACGCTGCTGGACCCGTCGTGGTGGTGGTCGGCAGGCGCCGTTTATGTCCCGGCGACCGACTCGGCCGAGCAGATCAGTCGTTGGGATAGTGGCCTTCATGCCGGGATCGCGAACACCGATGTCTATATTCCAAACGCCCCGGGCGATCCGATGAGCGGCGGGGCGCAGTTCGTCAACGAGTACCTCTTCTCGCTCTGCGATCAAAACTTTGGGCCCGATGCGCCTTCGATCGCCACAGGAACCCTCGCGGCCCAGGCCCAGCTCTGGAATCGCGGGGGGTTCCCCGGCTACGCCGCGCGACGCGCCTACTCGTTCCGCCACCTGATCCTTTCGGGTGGCCAAGACCAGTTGGTCGGCGTCGGGATGCTCGACGTCGACTACCCGCTCGATTACTCCGAGTACTGGCAGTCGGTCGGTTCGTCGGTGGCAGCGATCTCCAACTATGGGATTTTCCTTAACCCATCGAATCCAACTGCCCTCAACCTGTCCAACCCGGGCGAATTCCGTGCTGCGATGATCTACCTCAACCAGGTCGAGGGCGCCGCGGCGCGGTTGAGCCCGGTCCGCACCGACGTCATCACCGACCCCTACCGCCGAGACTTCGAGGACGATGCCTCAGCCTTGGCTCGTGCGGTCCTCGATTCGGCCGGCGTGGACGACATCTCGAACCACGACCTCGACGGCGGCACGGGAGGAACCCTCTGATGCGTCCATCTCTCGAATCGATCATGCGTGAGCGTGTCCGGATCCGTCGCACCGTTGACCTCGAGGAGCGGTCCGGCTTCACCCTGCCGGAGTTGCTGGTGGTCATCGCGATCATCGGCCTGGTCAGCGTCGCGGTGATCCCGGTGACGCTCTCCTCGCTCGACGAGCGTCGGGTCAACGAGGCCGCCCGGGTCTTCCAGGCCAAGATCATCGGGGCGCGGAGCGAGGCGCTCCGCGAAGGCGCCCCACGTGGGATCCGCCTGCTGCCGGCCCCGGGATACGAAGGGATCAACGGGACCAACCGCCTGGCCTACGACCGACTCGTCTCGATCCGGCCGGCGCCCAACTACTCGGTCGGTCGTGTCAGCGTCTCGCAGTTCGACCCGACATCCGGCAACCCGACATCCGGCAACTTCACCGATGTGCTCACCAACGACCCCAAGCCCCTGAATCGCAACCTCAACCCGGTCCCAGCCGGGGCGCCGGCCAACTATCCACCGAACGTACACATCAGCGGCATCCGGCTCGACTCAGCGCCCACTGACCGCTTCCAGGACCCGACGACGGGTCTGGATTTCCTGATCCCCAGTCCGCCCACGGGTTGGTACTGGAACATCCGGGTCGGCGACCGGGTCCGGATCGGCACGTCCGGGCCGCTCTACACCGTCGTCGGGCCGATGGAGATCTTCAACGACGACCTGTTCGTCAACATCGACACGACACAAGGGCAGGCATTGATCGATTCGACGACCGGGACACCGCTCGAGTTCCTCTTCCTGTCCAACGACCTGGACGACGACGGCGACGGGCTCCGCGACGAGGCGTTTCCGCTTAACTCGCCCATCCCCCCCTTCCCAGGCGAGCGAGGCCTGGAGTTCGTGACCAACCTCGTGCAAATCCAGAGCGCAGCGGCCACCCAGAACCGACCACTGACCTACACGATCCAACGCCGTCCGGTGCAATCCCCCAATGCGGGCGAGTTTCGGTTGCCCGGCGATGTTCTGATCGACGCCACCAGCGCCAACCGGTCCGACGGGCTCAACTCGGAGCGCAGCCGACTGCCGATCGATCCGTTTACCCGGACCGTCGACATCATGATCGGCCCCAACGGCGAGGTGCTGCCCACCGACACGGGCGAGGCGTTCGACGGTCTGCAGAGTGTCACTGGCGGCCAATCGATCGGCACGACCGGCTTTTTGCCCTACCTCCACTTCTGGTTGGCCGAGCGCGAGGACGTCTACGAGCCGTTCCCGGCCTATACCGACGCCAATGGGTTCCCCTCGGCCGGCTTCCAAGGCAACGGGAACAACCCCAACGGTAGCTACGTCCTGCCAATGCCTCAGGGCACACCCGGCTTCAACGAGTCGATCGCGCTGGAGGGGCGTCTCCGCTTGGTAACGGTCTTCACGAGGACCGGGCAGATCCTGACCCGAGAAATCGATTACTTCGACGTCGGCAACATCAACGCACCTTTCTTGTCCGCCGAGGCGGGACGGAGGGACATCGAATGATTCAGTTCATGTCACGGTCCGACCGATCGCGTCGCGGGATCACGCTGGTCGAGATCCTGATCGCGATTCTGATCCTGGGCGTTGGGCTGATCAGCCTGGCCACCCTGTTTCCGATCGGCCTGTCGCGGCTCCGCGAAGCGCGTCAGAACAACCGCTCGACGTTTCTGGGCCGCACAGCCATCGACGATATCGGCACGCGCGGGCTGCTCACCCTCAACACGTTTGTCCCTAGTGGTTATTTCCTCGATCCAATCGGCTCCAACGACAATTTCCCCGACAACGCCAATCCGTTCCAGAACGGACAGCAAATCCGGCCTGGCGGTAATGCTGCATACAACCCGTTCGTCTACGATGCGACCGACGTCGCAGGCTTTACTGGAGTGGATGTCACCTTGTTCGATGGGGTCGATCTGACGGCCTTCAACGGCGACTACTTCTCGCTGAGCCAGCAGTCGGGACCCAGCCTCCCAGTCGCCTATGATCCATTCTGGTACGCGGTTGGGCATCAGTCGGGGTCACTGAATCCCTACGACATCAATCTGATCAAGACTAGTTATCGCTTCGGGCGCGGCCTGGGCTTCGTCCGGCCCGACCCACGGCTGCACGCCGACCTGGATACGAACGGCCGCACAACCCCGCCTGCGCACGGCCTGCAGCGGCTGACCAACTTCCACAGCATGGGCTGGCTCTACAACCCCGCGATCACGGTCTCCCCAGGCCCCGACTATCCCTTCAGCTATCCGCTGATCGACGTGGACGACTTCAATACCGTCGTCACCCCGGCCGATAACCCGATCGATCTGGCCCGCGAGGTCTTCACCTCGGTGGACGACCTGATCTATCAGACCGAGAGCGAGACCACCAGTCCGTTGGTGCCCGACCTAAGCGCCGGCTTGCAGTCGGAGGTCGAGTTCAGTTGGATGTTGACCGGTCGCTTGGACGACTGGAACGACCCGAAGCAGTTCGTCGGCGACGTGGTGGTCTTCCACAACCGCCCCTTCGGCCTGGTCACGGTGCCGGCGCCCTTCCCGGTCCCCAGCTTGGGCATCGCCGCCGGTGAGCAGATCGCGCGCCCCGCCGATGAGGTGGCCGTCGAGGCGATCTTCGGCTACGGCGGGATCCTGACGGCCCACCCCGATTCGGTCCCAGCCTACTTCAACACCGTCGAACAGGCCTACTCGAACACGCGGAGCGTGCTCCTGCGTTGGCCTTCGACGGTCGAAGCGCCCGAAATCCGGATCGGCCGCTGGCTGGCCGACGTGACCTACGAACGCTATCGCGATGACTCCGGCATCCCGACGCCGGCGACCCCGCTGATCCCGCTGGACTACACCGGTCGCCTGCCGCGCCAGCGGATCCACTGGTACCGAATCGTCTCCAGAGGGGATATCACCCCCGGGATCCGCCTGGCCGGCGACCCTAACAACGTCAGCTACCGGCAGATCGTCGTCCAGGTCGATCGCGACATCGTCGACCGGACCGTCGTCGACTCGGGCGGCAATCCGATCTTCGTCAACACCGCCCTGTTCACCGAGTGGGTCGTGAACGTCTTCCCGGTCGTCGCATCGGTCCGTTGATTGCGAACGGACCATCGACGCCGACGGGGCCCGTCCTTCGCGACGGGGTCCGCTCATTCATCAACAGTTTCATCACGCATTCCGTTTCGTTTCGCCTTGTGAAATGAGATCCCGCGGTCGTCGGCGTCGTCGGCCCGACCCGCTCGGCCCCTCGGATCGGAGGTTGGTCCCCCATGCCGCTCGTACGGAACGACCGCTTCGGCGCCCCGCCTCGGCCCCCCCGGCGCGGCCTGACGTTGGTCGAAATGCTCGTGGTCGTTGGTCTGGTCGTCTTCCTGATGGCGATCGTCGCCACGATCTTCCAGGCAGCCACCCGCGCCCTCAATGCCGCCCAGGCCTTCGCCCAGATCGACGAGTCGCTGAAGCGGATCGAACTCGATCTGCGGACCGACCTGGAAGGTGTTACGGCCCGGATGACCCCGCCGCTGGACCCACAGGACAACCTCGGCTACTTCGAGTACGGCGAGAACCAACCGGCCGACGCGCAGGGAGAGGACGTCGACGACTACCTGGCCTTCACGACCCGAGCGCCTGAGGAACGGCCCTTCATCGGCCGGATGCGCGTGGCCGACCCGACCGCCCCCGGCGGGTTCCGCGACATCACAATCACCAGCCAGGTGGCCGAGGTCATCTACTTCGTTCGCAATGGAAACCTCTACCGACGCGTCCTCCTGGTGGTCCCCGACCGCGCCGGGGCGGTGGTCGGGTCGCAATTCATCGGGCCCGGGGAGAGCTGGCTAGGTGTCAACGACATCTCGGCGCGGCCCAACGAAGACCCCCTCAATCTGGCCGGCTTCGTCCCGCCGCCAGTCCCCAACACACTCGGCGATCTAACCAACCGCCACAACCGATTCGCCCGACCCCGTCACAGCGACATCCCGGTTCGGGGCGCCGGCGGCAGCCTGAACCGCGACCTCGCGAATATCAACGCGTTCTTCGACAGCAACGAATTGCTCACCCAAGGGGGCAGTAATGTCCGTTTTGGCGATGGACTGCCCGACTATCAGCCAATCCTCTACCCCGAGATCTTCAACAAGCAGCCCGGTTCGAGAGATCGGCTGACGACCCTAGATTCCATCAACGGCTATCCGCCCACCGCGCTCCGAAACACACAGGTGATGGCTTTTCCCTTCGTTTATCCTTATGCTTATTCGAATGCGAATGTCTCTTCGGTGGTCTTGGGAGGGATCAACAACGGGGCGATCCGCCAACCGTTCCTCAATCAAAATGCCGACCCGTCAACCCAGAACCAGAACCCGCTGCCGCGCGGCGGTGGGGACAGCCTGCCCCAACCCGGAGACAACTTCGTCCAGACCTACTGGGGCTTCCCGACGATGCAGGAGACGAGCCACCCCAACTGGATCGATCCGCTCTTCGTGCCCTGGAACACGCCGGGCAACATTGTTCAAGCGTTGGGAATCCAGCCTCCAGATCCGAATGATCCGAACTTGATCGACCCGACAGTTAACCTACTGCCTCCGCAGCTGGATCAACCTTACTCCGATGGCTTCGGTTCCAACAGTTTCCTGTTTGCGGCCGATGCGCTCACCGATCTGCCCGTGACCGCTAATGGTTCCCTGCCGGTAGCCGGCGATCTGCTAGCCACGAACGTCCGGAGCTTCGACGTAAAGGCCTATGATCCCAACACGAAGGCCCTGTCGAGCCGGCTGAACTCATTGACGGGTGGCCCCTTCGCGCCAGCCTTCAGTGTGGCGCCGGACTACTACGACCTGGGCTACGCCGCCGATTCGATCGATGCGGCGCTCTTGAGCCTGGGGTTGACGGTCGACCCTGTGGGATTGGAAGCACTGTCCTTCGCGGCTCAAGAACAAGCATATCTCCTGAGTGACGTGATCACCTCGACCTTCGCCCATGAAGGCCGGATGCCGCCGCTGATCCGCGACTTCCGTGTCGACGCGCAGTTCCCGACCTTCGGGCGGTACCGGTATCCCTCTCCCTCAACGTTCAATCAGTTCTTCCCGGCCAACAACATTGGCGACGACAGCCCCAATGTGATTCGCCTACGCCGCGTCTTCGATACGTGGTCGACGGATTACTCCGATCCTCAGGCGATCCCTCAGACCAGCTTCGTGTTCCGGCCGCCGTTCGTCCCACCGCGTTACCCGTCTTACCCGGCTCCATACCCAGAGCCGCTGCGTGGGATCCAGATCCAAGTGCGCCTCAGCGATCCGCGCGAGGAGCGCATCAAGTCGTTGACGATCGTCCACGACTTCACCGACCGGCTCTAAGCCCGAACCACGACGTCCGCCACCCTCTGTGGCGGGTCGTCAGACCATCGACCGATTCACGCGACATTGTCCGATCTCCGACGTGTTGAGGGCTTGGGTCCTCGACGCTTGATGCTCCCACGAACCACCACGCGGCCCTCGTCCGTCCCGGCTTATTCGCAGACCGTCCCTTGAGGCGGTTCCAGAGTCGACCGACCGGGCAGTCCGCGACCCCGAACTGAGGAACATCCCCATGTACGTTGAACTGTCGCGGATGCGTCCCGACCCGGATGGGTCGCTCGCGCCGCCGCCATCCCGCCGTCGCGGTGTGGTCCTGATCGTCGTGTTGGCCGCGCTGGGGTTGCTGGCGTTGGTCGGCGTCTCCTTCACGATCTTCACCGGCCAGGTCCAGGACGCCAGCCGCGCCTTCAGCGAGGCCGCCTCGGTGCCGCCCTTCGAAGAGATCATCGACTTCGGCATGGAGCAGTTGTTGGTCGATACCGACAACCAGCGCTCGGCGATCCGCGGCCATAGCCTGGTCCGGGACATGTACGGCGAAGACGCCGCCAACAACGGCTTCCTCGGCCAACGGCTCGACGGCCAGGGGTTGTTCATCCAGGAGGTCTCTGATCCGACGCCCGTCCCGGGGATCGATCCCAACCGCCAATTCTTCGTGATCCTCACCAACATCCCCCGGACGATCGACTACGATCCGTTCGAGTTCGGTGGTTGGTTCATGGTCGTCGGGCCCCAAGATGTGACCGGCAGCGTCCCAAACTTCGGTCGCGAACTCGTCAATCCCCGACAGAGCTTCGAGGTCATCCTCCACGATAAGACGGCGGGAACCTACAACCTCACAAGTAACAACGCGGACGACTTTCACAAACTGATCGTGGAAGACACCCTGATCATCGAAGCCGTCGATCGTCGGCTCGACGTTGACTTGGTCGACCATTTGGCTGGAGGCGGTGTCGCCCCATCATTCCAAGCAGTCTCGACCCCGCTGACTGATTATGGCCTAGGGGTCCCGTTCGTCCTCGACAGCCGGTTCCGGAACTCTTTCAACGGGCCGGGCATGGATGCGATGGACTATCGGATCGGTGCTTTACAGAACACAAGTGCGCGGTACGCCAACTTCCGTTGGAGCCCGGAGGTGGTCGCGACGGGAGGGATCCCCAGTCTCGATGAGGACTACGACGCCTGCGACCTGGAGAACTGGTTTCTGGCCTTGCAGAGCGCTGATGGGAACGTCGTCATTCCGTCGTTCCACCGGCCCGGTATCCTGACCGAGCCGGACTGGCTGGCGGGCCTCGAGTCCTTCCAAACGCCCACCGACTACGAGTTCACCCGCGCCAAGTTCATGCGGCCCCGCGCTGCCGACGGGCATGACGCGACCGCCTTCCCACCCCTGCTGCCCGACGCGACCGGCCGGGTCGACTACGACGTCGATAACGACGGTGACGGCATCACCGACGCGGTCTGGGTCGACCTGGGCTACCCGGTCAGCACCGACCCCTCAGGCAGGCTCTACAAACCGCTGTTCGCCTTCACCGTCATCGGGCTCAACGGCCGGTTCCCGCTCAACACCGCCGGCAACATGCAGGCGCGCGACTACGACTCCACCGGAATCCCAGGCGCCCCACAGTACAACGGATCGTTTGAATATTATCACACTTCCCACCTTGGCCACTCGTCGAACGAGGTCAACCCGACCTATGCGTTCCGAAACGACGTCCAGGCTTTCTCGGCAGGGCTCTTGCCAGACTACGACTCGCTCCGCGACGCCTCGAACGCCGAGATGGCGAAGCTGTTGCGTGGTGACGTATTGCCCGACCCTACCAACGGCGAGCCCGTAGCGATCGAGGGGCGTTGGGGTGAGCCCGGCCCGCTCTTATTGGCTTTCCAGGAGCAGGCCAATCTACCAGCCGGCGCATTCGAGTCGTTCACACCCCGGGCCGGCGTGACCCTGGACCAAATCCTTGTTAACCGCTTCCTCAACGGTGTGACTTCCGCCATCTCGAATGATCCCGCCGACGACGACTTCGCCGCCACCGAGTTTCCGCAAGGGTTGACTAATTCCCGCGAGTTTTTCGAAATTCGGGACGGTAGCGGGGCTTTGTTGTTCCCGATCGAGCGGCATCGCTACTACAACTGGCCGATCGACCCGACCGGGATCGGCCGCAAGGTGGCGCGTCGGACCCAGCCGGGCAACTTGCTCGACGACGGCAACGGGTTCGACGGCTTCGGCCGCGTCGACCACTTCTTCTACGAGCGTCCCGTCGGTCTACCGCAGGGGTTTACTCCGCTAAACTCGGTCGGTAATCCTGGCCATCTCCGATGGCCTTTGATTGATCCTTGGCGGACTGGGATTGTTGTGGGTAATCTACCTCCTCAAACTCTCCCGATCGGTGATTTCATCGCCCGCAGCATCAACAAGTTCCATGGCCTCGGCGCCGTGCTGTTCCCGCAGCAGAGCGGTTCACTACGCGAAGTGATTCCACCGCCGATGTCTGCTCCTGACTTCAACGTGGTCCCGTTCACGCCGTTTGCGGCACGACCGTTCGACTTCGATAACGTTGTCATAGGGGGTAGCTTAGATGGCCGGGACGTCGTGCCCACGCTTGATTACAGCGAGGCGTCGATGACCTACGGCTACGATAGGACCGGCTATGCCGGGATCGGCGACGTCACGACGAACCCTCGGGTGGCCAACAACTTCCCCTTCGGCGCCCCCAGCCTCAACGCCGCCCACGAGATGAACCTGTATGAGGACCTGGGCTTGGACGCCCCCTTCGGCCCGGCCGACCTGGAGTTCCTGCTCCGCTTCAGCGACATCGATGGCCCCGAACTCCAGTCGCGGCTCCGGGATCTCGGGGCGAACACGTTCGTCAACGGGACGATCAACGCGCCGGCGTTCGACCAAGCCGCCGCTCGCAAGATGCGGAAGCTCTTCAGCCACGAGACCTGGGACCTCAACACCTACGCGTTGGCGCCCGATAACGTCGTCGATCCGACGTCGCCCGCTCTCGCCGCGAAGTTCGGCACCAACTCGCACAACGCGCCCGGCGACTACGACGGGGCGCGGCTCAACAAGAACTATGCTGAGAGATACAACGCGCCGTACGCGATCCCGCCCTTGTTGCATGGCGGGCAGCGGTTGAACCTCAACTTCCCGCTACCGCCCTCGTTCGATCCCGACGATCCGATCCGGAATCTCTGGGTCCGCAACGCTATCAACGCCCTCCGCCTAGCCGTGCCGCCGGAGTCGATCGATCACCCCGAAGAGTTCGCCCAGTTCTGCCAGTTCATGATCAACATCGTCGACTTCCGCGACCCCGATGATGTGATGACCCGGTTCGTCAATCCATATCTCCGTCATGTACCGGCGATCCGATACGATCAGGGTGGCATTACTTATGTGCGTCCGCCCAGTGTTATCTTCAGTGACACCTTCTACACTGCGGCCTTCGCAGGCTCCAATCAGGTGGACGCCGGCACCGTGTTGTTCGCTGCGCAACTAGCCCAGATCGAAAATGAAACTGGTGTCACGTTGACGCTCGCCGATACAGAACCGCTGGTACAGTACGGCATGGAATACCAGCCGGTGGCGATCAACGAGGTGCTCAGCTTCGCCTTCCCAACTGAGACCGCAGCGGAGGGGCAGCGTACCAGACCTCGGCTCTACATCGAATTGGCGAACATGCTCACCCAAGGAGATGACGAGGCCTCGGACCAACTCGACCTGGCCAACTGGGATCTGGTCATCCTGCCCGACGACCCCCTGGCTCAACGGGCTGATTACGATCAGAATTCGGGTTTCAATCCTATTGCCTTTGGTCGACCCGACCCGATTACCGGTCAGCTACCCCGGGGTTTCGATGCGATCGGAGGCCCGGGCGCCGCATTCGACATGAACCAACTCCGCACCAACTCGCCTGGAGGTATGTTCTTCTTCCAAACGCCCATTGGTGGAGATCGTTCCAATCCTTCTCTGGGCCTGAGCGACCCGATTGATGGACTCGACCCCGACTACGAGAATAACGTCAACGCAAACCTCGACGACAACCTCGTCGTTCTGACGACGGCATATGGATCAGGGTCGGACCAGGATATCGTCACCGAACTGGAACTCGAAATCATGCCGGGCATGGAACCTGATGACAATGATTTCGACCAATTCGATCAGAACGACTTAAGCGACTTAACAGACAATGGCTACCAGTTCATCTTACCCAATGACTTCTTCCCAGAAACTCAACCTGATATCAATAACATGTATGATCCGGCGTTCAGCCAGACACCCTCCAACCCGCAACCAACTGCTCCCTATGGGTCGCGCTATTACTGGCTCTACTTGCGGCGTCCGATCAATCCCAACGACCCTAACTCGGAAATGGTTGTTGTCGACTCGATGAGGTTTCCCTTCATTATCAATGACGCTGAAGTCACTCGATCCACCAATCGTGTCAACAATCCTAACAATCCACCTGAATATGACATCGTCACTTCTGGTGGCACAAGAAACATTTACTCAGTACAACGGATGCAACCCTACCGTGGGGGCCAAGCTGTCCCGCTAGCAATTGCTCCTCTTCCACCGAACCCATCTAACCTTGACCAATTAGTTGAATATCAACTTGACACACGATACGGATACGAAGAGCAAATCGATGCAACGGAATTGGTCGACGACGATGACGTCTACCTACTGAATTACTCCGAACCCATTCCGTTCCCGGTCACGAACCCGGATCCGAACACAGATCTTCCGATCACGCGTAACCGTTTCCGAGCCGGCAGTCCCACGTTTGTCCGCAAGCGTACGGACGACACCGAAGTTTACGATGGCGGAATCGATGAAGCTGGCACAAATGGCAACTTTAATGCGGACGCGACATCGACCGCTCCGGGCTTCAGACCGGAGGGCGACAGCGACGTTCGACACACCCTGGGTCGTTACGGCCGCAACGGGGAACGTGATCGACGCTGGGCCCCGTTCGTCTTCTTCGATCGCGACTTCATGAGCGTCATCGAACTGCTCTATGTTCCGGTGACGCCGCCAGGCCTATTTACCAAACAGTTCGTCTGTAATCCGACGCCGCTTCGAACACCTCTGCTCGCTTACCTCGATGACGTAGATGGCAATGGCGACGGCCAGGACGACCTTTATGGCGATCTGCTCGACGACAGCTTTGATGATCCCAATCTCCTCGTCTTGGATCCTCTCAACCCCGTTACAACGGATCCGTCCAATCCCCTTCCATCTATGGACCGCAATCAACGACTGACTGATCTCGATGAACTGCGGTTCCCCTACCGCCGGCCACCTAACCTGCGACCGGATGGGCTCAATGACGGCATCACGCTGCTGGATAACGACATGCGTCTGCCGTATACCGACGGGATTGACCGTCGGCCGGTCGCCCCGACGTTCCCCTACATGGCCGTGAACAAGATGCTCCACATGCCGTTCTATGATGACCTGCCC
Source organism: uncultured Planctomycetia bacterium (assembly GCA_964609385.1). Lineage (GTDB taxonomy): Bacteria > Planctomycetota > Planctomycetia > Isosphaerales > Isosphaeraceae > CAZSSM01. The sequence continues at coordinate 16,374 of CAZSSM010000081.1, forward strand.
ACGGTCTTCAACGGTACTGGGGTGGCGGTCAACGGTGGCCCGTCCAGCACCGGCTGGTATCGGATCCTGGAGCTGCTCGAGGTGCCCAGCCCGGCCAACGGCGCCATCGGGCCGGTCGCCGACGGCGTCAACTTCGACTGGTTCCGGCAGCGGAGACGGCCCGGCCAAATCAACATCAACCTGATCATCGACGAGGAGGTCTTCTACGGCGTCCTCGACGATGAGCTGCGGCTCAACCGGATCCCGGTCGTGCCCGATAACGCCGGCGCGCCCAACCCGACCGTGATCCCGCCACGGGTCGTTACCCTGCTCAACGCCAACGGCTACCCGGTCCTCGACCCCAACGCCAACAAGATTGGCTACTACTCGATGGCCAACAATTTGACCGGGTTCCTCAAGAACAACCCGATCGCCGGAGTAGGCGTCTATGGAGGGATGTCGCAGGCCTTCAGCGATTTCCTCAAGCTGCGTCACGGCGGTTCCGGCTTCATGTTCGGCTTCGGCACCCAAACGCCGCAGGCCTCGACGGCGTTGCTCCTCGGCGACCCCGCCTGGAACGCCCAGCTCGGTCTTCCACGCGAGCGGCCGTTCCGCTCGCTCTCGTATCCCGACATCAACGACACGATCCTACGGCCAGCGCTGTTGCCGCCGCCGGTGGCTGATACGACTTTGCCCGATCCTTACTTCAATGATTTGGGAATCTTCAACCTGGTCAGCAGCGGCGGCGAGATCGATGGCCGAGGCGCGGCGATCGCCGCGTTCGATCGCGGGAGGGTTAACCCGGTTTGGGGCGTGGCGGTCTCGGGTCAGCCGCCGTCGAGCCCGCCGCGACGGCTCCTCCAACTGCCCGACTCGGCACGTGGCCTGGCGTTCGATGCGGCGAATAACCAACAGGTCGTTGAGGTCTCACCTTCGGCGGTCAGCGAGGACTTCAACGTCAATGGCCCGTTGATCCCTCATCTCAACACGATCGGGACGATCGTAACCACGGAACCCGGCGCAGCCGTGGGCGGGTCTGACGTCCGCGCCGTGCCCGACCTCGCAGCCCGGCCCGATGACCCGAGTCCGGGATCTCTCGTGAACGAGCTGATCGAGTTCGACCCGGCGGTCACCGGCGCCCAGCAAGCCACAGCTCGATTGGGTGGCCAGAGCGGAGGCTTGCTCAGCGACGGCGTGGACCGTCGACGTCACCCGTACTACCGCTATGATTGGCTCCAGAAGCTGGAGAACCTCACGACTGTCCGGACGATGCAGTTCGCCGTCTGGGTGACCGTCGGCTTCTTTGAGGTCGTTCAGCCAGCCAACCCGAACAGCACGTCGCTCTACCGCGTGGTCGACCCCATCACCGGCGCGATCGGCCCCAACGAGGACATCCTCGGACCCGAACTCGGCTTGGCCGATGGGTCCAACCGTCGCTACCGTTCGTTCTTCATCGTGGATCGCTCATTGGCCCCCGGCTTCGGGAACCCAACCCAGCCGATCAACTTCCGTGACCTGATCGTCTACAGCCGTCGGATCGAGTAAATCGGACCGGCCGGCCATCCGAGACCCGGCCCGTCCATTCGGGAATTCGACGCCCGTTCGTCGCGTTCCCCTGGACGGGCCCGCTTCGTCCGTTGCTCCAGCGCCCCGACGTCCCGCACGTCGCCGTCCGATCCCGGATCGCCTGCGATCCGCCCCCGAGCCCGTCGCCGAACCCTTCGCGCCTCGACACACCCGCGCGGGTCGCTGTCCGGGACTCGTCGGCGGTCGAGACCGCGAACCGCAGCCGACGCCACGACCGTTCATCCCGTCACTTAGGAGAGACATCGATGCGGACCCCACGTCCCCGACGCGGCTTCACCCTGGTCGAGTTGCTGGTCGTCATCAGCATCATCGCCGTCTTGATGAGCCTGCTGCTGCCGGCCGTCTTCAGCGCTCGGCGCCGCGCTCAACAGTTGCAGTGCCTCAACAACATGCGGCAGGTCGGCATCGCCCTGATCGACTTCGCCAGCAACAACCAAAACCAAACCCTCCCCAAGGCCGGCACCTTCTTCGAGAACTATCGCGGCCAGAGCGATCGAAATCTGAACACGTCGAACATCTCGGCCGCCTTTCTCACCGAAGTCGATTTCAGAGAGTCGCTGCCGGCCCGCTCTTGGGTCGTCGACATCCTGCCCGGACTCGACCAGCAGGACCTGGCCAACGCCTGGGACTTCGATTCGACCTACTTCGCGGTGGGGGGCGGCAACGACATCCTGGGCAACATCAACATCGCCGACACCGACATCGCCGCGCTCAAGTGCCCCTCGGACCTGACCCTGGTCAATGGTCGTGGGAACCTGTCGTATGTCGTCAATATGGGCTTCATGCGCTGGCACGCCCGGCCGTTCCTCTGGACGCTCGACGGGATCTTGGGCGCGACCCAGACCGGTGATGTCCTCCGCGTCTTCGCCAGCCCCGACGGGGTCAGAGGCGAGACGCCGGTGACCCGGAACATGGGAGTCTTCTTCCTCGGCTCGGCCACCGGCCGCGAGCCCTACGACGTCGACACTTCCCTATCAGCAGTCACCGATGGCACCGCCACTACGATCATGCTCGGTGAGAACTTCTACGCCGGATACTCCGAATCGAGCGCCTTCACACAGACCGACGCCGGCTTCCTGCCGACTAACTGGGCCTGCCCGCACCCCAACTTCGTCGGGTTCATCGGCTCGGACAACATCTGCGACAACGGCTCGGCGATCGGTAATTGCTTGCCCGGTGACTTGAGCGATCCGATCAATAACCCCGGCCCCTTGACCGTCACCTCCACTGACGGCGTCGACCGGATCGACGGCCCCGGCTGGATCCTGGCCAACATCAGCACCTCGGCCGAAGCGATTAATGGCGCCCCGGATGGCCTCGCGCAAGTGGGTGATGCGCCCTTCCTCAACAGCAACCATCCCAACGGCGCCAACGTCATCTTCTGCGACGGGACCGGCCGGTTCCTCAACGATGGGATCGATGGCTCGGTCTACGCAAAGCTGCTGACCCCGCGGGGAGCCAACCTGCCGATCTACATGCGACAAACCCCCTTGGACGCCGATTCGGCCCTCCAGGGCGGCAACTGATCCGATTCGTTGCTGATCGTCGGTCGAGTCCGTCGGGAGGCGATTTCATCCCTCCGGATGGACCCGACCGAGATCATCTCGCGAATCACTCCCGAGGGACGACACATGTCGTCCCTCGATCTTTTTATATCCCATGAACAACTCTTATTAGCCGCTCGCAACAGCTTAGAATGAGTTGACGAGTTCGCGAGCGTTCGACTTAGCCGCCGCGTCCATCCGCTGCGCCAAGCAATAGGCGTGATAGTGAATGGCGATGTGGATCAGATAAACCAGGATGTCGCCCGAGTTGGGTCGGTGTCGGGCGTATCGCGTGATCTGACGCCGATAGAGCTGGCGCAGCGAACGGTCCCGGACCCGACTCATCAAGCGGAGAAACAGCCCGAAGGCTTGGGCGAAGAAGAGGGTCTCTTTGGCCAGGCGGTTGAGCGGATGCGTTCGCCACCAGTCAGAGCGTCCGCGACCGACCCGGAGGTCGCCGTCGATGAATGAGGCGTCGAGCCGCTGGAAGTAGGCGTGCGGCTCGTAGAGGTCGACGAGGGTACGCACATAGCCGTCGCGGAGCTGCTCGCGGGACATCTGAAGCGGGATGATGTTGGTGCCGAACTCGGACCGGTCGTCGAGGTCGAGCCGCCCCTCGCGCATCAAGCGGTCGTGGAGCGGGGTCTTGGGGATGGCCGAGAGCATCCCGCTCATGGCCAGGGCGATCCGCGACTCCCGAAGAAAGGCGTTCTGGATGTCGAAGATGTCCGGCCCATCGCTGTCGAAGCCCATGATCATGCCGCACCAGACGCCCAGGCCAGCGTCCTGGATCCGATGGACCTTCTCGACGATCGTCCCGCCGCTCCGAAGGTTTTGCAGCTTCTTCGTCTCGCGGAGCGCCTCCTCGTTGGGCGTCTCGATGCCGATAAAAACGAAGAGGATGTTGGCTTGACTCATCAGATCCATCAGCTCGGGATCGTCGGCCAGATCGAGCGACGCTTCGGTGAAGAAGGTCAAAGGATATCCGTGCTGGCGTTGCCAGTCGGCGACGGCGCGGAGGATCGGCTTGATCGCTTTTTTGTTGCCGATCAGGTTGTCGTCGACGACGAAAACGATCCGGTTCCCCTCGGCCGTGAGAGAGTCGAGTTCGTCGAGGATCCGCTCAGCCAGCTTGATCCGGGGCCGACGGCCGAAGGTGACGATGATGTCACAGAACTCGCACTGGAACGGACAGCCTCGGGTGAACTGGACGCTGCCGAAGGCGTATCGGTCGGTCTTGACCAGATCGTAGCGCGGTGTGGGCACGGTGCTCATGTCGGTCTTTTCGGCCTGCTCGTACCGATAGCCGGCGCGACCCTCAGTCCACTCCTGGAGGAACTGCGGCCAGGTCTGCTCGGCCTCGCCGATGAAGATGGCGTCGGCCCCGTCGTCGAAATAGTCTTCCTGCACGGTTACATACGGCCCGCCAACGACGACGAAGCAGCCCCGGGCCTTGAGTTCTCCGAGGATCGCGCGCATCCGGTGCCGCTGGACCGACATCCCGGTCAGGCCGATGATGTCGAACCGGGCACAGCGGTCGAAATCGAGCGGTTCGACGTTCTCGTCGAGGATCTCCACGCGGTGCGGCTCGGGAGTTAGCGCCGCCAGCAAGGGCAGACCGGCCACGGGGAGATTGGCCCGCTTGCCCATCATCGGCAAGGCCTCTTCCATGCCCCAGAACGAAATCTCGAACCGAGGGTTAATCAGCAATATCTCGGCCATTATCAGTCCTTTGATCTTTCCGGGATCCTTCGACGGACCTAGGCGACGGTTCCGATCGACTCGGTTCGTTTCGAACGCAGCTCTGGAGAACGAACCTAACGCGAACCAAGGCCGATCGCGATGAGTCCCCGTCCATTTCTCGCGGGTTCAACGATACACCGATGCCTGCAAACGGGTTGCCGCTCCCGATCGACTTCCGTGTTCTTTGGGGTGTCGGCTGGCCATCCGAGCGCAATCCGACGGTCTCGTTCCCCTGCGATCGCGGTCCGCTCAGGGCTTTCCGGAGACGCGGACACCCAGCTTGGCCAGCTTGCGGACCAGGGTCGAACGCGTCGTCGTGGCGACCCCTTTGGCCGGGATCAGGCCGAGGCGCTCGGCGTTGTTGGCGAACCTTCGGCCCGTCATCAAGGCGCGGACGCCCTCAACCCCGAGTGGGCATCCTAGCAGGTCCAGACTGCTGAGCGAGACCAAGGTCTCGGAGTCAGCCAATCGACGTGCTCCGGCGTCGCCGACCCGGTTGCGGCTCAGGTCGAGCCTCTGAAGGGCTGTCAGGTGGGGCGAACTGGCCAAGGCTTGGGCGCCGGCATCGCCGATCTGATTGTTCTTCAGGCGAAGGACCTTCAAGCGGGTCAGTCCTGGAGCACGAGCGAGGGCGATCGCCTCCGGGTCGCCCAAGGCGCAACGGGAGAGGTCGAGCCGTTCCAGCGGGGCGTCGGTCGGCCAACGTTCCATCGCCGATCCGCCCGGGCCAATCGGGTTATGGCTCAGTTCCAGCGTCTGGAGTTGGGAGGGTAGCGGCGACTCCAGAAGCGTGGCGATCCCTTGCAAATCGAGCGAAGTCCCACCTAGCCTCAATTCGTTCAGATGAATCGGATCGAGTCGATGGAGCAGATGGGCAAGCCCCTCGCGACCGAACCGATTCTGGGTGCCTGTCCCGATGGCCTGATACGGGGCGCCGAGCCAGAGCGATTCCCAGGCCGGTTGCCGGGCGTGCTCGGCGAGGCGATCGGCGAAGGCGATGGCGTAGTTGTGGTCCCAATGGACATTGATCAAACCGAACTGCCGACAACGGGCGGTCAAGGCAGATTGGGCCAAAACCTTATTGAGGTTGACCCCAAATCGCGAAAGGCCCGCCAGAACGAATGCGTCAAGGTTGGCCACCTCGTCGGCTTGAACGAACGCCTCCAACGGGGTCGAGGCCATCGCTCCATCGATCGGCTTCAGCATAAAGCTCCGGATCGTCGACCAGCCGGGCGACGTCACGAGGGCATTGAGACGGTTGGTGAGGCGGTTCTTGTCGGTCTCGAAGGCCGTGGCGATCAGGTGAAGCCCATCCTCGGGCGGGTGTTCGAACAACGAAGCGAACTTCCTGGGCGGGCGGATCGCCTCGTCCAGATTGACCTTGAGCCAGGCGGCGGGCTCGGGGAACAGCCCGAGCCGATCGGGTTCCAACCCGCCCTCAGCCCAGGTCCGGACCAAGATCGAGCGGAACGCATGACCGACCTCGAAGAGGAAGTCGGCGGACATCAATAACTCGTCGCCGTGATCCAACAGCGTTTTCTTCGGGTTCCGGGCCTTGAGGAGTTCCTCAAGCCTATCGTCGATCGCGTTGAGGTCCAACGGCGTCGGGTCTCAGTCTGCGGGGCCGAGGGAGACCGACGATGCCGAAACGGACACCGTCGGCTCTGAATAGGTTTCGCTCCGTTGACCCCATCATAGTCGACCTCGAACCGAAGCCACGACTGGGTCGAGCGAGCCCGGTTTGCCTGGACCACTCACTCATCGGACTAGGGCTCATGAGGAGGCTAGAGCGGGCGCAACGACCTCGTTGTGATCGGCCATATCCTCGAAGCGGACGACCTCCTCGCGGAGGACTTTGACGTTGCGAGGCGCCTCGACACCGACGCGGACCGTGTTACGGTCGATCTTGACGATCGTGATCCGAATATCGTCGCCCAAGACCAAACTTTGACCCAGCTTCCTGCTCAAGACCAACATGATCGCTCCATCCTTTCTGGTTGCAGACCGGGTCGGTTCAACCCGGATCGTCCGGACAGGCTCGGTGCGGAGTTCCATCCCCGACTGCGGATCGAATCCGCCCGTTCCCGACCGGTGTGGGTAGCTCATCTGGTTGAACGCACTCCGAGGAAGCACGCTCGGTGCCAATCGCCGGAAGTTTCGCCATATCCTGATTGGCATCCGGTCGAGACCCTACAACATAAAAGCCTGCGCCAAGAACACTTGAGACAATTGGCCGGATCCGCCAAGATTTCTCAACTTAAAAGGATTCTCGACCGACACGGTGATCTGTACGATTGTCGAGTTTGCTCCCCTGTTGTAGAACTCGCCGACCGCTTCCCGATCGTTGAGGCGCCCCGTCGATGTCCGAGTCCCATGTCGAGACCCGACCCGATCATGGTCCCGAGACCCAGAAGGTCGAGGACGCCATGGCGACGGGGCCTGAGAGACGAACCCAACATCGCAAATGGGTCATCGGGGAATGCTTGGGGATCCTCGGACTCTTGGCAGCGCTTCAGGCGTGGCTCTGGCCTCTGGGCTTGGGCGGTCGGATGCCGGTCCGCGGCGATGTGACCCAGTTCTTTCTCGGTGTGATGGGCTTCTACGGGGACGCTTTGAAAGCGGGCCGATTGCCGCTCTGGAACGATCTCTGGGGCCTCGGATTCCCGGGCCTGGCCGAGAGCCAGATGGGGGTCTATTATCCGATCCACTGGGCCGTCTATGGGCTCTTATCCCCGGAGTGGGGCTATCTGACGAGCCTGCTCGTCCATACGGCTTGGGGGGCTTTGGGCGTGGTTTGGGCCGGGCGTCAGTTCGGCCTCGGGCGGGTCGCCTCCTATGCGGCCGGGTTCGTCTCCAGCACCAGCGGATTTTTCTTGATCCATCTTTCGCATCAGTGGAGCTACACGGTCGGCAGTTGGCTTCCCTGGGCCTTGGGACTAACCTGGACCGTGCTCGAACACCGGGGCGGAGCCCGTTCCGCGCTCCTCCTAGCCGGCGTCCTTGGGATCCAAATCCTGCCCGGTCACTTCCAACTGGCCTTCATGACCCAGGTGTCGGTGCTCACCTTGGCCGTTTGGACGTGCTTCGATGGCGGGGATCGGGGGGATCTCCGGTCGCGACTACGCTTGAGCGGGCTCGTCGTGATGGCCTGGTTGGCCTCGGTTCCGCTGAGCTTCGCCCAGATCTGGCCGACCTGGCACCTAGCCCAACTGGCCGAGTCGCAGCGCGATCCGTTGTACTTGTCCGCCTTCGCCGCCTCGCCGCTGCATCTGATCAGCTACATCGCGCCCGAGTTGTTCCAAGTCTCGCCGCTTTGGCGTCCCTTGGTTTGGGATCCTTTCCGGACCGCCCCCGAAGAGCACATGGGTTACGTCGGGCTGATCCCCCTGGCCCTCGCCTTAGGGACCGCAATCGGCCGGTTCCGGACCGATCGGAACGTTCGAGCCTTGAGCCTCTTGGCCCTCCTGAGCCTGGCATTGAGCCTGGGTCCTTGGGTCCCTGGTTTCTCGTGGTATTGCCAGCTTCCTGGCTTCTCCTTCTTCCGAGCCCCAGCGCGTTGGGGTTTGGTGACCGCGTGGAGTCTGGCCATGCTCGCCGGGCTCGGCCTCGATCATTGGCAGATGAGACGTGAACGCCCACCATCTCTGAAACATGGACCCGATCGGTCTGGGCACCCCCTGTGGCTCACCGGGCTGCTCGCCGTCATGGCGATCGGCTTGACGCTCCTCCTGATCGAGTCGGCGCTCTGGGCACGATTACCGAGCGCTCCGAATTGGCTCGGCTCGGGATTCCGTCAGGCCTGGACCCAGCTTGAGGTCGGTGACGTCCGCGACTTCGATTCCGTCGTAGGCGATGCGGACCGCCCCCTCCTGGAGACCCGAGCGCAGGCGAAACTGGCCCAAAACGGGGTGACCGAGTTCTCTAACCAGCGATTGCGATTCGTCCCGAACCGATTCGCGATCTATCTGCGAGAACTGACTCCAACGCTCATCCTCGCCTCATTATCGATCGTGCTCGGCCTGCTCGCGGGTCGCATCCGGATCCCTCGAGCCGTGTTGATGGTGATCGTCCTGGCCGATTCGCTTTGGATGATCCAGCACCATCGGCCCTTCGACACCACAACAGCGGGTCCATTGACCAGCCAGAGCCCAACGCTCGCGAAGCTCGACGACCTCCCACGCGGAACACGGCTGGTCTCGACCGCGCAGAACCTCCCGATGCTCATCGGGAAGGGAACCACCGTCGCCTATCGAACCATCGACCTGCCCATCCAGCCCGAATTGACCGCTCGGCTCTACGGATCCTTGGCCGATCCCCGGACTGATCCCCGGCTTATCGCGAACGCCCTCCGTACCTTTGGGACCGAGGTACTCGTCATCGACCCGATCGAGGTCCAACGGCTCCGCGAGCAACCACGACGTTTGGAATCACTCGGCGACGACCTCACTCTGCTCGATGATCCCGCATCGGCCTCCTGGATCCACTCCGAGGCGTTCGTCCGGGTTAACGCGCCTCGGTTGGATACGATCGGGCTCTGGACCCCGGATCAGGATCCGCCCCGCGCCTGGTTTCTCCGCGATGATCTGATCGGTTCGACACCTTTGGAGGATCGAACCGGCGATCCGGACCGACTCCTGGCCGATCTCGATCGCGGTCGCCCCCTGGCGTTGGAGACGATCGTCCCGGAACGGACACGGATCGCTTTCGAGACCGATCGGCCGGGTCAAGTCGTCTGGGCCTCGCTGTACCATCCCCATTGGCGGGGGGAGCTTCGAGGCGGTGAAGGCGCGACCGAACCGGCCGAGGTCACCCGCGTCTACGACGGTTGGACCGGACTCCGAGTGCCCGGACCGGGTTCCTGGACGGTCACGTTCCGCTATGTCAGCCCGCCGGCCGCGATTGGACGATGGGTCTCGGGGATCGCCTGGCTCGGTTGGTTCGCCGCCCTCGTCGTCGCAACGCGTCGGCCGAAATGAGTCGGGACGAGGACTGTCTTGGGCTGATCAGCGAAGCATCGATTGTCGGCGATGGGGATCCAACAGGATTACGGAGCCCCCGACGGGGCAGGGGATGTCTGATGAGCGTGCGAGTTGCGGTCGTAGGTGCCTCGGGATATGCGGCTCGTGAGCTGATCCGGATCCTTCTCGGACATCCCGAAGCCGAACTCGTCTTGGTGACTTCAAGGCAGGAGGATCAGCCTCGATTGGCCAACCTGCATCCGATCCTGGAGGGCCGAACCCACCTTCGTTGCGAGGCGTTCGATCCGGATCGGGTGGCCGATTCGGCCGACCTGGCCTTCTCGTGCCTGCCGCACGTGGCGAGCATGCGGTCGGTCGCCCCGCTCCGCGAGCGTGGTGTCCGGGTCATCGACCTCTCGGCCGATTACCGGCTCCGTGATCCCGAAGTCTATCAGACTTGGTACGGTCATCCGCATGAGGACGTCGAGCGGCTCGTCGAAGCGGTCTATGGCCTCCCAGAGCTGAATCGGGAGCAGATCGCCGCCGCGGACCTCATCGCCAACCCCGGCTGCTACACCTCGACGAGCATCCTCGCCTTGGCGCCGTTGGTGGCCGGCAACCTGATCCGTCGCGAGACGATCATCATCGATGCCAAGAGCGGGGTCTCGGGCGCGGGCCGGTCCCCGAAGCTGACGACGCTCTACCCCGAATGCAACGAGAGCCTGTCAGCGTATGGGGTCGGAACACATCGACACATGCCGGAAATCGACCAAGTCTTGAGCGAGGTCGGAGCGCGATCTGAGAACCACGATCCGGTCCGCGTCCTGTTCACGCCGCACCTCGTCCCGATGGATCGCGGGATCCTGGCGACGATCTACGCTGATCCGCTCGTGACCCGATCGGCGATCGAGCCGGCCGAGCTTCTCGAACGGTATCGGACGCATTACCGCGATTGCCCGTTCGTCCGGATCGTCGACCGGCTCCCGGCGACCAAGGACACGACCGGCACCAACTTTTGCGACATGACCGTTCGTGTGGTCCGCGACCGGATCGTGATCCTGGCCGTCCTAGACAATCTGATCAAGGGGGCTGCCGGCGTTGCGGTCCAGAACTTCAATCTGCGTCTCGGCTTCCCGGAAGCGTCGGGATTGCTGTGACCGAAACAGATCGAGCGAGCGATCATCCTAAGCCGCCTTTGAGCGGCTTGGTGCGTTTGGGCTTGGGCCGGGGGGCTTCCTCTTCGGGCTCGTCCTCCTCGGCGAGGGTCTCGCGGCCGGGCAGGGGCTTCATCGAGAGCGCGATGCGCTGGGCATTCGTGTCGATGCTGAGGATCCGGACCTCGACCTCCTGGCCGACCTTGACGATCTGCGAGGTGCGCTGGACGCGGTTGGGGGACAATTCGCTGATGTGCACTAGGCCTTCGAGGCCCGGCTCGAGTTCGACGAAGGCGCCGAAGTCGGCCACGCGGGTGACGGTTCCCTGGGTGACCTGGCCCCGACCATAGTTCAGTTCGATGTCGTCCCAAGGGCTCCGGGTCAATTGCTTCAGGCCCAGGGCGACCTTTTGGGCCTCGCCATCGATCCGGAGGACCTTGACCTCAACGGCCTGGTTGGGGTGGAGGATCGACTTAATGTCGTTGACGCGTCCCCAAGCGATGTCGGAAACGTGGATGAGCCCGTCAACGCCACCGATGTCGACAAAGGCGCCATACTCCTTGATCGAACGGACGACGCCGGATCGGATCTGACCCTCCTCGAGTTCGGCCCAGGTCTTCTCGCGAAGCTCGGCGCGTTCGCGTTCCAGGAGCGAGCGTCGACTGACGACGAGGTTGCGTTGGCGTGGGTTGGCCTCGGTGACCTCGACATTGAACCGTTCGTTGAGGAAGACAGCGGGGTCCTCGACGCGCCCGACGTCGATCTGGCTGATCGGCATGAAGCCGCGGATGCCGCCGACCTCGACCTCGACACCGGCCTTGAGGGCTTTGGTAACGCGGGCCTCGACGATGGCGCCGACCTGGAGGTTGTCCCAGTTGCGGTCGACCTTGATCGCGGCATTCCGGAGCGAGAGCATCTGAATGCCCTGCTGGCGGTCGTAGCGGTCGAGCCGGACCTCGATGACGGTGCCAAGTTCGGGCAGGTCGCCGGTGAACTGCTCGATCGGGACGATCCCCTCGCTCTTGCCGCCGATGTCGACGAAGACACTCTCGCCACGGACTTTGACGACGCGGCCGGGTCGGTAGCCGGTCATGTCGTCGCGACCGAGGTCGGCTTTGTCGACGTGCGAACGGTCTTGGGCGCGGGTCCGGGGAGCCCGCCCAGTGAGCTGGAACGAGTCTTCGTCGAAGCCCTCCATGGCGGCCTCGAGTTGGGCCTCCAGATCGTCGTCCCACTGACGCTTCAAGGGGGCTTCTTGGACATCGGGGGCGTCGTCGTCCTTGGACTTGAGCAACGCATCGAGCTGTTGATTGACCCGCTCGTCCATCGGGTGGGGGGCGTCGTGATCGAGTCCCCCGCCGAAGGAGACCGCGCCTTGTGGCTGTGGGGCGTTCGGATCCGGCTGCTCGGCATCCTGAGGACGATCGGACGGTTTCCGCGACGAGGGTTCGAACGGCCTGGGCCGGGCGTCGGGTGCACCGGCGCCCGGCTTCGCTGCTTCGCCATCGTCGCGTCGTCGTCGCAATGGAGGATTGGATCGGGCGTCGGACATCGCGATCGAGCCTCGGATTCGTTCATTCGAAGGGCGTTCGGATCCGAATCGTCAGGAGCCGATCGCCAGAGAGATACGGATCAGGATGAGGAGTCGGGACCGTCGTCGTCAACCAGTTCCAAGACAGCCCAGAGGCTCGGATCGGTCCGGACCGGGAACTCGCGACCGACGCCGAGGGCGTGTTCGGGATCGCTCCGATGCGGATCGATGACCACGGCGGCTAGCCCAAAGAGCCGGTTCAACTCAGGATCGAACCCATGGAGCGCCTCGCGGGGCAGGAAAACCTCGAGTTCCCAACCGTCCTCGGTTCGTCGGGCCCAGGTCGGGTAGTCGATTCCTTCAGCGATGGGGGCATCGACGAGGGCCCGAGCGATCTTCCGTTGACGGACATCGACCTGAAGCGTCTTGCCGCGCTCGCCGGCGATGAGCCCGAAGGCGAACTGATGGCAGTGACGCGTCGCGCGGTGCATGTCGCGGGCGTTCCGGGTGTCGATCCAAAGCAGGAGCCCATCGGAGCCCTCGGGCAAGGCAGGGTCGAAGGTGGGCGTTTGCTGTTTCCCGCGAACCGATGCGGCGAAGGCTAGGCCCCGATCGTTCCAGGCAGCACGGACCTCGGCCCAGGCCGGACGGCCCTCCAAGTCGGCTGCGTCGAGCAGTCGATGCGAACCGTCCAGGTCGAGGATCCGTCCCGAGCGGACCGACTTCGGGATCCCCTCGCGTCGAAGACAACCGAGGCGGAGCCGGAACCAGAAGGCCGGCGCGATCAGCGAGGCGTCGACCGTTGTGACCGTTCGAGCCGCCTGGGAACTGGCCTGCGGTTCGGTCCCCTCCTTGGAACTGCTCGCGCTGCGCGAGGTTGCCTTGCGTCGGGCCATGAGCAATCTCAAACTCGAGAGGGATCGGGACGCATATGCTGGAAATGGGATATTCGAAACCGGTTGGGCTGGAGGGAGACCAGCTTTACAGAGGAGTGGTCTCGCGACCCAATCGACGGATCCGCGCCATCAGTGCGGCCATCTCCAAGGCGGTCTCGGCGGCCTCCGCGCCTTTGTTACCGCTCTTGAGCCCGGCTCGGTTGAGCGCCTGCTCGACGGTATCGGTCGTCAGGATCCCGAAGATGACCGGCACGTCGGTCTCCAAGCCGGCGCGGAGCACTCCGCCAGCGGCCTGGCCAGCGACGTGGTCGTAGTGATCGGTCTCGCCACGGATGATGCAACCCAGGCAGACCACGGCGGCATAACGTTCGGTCAAGGCGAGCGCCTTGGCCGCCAAGGGCGCTTCGAACGAACCGGGCACACTGACCTGGTCGACCCGGGTGTCATCGACGCCGTGACGGGCAAAGACGGCCAGGCAACCGTCCAGCAATGCGTTCGTGACGAGCGCGTTGAACTTCGAATGCACGACGGCATAGCGCGCCAGCCGCGCCGCCTGATAGTCGCCTTCAATCTGGGGCATCGCTCCATCCTGTCTGCAAGCCTGGCGGGGGTCAGGTGGTCTGTTCCTTCCGGCCCGGCTGGCTCGACCGTGCTCAATTCATCCGTTCCATCAGGAAGGCGAAGTTGCTGGCGCTCTTGCGCATGTTGCTGATGAGCCACTCCATCGCTTCGACCGGGGGAAGGTCATTGGCGATCCGTCGGAGGATGTGGACGCGTCGGAGTTCTTCTTCCGACATCAGGTATTCCTCCTTACGGGTGGCCGAGCGGTTGATGTCGATGGCTGGCCAGACCCGTTTGTCGACCAGGCGACGGTCGAGGTGGAGTTCGGCGTTGCCGGTCCC
>CAZSSM010000082.1:0-28634 GCA_964609385.1 uncultured Planctomycetia bacterium
TTCGTCGGCCACCCGTATTTCGACGAACTGGCCGAACGGACCCTCGATGAATCGTAACGGTTGGGAGTGGCCAGCGAGGGCCTGCTCGGCTTTCCGCGACCCGGTCTGACCTTGGCGATGGACCTCCCCGGCGGTTCGCGATCGCTGGTCGAGGCCGTCCACGCCTTGGATCGGATCGTCTTGGAACATGGAGGGCGGATCTACTTGGCCAAGGATTCGCTGAGTTCGGCCGACGCCTTCTCGAGCATGTATGCGGAAACCTTGGATCGCTTCCGCGCCATCAAGGAGGCCGTCGACCCTTCAGACCGCTTCCGGTCGGCCCAGGCCGAACGTCTTGGGTTGGTTCGCCCCAAGGAAACCCGAAGATGACCAAGACCTTTCGAGGCGCTTGGGTCGTGGGAGCGACGACCGGCTTAGGGCGAGCCCTGGCCGATCGCCTGGCCCGTCTCGGCGCTGAACTCGTGATCTCAGGACGCGATCGCGAGGAACTCCAGCGGAACGCGCGGGATCTCCAAGTTCGCCACAAGATCCGTTGTCAGATCGAGGTCTGCGACCTAGCCGATGAGCATTGCGCACGCCGGGCCTTTGAAGGAGTCGTCGACCGGCTCGGTGAGCGATTCGACACCCTCGTGCTCAGTCATGGCGCGATGGCTGAACGGGACGAAGTCCTGGAGGATCCCCAGCAGTGGTCCCACATGGTGGCGGTCAATCTGACCGTTCCGGCCATCGTCTTGGAGTGGGCCGCTCGACATTTCGAACGACTCGAGCGCCCTTCAACGCTCTGTGCGATCACGTCGGTGGCGGGCGACCGAGGTCGCGGGAGCAACTATCCGTACGGGGCGACCAAAGCGGCCTTCTCGACCTATCTCCAAGGGCTCCGACACCGATTGGCCCATTCGCCGGTTCGAGTCCTTGACGTCAAGCCAGGGTTCCTCAACACGTCGATGACCTGGGGGTTGGTCCGGCCCGACTCGCCGTTGATGTCCGAACCGGAGCGCGTGGCCGAATCGATCGTCGGCGCGATGCGTCGGGGTCGCGGCCAAATCTACGCCCCAGGGTTCTGGCGAATCATCATGGGGATCGTTCGCGCGATGCCTGAGCCGGTCTTTCATCGGACTCGACTCTGAACCGAGCCGACGGGCGCTCGCGTTGAACCGACCGGTCCGGGATGACTACAGTGATCGCTATCGGATGGTAAGGCCCGACCTCTTGGATCCGCTTCGTCGGGTTTCGGACATCAAGGCGATCGCTCGACGGAACGCCTTGGGCTTTGCCGACACTTTTTGGAGAGACGCACCCGATGCCGTTACGCAACCTCACCGCGATTTTCTTGTCAGCCTTGGTCTCGCTGGTCTGCTGGCAGACTTCGCGGCAAGCTCGGCAAGACGATGAGATCATGGAACTGTATGGACTCTTCGTCGACGCCGTCGAGCAAGTCGAATCGCGTTACGTCAATGAGGTCGATCGCCGCGAGCTGTTGGAGAACGCGCTGCGCGGCATGCTCAGCGAGTTGGACCCGTACAGCTCGTTCATCGATTCCAGCCAGATCGACATCTTTCAGCGTCAGATCCAAGGGAGCTTCGGTGGAGTCGGGATCAGCGTCGAGATCGATCCGGACTCGAATCGCCTCCGCGTCGTGGCGCCGTTGTTCGGTACCCCCGCCTATGAGGCCGGCGTCATGGCCGGCGACGTGATCATGGCCATCGATGGGACCCCCACGGCCAACCGTCAGATCAACGAGTTGACCGAGTTGATGCAGGGTCGACCGGGTACCGACGTGATCCTCACCGTCGTCCACCCGGGCCGTGAGGAACCGACCGAAATCGCCATCACCCGCGCCATCATCGAAGTCCCCTCGATCATCGGCGACACTCGAGGTGAGAACGACCTCTACGACTGGATCGTCGACGACGAGCACCAGATCGCCTTGCTCCGGATCTCCAACTTCGTCCAGTCGACCGCCGAGGACCTTCGAGGAGCAATCGATGAAGCGCTCGGTCAAGGGTCCAAGGCGATCGTCCTCGACCTTCGGGGCAACCCGGGCGGGCTCCTCGACGCGGCCGTAAACGTCTCCAACCTCTTCATCAAGGAGGGGCGGATCGTCAGCACCAAAGGCCGCAACGCCCCCGAGCGTGTCTACGACGCCACGCCCGAACAAACCTTCGACGAGATCCCCCTAGCCATCCTGATCGATGGTGGGTCCGCCTCGGCCTCCGAGATTGTCGCCGCCTGCCTCCAGGACAACGAGCGGGCCACCATCATCGGCTCGCGATCCTTCGGTAAAGGTTCGGTCCAGAACATCATCGATCTGGAGGACGGCCGCAGCGTCCTCAAGCTCACGGTGGCGACCTACCGACGCCCCTCGGGCGAGAATATCCACCGCTTCCCCGATGCCACCGCCGAGGACGAATGGGGCGTCACACCGGAAGAGGACTTCCTCGTCGAACTGACCCCCGAGGAGTACCGCGACTGGATCATTGGGCGTCGGCAGCGTGATCGAACCCTTGGCGCCGCCCGTGGCAAAGACGCCCCGACCGACAACGGTGAACAAATCGAAGCCGAGGATGATCCCTTTCAGGACCGCGTCCTCGAACGAGCCTTAGAGCACCTCATCTCGGTCCTCGATCCCGACTCCGCCAAGACTGAGCCGGACATTGAAGATGATGGGACAGACCAACAACCGACGGAAGAACCGGTCGAATCGAGCGAACCCGGCGACGACGGCGCGGATCTTTGAGCGACGATCGCTTAGATTGGAACTATTGGTGGTCAGGAGCCGCGTTGACTTTGCACCATGAGTACTGATGAACCCCTGCGGCTCCTGGCCATCGAAACCACCTGCGACGAGACCGGCTTGGCAATCCTCGAAGGGGAGCGATCGCCAGCCTCGATCGCTCCGAGAATCATGGCGTCGGTCGTCGCCTCGCAAATCGCTTTGCATGAACGCTTTGGCGGCGTCGTCCCCGAGATCGCCTCGAGGGCACACGTCCGGCAGGTTATCCCGCTCCTGGACCGCGTGCTTGGGGATTCGGGGATACGGCTCGATCAGATCGACGCCGTCGCCGTGGCGACCCAGCCAGGCCTGGTGGGCGCGTTGGTCGTCGGACTGACCGCCGCGAAGACACTCGCTTGGACTCTTGGAGTTCCGTTAATCGCCGTCGATCACCTCGAGGCTCACCTTTTCGCCTGTCAGATGGCTCGGCCCGAGGCGTCGGTCTACCCCTGCGTGGGCCTGGTCGTCTCGGGCGGCCACACGAGCCTCTATCAATGTCGAGGGCCGATCGACTCGGAACTGCTTGGCGGAACCATCGATGACGCCGCCGGTGAGGCTTTCGACAAGGTCGCCAGCATGCTCGGCCTCGGCTATCCCGGTGGGCCGGCCATTGAGAAGGTCGCCCGCGACGGTCGGGTCGACGCATATGAACTGCCCCGCGCCTTCTTGCAAGGCGACCCGGCCTCTCGGTTCCGATTCAGCTTCTCGGGCCTCAAAACGGCCGTGCTCTACGCGATGGGGGGCCAGGACGCCAAGCAACCCGCGCCCGACCTCGACCCCCAGACCCGCGCCGACCTCGCCGCCAGCTTCCAGGAGGCCGTCGTCGAGGTCCTCGTGGCCAAATGCCGACGCGCACTCGTCGAGACCGGTCTGGAACGGCTCGGCGTTGGGGGAGGCGTCGCGGCCAACGCCCGACTTCGTGAACGTCTTCAACAGATGTGCGAGCAGGAGGGCATCGACCTGATCATCCCGCCCTTAGCGCTCTGCACCGACAACGCCGCCATGCTCGGCGTGGCCTTCTCCAAGCTCGCCGCCGGCCAAGTCGCCACCTTGGATATCGACATCACCCCCGGACTTGTCCGCGAACCCCAGACGACCGGATCGCGACCCAACTCGGGCTGATCCTGATCCGCACGTAACGATTCGAGCCCATCTCTCTTTCCCTCTAACACGGAGCCCGACCGTTGAACCTCCGGGATCCCGATGCCCTGGCCGACCACATCGAAGGGGTCCGCGCGGTCTTGTTCGACGCGGTGGGAACGGTCATCGAGCCCGATCCCCCTGTCTTCGAGGTTTATCGGCGCGTCGGGCTCGACCATGGTGTCGAGATCGAGGACGACGAGATTAAACGCCGGTTCCGCTCCGCATTCGCGCTGGACGAACATGACGAACAACGCGGACCCGGCACAACCAGCGAGGCGATCGAGTACCGGCGTTGGCGACGGATCGTTACCGCCTGCCTCCCCGAAGTACCCGATCCCGTTTCGGCCTTCGAACAGCTCTGGGCGCACTTCGCGAGGCCCGACGCCTGGCGCGTCGTGGAGGAGATCCCGCCGTTGCTCGGTTGGCTCCAGGCCCGAGGGATTGTTCTCCGGATCGCCTCCAACTTCGATGGCCGACTCCGCGCGATCCTCGACGGCTTGCCCGACCTCGAGCCACTCCGAACCGACCCCTTGATCTCCTCCGAAATCGGTGCCCGCAAGCCGCATCCGGCCTTCTTCCAGGCCGCCCTCAACGCGCTCCAACTGTCGCCAGAACAGGTCCTACTCATCGGTGACGATCCGATCAACGATCGCCAAGGCGCTCAGGAAGCAGGCATCCGCTGTCTGCTCATCAAGTGATCGGCCTGGGATCGGGTCGATCGCTCAGATCTCCAACGCTCTAGGAGTCTGATCGGACTCGGGTTGTCGCGATCGGAGGCTTGGGCTAGGGTCCTCCGGGAATCGACCCCCAGGGACTCCCGACGTCGGACGGATTCGGACGTCAGAGAGAGGCTGGACGCACGGACACCGTCAACGGTTTCGCCGGCGTGCGACGTTGAGCTTCAGGGACGAAAGGACTCCGGCCCGTGAGTGCCACGGTGAAGCAACTGGCCGCGCTGGTGCGCGGTCGCCTGATCGGAGACGGGACGCGGACCATCCACGCGGCCAAGGCGGTCACCGAGGCCGGGCCCGGTTCGATCACGTTTCTCAATGACGATCGTTATGCGAAATCGCTCCGTGTCTCCGGTGCCGAGGCGGTCCTCCACGGTCCCCATTTCCGGATCGGGGACGATGTCCCTGAGTCGATGACGCGCATCGAGGTCGACGACCCACTCGATGCGTTCGTCCAAGTCAAACAACACCTGAGCGGGCAGTCGACCGACGCCTCGACCGGCGTCCACCCCCGCGCTTACGTCGCCGAATCGGCTCAGCTCGGCGAACAGGTCACCGTCCATCCGCTGGCTTACGTCGGGGACGGTGCGGTCCTCGGCTCGAGGACGGTCGTCGGCCCCGGCGCGGTGGTCGAGGCTCACTGCCGGGTCGGCGACGACTGCCGGATCCATGCCAATGCCACGATCTGCCGCGAGGTCGTCCTCGGCGACCGTGTCGAGGTCCATCCCGGTGCGGTCATTGGTGCCGACGGATTCGGCTATCGTCAGGTCGATGGCCGACACGCCAAGGTCCCCCAACTGGGGACCGTCGAGGTCGGCAACGACGTCGAAGTGGGCGCCAACAGCACCGTCGATCGCGGAACCTTCGAGCCGACTCGGATCGGCGACGGCACCAAAATCGACAACCTGGTGATGATCGGTCACAACAATCAGATCGGCCAGCATGTCTTGATCTGCGGACAGGTCGGGATCGCCGGCTCCTGCCGGATTGGCGATGCGGTCGTGCTCGCCGGCCAGGCGGGGATCAAAGATCACGTCGAGATCGGGACCCACGCCATCGTTGGGGCCCAGGCGGGTGTCCATCACAACGTCGAGGCATCGCAGCAGGTGCTCGGCTCGCCGGCGATTCCGGTCAAGGATCAACGTAGGATCTTCGCGATGGTTGCCCGCCTACCCGAGATGCACCGACGGATCAAGCAACTCTCCAAGCAGAACGGCGGGACGTCGGACATCGATTCGTCGGGACAGGCTATCCCCCAAGACGACCCGACTGGATTCTGATCGAGCCGTTGCTCGGATCTCTCGGTCTGACCCTACCGATCGTCGACGTCCCCTTCAAGGATGAGGAGCGACTCGGGCTTCATGAGCGCCTCGGTATTGAACCAACCACGTCCGAATCACCCTGAGGCGATGCCGAGTGCGACCGAGACTCGTCGTGTCGGCCTGATCGCCGGCAGCGGTCGATACCCGATCCTGTTCGCCGAGGCTGCGCGCCGGCAGGGAATCCGCGTCGAGTGTGTCGGGATCCGCGAGGAGGCCGACCCGGTCCTGGCCTCGATCTGCCAGTCGTATCAGGAAGTGCGGGTCAGTCGCCTGGGCGCACTGATTGCCGCGTTCCGCCGGGTTGGTGCCAACGAATTGGTGATGGCCGGCAAGATCCAGAAGAGCGTCATGTTCACGCCGGGTCGGCTGCTGAAGCTCCGGCCCGACCTCCGGATGTTGCAGTTCTGGTATCGGCGGGTCCGCGACAAGCGTGACGACTCGCTGTTACTGGGCATCATCGGCGAACTGGAGAGGGATGGGATGACGGTGACCTCGGCCTTGGATTATTGCCCGGAACTGTTGGTCGAGCCGGGCGTCTTGACCTCCAAGGCGCCGACGGATCGACTCTGGGCCGACATCGCCTTCGGTTGGGACCTGGCCAAGCAGATGGGCCGGCTCGATGTGGGCCAATCGGTAGCCGTTAAGGAGCAAGCCGCGATCGCTGTCGAGGCGATCGAGGGGACCGACCGCTGTATCGAGCGGGCCGGTCAGCTCTGCCGATCGGGCGGCTGGACTCTGGTGAAAGTGGCCAAGCCGCAACAGGACATGCGGTTCGACGTTCCGACCGTCGGCCCCTCAACAATCGCCAGCCTCGCCAACGCCGGCGCGAAGGTGCTGGCCGTCGAGGCCCACAAGACGATCCTGATCGACCGCGATGAGGTGCTCGCTACAGCCAAACGCCACGGCCTGATCCTCTGCGCTCTGGTCGACGGAAGACGCCCATCCGACGACGATTGATTTCCCAGGCTTAGAGGACGTCGTTGACGCGGTCACGATCGTCGACGGAATCGCCCGTGCGGGTCACCAGTTCGAACACCTCTAGCATACATTCGGGATATTAATGTATTATCATTATTGATAATTTTTAACTAATAGAACATCCAGAGCGTCACGCCCAAGACCATCCCGAGGAGGATCGGCCAGAAGAGCAGCTTAGCCAGCAGGTTGTCCCGATATTCGAGGAGGGGGACCGAATCACTCGTCGTGAAGACGAGGGCGTCGAGCACGACGAGCAGCAGCACGAGGTAGGAGATCAGGTAGATCGCCTCCATGTACGTGATCACGTCGAGATCCAGACCGCGGCGGAGGTCGATATGCATGAGGACGATGGCGAAAAAGAATGCGCCACAGGTCTCCAGCACGCCGAAGGCGCTGAAGCCGGAGCTGGTGCGTAGCCGCTCGTTGAAGCTGGAGCTGATCAAGACTCCGTGAAGCAAGACCGCGACGATCAGGATGGGGATGATGTGCGAGATGAAGGGCGTCGGGAACTTGCGTTGCAGAAGGATGTTGAACTGAAGGACGGGGACCTGGGCGGTGTCGGCGGCATCCACGTCAGGAGACCACTCGACGTTATAAGTGTTCATTATGTAGGAGAAGCCGCTCCCCTCCACCGACCAGCCTGGTACTTCCATCGGTCGATAGAGCCCTGGACCGGTCGCGGTCTGGAGGTAGGGATAGCGCTCCAGTTCGGGGACGAGGACCACGCCGCGGTCGACCTCGGGGTGGACGAGCTGGATCGTGAGCCTCTGCCGGTCGAAGGGATAGGCCCGGTAGTCGAAGCGGCCGCGCACGGTTGCCCGGAAGTCGAAGGCGACGAGTTCCCCGCCCTCCTCCAGGGAACGTCGATAGCGCTCGACGAGCCGGAGCGACTCGGCATCCGGTTCGAGGTTGGGCATCATCACGTCCTGGGAGAGCCCGTCAACGACCTGCTCAGGGTAGCGCTGCCAGATCATCCCGCCGATCTTGATGGCGTGCGAGTCTTCAAAGACCATCGAGCGGACGAAGAGCCAGGTGGGGACGAACGGCACATCACGTTGCTGCCGCTGAGAGAATTGGTCTCGGTAGTCGTCCAAGAAGCCGTTGAGCCCATCGATATCGTCGACCTGGACTTCGGGGGGACCGTCCCTGAGACGTCGAGGTGGGTCGCCGAAGCGGTAGGACAACGCCCAGATCGACCCGATGGCCAAGATTAAGGCAAGCGAGACGGCGATCGAGCAGAGCCAGAGCCGTAGGGCTTCCCCCTTGCTAGTCAGGAGCACGCAGAGCAGACCCAGAACGAGCAGGGCAAGGACGTTGAGCATGATGCCCACCGAGCGACGACGCCATGCGGTCCGACCGTCGATCAGCTCCACCTCGAACATCGCCACGGCCATGGACCAGCCGGTCTCGGGCACCGGGCGAAAAAAGACCCAGCCGGGCTGCCTGCCGGGAAGCACCGAACAATCGTGACATCGGCGGACCCCCGAGTCTCCGGATCGCATTCGCCGCTCCACGACGGCCAGGTCACGATTGCCCGACTCGGCAATCACCTCGGCATATGTCTTTCCATCTCGAACATGGTCGAAGACCGGGAAGGCCAGCAGCCGGCCTCCGTTATCCATCAAGGCACCGCCACCCCGTCGACCGACATACTGGCGGTTGAACAGGTCGTTCAACTCGCGCAACGACACGGAGAGATTGACGACAGCGAGGGGCCGTCGGCTTCCCTCGCCTTGCTCTCGATCGGAGAACACGGGCACGCTGTAGCCGACGTATGGTTCGCCAGCTACTTCTCCGAAGCCGGTGACCCACATGGACTTACCCCGTCGCAGAGGCTCCTGATACCAACGGGCGTCTTCAGCGTGCTTCGGGCTCGTGTAGTCGTAGTTGTCCTCGATCTGCAGGAAACGTCCTTCCCTGCGGTCGAAGAACGGTGCGTCGAGTTTTGCTTCGGAACGAGCTGTCGGCTCGAACGCCACCGTCATGCCCACCAAGTAGGGCTCCGACTCGCTCACTTCCTGGATCCGGGCTCGCAGGCGCTCGGGATCGGTCTGCTCCCGAGCCAGTTCCTCGGCCACGTACTCTGCGCGTTCCTCGACCACGTTCATCGCTAGCTCAAGGCCCAGCCGGATCAGCTCAACCCGGTCCTCGCCCATGGAGACCGCCTCGGCACGCTGCCGGCGAGCAAAGTCGGTTAGCCAGGCGACCTGGACGATAAGGACGACGGCTGCGAGGGCCGCCACAGTGATGACCGCTCCCAAGGAGCTCCAGATCTTCAGCACCATGTGCTCCAGACTCGGACAAGGCAAGGTTGCCGCAAGGTCTTCACTCGGTCTCGACGACCGACAGAGTGCGGCAGAAGTCGCGCATCGCCCCAGAAAGTCTGTCGCCGGTAGGCTTTCATGAATGATGCCATCGTGATGGTTGTGCGTACCAGTGGGCACCGTTCCATGAGCCTGCTCAGCGGACAATCGAAAAGCCGACTTCAACTCGCGTTCCTGTCCATCTCCTCCACCGAGTCGGGTTCACGAACGAGGTCCAGATGGTCGTGCTCGAGGATTTCTCATTTTTCGCTAAGCAAATTGCGAAAAAACGACGCGTGCCTCTCGACGATCGCGATTGGATCGCCATACACTTCGACGAACGGACCCAGAACCGGTTTCGAGCGGCCGTGCCTGATGTTTTCGAGGTCGACCATGCTGACGAGCCCGGACCGCCCCCTGCTCGACGTCCTTCGACGTCACGGCCCTTTGACGGTCGATGCCCTGTGCGAGCACCTGGGCGTGACCGCGACGGCTGTTCGGCATCGTCTCACACGTCTCTGCGATCAAGGCTTGGTCGAGCGTCATCAACGATCGCGTGGACGTGGTCGACCTTCGTACCTCTACCAAGTCAGCGCCGAGACTCGAGGGGCGTTTGGTCAGGATTACGAGTCCCTTGCCTTCGCGCTTTGGAAAGAGCTTGCTGACAGCGACGACGATCACCTCAGGCAGGCCGTCATGGACCGGATGGTCGACCGGATGGCCGCTCGATTCCGAAACGAGGTCAATGCGGAATCGTTCGCTCAACGCATCGAGCAGCTTCGGGCGTGTCTCGAGAACCTCGGTGTCGAAGCCGAGGTCACCATGGACGAGGCTTCCGGGCTCCCAAGCTTGCAATTGCACTCGTGCCCATACGACCGCTTGGCCCGTGAAGACGCATCGATTTGCCAGCTTGAACGGGCCACCTTCGAACGCGTCCTCAGTCACCCGATCGAGGTGAATCACTGCCAGTGCGACGGCCACCGTTGTTGCGGATTTTCGGCGAAGACGGATGCCTCGACGCACACGACCGGTTGAGGACGTCCCCGACGGATTGCCTACACCACCAAAGGGCCGACATCATCCTCAGCCCGTTTTCACCATGATCGACGGGTCTGCTGCTCGTGGACTTTCCCAACCTCCTATCCCCTGTGTCGTCCCCCAAGGATCGCGTAATGACCGAGAACGTCTTGCAGATTGAGAACCTCCACGTCCAGATCGACGGCAAGGAGATCCTCCGTGGGGTCGACTTGGCCCTCAAGCAAGGCGAGGTCCACGCCTTGATGGGCCCCAACGGGTCCGGCAAGAGCACTCTGAGCTACGCCCTGATGGGGCATCCCAACTACGAGGTGACCGAAGGTCGCGTCCTGCTTAATGGCGAGAACGTCCTGGAGATGGACCCGAACGAGCGGGCCAAAGCGGGCTTGTTCCTCGCCTTCCAATATCCTACGGCCATCCCGGGGGTCTCCGTCGCGAACTTCCTCCGCCACGCCGTCAGCAACGTCCGGAACACGGATCGCAAGGAGGGTGAGGACCTGATCCCGATGCGGGAGTTCCGCAAGGAACTGAAGGAGCGGATGGCCGAACTGGGTGTCGACGCCGAATTCGCCCGCCGTTACCTCAACGAAGGGTTCTCCGGCGGTGAGAAGAAGCGCGCCGAAGTCCTCCAGCTTTCGATGCTCCGGCCCAAATTCGCGGTCCTCGATGAGACCGACAGCGGCTTGGACATCGATGCGGTCCGCATCGTGAGTGAGGGGGTCAACCGCGTCGTCGAACGCGAGCGTACCGGCGTCTTGGTGATCACCCACTACCAGCGGATCTTGACCTATATCCAGCCCCAGTTCGTCCACATCCTGCTTGGTGGCCGGGTCGTCGAACATGGCGGACCCGAACTGGTCACCCAACTCGAGAACGAAGGGTACGACTGGGTTCGCCAGAAGTATCCCGATGCGGCCAAGTTGGAGCAAGAACTGGAGCAGGACGTCGAGGCCGCAACGTCGGCTTGAGGCAGCCGATCATCGTAGTCGACCGGATCATGAACGGGTCTGTAGATCGTTCGAGTCGACGACGCCCATTGACTCGAGGTTTTCTCCCTTCCAAAGGACATCGCAATCATGGCAACCGATCTTTCGCAGCAGGTGGCCGGGATCAAGGATGAGTACCGCTACGGGTTTCGCGACTCGGACACCAACTATTCGTTCAAGAGCGGCAAGGGCTTGACGCGTGATGTCGTCGAGCAGATCTCCGAGATGAAGTCGGAACCCGACTGGATGCGTCAGTTCCGACTCCGCTCCCTCGAGTCGTTCTATCAGAAGCCGACGCCGACCTGGGGCGGTGACCTCAGCCAGCTTAACTTCGACGATATCCACTACTACATGAAGGCGACCGACCGCCAAGGTCGTTCCTGGGACGATGTGCCCGCCGAGATCAAGAAGACCTTCGACCGGCTCGGGATCCCCGAGGCTGAGAAGAAGTTCCTGGCCGGCGTGGGCGCTCAGTACGAGTCGGAGGTCGTCTACCACAGCCTCCGCGAAGA
Source organism: uncultured Planctomycetia bacterium (assembly GCA_964609385.1). Taxonomy (GTDB): domain Bacteria; phylum Planctomycetota; class Planctomycetia; order Isosphaerales; family Isosphaeraceae; genus CAZSSM01. The sequence continues at coordinate 11,784 of CAZSSM010000082.1, forward strand.
TCTGCAAGAGAAGGGCGTCCTCTTCCTCGACACGGACACGGCCGTTCGTGAGCATCCGGATCTGGTCCGCGAGTACTTCGGCACGGTCATCCCGTACAACGACAACAAGTTCGCCGCGCTCAACTCGGCGGTCTGGAGCGGCGGTTCGTTCGTCTACGTGCCCGCCGGCGTCAAGGTCGATATCCCCTTGCAGGCCTACTTCCGGATCAACGCTGAGAACATGGGTCAGTTCGAGCGGACCCTGATCGTCGTTGAGGAAGGCGCCCAGGTTCACTACGTCGAAGGCTGCACCGCGCCGGTCTACACCAGCGAGAGCCTGCACTCGGCGGTCGTCGAGATCGTCGTCAAGAAGGGTGGCCGCTGCCGGTACACGACCATCCAGAACTGGGCCAATAACATCTATAACCTGGTCACCAAGCGCGCTGTGGCTCACGACGACGCGGTCATGGAGTGGGTCGACGGCAACCTCGGCAGCCGATTGACCATGAAGTATCCGGCCGTCCACATGGTCGGGCCGGGCGCTCGGGCTGAGGTGCTCTCGATCGCCTTCGCCAGCGCTGGCCAGCACCAGGACGCCGGGGCTAAGGTTGTTCACGCCGCGCCCCACACCAGCTCGCGGATCATCTCCAAGAGCATCAGCAAGAACGGCGGTCGGTCCAGCTATCGCGGCTTGGTCAAGGTCGCGCCGTCGGCCCACGACACCCGGAGCAACGTCGTTTGCGACGCCTTGATCCTCGACCCGATCAGTCGATCCGATACCTACCCCTACATCGAGATCGACAACAAGGACGCAAAGATCGGCCACGAGGCCAGCGTCTCGAGGATCGGTGAGGAGCAGTTGTTCTACCTGATGAGCCGAGGGCTCAGCGAGGCCGAGGCCTCCACGCTTATCGTCAGCGGGTTCATCGAGCCGCTCGTCAAGGAGCTGCCGATGGAATACGCCGTCGAGATGAACAAGCTGATCGAGCTTCAGATGGAAGGCTCGGTCGGCTGATCCTCGGCCCGGCCGGTTGGATCGCAACACACGCTGATTGATTCTTTCTCTCTGCGCTCTCACTACGACGGGGTCACCACCGCCGAACGATCGGCGGGCTGACCTCGTCGTCGAACCGCTTCCTCCCTGCGATACACAGCATCATCGGAACGAATCGCCCAACACCTCTCAGGCCGTACGGGTCCCAGGAGACGCACCTGCAATGTCCACGTCCGTGAGTTCCCCGTCCTCCGAAGCAGCTTCGACCTCGAGCCCATCGAGCGCGGCGATCCCCCCCTTGCTCGAGGCTCAGACCTTCGAGGCGTTTCTGAGTGGACGACGGGATCCGGACTGGCTTGTCGCGATCCGTCGCGGGGCCTTCGAACAGCTCCAGCAAACAGCTTTCCCCACGACACGAGACGAGGAATGGCGACGGACCGACCTCCGGACCTTCAAGCTCGCGCGTTTCATCCTACCCGTCGAGCAGCCTGACGCCCCGACCACCTTTGACCTCAACGCGACCAACACCCTAAGCACGCTCCGCGAGTCCGGTTCGGCCGGCTTGGCCACGATCGATGGCGTCCGAACCGAGAGCGGATCGTCCAGTCAAGACCATCCCGACGGAGTGGTCTTCTCAACGCTTGACGAGGCCCTGGCCAATTATCCCGAGTTGGTCCGCACCCATCTCTCGAAGATCGTCGAGCCCGGCCACGACGCGTTTTCGCTCCTTCAGACAGCCTACTTCCAAGGTGGGACTTTCCTGTACGTGCCTCGGGGCGTGACCCTGGACGGCATGCTTTGGGCCGTCCATGGCCTGAGCGAATCGACGAGTATCGGCTTGGGTCGGACACTCATCGCGCTTGAGGATGGCGCCGACGCGACCTTGATCACGGCCGACCTCGGTCAACCGCGTGCCGATGGTCCATCGATGAACTGCGGTGCGACCGAGGTTCACCTGGGCGCGGGCTCCCGACTCCGATTGGTCAACATTCAAGGCTGGAACCGCGACACCTATGAGTTCCGTCGCGAACGCGTCATCATTGGTCGGGATGCCCGTCTGGAGTGGAGCGTGGCGGGCCTGGGCTCAAAGCTGGCGAAGGTCAATCAGGAGGTCGTCCTGGACGGACCAGGGAGCCACGCACAGGTCAACGGGGTCCTCTTCACGTCGAGGAAGCAGCACCTCTCCTACGTGACGCGACAGGACCACCGGGCGCCTCAGGCTTCCAGTGACTTGCTCTATAAGGGCGGACTCCGCGATCGCTCACAGATCATCTGGCGGGGGATGATTCGGGTCGCCAAGGACGCCCAGAAGACCGACTCCTACCAACGCAACGATAACTTGAACCTATCGGAACAGGCACACGCCCACTCGATCCCTGGCCTGGAGATCGAGGCGGACGACGTGCGTTGCACCCATGGCGCAACGACCTCGACGGTCGATCCGGACATGCTCTTCTATGCGGCCACTCGAGGGATCGCGCCCGACCAGGCAACCCGAATGATCGTTGAAGGGTTCTTCGCCGACATCTACGATCGAATCGGCCTGGAACCGGTCCGTGACCTCCTGGCTGAAGCGGTCACCTCCAAGTTGGCCGAGTCGGGCGACGCCTGACTCGTGATCGGGCCGACCGCCACATTGTGATTCACATAAGTCGGCTTTTATCATTGGCCTAAGCTTTCCCAGTTCAAAGACACTCGCAACTTCCTTGGCAATAGGACCTTCCTGAGTGAACGCGACGTACGCCCATCCCGACGTTCTTGTGAGCACCGACTGGGTCGCCGACCACCTGGAAGATCCCCAGGTCCGGATCGTCGAGAGCGATGAAGACTTGTTGCTCTACGATATCGGCCACATCCCCGGGGCGGTGAAGATCGACTGGCCGACCCATCTCCAACATCAGATCGTCCGCGACTACATCGATGCCGAGGCCTTCGCCGAACTCTGCCGCTCCAACGGGATCGGCAACGATACCACCGTCGTCTTCTACGGCGATAACTCCAACTGGTGGGCTTGTTACGCGTTCTGGACCTTCAAGCTGTTCGGGCACCGCGACTGTCGGATCATGAATGGGGGACGGAAGCTCTGGTTCGATCAGGGCCGCTCGACCACGACCGACGTTCCGACCTACTCGCGGACCGACTACCAGGTGGTCGGCGACTTCGAGCAGCAAATCCGTGCCTTCCGCGACGACGTCCTCAGCCATATCCGTGACGGTCGTGCCTTGGTCGACGTCCGGAGCCCCGGCGAATATACCGGCGAACTGCTCCACATGGAGGGTTATCCTCAAGAGGGTGCGTTGCGAGGCGGCCACATCCCGGGCGCGGTCAGTTGTCCTTGGAGCCGCTCGGTCAAAGAGGATGGCACCTTCAAGTCGGCCGATGAACTCCAATCGATCTTCGGTCAGGAATTGAACCTCAAGCCCGATGAATCGGTCATCGCATACTGCCGGATCGGTGAGCGGTCCAGCCTGACCTGGTTCGTCCTCACATACCTCTTGGGCTACCATCAGGTTCGAAACTACGACGGGTCTTGGACCGAATGGGGTAACCTGGTCCGCGTCCCGGTCATCAAGGGGGAGAACCCCTGATCGTCCCGAACGCGGCGTTCGGGACGGAACTGAACCATTTGGCGATTCGAATCGGCGACAGACGATCTCGGGAGACCTGATCGCGATGGGATTGGAACAGATTATTGAGGAGTGGACCGACGCCGATCGCGAGGAGCGGATGGAGCTCCTGCTCGACTACGCCAACAGCTTGCCCACGCTCCCCGAGCGGTTCGAGGCCCGTCGAGACGCCGAGCATCGGATTGAAGAATGCATGTCACCGGTCTACTTCTTCGCCGAGGTCGACCCCGAGCAGAACGTCCACATGTTCGCCGACGTCCCCCGCGAGGCACCGACGGTTCGCGGCTTCGTTTCGATGCTCATCCAGGGGTATGACGGCTCCTCGTTTGAGGACGTCCTACAAATCCCTCCCGACCTCGTCATGCGGATGAAGCTTCCCGAGATCATCGGGATGATGCGGATCCGTGGCCTCAACGCGGTCGTCCATCGGATCAAATCCGAGGTCACCCGCGCGGAGACAGAACGGCTTGCCGATTCCTGATCGATCACACTGAACGCGATCAACGCCTCCCCTCCGCCTCGACCCTGTTATTTCCAACACTCCGTCACAAGACGATCCGGCCCCTAGCTCCCTTCTCGAGAACTCAAACCATGACGGAACCGATCAAGATCGGCTCGGTCGATGCCTTGCCGCCTGGTCAACGCCTCCTTGTCGAGGCCGACGATCGGATCATCGCCGTGTTCAACATCGACGGCACCTACCACGCGATCGATGACCTCTGCTCGCATGACGGCGGGACGATCGCCGATGGGGTCCTCGAAGGGCACCAGATCGAATGCCCTCGGCATGGTGCCCGATTCGATGTCCGGACCGGCAAAGCCCTCTGCATGCCCGCCACCGAACCGATCGACACACACCACGTCGAAGCCCGAGACGGCTCGCTGTACCTGACCGTCAACGATGCGTGACGTTGACTCTGCATCCCCGTTCCTCCCATCGCAACCCGAACGAAACGATCACTCATTGGGAGCATCGCCATGCCCACTGAAATTGAGGTGACCGACGCCTTGAAGACCGTTGTGGACCCCGAACTTCACGTCAACATCGTGGATCTCGGCCTCGTCTATGACATCCAGGTTCGCGACTCCCAAGTCGACGTCGAGATGACGTTGACTTCGCCGGCCTGCCCCGCAGGCCCCGAGATCGTCTACAACGCGACCCACGCGATCGAAGAACTCGATGGGATCGACAAGGCCAATGTCCGACTGGTGCTTGATCCGCCCTGGACCCCGGAGCGTATGACCGACGACGCCAAGGACGAACTGGGGATCTTCTGAGCCGAATCGCACCGACCGCCCTCTTTCCTCATGACAAGCAGAAGTCGACCAAGGGGTTTTTTCCGGACGAACCCGGCCGATGAGTCGCCACATCGAAGTGGATGATCCCGATCGACGTTGTTCCGCGGCGACATTCCGGATCGGTTCGTTTGGAAAAAAGGCGACGACACCTGATCGTTTGTTGGGTTGATGCTTGACAAATCGACTCCAATTGTTTTCCCTATTTAAGCAGGCAAAGTCTATGGAGTGCGGATCGGCACAGGCGATCCCCCGTTCGAGGGATCGCTTGGTTGCGCGCTTCGGGTTCGATCGCGGCTCGGACGATCGTGGGATACACTCGTGGCCAAGAAGAAGACGTCACAAACGCGGCTCAAGCTCAAGTCGGAAATATCCGGCCGCCTCCGGCTGGTGCGTCAACAACTCTTCGGCGAGCACGGTGGTCCGGAACTGGCGCGTCGACTCGGGCTTCCGGCCCGAACCTGGTACAACTACGAGACCGGCGTGACCGTACCGGCCGAGGTCCTGCTCAACTTCATCGAGCAGACTGGTGTCAATTCCAATTGGTTGCTCAACGGCACCGGACCGGTCTATTGCTCGGAGAAGCAGCGTGCCCTGCTCGAGAGCCTCACGCCTGAGCAGTTGATCCGGCGCGGATTGGAAAAGCTGGAATCCCAAGAGGATTCCTCCGCGACCGATCGCCTGGAATTTCCCAAGTCCTATCCTTATGCCGAACCGAACGGCCAGGACTACGTCTCGATCCCCATCATTTCCCCACGCGCCTCTGAGACAACCCCGTCGGCCGTGCCCGGTAACCCGGCCGTGATGGTCGCTCGTGAATGGTTGCCTCATCCCAACCAGACCGTCGCGATTCAGATCTCCGACGACTCCATGCATCCCGTCCTGCCGATCGGCTCGATCGTCGCCGTCGACTCTGTGCAGACCGACCTCGACCAGCTCAATGGGAAACTGATCGCCTATCGACCCGACGAACAATCCGAACCCATGATCCGCTGGTTAAACCTTCGCGACCAAGTCTTGATCCTCGATTGCCACATCTCTTCACGGACCGAACCGACCGTCGTCCGCCGCAGCCTGCTCCGTCCCGAGCAGTTGATGGGTCGCGTCGTCTGGTCGTGGAGCGTCTTCGTGCGGTTTGACGAGGCGGGCAAGCCCGACCCCGTCTCGACGACCTCCTGATCGGCTGATGGCCTCGCAAAGCCCGCGTCGAACCCGTCTGCTCCCGATCCTCGGCCCGGCCCATCTGCCGATCTATGTCCTCGATTCCAAGTGGCGGGTCGTCTATGTCAACACCGCCTGGGAACACCTGACCGGCTATTCATCGCAACAAGCGCTCTCACCCCATCTGGTCTGCCGACCGCGATCGCTGACCGATCCCGATTGGCGCGTCCGACTAGGGTCGTGTTTATATCCGCCGTCGGAGGCCCTCCACGGCCATCGCGTCACCTGCCTGGTGCAGATCCCCCACGTTTCGGGACAAGACCAGGAACGACGATCCGAGTTCCTCCCCTTCCTCGACGCCGACGGAACCGTGCTCGGCCTGCTTGTGCTGATCCATGAGCCGAACACAGATTCGGTCGAAGCTGGACCGAGCCGGACCCGACGCTGGCAGGAAGCGTTGGAACGGGTCCTGGTCGAGTCTCGACGACGAGACGGACCGCACGAGCCGGTACTCGTCGGGACCGGGCTGGCCCATCAACGACTCCTGGACCAAGTTCGTGCCGCCTCCGCGTTCCCGCACCCGTTGGGGATCGTCGGCGAACCCGGGACGGGGAAGACACACGTCGCGGCCTTGTTGGCTGCTCGGCTTGCTGATGGTCGGCCGGTCCGTCGGATCGACTGCCAAGCTGTCCCGCCCGAGGAGGTCGCGACGATCCTCAACGGGCCGAGCGATCCGTTGTCCGAGACGACCTTCCGCTGGGACGTCGGCCCAATCGTGCTCGATGAGGTTCACGCGCTGGCCCGTGATCTCCAAGCGCGGCTGGTCGACGCGCTTCGAGATCCGGAGGTCCGCGTCTCGACCCCTCTCGTCGCCACCTGGACCCGATCAATCGACCCCGATCACGATCCCGAGGCATCCTGGATCCCCGAACTCCGGGCCATCTTGACTGCTCACCAGATCGAGTTGGTTCCGCTTCGTGATCGTCTCGAGGACGTCCCACTGTTGGCGCAGTATCGAATCGGCGTGCTTAATGGGATGACTGAGACATCGACCCCACCACGGACCAGTTTCCAGGAAGAGGCGATCAACGCGCTCCGATCCTATGACTGGCCCGGCAACGTCGGGGAACTGTTCCGGGTCATCGATGCGGCTCATCGGGCCGCCAACGGTCCAGAGATCGGACTTGAGGCGATCCCTGGTCGGATCCTGGGCGAACAGGGCGCCGCCTATGTCCAGCCCGCCATCGAAGAAACGGAGGTCCGCCTGGATGACGCGTTGACCCTCTTGGAACGCCGATTGATCGAGGACGCTTTGCGACGCGCCCGACGGAACAAGTCGCGAGCCGCCGACCTGCTCGCGATCTCCCGCCCTCGACTCTACCGACGGATGCGCGAGCTGGGGATTCCCGACGAGGCCGAAGGATCTTCCCAAGAGTCCTGACCCCAAGATTTCGACTTCCGATTGTTATGCCTCGAAACAATCAGCGTGATCGACCCATCGCATCCACCCGATCGAGCGGTCCGATCCTCCGTTGGGTCGGGGGCAGCGACTCGAGGAATTGGCGGCCATACGGCTTGCGGATAACGCGCGGATCGAGCAAGACGATATGGCCGGTGTCGCGCTCCGAGCGGATCAAGCGCCCGAATCCCTGCTTAAGCTTCACGATCGCTTCGGGGATCTGGAACTCCTGAAACGGGTTGCCTCCGCGTTGTCGGATCTGCTCCAGACGCGCCTCCAGCAACGGACGATTGGGGACGCTGAAGGGGAGGCGGACGATAATGACGTTGGACAATGCCTCGCCAGGGATATCGACCCCCTGCCAGAAGCTGTCCACCCCCAGCAAGACGCTGCGGACATCGTCCCGGAAGAGGGCGATCAACCGGGAACGGGATCGCCCATCGCCCTGTCGGAGCAGCGTGATCTCGCGTTCGATACACCAAGGCGTCAGTACTTGCTCAGCCCGTTGCATCAACCGATACGAGGTGAACAAGACGAAAGCCCGGCCGTCAGACAGCTCGAGGTAATGTGGGATCGCCCGCAACGCGGCCTCCTCGAACGCTTCGGAGTCACGCGAAGGATCGGGCAAGTTGGTCGGGATATGCAGGGTGACTTGATTCGCGAAATCGAACGGGCTTCCGAGCTGGAGGGTCTGGGTCTGGGTCAGTCCAAGCCGGCCTTGGATGAAGTCGAAGGACGGCGGTGAACCGGTGCTGAGCGTCGCGGAAGTGAGGATACAACTGGGAACCCGACCGAAGAGGAACTCGCGAAGGATCGGCCCGGGCTCCAACGGCGCACTCGCCATCACGACGGCATCGCGACGCGCGACGGAGACCCCGTCGGCCGAACCGGTCTCCAACCAATAGACCGAATCCGGATCGTCCTGATGTAGCCAACGACGAAGGCTGCCGGCGAGCATCCGGCAACGATCGACCTGCGCGTTCAGTTCGATCCGCTGCTCCTCCTCATCGATCTCGAGAACGGCCTCGGCAATCGCGTTGGCAAGCCGCTCCAGGGCTTCGGTGACCGTCTCGTCAACTCTGGGCGGTTCAAGAAGCCTCCCGTTGCGCGTCCGGACCCGCGCCGTCCAACGCCTCAAGTCATCGAACAGCGTTGAGGCGGCGACGCGGACCCGAGCCACTAAAGGCACGATCGGGATCATCCCGTGGAAGATCAATAACCCCTTGGAGGTCCGCTCGTTGACGAGCCGGTTGAGCGTGTAATCGAGCCCGGCCTGGGTGATCCGGAGCCCCAAGTGATCGCTGGCCACGGCTTCCAAGCCATGGGCTTCGTCGAAGACGACGACCTCATGGTCGGGCAAGATGCCGGGGGCACCGCTCCGTCGGATCGCCAAGTCGGACATGTACAGGGCGTGGTTGACCACGAGGAGGTTGGCTGCCCGGACCCGTCGACGGGCACGAAAGTAGTGACAGTCCTGATAGCTCGGGCAGCTCCGACCGAGGCAGTTGCCATTCTCGCTGGCCACCGCGTCCCAGACCGCTCCTCGAGGACGAAATCCGAGGTCGGCCAAGCTCCCGTCGGTGGTTTCTCCGGCCCAGCGCCTCAGCCTCGCTAGTTGGTCGAAGTCATCGGGATCCTGGAAGGTCGCCTGAGCGCGTCGACCAGCCGCGTCAAGCCGCCGGAGGCTGATGTAGTTGCTGCGTCCTTTGACCAAGACCGCGCTGAACTCGACGGGCAAGACCGATCGCAGGAACGGCAGATCCTTCTCCAAAAGCTGTTCTTGGAGGCTGATGGTCTGGGTCGAAACGACGACCTTGGACCCTTCCGCGACGGCCTGCAGGATCGCCGGGACGAGATAGCCGAAGCTCTTGCCGACGCCGGTGCCGGCCTCGACAAGAAGGTGCTCGCCATCGGCGATGGCCTCGGCCACCCCGCGGGCCATGGCGATCTGCGGGGCCCTCGGCTCATAACCAGGCAGCCGTCGGGCGATCGGCCCACCCGGCCCCAGAGCCTCGACGACCTCCTTGGCGTGATCCATCAGCCTCTATCGCCTCCCGCTGGTCGAGTCCGGACCGTCGAAGGGTCGTCGCGAGGTTGGCCGATACCGAGCCATCGAGATCGTCCATGAACGCCCGGTCCTCGAGGCAGCCGGGGCCGGGGCTCGGTTCAGAATCGATCCGGATGCGAGTTTTGATCGACCGGTCCAATGCCGCCGATCAAGCCCTGATCGGGGCTTGAGGCCTGGGCGTAAAGCTTCCGGGGGATCCGGCCAGATCGAGCCGCCAGATATCCTGCATCGAGGGCCAGTCGCATCGCGTGGGCCATGGCTAAGGGATCGTCGGCCGAGGCGATCCCCGTATTCAACAAGACGCCGTCGCATCCCAGCTCCATGGCGATCGTCACATCGCTGGCCGTGCCAACCCCAGCGTCGATGACGACCGGATACTCCGAGTCGTCTCCTTTGAGATCCTCGAGGATGATCCGGATGTTGTTGGGGTTGAGTACGCCCTGGCCGCTGCCGATCGGACTGCCGGCAGGCATGACGCAGGCTGCGCCGGCGACCTTAAGCCGACGGGCCATGACCGGGTCGTCACTGGTGTAGCAGAGCACTGTGAACCCCTGATCGACCAGCACCTGACAGGCCTCTAGGGTGGCCAACGGATCGGGCAGCAGGGTCTTCGGGTCGGAGAGGACCTCCAGCTTGACCCAGTCGGCGCCGGGGTTCTCCAGGTTGGACAGCAGCTCGCGACCGAGGTTGGCCGTCCGTAAGGCTTGCTCAGCATCGAAGCAACCAGCCGTGTTGGGCAGGATCGTGAACCGTTCCAGATCGATGTAATCCAGGAGGTTCCGCCCCTCGGAGTCGATCAGCCGCTCGCGACGGACCGCGACGGTGACGACCTCAGCCCCGCTGGCAGCCAGGCAGTCGCGCATCTGATCGAAGCTGGCATATTTGCCCGTACCGACCATCAAGCGGCTTTGCAGCCTGTGTTTACCGATCCGGAGCCTTGGGATCCGGTAGGACTCGGGCGTGCACGGATTGGATCGCGGAGCCCCACCCCCGACGAAGTGGACGACCTCGACGGCATCGTCATTGTGGAGCGGATGCTCCTGGCGTTGTGCCAAGGGGACCAGTTGCCGATTGACCTCGGTGGCCACGTGGGTCGATCGGAGCCCGAGGTGTTCGACGAGCCGCTCCAGGGTGCAGCCCAAGGGCACCTGCTTCGGTTCCCCGTTGACCAGCACGGTCATCGTCTCGGAAGTGCTCATCGTGGAGGGGGATCTCCGCGCCGGCGGGCTGGACCGAGGGGCTGGTCCCGACACCTCGCCTCGGCAGTGCGTGGTTGGAAGGTGTGCGGTTATGGTCGACGAGTTCATCCGTGGTCACTGTAGGGACACGACGCGATCGTGGTCAAGCACGACCGATCGGGCCGACCCACCCGGCTTGATGGAGGTGGCAGAGGGCCACGGCGCAGGCGTCGGCTACGTCGTGCGGCTCGGGCAACCGTTCCAGCCCCAGATCGAGTTGGACCGCATGCTGCATTTGCTCTTTGGGTGCACGTCCGCTGCCGGTCAGCGTCTTCTTGATCCGGGCCGCCGCATAGCCGGTGACCGCCACGTCCTGTTGACCAGCCGCCAGCAGGATCACCCCACGCCCATGGGCCATCTGAATCGACGTGGCCGGATGTTGGGGATGGGCGTGGACCTGTTCCAAGGCCAACGCGGCGGGACGGAACATCGTGAGCAGTTCGCGGATCCCCTCGTAAAGCACAACCAGTCGTTGGGTTAAGGAGCGATCCGCAGCGCGTCCGGGCCGGATCACCCCAGCCTCGATGACCCTCGATCCTCGACGGGCCGGCTCCAAGACCGCGTATCCGCAAACGTTGAGCCCGGGGTCGATCCCCAGAACCCGATGTGGGTTCGTCTCGACGATGCGAGTCGTCTCTGGAGGCGTCGAGGCGTTCGGCAACGCTGACGAACCGGCCATTGATCGTGCTGCCATCCGTGCCCGACTCCCGCGTCTTCGATCACGATCGCGTCCGAAACCGTGCGTTGATCGACTCTTGGACTTGCTCAGCCCTCGATCGACCAGAGCGTCGAGTCGGGTCGATCCTCCAGGACGATTCCGGTCTGCTTGAGCCGGTCGCGGATCTGATCGGCCAAGGCGAACTCCTTCTTCTTTCGGAGCGCGGCGCGGACCTCAATAAGCAGTTCGACCAAGGGGGCCGTCAGACCGGCATCACCTTCGCCACCCGCCTTCTCCTCGGGAGGATCCCGGAACAGACCGAAGAGAGAGGAGAGTTCACGGAGCACGCGGGTGGCGGTGATCAGCTCCTCGACGCCTTCGGCTTGAGGCGTCGACTCCAGGTCGTTCGTATCGATCTGACGATTAAGCAGACGGAGCAGTTCGAAGAACTCGCCCAGTGCACCACCGGTATTGAAGTCATCCTCGAGGGCGTCGAGGAACCCGGCCCGATGGGCCGAAATCTGGTCGAGGAACTTGGAAAGACCCGATCGACCCGGTTCACTGAGGTCGTGGTCGGCCGTTTCGAGTTCGAAGAACGACAGACCGGCGATCCGTTTGAACCGCTTGAAATAGTTGTGGAAGGCCTTGAGCGAACGGGCGATCTCGTCGAGTCGATCGTTGCTGTAATCGATCGGACGTCGATAGTGGCTCGAGAGCAACAGGGCCCGGATCGTGTCCGGGTCGTGCTTCTGGAGCAGGTCGCGCATCAGGATGACGGTCTCGGGATCGCTTTTGGAGATCTTGCGACCGTCCTTCGTCAGCAGGCCGTTGTGCAGCCAGTATTTGGCGAACGACTTGCCGGTGGCCGCTTCGCTCTGGGCCAATTCGTTCTCGTGATGCGGGAAGATGAGATCGTTGCCACCGCCGTGGATGTCGAACTCTTCACCGAGCAGCTCTCGGCACATGGCCGAGCACTCGATGTGCCACCCGGGTCGGCCCGGTCCCCAAGGGCTCGCCCAGGCTGGCTCGCCGGGCTTAGAGCCTTTCCAGAGAGCGAAATCGCCTGGGTGCTTCTTGCGTTCGCCGACCTCGATCCGGGCGCCGGCCATTAAGTCGTCGCGCTTACGGTGGCTCAGCTTGCCGTAGTCCGGCGCGGCGTTCACGTCGAAGTAGACGTCTCCCTGGGACGCATAGGCATGTCCGGAATCGATCAACCCTTGGATCATCGTGATCATCGCGGGAATGTACTCGGTGGCACGGGGCATATGGTCGATCCCGTCGACACCTAACGCGTGGAGACAGGCCAGATAGTCGTCGGTCACGCGTGCAGCGACCTCAGCGACGCTGGAACCCTCCTTCGCCGCCTGAGCGATCAGCTTGTCGTCGACGTCAGTGATGTTGACGACCCAGGTGACCTCAAAGCCTCGGAACTCCAAGAACCGCTTGAGCGTGTCGAAGATGACCGGGCCGACCATGTGGCCGATGTGCGATTCGGAGTAGACCGTCGGTCCGCACACATACATGCCGATCCGGCCCTCGTGCCTCGGGACGAACGGCTCTTTGGTCTGGGTCAACGAGTTGGTGAATCGGAGTGTCATGGGCCGTCTCTTCCCGCCCTTTCAGAGGATCGCATCAATTATCACCACACCGATTGAATCAAATTGATTTTTCTTTTCAGGCATCAGAGGCCGATAACGAATGTCGACTTTGCTGATGGTTGGAGAACGGATTCGAGCGAGTCGCTGCGAGCGATCAGTTTGAGGACACCTCTGAGGCGGTCGTCCGTTGAAGAAGGACGACCGCCTGGGCCGCCATCGCCTCCATTCGACCGACCGGGCCCACTCGCTCGCCCGTCTTGGCCTTGATGTTGATTGCCGTGATCGGGACACCGAGTGCGTCAGCCAGGTTCGAGCGGATCGTCGCCTTGTAAGGGCTCAACTTTGGGCGCTGGGCGTGGATGATCAGATCGCAATTGACGACCGACCAGCCGACCGCTTGGACGGTCCCCACGACTCGACCCAACAGGTCGAGCCCGGCAATCCCCTTCCAGGCCGGGTCGGTATCCGGAAAGTGCTCACCGATGTCCCCCAGACCCGCCGCGCCCAACAACGCATCGGCCACCGCATGTGAGACCACATCGGCGTCGGAATGCCCGTCCAGGCCACGATCATGCGGGATCTCGACTCCACCCAGCCAGAGCGGTCGCCCTTCAACGAGCCGGTGGGTGTCGTCACCGAGACCCACTCGCCAGGTGTGTTCGGACATCCTCATCTCCACCTCAACGCCGACCCAACCTGCATCCGACCCGATGGTCGGCATAGATCGGCCAGTTCGGGCATCCTAGCTGGACCCGCCAAAACCGACTAGTTCAGACGGAAGTCCTGTCGGGAACCTGGCAGTCCCAACGACACTTCGGTGTCCTGTTCTCGAAACAAGCGAACGATCCACGCACGCAAGCCGCCACGATGGCGCGTTTCGATGTCAAGCGATGCTCCCAGTTCAGGAAAAATTAGAAAAACTGAGAAGGCTTCTTGTCACAACCGCATGACATTCCCATACTGAGCTCCGTCGCATCGGTTCTCATCGAGCCTAGGCCTGTTGGATCGGGCCAGTCAGTCATGCGGCATGTCTGTGGAAAGCACCCTGATCCTGGAGGGAAACATGCTGGTGCTCAGTCGCAAGATGAACGAACGCGTGGTGATCGGGAGCGATCCGGAGATCGTTCTGACGATCGTCAAGGTGGATCGCAATCAGGTGCGGATCGGTATTGATGCGCCCCCCGAGGTAGCGATCCAGCGTGAGGAGCTGGTCGGTGACTCTGCCAAGATGAGCAGATCGGACCGAACCCCTTCGAGGACGCTCGTGCCAACGGGCTGAGCCGGGATTATCGTCATTTCCGGCACCGACTTTTTCATGGATGTGTCATCGAAGTCCTTGCCTACGATCTCAAGGATAACGCCTGAGCGATATTGCTCTGAGATTGGTTCGGGACACTGTCCGTTCGCACGGAATGGAATCACGTGCGGATCCCGCCCCAGTTGGCGGTCGCCAGTGTCCCGAACACTATAAAGGGCAACCAGGCCGAAAGTTCAGGGTCGATCACCTCACTGGTCCCCAAGAATTGGGCGAAGAACCCGACGGCATAGAAGACCGCGGAGGTGGCCAGCGCGATCCCCAAATTCAGGAACATGTTGCGCCCCAAGCCGCCGAGAATGAACGGCAGGCTCAGCATCAGCAGCGTAATGTTGAGCACCGGCCGCAACAGACGACCATGAAGGAAGACGCTGATATTGGCCCGCTCCGGACCGTTCGAGGGGTCGTGCAAGGCTTCGATCAGATGGGGCGTCGAGGCGAACTGATACCAACGTCGACTCTGGGAGATCGACGCGAAACTCACGTTGGTCTTGAGAAAGAGGTTGTAAGGCCCCTCCTTGGCGAGGACTTCGGGATTGGCGATCGGCGGCGAATAGGCCGCGACTTCCTCAGGGGTCAACACGAACAGATCGGGCTCGTTGGCATCGTCCTCGTTGGGTGACATCCGCGCGCCTCGGAGCAGCCAACCTCCGCGATATGGGACCCCTTCGACCTCATCGGGAATGTAACGCGCCTCCTCGGCATCGACCGACTGCATCGTGCCGTGGAGCGATTCGGGAATCTTGACCGCGAACCGGCGAACCGTCTGCGTCTGACGGACCCCCGAGTCGCCGTAGATCAGAATCTGATTGCGGTCGAATCGGGAGTAAACCTTTTGCCGGATCGACCCATCGTCGGCGGCCGAGCGGAGCAATTCCTTGCTGAATCGCGGCATGATCAGCTCCTGATTGGCGATCGATAGCAGGCTGACCAGGGTCGCCGAGACGATCACCGGACGGACCACCCGATGCGCGCTGAGGCCGGCCGAGAGCATCGCGATCAACTCGTTATTGCGTTGCATCCAGGTGATGGTGAAGGCGGCGGCCATGATCGTGATCACGCCGCAGAGCTGATCGTAGAAGGCCGACATCCGAATCAGGTAGAACCGCCCCATGTAGGCAAATAGCTCGGGGGTCGTCTCGACGACTTTGGTGAACTCGTCGAAGTTGGTGAAGGCGTCGATGACGATGTAGAGGCCGACCAACGAGACGAAGCAAATCAGATAGGCCTTAAGAAAGTCGCCGTAGCGCTGACGGTCGAGGATCCGGGAGACCATGGACCTTATCCCTCCTTGCCGAGGCCGCACGTGCGATCGAATGGACGACTGGACGGCCGAGCATGGGCCGGAGCGGATCATCGGTGTCGGACTCCGGGGAGATCCCCGCGACGACGTGCCCAGCGATCACCCACCCGCCCGAGGTCAATGACGGATCACCGGCGGCAGGACGAACCCGGCAGCCACGAGCAGTCCGAGATTACCCGCCCACATGGCGTACATCGGGCTGATGATCCCCTCCTTGCCGACATTGATGGCCAGCAGGACCGACGGGTAGTAGCCGACGATGATCGGCAGGAAGCAGAACATGAACGATGAGAGGAAGTCGCGCTTGGCGCCTCGGATCGCCACGGGCGCTCCGAGCAAGACGAATCCGACCACGCCGGCTGCCAGGGCGACCCGCTGGTGCTTCTCGGTCTCCAGCTTGGCGAACTCGTGCTCCCAGTACTCGTAATCGTTGAACGCCGAATCGATCTCGTTCCAACGGATCTCGGTCAACCGACCGGTGGCCATCCGGAAGGCAGCCTGGACCGCCTGGATCTGCCGTTCGTCCCGGATCTTGTCGAGAAGCTCGGCCTGCTTCTGCTCGATCTCAACGGCCGTGTATTCCTGAACCTGTTTGTTGGGCTGAAACTGCAAGAGGGTCTCGGGCAAGTCGAACTCGAGAACGTCACGCCCTTGGATGTCCAGCTCGATCCGTGACGAGGAATTCGGCATCGCGTTGGCGTTGGTCAGATAGATCCGGACCAGGCCCGCATCCAAGTCGAACTCGACCTCCGCACGCTCCGCCGCCACCGTCGAGTCGTACGACTGGAGCCCGTCCTGGCCGGCAACCCGGTGCTCGATCGTCGGGTTGATCAGGATCTTATCCTCGACGTCCCAAACGAAGATCTGGACGGGGAATTTCGGGTTGATGAACTGGTGCTCTTTTTTGAGCCAGAGATAAAACATATCCTCAATGTCGCTATACAAAGCGCGCTTGAATTGATTATTGCAACGGGGGATAAAATCGCGACCGAGCACGAAGAGGCCCGACCCGATGACCAGGCCCAGCAGGACCGCTGGCCAAAGCAACGCCCAGGCGCTCACGCCGGCCGCCTTCAGCGCGGTCACCTCGTTGTCGGCCCCCAAACCGCCGGACTCCAAACACACCGCCCCCAACAAAGCCACCCGCGGCGGGTG
>CAZSSM010000083.1:0-28571 GCA_964609385.1 uncultured Planctomycetia bacterium
CCCCCAACAATACCGCCCCCATCTTCGGCTCCCATGCTCGGACCATCCCGCGCATCGCTGCCCTCCTCCTCACGCCCCTCGGCGCTCGACCGATCCGCTACCGCTCCTCGACATCGCCCGCGCCGGTTGTCGATCCGACTCGAACCGCCCGCGACCCGCCCCGCGCCGGCCGCCTTCGGAGATGTCATCCCGAAACAGACGTCCGAGGATGCCCCCTTGTTCGATGCCCGGACAACTGCTCAGATCGAACGGGAAAGCGGGGGACTCACGGCAACCCCAACGCCTCCGGGACGTCGAAGTCTGGGCAATCTGGGCATCCGCGATATCATCCCTGATAGACCAGACGACGACCTCGATCACCCCAGTCCCCGGAAGTCCCCCAACGCTCTCCTTGGCGGAGCGCCGACAATCCTCATGTCAACCGTCCTCAGTTCTTGCTTGCTCGAGGCCCAGCCATGTCCAGTTCGGATCGTGAACCGGTCGCCGCCCCCGAAACCGAATCCTCGACGCACCTCACGACGGGCCTGACCCGTCGCGGCGCCCTCCGACGCGCCGCCGGGACCGCTGCCGCGTTGGGCGCGGTGGCCGGATCGGCCCGGACGCCCCTCGGCGCGGCCGTCCAGGAATCGACCGCCATTAGCGAGTCCGAGCCCGGCGACGGCTTGGAGACCGGGCCGGTGATCCTCCAGAAGGACCCGCTCAACGCCGAGGCGCGGCCCTCGGCGCTGGACTGTGCGATCACGCCGATCGACCAGTTCTTCATCCGCTCCCACTACCCGCCGCCGCGCGATGTAGCCGGGTGGACCCTGCGGGTTGAGGGCTTGGTCGAGCGCCCGTTGACGTTGAGCCTGGACGATCTGGCCACAATGCCCCGAACTCGTCGGACGGCGGTCCTGCAATGCTCGGGCAACGGGCGGGCCTACTACGAACCGCGCGTCGGCGGGGTCTCCTGGTCGCGGGGGGCGATCGGCAACGCCGAGTGGGGCGGCGTCCGGTTGATTGACATCCTCGAGCGCGCTGGCCTCAACCAAAGCGCCGCTCATATCCAGATGTTCGGCGGGGACGAGCCGACGACACCTGAGGCCAATCCGTTCGACCGGAGCCTGCCGCTGGACCGGGCCATCGATCCGGACACCCTGATCGCCGACACGATGAACGGTGAGCCGTTGCCTCGCGTCCACGGCGGGCCGATCCGGATGGTCGTGCCCGGCTGGGCCGGCAACCACTGGATCAAGTGGCTTCGCCGCCTGGTCGTCTCGGACCGGCCACAGGGCGGTTACTACATGGACGTCCGTTACCGCGTGCCGACCGAACCGGTCGAGCCGGGCGCGGAGGTCGACCCGTCGACGATGGCCGTGGTGACGAGCCTGCCGTTGAAGTCCCTGATCGCCTTGCCGACCGCCGGCGCGATCTATCCGGCCGGCCCGATCGAGGTCCGCGGGATCGCGTTGTCGGGCACCGGCCGGGTCGAGCGGGTCGAGGTCGCCCTTGATGCCGACGACGCTTGGCAAGACGCCGAGCTGTTCGGCCCCGAGACCCGTTACGGCTGGAGACGCTGGCGGGTCCGGCTCGAGCCCGGCCTCGGCACACACACCCTCCGCGTCCGCGCCAACGACTCCAACGGCCAGACCCAGCCCGAGCGGACCGATTGGAACCCCTTCGGCTACCTCTGGAACGGCATCGACGAGGTCTCCTTTGAGGTCCGCGCCAACGATCGTTGATACGAAAGCGTTGCCGATCCCAGAGCGACCCGTCCAGTAAAGACCTCTTGAGATCCTTCGAAGACGTCGCTTGAGGAATCGTCATGGACTGGACAGATCGCCGACTGCGCTGGCAATGCGTCTATGCGACCAAGGAGGAAACGGACCTCCGTTAGTATCAGGACGACCCCCGGCTTTCTCGGGAACTCATCGGGGAGCACGCAAACGATCGGGACCTGCGAAACATACATTTAAATTGATTATGTCTCGGTCTCTCATACGAAAACCGAGACACGGTGATGGGGATCTTCGTTCGAGCCGAACCTCACGGGCTACCTGAGGGGTTTTCCTTCAGCTTGGCCATCACCTCGTCGAGGTTGAAGCTTGAGGGTCGTTGGCGGGGCGGGAACTCGCCGAAGGTTTCGAGGAACTGCGCGACGTAAGCCTGGGCCGGGACGGCGACGAACATCCGTTCGACCCGCCAGTGGGCGTAGTCCAGGGCTCTGGCCGGTCAGTAGCGCGGCCCGGCCTGCGGTGCAACTCTGCTGTCCATAGGCGTCGGTGAAGAGCATCCCCTCGCGGGTGAGCCGGTCGATGTTGGACGTCCGATACCCCATGATCCCCCGGTGATAGGCGCTCGGGTTGTACCAACCGATATCGTCGCCCCAGATGATCAAGATGTTCGGCGTCTTCTCCTGTCGAGCCGCCTCGGCGGCAGA
The DNA here is from genome assembly GCA_964609385.1 of uncultured Planctomycetia bacterium. Classification (GTDB taxonomy): domain Bacteria; phylum Planctomycetota; class Planctomycetia; order Isosphaerales; family Isosphaeraceae; genus CAZSSM01. Next base: position 2,420 of record CAZSSM010000083.1, read on the forward strand.
CGGAGTCATTGGCGCAAACGAAGCGATCAGCACCGCAAGACAAAAGACGTTCCTTCCGATTTCTGTTCTTCCTCAGATCGATTGAGCCGGCCGACACCGGGACCGGTCGTCGAAAGTCGTCGACGTCGGCCTCTCGCGAGCGAATCGAAAAAAAAGCGCGCGGGGGTTCGGGTCCCTCAATGCGATCTCCCCAGCGGAACGAGGAGTGACCCGACCGAGCTCCTCTCCAACGTGTCCTGGAGGGATATCCCCTGGGAACCCGAGCGGGTCGGAAGTCGATTGGAATTCAAAGAAGGAAACGTGTGATGTTTACCAAGAAGCGGTTCGGCAATCGTTGGAATCACATCAAGGCCACCGATCGCCGGACGTCGACCGTTGCGCGACGATTCCCCCTGGGCTCGGAACCGCTCGAGCCCCGCGTCGTGCTGTCGACCACGATGGTCTCGGGCGACTTCGACGGCGACGGCTTCGAGGACTTAGCCATCGGCGTGCCCTTTGAGAACGTTGGCGGGAGCAACAACGCCGGGGCCGTCAGCGTGATCTATGGCGCTGGGTTCGGGCTCACCTCCATCGGCGACCAGTTCTGGACGCAGGACAGCGTCAGTGTCAAGGACTCCGCCGAGAGCCAGGACATGTTCGGCAAGGCGTTGGCGGTCGGCGACTTCAACAACGACGGCTACGACGACCTGGCCATCGGGGTGCCCGGCGAGGACGTCAATGGTCTCGGGAGCGCCGGCGGGGTCGCGATCCTCCCCGGATCGAGCACGGGACTGACCGGCTTCGGGGATAAGTGGTTCACTCAAGCAAGCTTTGGCGACAGCAATGATCCGGATCTGGGCGCGTTCTTCGGATCGGCGTTGGCGGCTGGCGACTTCAACGGCGACGGCTTCGACGACCTGGCCGTGGGGGCACCGAAGGAGGATCGGCCGGGGGTCGCTCGGGCCGGGACGACCTCGATCCTGTTCGGGGGCGTGTTTGGCCTGCTGTCCTCCGACCACCAGATCCTGAGCCAGGACACGCCGGGCGTCCTGGGGTTCGCTCAGCAGGACGATCACTTCGGCTCGGCCCTGAGCGCCGGCGACTTCGACGGCGACGGCTACGACGACCTGGCCATCGGCGTGCCCGGCGATCAGGTCAGCGGCCAGGACGAGGCCGGCTCGGTCAACGTGCTGTACGGCCATCCCATGGCCGGCCTGAGCACTCTCGGCGACCAGCTCTGGAACCAGGGCAGCTTCGGCATCGAAGGGATCGTCGAGGCCGGTGATGCCTTCGGGTTCGCCCTGGCCTCGGGCGACTTCGACAGCGACGGTTACGACGACCTGGCCATCGGCGTTCCGGGCGAGGACGTCGGCAACATCGCCGAGGCCGGCGCCGTCAACGTGATCTACGGGCTGAGCGGCGGCCTCTCCTTCAGCAACGATCAGATCTGGTACCAAGGCGGTCCCGGTATCCTGGGGGTGGCCGAGCCCGGCGACTACTTCGGCGCCTCGTTGACGGTCGGCAACTTCAACGGGTTCGCCGGCGACGACCTGGCCATCGGCGTTCCGGGCGAGGACGTCGGCAACATCGCCGAGGACGCCGGGGTCGTCCAGGTCCTCTACTCCGTGCTGGGCACCGTCGGCCTGCACGGCAACAACGACGACTACTGGTACCAGGAGCTGACGCTCGACCAGTCCGAGGACGACGACGCCTTCGGCTGGGCGTTGGCCTCGGGCGACTTCGACGGCGACGGGATCGACGACCTGGCCATCTCCATCCCCGGCGAAGACATCTCCAGCGGGGGCGGAGGACTGGTCTATGAAGCGGGTGCCGTCGAAGAACTGGAGGGCACATTCGTGTTCGGACTCCAGTCCAGCGGCCAGCCTCAGTGGCACCAGAACTCCAACGGGATCCTGGACAGCAACGAGGACCTCGACTACTTCGGCGGCGGCTCCATGAGCGACCTCGATGGCCTGGCCTGGGCCAACGCCCAGGCGATGGCTGGCGGCGAAGGGAACGGCTACGCCTCGCAGTCCCGCGCGTTGGGGCACGAGACCGCCATCCGGCTCCTGGCCTGGGATCGGTCGCTCGCCGAGATGGCCGACCCACAGCGCTTCGGACCCGACGCCGAGGATGACGAAGACCGCCCCAACGCCCGTTGACGATCCCTCGATCGTCCCACGCAAACTCCTCAACAGAGCTTGCTCACTTCTCACGACGAGTCAATATCCATATCAATCGACCGACTGACCCCACCCGGATCGCGGCTTCAGGACATCTGAGGTCGCGATTCTTATTTCGCCATCAGTCCTGGAATTACTATGCCACAACATTGTTTTCACAGATAGGTCAAGCCGATCCTCAACACCGGAATCCGGGCCGACGTCACGTTTCCAATGGGGCCACGGCGGTGAAGCCGTGGATGGCAGGACGGGAGAGCAGGATGCTGATTCTGAGGTTTGCGCTTCAATGGGGCCACGGCGGTGAAGCCGTGGATGGGCCGGCAAAGCCTCCACCGAGGACGTCTATCAAACCCGGCTTCAATGGGGCCACGGCGGTGAAGCCGTGGATGGGCCGAAGAATCTCTCCGGTCCCGTTATGCGTGATCTGGCTTCAATGGGGCCACGGCGGTGAAGCCGTGGATGGGCAGACAGCTTGCTCGTGGTGGTATCAACGATGACGTGCTTCAATGGGGCCACGGCGGTGAAGCCGTGGATGGGGAGTATGGAACTCCTCGTGGATTCCGCCAGCTATCCCACGCTTCAATGGGGCCACGGCGGTGAAGCCGTGGATGGGAGGGAGTACCTCGAATCCAAAGAAAGGACCTCCGGCCTGCTTCAATGGGGCCACGGCGGTGAAGCCGTGGATGGGTCGCTGAAGGCCCGTCCGTCGATGAGGTCGTTCAGGCTTTTGCCGCTTCAATGGGGCCACGGCGGTGAAGCCGTGGATGGGGGGGCGGATACGCAGGCGGATACAGATTCGCCAGATTAGCTTCAATGGGGCCACGGCGGTGAAGCCGTGGATGGGCCTGGGCCGACAGGTCGCCTGCGTCAGCGGCCGACAGCACGCTTCAATGGGGCCACGGCGGTGAAGCCGTGGATGGGAAGGACCAGAACATTACCAGGTGGCGCTCTATGGACGCGCTTCAATGGGGCCACGGCGGTGAAGCCGTGGATGGCTTTAGTCTTTACAGGGCAGATCGCCAAAAATGTCTCGCTTCAGGCGGTGAAGCCGTGGATGGGCACAACGGCGTGCCGACCGAAGACAAGTGCCGAGAAGCTTCAATGGGGCCACGGCGGTGAAGCCGTGGATGGGGCCAGAGACGGAATGGAATGGATTTCTATTCCTGGGGCCGCTTCAATGGGGCCACGGCGGTGAAGCCGTGGATGGGCTCTCGCTGAGGGAAAATACGTGCCGTCCGGCTACCGCGCTTCAATGGGGCCACGGCGGTGAAGCCGTGGATGGTTGCTTGGAGCCGTCGCAAAATTCGTCGTGGACTATCTGGCTTCAATGGGGCCACGGCGGTGAAGCCGTGGATGGGGCCCTGAGTTTCTCCGCAAGCCTGACTCTAAGCTTTGCTTCAATGGGGCCACGGCGGTGAAGCCGTGGATGGGACCTTTCTTTTCTCGGGGTCGGACCCAACTAGGACGTGCTTCAATGGGGCCACGGCGGTGAAGCCGTGGATGGGTGATGGATTCGAAGCGGACGACATTATTGGGACGATCGTGCTTCAATGGGGCCACGGCGGTGAAGCCGTGGATGGGATCAGAAGACCCAAGCCCTCGCCGGTCCAGACCACGCTTCAATGGGGCCACGGCGGTGAAGCCGTGGATGGGAGTTGAAGTAGACCGTGGGCAGCGAATCGGTGACCGAGCTTCAATGGGGCCACGGCGGTGAAGCCGTGGATGGACGGGAGACTTCTTTCATGGAGTAGTCTTCACGACTGCGGAGCTTCAATGGGGCCACGGCGGTGAAGCCGTGGATGGGCCTCTTGAGCGTAAGCCGCTCATCGGCCCCAGACGGATCAGCGCTTCAATGGGGCCACGGCGGTGAAGCCGTGGATGGGGAAGTGAGTATTACAGGCGAGATGTCGTCTTCGACGCTTCAATGGGGCCACGGCGGTGAAGCCGTGGATGGTGGGCCACCTACCGGCGAGCAAGTGCCGTGCGTGAGTTGCCCAGGCTTCAATGGGGCCACGGCGGTGAAGCCGTGGATGGTGTGTTCCAAGCTGTTGCCAAGTCAATGGACACATTTGGCTTCAATGGGGCCACGGCGGTGAAGCCGTGGATGGGGGCTGAAAGCCCAATATCCCGACAAGCAGATTCATGTTTGGGCGCTTCAATGGGGCCACGGCGGTGAAGCCGTGGATGGAACTCTTGGTATCGATCGAATGGACCCAACCAATCGCTTCAATGGGGCCACGGCGGTGAAGCCGTGGATGGTGGGTCGATCGATCCCGGCAGCGAACCAGAACACGTGCTTCAATGGGGCCACGGCGGTGAAGCCGTGGATGGGTCGGTGCGACCGTTCGGGAAATCCGCCGTCGCATGATGTGGGCTTCAATGGGGCCACGGCGGTGAAGCCGTGGATGGTTCAATATCCGAAGCGAAAGCTGGCAAGAGGCGTTCGATCCTGGCTTCAATGGGGCCACGGCGGTGAAGCCGTGGATGGCGACGCATATTCCCAACTTATTCTCATGCTTTGTCTCCTGCTTCAATGGGGCCACGGCGGTGAAGCCGTGGATGGGACATAGCCAACGCACAGAACTGGCTCGCAACGAATCAGTTGCTTCAATGGGGCCACGGCGGTGAAGCCGTGGATGGTCGGCGGTTGGCCATCAGGCCACGGCCGAAGTCTTGTCAGCTTCAATGGGGCCACGGCGGTGAAGCCGTGGATGGCAGCCATCCAAGCAAAAAGGTTCCACAAGCACTCTCCTCGCTTCAATGGGGCCACGGCGGTGAAGCCGTGGATGGGGCACCACGCCCCACGCTCGCAGATTACGCCGCCCTCGTAGCTTCAATGGGGCCACGGCGGTGAAGCCGTGGATGGGCAACCGGTTGCCGCAACCGGTTGACAAGGTGGTTGTGCTTCAATGGGGCCACGGCGGTGAAGCCGTGGATGGGATGTCGTCGCAGGGACGTTCACCACAGCAGCAACCGCGCTTCAATGGGGCCACGGCGGTGAAGCCGTGGATGGCAGCCCATCCTTCTGTCACTTCCGATCCCCATTCCACGCTTCAATGGGGCCACGGCGGTGAAGCCGTGGATGGACCGTCCAAGCAACCAACGCCGACACCGGTGCGGTCGCTTCAATGGGGCCACGGCGGTGAAGCCGTGGATGGAATCTTTCCTTGGCTCAGTGCAACATCCCACGGTCGTTGCTTCAATGGGGCCACGGCGGTGAAGCCGTGGATGGGTGCTCGGCCCGGAAAATTGGTGGATGAGGTATCGTGCTTCAATGGGGCCACGGCGGTGAAGCCGTGGATGGCAAACGCAATATTATGGAACACCATATTTGAGGGCTGGCTTCAATGGGGCCACGGCGGTGAAGCCGTGGATGGGGCAACACGAGGCGCCGGCTCTACTCCCTTGTCCAAGGCTTCAATGGGGCCACGGCGGTGAAGCCGTGGATGGGTCGATCTTCCCTACAACGCGACTCCCGCCGAGATCGAGCTTCAATGGGGCCACGGCGGTGAAGCCGTGGATGGCCTCGACGTGCAAGCAGACCGTGACGTCACCGAGGTAGCTTCAATGGGGCCACGGCGGTGAAGCCGTGGATGGGAGGTGATTCAGGAGATCCGAGAGCTCGACGACATCCGCTTCAATGGGGCCACGGCGGTGAAGCCGTGGATGGCACAAGAGAATGACTCGCCTTCGCCTCAAAATCCGATCGCTTCAATGGGGCCACGGCGGTGAAGCCGTGGATGGGGACCTGTGCAAGTAGGTGAACGTTCTTTCTATACACGAGCTTCAATGGGGCCACGGCGGTGAAGCCGTGGATGGAACGGAACGCTAATCACCGTTGCTCCTTGTGGGTGCCGCTTCAATGGGGCCACGGCGGTGAAGCCGTGGATGGTCGGCAAAGCCGCTTGTCGCTAGCGTCCAAATAGATGCGCTTCAATGGGGCCACGGCGGTGAAGCCGTGGATGGTAGCCGAGAATTGATGGGTCTCGCCGACGCGGATTTCGCTTCAATGGGGCCACGGCGGTGAAGCCGTGGATGGGGTCCCCAAACCGGGAGGGCCCTTTTCGCTTGGGTCCGCTTCAATGGGGCCACGGCGGTGAAGCCGTGGATGGACCGCGACAGTATGACAGACGATATTCTGGAAAAGCGGCTTCAATGGGGCCACGGCGGTGAAGCCGTGGATGGAAGATGAGGGACAAGGCCGCGGCCGTGGGCTGGTGCCGCTTCAATGGGGCCACGGCGGTGAAGCCGTGGATGGGTCGAAGACGGCTCCCTAGTCTCGGTTGCGGCATGCGGCTGCCGGCTTCAATGGGGCCACGGCGGTGAAGCCGTGGATGGGGTTCCGCCCCACCCATAGACGGCCGCAGCGGGAAAGCGGCTTCAATGGGGCCACGGCGGTGAAGCCGTGGATGGGCGGCGGACGATGGAGAGCCAGCTCGCGATCCTCTCCGCTTCAATGGGGCCACGGCGGTGAAGCCGTGGATGGTCGACCGCAGCTTGGACGCGATTGACTTTCGACCGATATTCGCTTCAATGGGGCCACGGCGGTGAAGCCGTGGATGGGACGTCATAGGGGAAACGCCGCAAGGGAAGATCCTCAGCTTCAATGGGGCCACGGCGGTGAAGCCGTGGATGGGGCCGAGTGATCACGGTTTGGTCCGGCTCACGTAACGCAGGCTTCAATGGGGCCACGGCGGTGAAGCCGTGGATGGGCACACTCACCGCGAGCATCAGGAGGCCGATCAGGCTTCAATGGGGCCACGGCGGTGAAGCCGTGGATGGGATTCGTAGGGCTTCAGAGGGACTCAGCGGAGCAGTTTGGCTTCAATGGGGCCACGGCGGTGAAGCCGTGGATGGGCCTCCGAAAGGATTCGGTGAACCTCTGCGGGCAGCAAGCTTCAATGGGGCCACGGCGGTGAAGCCGTGGATGGGGGCACCCCTCGAACTCCTGAGAGGGCCTTAGTTTAGGTTACCGTTTTCGAGGGGTCCTGTCGAGTCGAGCCGATGGATGCTCCGTTGCGGTGGAAATTCGTCGTAAGTCCTTTGGTGGTCAGGGTCGAGGGCTCCCGGGGTTTTCGGCGTCACCGGAGGGTTCGAGGTGGGGACGTCGCGTCGGGCTCGGTCGTCCGCTCATCATCTGGAGGATCCTTGGCCCGTAACCGAGAACGCCTTTCCCATTTGACGTGCGTGGGGCGGACCGACCGACGATCGAGGTCCCCTGATGCCGATTGGTCGGTCATGGGTCCCTGCTCCGATCGGCGCAAACTCGGGTGCGGGCAGGAGGTTAGGCGCGCCGAGCGGCGTTGCGGGGATCGTCCGAGTTGGGGTAAGCTAGACGGGTTGATGGTTCGTCGCGTCGGGGCCTCGGGACATCGTCGTTCGTTGAGGTGGCGAGTCGTGCGGAATGGCCCGCGCGCAGACCGATGGACCCGGTCCCCGCACGCAAGGCCCGCCTCCGTTTCGGTTCGGTGGGCCGCCCGCAGCCCAGGAGGTCGACGGTGAGCACCGTGATCCCCCCCGAAGCGCCCGGCGCTGACGGCCCGCCGCCCGGCGAGCCGCTGTTCCCCACACTCCGGATCGAGGATGAGCTCAAGGAGAGCTACCTCAACTACGCCATGTCGGTCATCGTCAGCCGGGCCCTGCCCGACGTCCGCGACGGGCTCAAGCCCTCGCAGCGGCGGATCCTGACGGCCATGCACGACATGAACCTCTCGCCCGGCGGGTCGACCACCAAGTGTGCCAGCGTCGTCGGCCGGACCATGGAACGCTATCACCCGCACGGCGACAACTCGATCTATCCGACCCTGGCGCGGATGGGCCAGTGGTGGAACATGCGCCATCTGCTGGTGACCCCCCAGGGCAACTTCGGCTCGATCCACGGCCTGCCCCCCGCGGCGATGCGCTACACCGAGTGTAAGCTCAGCCCCGTCGCCGCCGAGATGCTCGAGGACATCGCCAAGGACACCGTCGACTTCCAGGCCAACTACGACGGCAAGTTCCAGGAACCGATCGTCCTGCCCAGCAAGTTCCCCAACCTGGTCGTCAACGGCTCCGGCGGGATCGCCGTCGGGATGGCCACCAGCATCCCGCCGCACAATCTCGGCGAGGTCTGTGACGCCCTGGTGGCGCTCATCGACGACCCGGAGATCACCCTCGACGGGCTGTTGGCCCACCTGCCCGGTCCCGACTTCCCCACCGGCAGCACCATCTGCGGCCAGCTCGGGATCCGCGAAGCCTACATGACCGGGCGCGGACGCATCACCCTCCGCGCCAAGTACGTCTTCGAAACCACCCGCGAAGGGCGCGAGCAGATCGTCTTCACCGAGATCCCCTACCAGCTCACCAAGGAGACCCTGCTCAAGAAGCTGGCCGACCTGGTCAACGGAGATCGCCTCTCGGGCGTCGCCGACGTCGTCGACGAGAGCGACCGCAAGCAGCCGGTCCGCATCGTCGTCAAGGTCAAGAAGGGCGAGGTCATCGATGTCGTCCTCAATCAGATCTTCCACCTCTCGCCGCTCCAAGACACCTTCGGCGTCAACATGCTGGCCTTGGTCGATGGTCGACCGGTCACCCTCCCGTTGAAGCGGATGCTTCAACACTTCATCGATCACCGTATCAACGTCATTCGGCGCCGTTGCCAATACGAACTCCGCCAGGCCAAGGCCCGCGCGCACATCCTCGAAGGCCTCCTGATCGCCCTGGAGCACATCGACCTGGTCATCAAGATCATCCGGGGTTCGGCCAACCCGCCCGAGGCCAAAGCGCGCCTGATCGGCATGGAGGTCAGCGTCGACCTGCTCCGACGCGCCCTGGACGATCCTGAGGCCCAGCCGGTCCACGGCCTCACCCCCAACCAGGCCGACGCCATCCTCGCCATGCGGCTCCAGCAACTGACCAACCTGGAGGCCGACAAGATCGTCCAGGAGTACAAGCAGCTCCGCGAACGGATCGGCGAGCTGGAGCGGATCCTGGCCGACGAGCGCCTGATCCTCGACCTCATCCGTGCCGACCTCCGCGAACTCAAGCACAAGTACGCCGACGCGCGACGCTCGATCATCAGCGGCGAGGAGATCGGCAACTACGACAAAGAAGCGCTCATCCAAGAAGCGTACATGGTCGTCACGATCACCAAGGACGGCTACATCAAACGGCTCGCGCCCAGCACCTATCGCGCCCAAGGACGCGGAGGCCGGGGCGTCTCGGCAACCGGTAAACGTGAGAACGACGCGTTGGCCCATATGTTCGTGGCCTTGACGCACGATTACATTCTCTTCTTCACCGATCGCGGCAAGGTCTACTGGCTCAAGGTCTACGACATCCCCGAGGCCGGCCGGACCGCCGCCGGACGCGCTGTGGTCAACCTGCTCGACCTCAAGAAGGCCGATGAGACCTTCGCCACCGACGAGCGGATCACCGGCCTGATCCCGGTCCGCTACTTCAACGAGGACGAGGCGCTGCTGATGGTCACCCGTCGCGGCACGGTCAAGAAGACCAAGCTGTCGGCCTTCAAGCGTCCGCTCCGTGGAGGGATCATCGCCCTGGGGCTCGACCAGGGCGACGAACTGATCTCCGTGGAGCGCGTCCGCGAAGGCGACGACGTCGTGCTCAGCGCCTCCAGCGGCATGGCCATCCGGTTCGCCGAGTCCGGCGTCCGCGCCATGGGACGCACCGCCCACGGCGTCCGCGGTATCAACCTCGCCGAAGGGGACCGGATCGTCGGCATGGTCAAGACCGAAGGGGTCGGAGATCCCGCACAGTTGCTCACCATCTGTGCCAACGGATACGGCAAGCGCACGGCCTTGACCGATTACCGGACCCAGGCCCGGGGCGGCAAGGGGCTCATCGACATCAAAACCAGCGAGCGGAACGGGCCGGTCGTCGCTGTGGCCAAGGTCAACGACGACGACGAGGTCATGCTCACCACCGCGCGCGGCATGGCCATCCGGACGGCCGTGGCCGGGATCAGCGTCATCGGGCGCAACACCAACGGCGTCCGCGTGATGAACCTTAACGAGGACGACCAGGTCGTCTCCGTCGCCAAACTCCCGCCCGAGGAACTCTCCGACGACGGTGAGGTGCCCGACGTTCCCGATGCGCCCGTCGAGGAACTCCCCGAGCCCGAACTCGACGCCGTCCCCGAACCGGCCGATCTGTCCGACCAGGCCGACGAGCCGGTCGAACCCTCTGTCCCCGACAACGATTGAGATCGGCCTGGCCGTCATCTCCTCTGGACCTCCCGATCAGCCCCGAGACCCAGTCCCCATCGGCGACGCCCCCCGCTTGAATCGGGGCGTCCGACGCGCCACAATCGCGGGCTCGTGTGTCGGGGTGACCGGCCCGTGTGCGGACCGGTCTGGGACGCGGTTGACCCAGGGGATGGACGATGCGTTTGACGATTCTCGGTCTCGGGGTGATGGTGACGGCGTGGCTGATCGGTGGAAGTGCCCTCCAGGCTCAGACGACCGATGTGGTGACGCTCCAGCCGCCGGGCCGCAACGCCTATTGCCGGATCGACCCACAAGGGGCCTCGGTCCTGCCCAGCGGGCGTCTGGTGACCCCCATCGGCGCCGTCCAGACCGTCGAGCACGACCCGTTCGGCCTCGCCCTCTCGCCGGACGGTTCGACCGTGTTGACGGTCCACGACGATGTGTTGACGATCGCCGACGTCGGCGATCTGAGCACCGCCACCCGCTACCCGAGCCTCGATGGGTCGGTGCCCGGCCCGTTCGGTGACGGCTCGTTCATGGGCGCGGTCGTCGCACCCGACAATCGGACCGCCTATCTCAGCGGCGGCGACGGCGGGGACGTGATCGTCTTCGACCTCCAAACGCGCCGGAAGATCCAAGCGATCTCGCTCAACGGTGTGTGTGGAGATACGACTTATGAAGACAGCTTCGTCGGCGATCTCGCTCTGATCCCGGGCACCGACCGCCTGTTGGCGCTCGACCAATTCAATTTCCGACTCGTCGAGATCGATACCGACACCGGGACGCTCGTCCGCTCGATCGGCTGCGGGCGGTTCCCGTTCGGCCTCGGCGTGACGCCCGACGGGACGCGGGCCTACGTGGCCAACGTCGGGCTCTTCGACTATCCGCTGGTCCCCGAGGTCGACCCTGACGACCTCGGCGCGACCGCCTTGGCGTTCCCGGCCTACGCCTTCGGAACGCCCGAGGCCGAGACCGGCATCGAGGTCGACGACAAGCGGATCCCCGGCCTCGGCAAGCTCGACGTCCCCGAGGCTGTCTCGGTCTGGGCGATCGACCTGGCCGACGGACAAGTCGACGCCAAGATCAAGACCGGCTACCGGATGGGCCAGCAGATCGAGGGGCTCGAGGTCGAGGGCGGGTCCAGCCCCAACTCCATCGTCTGCACCGATCAATATGCCTTTGTCAGCAATGCCACCAACGACAACATCTCCGTGATCGACGTCACGACCCATGAGATCGTCGAGACGATCCGACTGACGATCGACGAGCGGATCGACGCCTATCGCGGTCTCCTGCCGTTCGGCCTGGCCCTGAGCCGCGATGGGACTCGGCTCTACGTCGCTCTGAGCGGCCTCAACGCGTTGGCGGTCGTCGATGCCGAGCAGTTCGCCGTGCTGGGTTACCTGCCCACCGGTTGGTTCCCGACCAAGCTGGCCGTCAGGCCCGACGGGTCCCAGGTGGTCGTCGCCACGGCCCGTGGGTTTGGATCCGGACCCAACGGCGGGATCCGGTTCCAGGCGCCGCCCCAAGGGACCTACGTCGGCGACATCATGCTGGGCACGATCGAGCGGATCGACGTCCCCGACGCCGAGGGACTCCGTGCGGCCACCCAGCGCGTCCTGGCCAACACCTTCGAGGAGGTCGTCGTCCGGGACGACGGACGCAACCCGCTTCCGCCCGCCACCGGGCTCCGCGAGAGCCCCATCAAGCATGTCGTCTTCATCACGAAAGAAAACCGAACCTATGATGAGGTTTATGGTCAGTGGCTCGATGGCAACGGCGACCCGACCCTGGCCCGGTTCGGCGTCCGGACCACGGAGGACGGCGAGTTCAACAAGGCGGCCGGCGAGCGGGTCGCGATCATGCCCAATCACCTGGAAATTGCGCGCCGATTCACCATCTCCGACAACTTCTATTGCGACTCCGATGCCTCGGTCCACGGTCACCGCTGGATGGTCGGCACCTATCCCAATGAGTGGGTCGAGGCCAACTCGTCGACCCGCAAGACCCGCAAACTCGACAGCAATGCGCCCGGCCGGAGGTACGTGGCCGGGTCCTCGGGCGCGGTCTACCCCGAAGACTACAACGAGGCCGGCGGGCTCTGGGAGCACTTGGCCCGTCATAACATCGACTTCTACAACTTCGGGCTCGGCTTCGAGTTCAGCGCCTCCGTCCAACGCGCCGACTTCCCCTATACCGGCGTCCGGATGCTCGTTTCCTTCCCTCTACCGCGACCGCTCTTCGACCGGACCTCACGCACGTTCGCCACGTATAACATGAGCGTTCCCGATCAGTTCCGCATCGACATGTTCGAGGAAGAGCTTGAGGAACGCTACCTAAGCGGCGAGCACCCGTTTCCGCAGTTGATCACGATGATGATCCCCAACGACCACGGCGCCCGGCCTCGACCCGAAGCCGGCTACCCGACCTACGAGTCCTACATGGCCGATAACGACCTCGCCCTCGGGCGCGTCCTACATCGGCTCTCACGCACGCCCTCTTGGAAGAACATGCTCATCATCGTCACCGAGGACGATTCCCAGGACGGTCGCGACCACGTCGACGCGCACCGCTCGCTGCTCATGCTGATCAGTCCTTGGGTCAAGCGCGGATACGTCTCGCATACGCATGCCAACTTTGGGACGATCCTCAAGACGATCTACCATATTCACGACCTCCCGCCATTGAACCAATTCGACGCCACCGCCAGCCTGCTCTCGGACTGCTTCACCGATACGCCCGACTTCACCCCCTACACCGCCGTCGCCGTCGACCCCGACCTCTTCGATCCCCAGAAGGCGCTCGACCCCTACGACCGCGACTTCGACCCCGAGTGGCTCAAGCTCTCCCCGGCCATCGACGACGAGGACGACTTCCGTCGTAGCCATCGTCGGCAACCCTGAGCGGAGCAACGCCCCAGGACAACTCTCGTGAGGTCGATTGATGACGTCCGGTACAATGGTTTGTGGGGCTCAAGGCGATCGGGTGAACGATTCCGGTCGCCGGTCTTGATCGACTCCTCATCCATGATTCGGGGCGATGACGATGTCACTTGAATCGGTTTATGGAGACTTGCGTCGTGTCCGGCACTTATTGGGCCTGGAGTTCGTGCCCGACTCGACCGAACTGACGATCGACCAGGTGGACCCGAAGCGGGCGGCCTCGGAGGAATGGCTGAATCCAAAGCTGTTCGCGCAGTTTGATCCGTCGGACTTCGAGGCGCTGCCGGAACCCGAGGTCGATGCATTGAGGTCGGCGGTGGCCTCGTTCCGCGAAGCGGTGCAGGCCCACCTCCAAGCTCGGGACGCGAACGGCACGGGCGAGTCAACGGACCACGCGCGGGCCTTGGCGTCGTTGCTCCAGATCTTGGCGATCCTTCGCCCGGACCAGTATCAGGACGCTGAGGCGTTCGCGTTGGGCAAGTCCTTGGAGCCGGACCTGGCGGGCCTGCTGCCGGACTGGATCCGACGGGTCGAGTTCCGGACCGGACACGACCATTGGGGGAACCCGGCGGTTTGGATCGCCTGCGTCGGCGACGAAGGGAGGATCGATCGAGAGTCCATGCGCCGATGGTTCCTCGAACACCGAGACCGTCTCTACGATCTCGTCTACGATGATCCCGGAATCGAGTTGGCGTTCATTCAGCTCCAGTCGAACGTTGATCGGGACGCTTTGCTAAGCGAGGTCGGATGATGGCACTGGCTGACGACTTGCTCGAGCAAGCGAGATATCTCGTCGAGGTCGATTCGCGGCGACCCAAGCAAGTCAATCTTCGACGCGCTGTCTCCGGACTGTACTACGCTTTGTTCCACATACTGACAAGCGATGCATCAGCCTTTATGTCAATACAGACTCGGTCATTGCGGTGCTCAATCGGACGTACCGTCATAAAGCCATGTACGAGGCTTCGGCCATCATATCGAAGGGACGTCTTCCGGCAAAGTTCGTCGAGTTTCAGGAGGATGTGCTCGCGGTCCCTGATTCGTTGAATGCGGTTGCCCGAACGTTTGTGGAGTTGCAGGAGCATCGCCATCACGCTGATTATGACCTCCGAGCACGATTCACCCGCGAGGAGGTCACCGACTTTGTCGCCACTGTTGAGGTGTCTTTCGATCGCTGGTCCGAGATCCGGACGACGGAGGTCGCGTCGGTCTACCTGGGCAGCTTCCTGCTGCTCAACGAGTGGCGGAGGCCGCCCCGCCGTGGTGCGGAGGGCGATTTCTAGCATGTTGGAAAGGGCAAGGCGATGATCGCGATGCGGCAACTCGGTCGTGGCGGGCCGATGGTCTCGCGGATGGGCCTCGGTCTCGCGGCTTTGGGTCGTCCGGGTTACATCAACCTCGGTCACGGCGACGACCTCGTCGATGGCCGTGACGTCGAGGCGATGGAGGCCCGCACGCACCGCGTCCTCGACGCGGCCTACCAGGCCGGAGTCCGCTACTTCGACGCGGCGCGGTCGTACGGTCGCGCTGAGGCGTTCTTGGGCTCCTGGCTGTTGGAGCGGGGGTTTGGTCACGAGAACGTGACCGTCGGCTCGAAGTGGGGATACACCTACACCGCCGACTGGAAGGTCGACGCTGACGTCCACGAGGTCAAAAATCACTCGGTCGAAACATTTCTCAAACAAGCGACCGAAACACAAACCAATTTTGGATTAAACATATCGCTCTATCAAATCCACTCGGCGACCCTGGAGAGCGGCGCCCTCGATGATGCCCAGCTCCACGAGGCGTTGGCACAGCTCCGCGATCGGACTGGGGTCCGGATCGGGCTGTCGGTTTCGGGGCCGGGCCAGGCCCGAACGATCGAGCGGGCATTGGAGATCGAGGTCGCCGGCGTCCGGCTCTTCGATGCCGTGCAGGCGACTTGGAACCCACTCGAAGTCGCCGCCGGCGCCTCGCTGACCCGAGCCCACGACGAGGGGCTCGGCGTCATCGTCAAAGAGGCGTTGGCCAACGGCCGGCTCACTCCCCGTAACGACGATCCGGCCTTCGCCCCGACGCGGGCCCGGCTCCAAGCCGAGGCCGACCGGCTCGGCGCAACCCTCGATGCCCTCGTCCTCGCCCATGTCCTCACCCAGCCCTGGGCCGACGTCGTCCTCAGCGGCGCCGCCACGACCGAACAACTCCTCAGCAACCTCAACGCCCAAGCGATCTCGATCGATGAGCAAGCCAACACCACATTCGAAGAGATCGCCGAACCGTCCGAACACTACTGGAAGACGCGGTCCCAACTGGCCTGGAACTGATCGGGATCTTCCGTTGTTTGATTGCTATGAACATGAACATTCAGGATTAAACAGCCATCGAGCTATTTCTCGATGGTCACATATCCGCTGACAAGCGAGGCAACATAACGCCGCTTGATTCAAATGACAACTTGGACGAGGACCATGGTCGCGAACCCGGCCATGAAGGCCCAGGCGGTTTGGGTGGGCGGCTGGGTCTCGAGGGCGTCGGGGATCAGTTCGACGACGACCAGGTACATCATGGCGCCGGCGGCGAAGCCGAGCGCGGGCAGAACGAGCGGCTCGAAGAGCCAGACCATCAGTCCGGCCGGCACCGAGGCGATCGGCTGGGGCAGGCTGGAGAGGAAGGCGAAGAGGAAGCAGCGGGCCACCGACGCCCCCTCGACACGCATCGGCAGGGCGACGGCGAGCCCCTCGGGGATGTTATGGATCGCGATGGCCAAGGCGATCGTCGCGCCGATGGCCCCCGAGCCGAGATGCGTCTCCGACCCGTAGCCGACCCCGACGGCCACCCCCTCGGGGACCGAGTGGATCGCCATCGAGACGAAGACCAGGATCGATGTCCGGCCGCCGATCGATCGGAACAGGCCGGTCCGCATCCGCTCGGGGGTCAGGTAGCGGGTCAGGCTCCAGAGCAGCAAGCAGCCCAGGCCCAGGCCGGAGAGCACCGCGACGACCGGCAGCAGGTCGGTGGCCGACTCCGTGTCGGTCGCGAAGGCCGGCATCAGGAGGTTGTAGACCGAGGCGGCGATCATCAAGCCGCCCGCGTACGCGTAGGCCAAGCCTACATGCCGACGCATGTCGAGCTTCGGGATCAGCAGCGGAAGCGCTCCCAAGCCGCAGGCCAGGCTCGCCAGCAGCCCCGCAACGAGGCTCAGGATCAGGAATTCCAAGTCGTCGTTCATCGAGCAAGTCTTTACAGAATAGAGACATGATCAAAGGATGAGCGATTGCTTAGGACGTCGGTTCGGAGGCGGTCGCCTCGGTCTCGGCCATTGCTCGCGGCTTGTCGTTCGCGTCGACGGTCTGGGTCTCGGCGTGTGCCTTGGCGACGAGCCGGGCGATGACGAGCAGGTAGACGCACCAGAGCGCGGCGGGTACGAGCGTGAGCACGATGATGAGACCGGAGGATTGTCCGGCGGTGGCGCCGAGCCAGGCCATGAGGCCGGCCACCGGCAGCGAGCCGACGGTCAGGGCGAGGACGAACCGGTCCAGCCGCATCCGGGCCAGGCCCGCCAGCACGGCGAGTACCTCGGGCATGACCGGCAGGCCGCGCGAGGCGATGATCCCGGCCACACCCCAGCGATCGAAGAAGAGTTGGAACCGTGCCAGTTCCTCGTCGCTGGCCAACCAACGACGGCCGCGGTCGCCGAGCGTACAGACCAAGCCATAGGCGGTCAGGCCGGCCAGGACCGAGCCGAGCCCGCCGATCAGGCCGCCGGCCCACGCCCCGTAAAGCACGCCCAGGCTGGAGAAAACCTGCGAGGCGGGGATCGGCAGGACCAGGTCTCCGATCAGCATCGCGATCCCCAACAACCAGGCGAACGGCCGGATCGACTCCAAGGTCTCGCGGTACTCCGCCGAGGCGAAGTAGGCGTCGATCGGCTCGTGCCAGATCGCGAACGGGACCAAAATCAGCAGGACCAGAGCGACGATCAAGAGGGTGAGCCGGAGCGGGAAGCCCATGACGACGGCGACCTTTAAGGACAACGTGGATTCGGACCCATAAACCTATCTTATGGTAACTCAATCCTCCGTTCGCGTCCACGCTGACTTCAAGGGGGACAGTCGGCCGTCGACGACTTTGGCGGTGCCTCCCTGAGTCGAGACGACCACGGTCTCGGCATCCGTGTCGGGTCTGGCGGCGACCGAGAGCGCGATGCGGCCGTCGTTGGCGAAGACCTCGATCGAGCCGCGGTCAACGAGGATCCGGAGCCGGACACGCCCATCGACGGGATCCAAAGGCGCTTCAACGTCTCCGCACTTCAATTTTTTCGATATCGCATCATACACAAGGGAAATAGTGAAGATCCGGAGCGCAACCATCTCGGCCTCTTCGAGGACGATCGTCGCCTCCATGTCGAGCAGGTCGCCGGCGCCCGAGCCGACCCACGTCAGCGGCTTGTCCGGATCGACCTCGACGTCCGGCAGGGCGACCTCGGCGGTCCGGAGCGTCTCCAACTCGGTCACCGGCTCGGCGAACAATCGGACGCCCTCGGCGGTCGGACGGAGCGTCAAGGTGTGCGGAATCGTCATCTGTTGATTAAATGGCATCTCGGGGAAGGTGATTCCGCGCCCCCAGCCGATCTGGATCCGACGACCGTCCGGCGTGTTGTCGAACGTCTGCGCAGCGTAGTAGTTGCCGTACCAGAGCTGGTGCTTGCCCGAGCGAGTCGTGTACTCGCGACCGTCGAAATCGCCGAGCAGGTACCGCCCGTCGGCCGCCGAGAGGACCCAGAGCGTCACGCCTGGTCGCCCTTCAACGGGCAGTTCGAAGAGGTCGGGGCACTCGTAGAAGTCGAGGACCCGATCGGTGAGTTCCCAGGCCCGCAGGTCATCGGAGACGTAGAAGGCGATCCAACGCTCATCGTCGTGCTCATCATAAACAACCATAACCCACTTTTTTGTTGGCTCGTGCCAGATGATCTTGGGATCACGACCACGATGGGTGACGACGGGGTTCCCCTCGAACTCCTCGAAGGTCCGGCCGCGATCTCGGCTGACACTAATGATCTCGCCGCGCCCGGTGCTGGTCAGGGCGGCGATGAGCGCCGGCCGTTCGGATGAACCGAAGGCGCCTCGGCCGTCGTCGATGATCGCGCTGCCGGAGAAGGCCCAGTCGCCGAATTCGCGGGGCGGGATCGCCACGGGCAGCTCGGTCCAGTGGATTAAGTCGGGGCTGACGGCGTGGCCCCAGTGCATGTTGCCCCAGTCCCATCCATAAGGATTGCGCTGATAGTAGAGGTGGTATTCGCCGTCGAAGTAGACAAGGCCGTTGGGATCGTTATGCCAGCCTCGCCGAGATGTGAAGTGGAATTGGGGGCGTCGCGGCTCGTCGTACATCGGAGCACCTAGGATGACATCGTCGACGTGGATCGCCTCGAGGGCGTTGGAGTCGGCCGGCAGGCGTTCGGCGGCGATCACCAACGGTTGGTCGCGGAGCCGGGAGACGTCGCGGAAGACCCAGAAGTCGGGCTCGTCGAGGGCGAGCCGGATCTCGAACTCGGACCAGAGCGCTCCATTGGCGGTGATCGTCATCCGTCGGACAGGCGCATCGCGGTCCACAGGCAGGTTGAGGTACTGCGAGTCGGCGAGCCTTGTGACCGACTGTGGGCCTGCCTGACGCTTGGTCGAGGACTGGACGATGTGGTCGACGTTGATGTGGCCCCAGCCGCCTCGACGCTCATCGACGATCCGGATCCGCGCGTTCTGGCCTCGGAGGTCGTCGATGTCCCAGGTGACCCAGTCGAGCCGCTCGCTGCCGCCGGGCCGCGTGTTGGTGCCGGTAGCCTCGCGGACGACCTCATTCTCGACGATCAGTTGAACGCATGTTTGTTCGGGATAGTCTCCACCACCGATCAACATGTTGAGATAGGGGCGTTCGATCCGGAACGTCGGGGAAGTCAAGGTGCCCATCGCGTCGTCACCGCCTCGGTAGGAGTTGACCAAGCCGTCGCCGAGGTAGCCGGAGACATCCATCTGATCGGGGAGCGTCCCGCGCGCGGGTCCGTCACCGAAGGCGGTGCCGGTCACGGTCCAGTCGCCGTAGTCGGCCGACTCGAAGTCAGCGATGAGGATCGGCGGCGGGTCGGCCGGACCGAGGATCGCGACGAGGGAGGTGAGCATGATCGTCATCGTTGATAAGGTCATGGCATGATCTCCGAAGTGAAGGGCTCTGGGTTCACACGGATTTCGATTCGTCGACGAGTTCGGGTTGGTCCAGGGTCTTGGCCTCGGATCTTCCTCGCTGGAGACGTTGGTGCATCTGTTCGAGTGGAACGAGCTTGGTCTCGGGCATGATGATGAGGACCCAGCCGAGTTGGAGGACCATCATCAGGGCGTAGGTGGCGAAGACGGTGGCCGGCCCGATCGCGTCGGCGATGACCGGGAAGGTCCAGGAGATGAGCGCGGCCATGATCCAGTGGGTGAAGCTGCCCAAGGCCTGGCCGCGGGCGCGGACGCTGTTGGGGAAGATCTCGCCGATGAAGACCCAGATGACTGCGCCTTGTCCAAAGGCATGCGCTGCGATGAAGACCATCAGGGAGCCCAGGACGACCGTGCCACCGATCGCATCGAATTGACTGCCGTAAATCAGAAAGGCGGCGGTGATTGTCAACAGGCTGACGATGTAGCCGATCGAACCGACGAGCATCAGCGTGCGACGGCCGAAGGCGTCGATGACGCCCAGGGCGAGCATGGTGAAAACCAGGTTGACCAGGCCGAGGGCCACCGGTTGCAGCAGCGACGAATTGTCGCCGGCGCCGGCCATCCGGAAGACCTCGGGGGCGTAGTAGAGGATCGCGTTGATCCCCGAGAGTTGGTTGAACATCGCGATCGCCACGGCAAGTTGAATGGGGTGGCGATACTTCGGGATCCAGAACCGTTCTTGGGAGCGTCCATCGTTGTGGACCAGCGACTTGCGGATCGTCTCGACCTCCTCGGCCGGCGTGCCGCCGTCGGTCCCGAGTCGTTCGAGCGTGGCCGTCGCCTCGTCGAGGCGTCCTTGGGCGACGAGCCATCGCGGGCTCCTCGGCACCAGCCAAAGCGTCGCCAGGAACAGGGCCGCCGGCGCCGCCTCGACCCCGAACATCCAACGCCAGGTCGTCTCGCCTAAATCCCATTGGGCCACCAGGTAATTGGAGAGGTACGCCAGCAAGATGCCCAGGACGATGTTGAATTGCTGGACGGCGACCAGTCGGCCTCGATGCGAGGCCGGTGCGATCTCGGCGATGTAGAGCGGCGAGATCACCGATGCGCCGCCGACACCGAGCCCGCCGATGAATCGGAACGCTAACAGCGACCACCAGTCCCAGGCCAGCGCGCAGCCCACCGCCGAGACGAGATAGAGCAACGCCATCGCGATCAGGAGCGTCCGACGCCCGTATCGGTCGGCCGGCTGGCCGAAGACCAACGAGCCCACGACCGTCCCAATCAGCGCTGAGGCGACCGTAAACCCCTTCCAGAACGGGCTCAATCGGTAGAGCTTCTCTAGATCGTCGGTCGTGCCCGAGATGACGATCGTGTCGAACCCGAAGAGCAGGCCGCCCAGCGAGGCCACGACCGTCCCATAGATCAGCGTCCCGCTCAGCCTCATCCGACGCCTCCGCTCGCTCGCGTATCCCGGTGTCCCCACCATCTCGATGCGCCCCGATCCGCCGAACCTCAAGACCATGGCCGGATCGATGCGGATCGCCCCGTATGAGGGATCGATCCAGCATAATCCCCCGACCAGGCGCTGGCGAGAACCGGCCTGACCAGACGGCTCGACGTCGGACATCCTTGAGAAGACGGGAGCCGATCGAATAACCCTAATCGATGTCCCCGGGGATCGCCGGGAGACTGGACCGGGTACCTGTCAATTGGGCCGGCCGATGCGGTGGGCGTTCCGAATGAGTGGATCGGGTTTCGTCCTGAGCGAGCAAACGAACGATAGCACGGAGATAACGTGGCTTCTCATCAGGTCGAGAGATCCGTGAGCCACCCCCTCGACGAGCCTGTCTTATTGTTCCAAGCCTGCTATATCATCTTTTAGGAACTTTTGGAGGGATCTTAATTAGAATATGTATTTAGTATTGTTCTAAAATATGCGTTTTTGCTATGCTATCGTGGTTACGGCATTTTTTCATGTATTCTATATTTTATAATCTATATCCAAACGATCTGCTCCGGCGAACAACGAGCATCGCTCCTCGGCGGGTCGCAGCCCATTTCCCCGCACACCGAGTTGGGGCTGGTCGCAAGCTCGGCATCCCGAAAAGAGCGATCATGCGATCCTACTCCCCGTTGATCGATGGTGATCAGGGGTCAGTTGACGAGCATACGCCAATCAGAGCGCAACGATCAATGATCCATTGGGCCGGATTCGACCATATTTGCGAGTCTTGTGGCCTGTCGAGCCTCTGCTAGAACCACCGCCAGCCCACCCCCAACTCGATCACGGCGCCCCGCAAGCTACGTTGTGGTTGCGTACCCAGAATGGCCTGGGCACGCCAACCAACTCCGTTGACAACGGTTCTACCGATCGAAATCCGCCCTCGGTCGATCAGATCCCTGGTCGTGGCGTGATGGTGACCCGGATCGGCTTACCGTCGCGGAGCAGGGTGACCGGGACACCCGGGTGCTCAAGAGTGATGCGGGCCTCGGCGGCGGCCTCGTAGGCGTCGGGCACTGAGAGCGTCCAGCGCCCGTCGAGTTCGGCCAGCACGTCGTCCACTTCGATACCGGCCCGATCGGCCGGCGAGCCGGGGATGACCAGCGCGACGGTCACGCCGGCATCGTCGAGCCCGGTCCGCTCGCGGAGCTTCAGGCCCCAGAGACCAGTCGGGGCGAGCACCCGCGAGCTGGCCTGCTTGGGCCCGGTCAGCTTGGCCGGCAGGTCCTCCATCAGGTTGCGGGCCTCGTTGTCGGTCGGGGCGAAGGTCATCGTCTTGGCCTGGTAGTCGATCGTCGTCCGGTAGCGGGCGAAGAACGTGTAGCCGACGATCCCGTCGATCCGGATGAAAAAGGTGCTCAGGGCGTTCAGGGCCGGGTGGTCCATGACGATCACGGGCAGATCGTCGACGGTCGCCTCGCCGAGTTGGACCTCATCGACGATCTCCTCGCCGGTCATGCCGAAGAGGAAGCTGGCCGGCCGGTTGGGTTCGACGACGCCGGCCTGCTTGCTGGCGCGGGTGCTCAGCAGGGTCACCGGAGCGCCGAGGTCGAAGATCAGCCAGTACGAGCCGCGGTCGTTGATCCGGGACCGGACCGCCATATGGTTGCTCGGCAGCATAATGAACGGGACCGTGACCGCCTCGGCGACCGGTTCGGCCTCGACAGCCGGGCGGTTCGTCGGGACCTCGAGCGTGGCTGCTGGGCGCGTCCCCGTCTCGAACGGAGCGGCAGAGCTTTCGGTTTGGGCCTCGACGACGGCGGGCCGGAGTCCGAGGCTCACCACGAGGGCGAGGACCGAGGCGAGGCCGAGCAAGGTTGTGGGAAGTCCGAATCGCGCTGTTATATCAACGATCTTGAGCGTCGCCATCATTGTTTAGAACCCCTCCGCAGCGGTGACGGTGATGATCTCGGCCTCGGGCTGACGATCGATGACGAGTCGGACGGATTGTCCGGGCTTGAGTTCGGCGACGGCGGCCTGTGCGTCGGTGATCCGAGCGATCCGACGACCATCGATGGCACGGATCTGATCGCCGGGTTGGATGCCGGCCTCATCGGCGGGTGACTCGGGCCAGACGGCAGTGACCCGGACGGTGGTCGAATCGTCTTGGTCGTCATCAGGGTTGGCGCGGAGTTCCTCCAGCTCGATGCCGAGGTATCCGGCGGGGATCCGTTGCTCCTCGGGCTGCTTGCCGGCGACGGCGGCGAAGAGCTTGGCCATGGGGCCGATCGCGTTGAGCATCCGGATCTCGGGAGGCAGTGCGCGCTCGTCGATATCTTGGGCCACGGGCGGATCGGGCGGGACGAAGTCGGTAGCCGCCCAGATCATCCGGTCGGTTTCGGGGTCGAGGGTGATCCGGTAACGGCCCAGGATGGTGTAGCCGAGCATGCCGTCGATCGAGGCGCCCGGGAGCCCGAGGGCGTTCATGCTGACCAGTTGGAACGGGTCCTCGACCCGACCCTTGACGCCTTCCAACCGCGCGCCGCCCTCGAACTCGAGCACGTCGATCTTGGCCCAGAACTCGCCGGGATCGGCCTTCAGGCCGACCTTGGCGGCGGCCTCGGTGGAGATGAACAGGGCCGGCGCCCCGGTGTCGACGAGCAGGTTGAACGGCCCCTTGCCATTGATCTTGGCGCGGACCAGGAAATGGTTGGTGTCGGTCAGTCGGTAGGGGATCTCAAAGGACGGGCCGCGCTCTTGGGCCGGCTGGTCCTGCGAGCGAGCGCCCGGCAACCCGACCAGGACGATCAGGGCCAGACAGATCTGGGCCGCGGGCACGGCGAACCGCACCCGGCGTCGGCGAACTCTCATCGAGCGACCTCGTGCCAATGCATAGGATGGGGCGGATTGCTGGGGATCGATCGCGACGGCCGGCGACCCGGAGTCCCCTGTCTACCTGTCATACCCATCGTATCGCGGTCGTGCGCGCAACGACAAGGCGCGAGGCAGGTTCGGGCGCGATCGGTCGGGGCCGTCGGTGATCGTGGTCGATCGCCTGGAGCGCGGTTATGCTCCGTGAGGAGGCTCGGAGACCGTCGTCGGTGTCCGGCGGAGGGGGAACGTGCTGCGTGCGGATGCGAGGTCGGTTCCGATGGTCGAGTCGTTGTTGCCGGGCTGGTTGAAGCGTTGGTTGGCCGATCGGGTGACGCGTCTGGTGGCCTCGGAGTGGCCTCGACGGCCCGAGGCGCCCGGGCTCCGACCGATCGCGCCGGGTCGGTCGGCCTACTGTCTCCGCAATCGGACCGAGGAGGGGGCGGAAACCGTCGCGCTCGACCCGATCCAAAGGCTGCCGATCCCGCCGGAGTCGCTCTGGTACGACTACGGATCGACGACCGAGGAGTTCCTGGAACGCGGGCGGGCCGACGTCGAGACGATGCGGGCGATCCTAACCGAGTCGGGCCGACCGCTGATGCCCGGTGAACCGGTCTTGGAATTGGGATGCGCCGCCGGCCGGATGACGCGATGGCTGGCCGACCATGCGCGGGCCGGGGCGACGGTCTGGGGCGTGGACCTGAGCGGACCGCACATCGCCTGGTGTCGTCAGCACCTCAGCCCACCGTTGCGGTTCGCCCTGACGACACTCCAACCGCACCTGCCGTTCGAGGACCGCAGCTTCGCCCTGGCCTTCGCCGGCTCGGTCTTCACGCACATCGACGATCTGGCCGAGACCTGGCTCCTGGAACTCAAGCGCGTCCTGCAGCCCGGCGGCCGGCTCTACATCACGATCCACGACCGCGACACCCTGAACGCCCTGGCGAAGACCCCCGACCACTGGCTCTGGAAGACCCTAACAGCCCACCCCGACTTCGAAGGCTTCCGCAACGAACGTTTCGGCATGTTCACGATTGGTCGAGGCACCGACGCTCAGGTCTTCTATGATCTCAACGACCTGGAAGCACGCCTTAAACCCGACTACCGCCTGAAGGCCGTCAAACCACACGCCTATGGAGTTCAGACGGCCACGCTCTGGGAGCGGATCTGAGACTTGTTACCGACAAAACGCCAAATCGTTACGAACGGTCCGTTTAGCTGCTTCTATTTAAGCAATGTGGCAGAAATTTTATTCGTATGCAATCACTCAGTTGCAGATACTCGAGTCGAACTCGGCAAGTCCCGCGATGAGGAGAATTCCCGGGTGATCGAACGATCCCCTTCGTCATTCATCGGTAGCCGAGATCGATCGACCATCGACGCGATGGCTTATGGCATCCCAAAGGGATCTGCCTTCCGTCGTCGATGACAGTTAGCTGGGTCTTGTCGGAGCCATCGCAGAGCGTGCCAACGTCGAAGCGAGATCGTCTCTAGCCCCGCTGGTTTCGATCTTGAGATGTCAGAATTTATTCGGAGAACTTTATTCGACATAGCCGTTGACAAAAACCAACTTCCTTTGAGTGTCGTCGAATTTGCAGTTCCGATGATTAGTTGAATTTCAGAACAATGTTTTGCTATAGTGCAGAACCACCTCCAAACTGTCCCACCGATGCGACATCCTCGCGAACCCGGTGAAACTTCTCCTTGTAGAGAGGCTCCGTTCACGATGAGATCCGATTTCTCCTCCCTTCGCATCCGTCGTCGCCCGGTCCTGGAAGATCTCGAACAACGGAGGCTGTTGTCGGTCGATGTCGGCTTGTTCGACATCAATCAGACTCCGATCCCGAGTTCCTTCAGCGGCGTCGAACCGGTCGTCGTCGACGGCGTCACCTACTTCGTCCACGACGACGGAGTCAACGGCCGAGAGCTCTGGCGAAGCGACGGGACCGAAGACGGAACCGTCCTCATCAAGGACATCAACCCGGGATTCTCAGGCTCCGACCCGGATCAGCTCACCGACGTCGGCGGCATCCTCTTCTTCAACGCCGACGATGGAGTCAACGGCCGAGAGCTCTGGCGAAGCGACGGAACCGAAGACGGAACCGTCCTCATCAAGGACATCAACACCGGAGACTACTCCTCCTATCCGGATCAGCTCACCGACGTCGGCGGCATCCTCTTCTTCAACGCCTTCGACGGCGTCAACGGACAAGAGCTCTGGCAAAGCGATGGCACACCGGACGGAACCGTCCTCATCAAGGACATCAACCCGGGATCCTCAGGCTCCTATCCGTATCGGCTCACGGCCGTCGGAGGAACCCTCTTCTTCAACGCCAACGACGGACTCAACGGA
>CAZSSM010000084.1:0-28465 GCA_964609385.1 uncultured Planctomycetia bacterium
GGTCTGTGCGACATCACGGGGAGACGTCGCCCACGTCGATCGTCGAGCCGCGCGACACGGGGCGTCGGAGCGGACCCACGCCGAGCCGGGGGTCCGCACGCTCGCGAGGAGCGGGGGCTCTTTGACAATTCGGCATTACACGGATCGAGACATCGGCCGATCTTCATGCGATTGGTCGACACGGGTTCGCATGCGCTTGGGCGCGGAATCGGTTCGGATTCTGACGGCTGTGACCCCGCATCGACGAGTAAAAACGGCCGGATAATCGCGGCCGGAAAGTTGGAAGGACACCGATGGTTGGGACATGGGCATGACAGCTCGGGCCTTCGCAGGAACTTCTTCGGAGCGGACGAGTCCGATTGCAAGGAACCGAGAAGCGTCAGAACATGTTGTTTCGGGGGCTTCGACACCTGGGAAAAAAACGGGACGATTAGGGACCGATTGTCGCTATCGATCGATGTACGGGGAGGATCGCGAGGGGCTTCGGCTCGTCGGAGTGCGGCGAAAAAAATCGAGGCGACCGCGATACCCCGAGACGCTTGGCGGGTTTCATCCGCCTGGAGGGTCGATTCGCCGAGGACGAGGCGCCAACGATTGGCGTCGCGTGCCCACGTGTCCGAGCCGTTGTTCGGTTTCGGAGCGATCGGCCAAACCGGTTCCGACAACGACGCTTCGCGCCCATTTACGGGCCGCGACGGGAGATCGATCCATGCGCACACAGATCGATACGATTGAGCGACGCTCGGGTTTCACGCTCATCGAATTGCTCGTGACGATCGCGATCATCGCGGTCCTGGTCGCGTTGCTCTTGCCGGCGGTCCAGCATGCGAGGATGACCGCCAATCGGGTGCAATGCCTCTCGCAGATGAAGCAGATCGGGCTGGGCATGCGGATGTACATGGACACCAACGGCGGCTACTTCCCGATCGCTGCGCAGTTGCCCAGCATCGCCGACGACCGCGAAAGCCTGAACTTCGTGCTCGGCCCGTTCATCGAGAGGAATCAGCCGGTCTTCAAATGTCCCAACGACGAAGAATTCTTCCCAGTCGAACAGATCAGCTACGAATACCCGGAGCGCCAGTTGGCCGGCCGGCACATCCTCGAGGTCCTCGATGGTCGGCCCAGCCACGACGTGATCGTCCTCTACGACTACGAACCTGTCCACGGCGCCCGGAACCAGTTGCTCAACCGCAACGGGCTCTACGCCGACGGACACGCCACCGGATACTGAACCGCAATCGACCAGGGTTTTTGCGGGGATCGCAACACAACCGAAAACATGAGAAAATCGACATGATTCAGATATGGGTCCGAAGACTGACACCCGTCGTCTTGTTGCTCCTGTTCGTCGTCGGCCTGGTCTGGGCCTGGCGCGCCTATTCGGAGCAGGCCGAAGTGGATCGCGTTCGGCAACTGGCCCGAGCGATGCGCGAGTCGCCTGAGCCGGAGCGTGAGGCGACCCGCGAGGAGTTCCGAGAGGCGATGGGCGACCTCTCCGAGGAGCAGCGCCGGGCACTGTTCGAGCAGCGCGAGGAGGAGCGGCTGGATGATTACTTCAGCCTCTCCGAAGAGAAACGCAAGGAATTCATTGATCGGATGATCCAGCGCGGCGAGGAGATGGCCGGGCGTCGACGCGAGCGACGGGCCCAGGCCGATCCGGGCGGGGACGGCTTAGGACCGGCCGGCAATGCGGACGGCGGTCCTCAACGAGGCGGTCCCGGAGGTCATGAGCGGTTCCGGAACATGTCGCCCGAGCAGCGCGAGGAGTTCCGCCGCCAACGCTTGGACAACACCTCGGCCGAGCAGCGTGGCCGCCGCAACGAGTTTCGTCGCGACATGCAACAGCGCCGCGAGGAACTCGGACTCCCCCCTCGAGGACCCGGTGGTCGATTCGATTTCTGATAAGCAATCAGGCCAATGAAATTTGTCGACCTGGATTTTAATCGAAAGTGATCAAAATTTCATATCATCATGTTTCGAGGACATGAGTGTTGGCCTCAGTCAACGGGGATCTAGGAGGAACTCCCGAACGATCTCGGCAGTCCGTTCGGGCTGCTCGACGAACGGGAAGTGGCCGCAGTCGTTGAGGACGACCAGCCGCGCCGCGTCGATCCCGTCGCGGACCTGCTCGGCCATCGCGATCGGGATCACGCCGTCCTGGCGACCGTGGATGACCAAGGTTGGGCAGGTGATCTTCGGCAGGGTGTCGAGGCAGTCGCGGTTGGCGTAGTCGTTGGCCAGACCGATCGCGGCGGGCGGTTCGAGGGCGGGCCTCAAGGCTTCGAGCGGCACGTCGTAGAGCGCGACCTGCTCGGCGATCACGCGGTTGAATGCGGCGAACCGACCGGCCTGATCGCTCGCGAAATAGAGGTTCGCTTGACCGAGCGCCCAGCCGTAGGCGAACTGGAGTCGGGCCATGCTCGGCGGTTGGGCGCGGACCTTGGTCACGGCGTCACGCTGGCGGGAGGCGCGTTGACGATCGGCTTCCTCGGCGTCTGGGTCCTCGGCGGCCGTTGTCAACTGCTCAACAACGGCGTTGAGAATTGCCTCCTGGGCCCCCGGAACCGAGAGCAATCCGTCCATATGCAAATATCCCGAGACCCGATCGGGGTGGGCGGCGACGTACTCGAGACCGAGCATCCCGCCCCATGAGTGGCCGAGTACGAACCAATGGTCGACCTCGAGGTGTTGGCGGACCGCCTCGATGTCGGCGACGAGGTTGTCCATGGCGAACGGTTGGGCCTCCTCAGCCGTCGGCGCGAAGGCTCGGGCGAACCGGACCCGCTCGGACTCCCCACAGCCGCGCTGGTCCAAGTAGACCACGTTGACCATCGGTTCCAGGCGGCGACCCCACTGGTAGAACATGTGGCTGGAGAAGCCGGGACCGCCGTGCAGAATCAAGAGATAAGGGTTCGATGCGTCGAGGCCGCGAATCCGCGCGTGGAGCGTCGTCCCGTCGACCTCCACACGCTCGACGCGATCGATCGGCTCGGCCCACGACCAGGCCGGAGGCATTGCGATCGCGAACACGATCGTGGTTGTAAGCAGGGTGAGCGGGCCGATCGGGGATCGACCCGACAACGGATGCGGGGGCATGACAAGTCCTCGATCGATCAGGGGGTCGATCCGGTCGGCTCCTCGTCCGACGTTGGATCGACGAGGAGCCAGGCGTTGCGTTGGGCGATCTGTTCGGGTGAGGCGTTGGGATCGATCTCGAGTTGCCAGCTCTCGCGGGGCTCAGAGCCCAGGGTGACCGGGACGCGCATCAGACGCCCTCGACGCGCGATCAGCAGGGCGATCTCAGCGCCTGGCCGATGCTCTTCGAGGCGACGCGACCAGTCGCCGGACAGGACGCGGTGGTCGTTGATGGCCAGGATCTCGTCACCGACATTGAGGTCGGCGGTATACGCGGGTGTGTTGCGCTTGATCTGGCGGACGACCAAGCGTCCGTTCTCCTCACCGGTATCCAGGCCAATCCACCCCTTCTCGGGCTCGTCGTCGTCGGCCTCGTTGTCCTCCGAGCCATCCTCGTCGTCGTCACCCTGGTCGTCGATCGGCTTGAAGCGGAGGCCGAACCACTCGAGCGCGGGCCCGTAGTCGAGTTCGTTGGTGGTTTCCAGGGCATTGACGAAGAAGTCGGAGAGATCGGCGCCGGCGACCTCGGCGGCGAGATCGCGGAACTCGTCGGAGGTGAATCCTCGAGGGCCGCCGAAGCGCTCGTAGGCGGCACGCATCAGGTCGTCGAGGCTCCGGCGGCCGTCGGTGGCGCGTCGGATCTCGGCGTCGAGCAGGAAGGCGACGACCGCCCCCTTGGTGTAGTAGCTGATGGCGGTATTCACGGTGTTCTCGTCGCGGCGATAGAGCTTGATCCAGGCGTCGCGCGAGGCTGTCTCCAGCGGTTGGATGAGGCGCCCGGGCGTGGTCTGGAGCCGCTCGATATCACCGATCGGCCGGCCGCCCCCACGCGACTCGCCGGCCAGGTACTCCTGGGCCGAGATCAAGTCCGCCCGACGGAGCAACAGGCCTTCATAATAGGAGGTGATCCCCTCAGCGACCCAGAGGCTGGGTGTGTAGACCTCCTCCTCGTAGGCGAAGGGGCCGAGTTCAATGGGCCGCAGACGTTTTACGTTCCAGGTGTGGAAATATTCGTGGGAAAGGAGCGTCAGCCATCCCCGATAGGACGTCGGGTTCCGGGTGTTCCAACGGCTCGACATGAGGACCGTCGAGTTGCGGTGTTCCAGGCCGCCGCCCGACTCGGTCAGGAGGTTGAAGACAACGTACTTGTCCTTGTAGGGCAGGCCGCCCCAGAAGTCGCGCTGAGCGCGGACGATCGCCTCGAAATCCTTGGCTGAGCGTGGGCCGTCCCAGACACCGTCCTCACCCTCGTTGACGAGGATATGGCGCCGGCCGTCGACGTCGAACTCGTAGAGGGCGGGCGAACCGGCGTAGATCGGCGAGTCGACCAGGACGTCGTAGTCCTCAGCGATGTAAGCATGGGGCGCGTCTAGCTCAGGCAGTCCCGAGACCGATTCGGTCCAGCCCTCGGGCAGTTCGAGATGGACCTCATGGGGACGCGGGGCGTCTTCGTCGGCGAGGGTCAGGAACGTCGGTGCGCCGTTGAGCAGGGCGAAGCCTGAGTCGACCCAGTTGCATTGGACCCGCATCTCGCGGCAGTAGACCCGGTAGCGGACGCGGACCACGTCGCCTTCGCCGTTCGTCTGGACCTGCCAGCGGTTCTTGCGGACCTTGGCAACGTCGAGGGGCTGTTGGTCATTGTCGACGGCGCGGACGTCCTCGACGTGGCGGGCGAACTCGCGGACCAGGTAGGAGCCGGGGGTCCAGACCGGCATCATCAAGGTGAGGGAGTCCTCGTTCGGGTCCGGGACGGGGATCTCGGCCTCGACCTCGATGTAGTGGGTCTGGGGCGCGGAGAACTGGAGTCGGTAGCGGATCGGACGCACCGGATCGGCTCCTGGGTCGGGATGGCGGATCGGGGCGGATGCGGGGCTGGGTTCGGCCAAGGCGTCGGCGGGGCCTGGGAGGCCCAAGACCAGGGCCAGGGCGACGAGCCGAAGGGTCGGGTACAGCAAGGGGCGTCGGGTCATGGCGTTGGGCACTCTCGAGCGGTCGGTCTTTTGAGCATCGAGGGCCTGGGCGGAGTCGGGCTTGGGGGAGCGTGGTCAGCTCAGATCGGATCCCTCGAACGCGGAACGGTCCACTATAACGGCCGATCGGGCGGACCGCGATGACTCGGCTTCGAGGCACGGTTGTTGATCGAAAGGGGAACAAGACATGGGTCGAAAAGCGGCTTGCTCGTCGGAAAGTTGTCACAATCGAGGGGCTTCGAGGCATCCAGAGGTGTCGCGACGGGGTCGGCCGAATCTGGGGGCCGGCCTGGGGTTCGCGATCCGGAGGAGATCGGGATGACCACGGGCGTCGATCGGCCATTGCGTCAACTCTGGTCTGGGGGCGTCGCGGGCGTTCGGAGCGACGGCGAGCTGCTCGCCTCGTGCGTCTCGCGCTCCGACGACCGGGGGTTCGAGGCGCTCCTAGAGCGGCACGGACCGATGGTCCTGGCCGTCTGTCGGCGGGTCTTGGGCGAAACGCCTGAGGCGCAGGACGCGTTCCAGGCAACGTTCCTGGAGTTACTTCGACGGGCTGGTACGCTTCAGACGAACGTTGATGGGTCGCTGGCTCCTTGGCTTTACGCGGTTGCTCGGCGTTCGGCGAAACGTTTGGCTGCACGTCGGCGGGGTGTTCCGCTCGATTCGATCGCCGCGCCCATGGCGGTCGAGTCCGAATCGCCCGAGGCACAGACCGATCGGCTCGATCGGCTCCGGGTGCTCGACGAGGAGCTGGACCGGCTGCCCTCGAAGTATCGCGATCCGATCGTGCTCTGCCACCTGCAAGGGTATACGCAGGAGCGGGCCGCGTCGCTGCTGGGCTGGCCACGCGGGACCTTGGGTGTGCGGCTCAACCGCGCCCGTGACCTGCTCCGGCAGCGCTTGACCCGTCGGGGCCTGGGCGGAGCGGAAGTCCTGCTGGGCACCTCGGCGGTCGCGGGCGAAGCTTCGGCGATGTCGATGGCCACGGTCCCGACCGCCCTAATGGCTCAGACCCTGGTCGCCGCCCGCTCGATCGCGGTCGGGGCGAGCCTGGTGTCGATGGTCCCGAGCCTCTCCGGGTTCTCGCTGAGTTCGACAATCTCAGGAGCATCGTTGACCATGAATCCGTTGTTGATCAAGACAATCTTAGCTGTTGCTGGTGTAGCGACGATCGGTGGCGTCTCGGCTTGGACGATCGGCGGAGCGAACGCGACTCAAGAACCGGGTTCGGGAGTGGCCCCGGCCCAGGTCGCCGTGACCGGGGGAAAAGAAGGGCCGGAATCGACCCAGATCCCGACGATCTCTCAAGAGCAGATGTCGGAGTGGATCGATCAGTTCAAGGTTCTTGGGTTAGCGATCCACAATATAATCGCATCGGGAGTCCACGGTCCTGCGTACCCGCCGGCGGCGATCTCCTCCGAGAATGGCGAACTGCTGCTGAGCTGGCGGGTCGCGGTTCTGCCCTACATCGGCCAGAAAGCCTTATACGATCGCTTCCACCTCGACGAGCCCTGGGATAGCCCGCACAACATCGGGCTGCTCGACGAGATGCCGGAGGTCTATGCCCGACCTTGGGTGGGCGAGGATCAGACGGAGACCGTGATCCAAGCGGTCTTCGGTGAGGACGCCGCCTTCTCGATGTTCGAGCCGCATCGTATGGACGGTTTCCTGGATGGCACGAGCAACACGATCATGCTGGTTCAAGCATCCGATCCTGTTCCTTGGACCAAGCCGGTCGATCAACTTTTCATCTTTCCTAAATCGCGACCCAGTCTAGTCCCAACGGAGTCCAACGGTGGGTTTCCGCCGGTCGTCGGTTTCGCCGATGGCAGCGTGCGGGGGTTCCCCGCAGATCTCCCAGACGCGGTCCTGGACGCCCTCATCACCCGCGCTGGGGGCGAGGTGATCTCTCCCGACACGTACATCGGAAAGATGATAGGCATGCCGTCATATGGCGGGGGTGGGATGATGGGCGGTGGCGGCGCGATAGTGATGGGAGCCGAGGTGGCTCTGGGAGGTCGGAGTGCGATGACGGGAACGCCCATGGGGCTCGCCCGTCCGGCCGCTGGATCGGGATCTGGACCGACCGATGAGTCGATGAACGCGTTCATCGACCAGTTCAAGGAAGTCTTGTTGGCGCTTCACAACATGGAGGCGTCGGGCCTGTTCGGTGGCGCGTCGCCGGGGCTCCCGCCGGCGGCCATCACCGGGCCGGATGGGCGTCCCCTGCTGAGCTGGCGGGTCGCGGCCCTACCGTTCTTAGGTCATCAGCCGTTGTACGATCGGTTCCGCCTGGATGAACCCTGGGACAGCCCGCACAACATTGGGCTGCTCGACGAGATGCCGGAGGTCTATACCCGGCCTTGGTCGGGCGAGGGCCAGACCACGACGGTGATCCAGGCCGTTGTCGGCGACGGGGCGGCGCTGGCGATGACCAAGCCTCGGCGGTTCGCCGAGTTCCGGGACGGCATGAGCAACACGATCCTGCTCGTGCAGGCGTCCGAGCCGGTCCCCTGGACCGAGCCCTCGGACCAACCGTTCGTCCCGGGGAAGGCTCGACCTCGAACGGTGTCGACGAAGGCCAACGGGGGCTTCCCGCCGGTCATGGGGATCGCCGACGGCAGCGTCAAGCGGTTCGATCCCGACGTGTCCCAGGACGTCTTGGACGCCTATTACACCCGCGACGGCAAAGAGATCGTTTCCGGTGACCCCGCTTTCAGGACTCGGGTTCAACCGAAGCCCCCTGTCGATCACGGGGCCGTGGAGTTTGAAGATCTCGACGACGAGCCCAGGATCGACGTCCAGCCGGGTATCCCGAACCGGATGATCCAGTTGGAGGCGCGGATGGACCGCATCGAGGCCAAGCTCGATCAAGTCTTGGAGGCGCTCGGGCGACTTGCTCGGCCCAAGTGAGGCGCTTTGAAAGGGCGTCTGAGATTTGACCAACAAGACCGTCTATGCGTTCGAATGGATACGCATAGACGACTCTTGGCTGTTTTAATGGGATCTGTGGGGTTTCTCGATTCGGAAGAGGAGGTAAGTGCGGTCCCAACGGTGGTCGGGACTTTGGAGGATCGGCGTGACCCGCCCGCGTTGGAGGAGCGTCGGCAGATCGCGGGCGCGGGCGATGATGTGGAAGGTGGACGCGTCGGGCGGGTCGTCGAGGAGGGCTTGGGGATCGAGGTAGGTCCGTGCGGGGCGCCGGAGGTAGAAGAGACGGACGGCCAAGTCGTGGGGGACGGGGCCGAAGGGGGTCGGATAGGGGAGCCGATCCCATTCGTCGTAGAGCAAGGCGAGCGGCCGATCGGGGTCGACGTGGGCGGCGGCCTCGGCGTACCAGGCCCACTCGCGGCCCCGGTCATCAAAGATCGGTCCGAGCGTGGCGAACCCGACCCCGACACCCAGGCCGAGGGCGACGAACAGCGCCGAGGCGAGGCGTCGGACCATGGACCGGCTCAGGCCGCGATGCTCCCGGAGTCGTCGACCGATCCGCGACAGACCGAGCGCGGCCCCGATCGCCCAGGGCGGCAGGGCATGGATCAAGTAATGCTCGTTCTTGACGGTCGCGCAGGAGAGCATTGCGATCGGGACGACGGCCCAGCAGAGCAGCAGTCGGTGGTCGCACGTAGGAGAAGGATGACCCATCGACTCGGGATCGCGACGGGCTGATTGCAGGGCGATGCCCAGGCCGAAGAGGGCCATCGGGCTCCAGGGGAGCGTCGAGGTCAACGGCGAGAGCATGACCTGCCAGGTCGGCTCGCCGGCGAAGTGTGCGGATTCAGATCCGAGGCGGTCCCGGATGTGGGTGAACCAGAGATCGATCGCTTCGGGATATCGGGCAATGACCGCGAGCGGCCAGGCAGAAGCGATCGCCAAGGAGAGCAGCCAACCCGGAGGATAAACCAGGGCACGTGTGGTTCGGGAATCGCGATCCCAGAGCGTGCAAGCGGCGACGGTGCCGAGGATCAAGACTGCGCCGAAGCCGAGCCCCTTGGCCATCGAGGTCGCGCCCAGGAGCCCGAAGAACGCCCATCGCCAGGCGCAGAGCCGTCGTCGACCTTCCTCCGGCTCGGATCCGAGTTCGCGAGCGATCTCCCTGACCCGATCATAGGCGAGAACGGTGACGGCAATGAGGAATGCGAGGTGGATGTCGGCATCGGCGAGCCGTCCGCGCTGGATGGTCCAGGCGGTGGTCAACTGGACGAGGCCGGCAAGCAGGCCGATGTCGTGTCCGTATCGTCGGGCAGCCATCGAGGCGACGACGAGTGCGATTCCGAAGGCCGCGAGGGCCGAGGGGATTCGGGCGGTTCCCTCATCGATCCGGCCGCTGACGGTCCCGAGGGCCGCGACCAGCCAGTGGGCCAAGGGTGGTTTTTCGAGCCAGGGGCGGCCGTCGAGGGTCGGGATCAGCCAGTCGCCCGCGTCGCACATCTCGAGGGCACCCTGGGCGACGATCGCCTCGTGGTAGCTGAGCCGACGCGACGTGCCCAGGCCCGAGCCGAGCGTGGCCAGGGCCAACGCCAGCAGGCACCAGGTCCCATACCACCCGGCCCGTCGTCCCGCACATCCGAACGCCATCCCCTGCCCTCCCGATGACTCGGAAAACGGAATGTCATCTACCGCAAATCGGCCGGTTCGGCGAGACGATTCCAGAACGTGGGTCTTCGCGTCGGAGGGGGCTGCAACTCGACAGAACAATCAAGCCCATGTATAAGATAGGTTGGAAATGGTATCTATGTTCTTGCCAAGCCATTCCTACCGTTGATCTGGACTTCAGAGCATGGAGTCGCTTGTTCTCGAACGATCGCCTGAGGGAAGGGGTCCGCTACCGTGAGAATCAGCTTTCCTCGGGCTCGGGCAGTTCGGGGCGTCGAAGGTGGTGTGTGGTGGCCTGCTGATAGGCGTGGGCGACGGCCAACAGGTCGGATTCGCCGAAGAGCCGTCCGGTCATGGTGATGGCGAAGGGGGTCTCGGGCTGTCCCTCAGCGCGGGTGCGGAAGCCGGCCGGCAGGACGGCGGTGGGGTGGCCGGTCAGGTTGGTGATGACCAGATCGGACTGGCGTTCGTCGAGGTAGAGGTCGATGTCTTGGAAGACGTCGTCCATCTGCTGGATGAGCCGGGTCCGGAGCCTGGCGGCGCGGAGGTACTCGACGGCCGGGACGTGCTCGGCCTGTCGGAAGGTGTCGGGCCAGGTGTTGAGTCCGTCGGTGTTGCCGGAGCGGATCAGGTCATCGAAGATGGTGGCCGCCTCGACCGAGAGCATCAGGCTAACCGCGTAGGGGGGGATCTCTTCGGGCAGCGTGACGGGGATCGGATCGAGACCGAGTTCGCGGAGGGTTCGGATCTCTGATCGCTCGTCGGCGGGGCGACCTTGCTCAACATAGCCGATCCGGAGGGCGCCTAGGTCGCGACGTGGTGGCCAGGCGAAGGGGCGGTCGACGGTCGTCGGGTCGAGCCCGTCGCGGCCGTGGATGGCGTCGAAGACCAAGGCACAGTCCTCGATGGAGCGGGCGATCGGGCCGATCTTGTCCATGGTCCAGCTCAAGGCCATGCAGCCGTGTCGGCTGACGCGGCCGAAGGTGGGCCGCAGGCCGCTGGTCCCGCAGCGTCGCGAGGGCGAGACGATGCTGCCGAGGGTCTCGCTGCCGATGGCGAAGGCGACCAGGCCGGCGGCGGTCGCCGAGGCTGAACCGGCCGACGAGCCACTGGATCCCTGATCGGGGTTCCATGGGTTGCGGGTCCGTCCGCCGAACCAGCGGTCGCCCTGAGCCAGGGCTCCCAGCGAGAGCTTGGCGACCAGGACCGCGCCGGCGTCGACCAGACGTCGAGCCACGGTGGCCATCTCGTCGAGGGTCTGGTCGCGGAACTGCGGGGCGCCCCAGGTGGTCGGATAGCCCGGGTAGGCGACCAGGTCCTTGAGGCCGAACGGGATCCCGTGCAGTGGGCCTCGATAGCGACCGGCGGCGATCTCAACGTCGGCACGCGCGGCCTGCTCCAGCGCGGTCGGCTCGGTCAAGGTCACGACACACTTGAGGATCGGGTCGTATTTCTTGAGTCGGGACAAGTAGATTTTGGTGATTTTCTCGGATGTCAATTGCCTAGTGCGGAGGAGCGCGGAGAGTTCGGTGACGGGCAGGAAGGCGAGGTCGTCGTCGGACTTGGGCATCGGGGGTGGCGCCGATTCGACCGGTCGTGCATCGCGACGGGGTCGGACCTCCACGCTCGGATCGGCAGGCTTGGGCGCGGGGTCGAACCGGATCGCCGGCAGGGCGTCGTAGTCGAGGGGGATCTGGCGGAGGGCCTCGATCCGGGCCTTACCGCGGGTCAGGCTCCGCGCCAAGCGTTCGCGCTGGTCGTCGTCGAGGGAGATGCCGGTGATCCACTCGGCCTGCTCGACCATCTCGACGGTGACCTGGCCCGATTCGTCGACCTGAGCGGCCAGGGCGCGCTGGAACGTGGCGGTGCCGACCCCAAGGGCTGCCAGGCTCTGCAGGGCGCGTCGACGCGTCAGCGGAGACGGATTCGCCCGGTTCGTCCCGGAAGCCGTTGGGGTCGTCGGATCGGGTCGGACAGGCGTGTCGGATCGATGTGCGGTCACAGATCGGTTTCCTTCGAGGTTTCGTGGTCGTCGAGGCGCGTCGGGATTCTCGGGGAGGCCGGTTGCCTCAGTGTTGGGTCGATCGCACGATATCGTCTGTGAAGGGCACGGGCAATCGGCCGGTTCGGACGGATCGTCGTGTGATCCATGACTTGTTTCCGCCTCAATCGCAAGATCGTGAAATCCTCAAGTGGAGAATCATTGATGACCGAGTCGGGGGCGGCGGGCTCGTCGCACGAGGACGCGCGGGAGTTCTTCGACGCGATGGGGGCCGAGCGGTACGGCGAGGCGATCGTGCGTTGCGTGCCGCGATACCGCGAGATGATCGCGATGCTCCTGCGCTACGTGCCGGATGACCTGCGCCCTCAACGGATCCTGGACCTGGGTTGCGGTTCGGGGAACCTGACGATCGAGTTGGCCTTGGCATATCCAGGAGCCGAGCTACATGGGGTCGACCTCTCGGGCGAATTGCTGGGCGAATGCCGACGTCGACTGGGCGACCGGTCGAACCTCGTGTTTCACCACGAGGACATGACGCGCCTCGATTTCGAGCCGGGGACCTTTGACCTGGTCGCCTCAACGATCGCGATCCATCACCTCGTCGACTCGGACAAGGCCTCGCTGTTTCGAAAGGTTTTCGAGTGGCTCAGGCCGGGTGGGGTTTTCACCTATTCGGATCAATTCGCTGGGGTCAGCGACGATGTGACGACCAAGCATCACAATCAATGGCACGATGCCTCGCGTGGCCTGGGGGCCAGCGAGGCCGAATGGGACGCCTGGAAAGCGCATGAGGCCGAGGCCGACCATCACGCCCCCCTGCCCGACCAAATGGCCTGGCTCGTCCAAGCCGGCTTCACGAACGTCGACTGTCCCTGGCGGCACCTGCTCTGGACGATCCTGCAAGGGCGGAAACCGACGGGGTGAGCGATTGGGATCGTCGGACGCCTGGAGCGGGTGGGAACCAAGCTCAGGCCAGCAAGATCAGCGAGGCGATCAGGGCGAGCAGACAGAAGACGGGCCAATAGAGCGTCTTGGCGATCTGGTTGTCGCGGTACTCGATCCAGGCGACGCTGTCGGTGGTGGTGAAGACGATCGCGTTGGCGGCGACTAACAAGATGATGGTGTAGGTGATGAAATAAAGGTATTCCAAGTAGGTTAAGTCTTCGATGAGCATTCGGCTGCGCATGTCGCCGTGCGCGATGACGATGACGAAAATGAAGGCGGCGCAGAGGTCGAGGGCGTCAAAGGTGTTGAAACCGGCGATCGAACACTTCCCCTCGATCTTGGTCATGCTGAACAGGACACC
Source organism: uncultured Planctomycetia bacterium (assembly GCA_964609385.1). Lineage (GTDB taxonomy): Bacteria > Planctomycetota > Planctomycetia > Isosphaerales > Isosphaeraceae > CAZSSM01. Next base: position 13,010 of record CAZSSM010000084.1, read on the forward strand.
GTAGAGGAGCGTGAGGACAACGGCGATGGGGATGAGGTAGGTGACGAAGGGGTTGAGGATCTGTCGACGGATTCGGATGGCCAGGCAGAGGTCGGGGAAGGCCGAGAGCGTCGCGTCTCGTGGCAGGCCGAAGGTGACGCCCGGTTGGGTCAAGCGGTAGCGGAACCCGCTGGAGCGGACCTGCCAGCCGGGCAGGACGAGGTCTGGGCTGAGCCCGGGTCGTGAGCTGGGATCGAGCCGTTCGTAGCTGTTGGCATCGGGTACAAGGAAGACGGTTTGGTCGACGGCGCGGTGCTTCAGCCGAATGATGATCTCTTGGGCGTCGAAGGGGAAGCGGTTGTAATTGAAGTCTTGTCGGAGGGTCACGCGGAAGGAGGCGACAAAGATTCGATCGCCATCGGGCTCGTTGTCGTCATCATCGCCGTTCTGATAGATGGTAATGGGGTCGATGGCGACGGCCTCGGGGTCGGGTGCGACATCAGGGAACAGGATGATCTCGGGGAAGAGCGTCTCGGGATCGAGGGCCTCCCATTGGTCGTTCGTGTACCGTTGCCAGATCCGACCGTGGATCTGGATGTTATTCGCGTTCTCGAACTCGATGGCGCCGATCCAGATGCCGGTCGGCAGGATCGTGTAGGGCTTGGGATTGTCACTAGGATCGGGCAGGGCGAGGTCGGACTCCGAGGCGATCGCTTGAAGGAATCGATCGAGCTGGACGAGGTTGCCGATGGGGATCTCGTCGTCGCGTCGGGCGTCGCTGGGCCGTTGCCCGGTGATGGCCCAGATCAGGCCGATGCCGACGATCCCGACGCCGGCGACGATCGCGCTGAGGGCGTTCCACTGGAAATCGCCGAACCGTTCGATGTGGCAGAGGAGCATAGCGCCCAGGGCGATGGCGGTCAGGGTGGCCAGGACGAGGCCGAGTTCGAGTCGGTAATCGCGTAGGGTTCCGCGGGCCATCAGGGCTTCGGAGACAACGATGCCGAGGATCCAGTTGGGTTCGGGCAGGGCGATCGGGACGTAGATCAGCGTGCTGGCCTGATCGTTGGCCGGGTTGAGCAACGGGGCCTCGCCGCTCCGGCCCGCTTGGACGTCCCGCCGAATGGTCTGCCAACGGTCCGGCCAGCGCGGATCGTCTTCGAAGAGGGCGTCGACGGGGCGTTTGATCTGCTCGATGCTGGGATGGGCCAGGATCGTGCCATCGGTGTTGAAGATAAGGCCGAACCCGGTGCTCGGCGAGAGCGAGGCCAGCTTGAGCCGGAGCGAGAGGCCGAGTCTCAGGGCGATGGTCGCGCTGACGACGCCCCCGACACGCGTCCGACCGTCGGAGTCTCGGATGTGGAACGGGACGTTGTAACCGACGACGACCTCGCCCGAGGAGAGTCCGATCGAGGGGCCGGTCCAGGATGGCCGATCGGCGTAGAAGGCGTCGGTGAATCAAGCGTTGGTCAGGTCTTCGGGGTCGTCGTAATCGTAATCACACTCGCAGGCGATGATGAGGTCGCTGATCTTGTTGTAGAACGGCGCGCAGCCGTTCGACTCCTTCAGCGGTCGATCGTCGGGGCGCTGATAACCCTCAGGTTTGGGACCCTCGGGGGCATAAGCGACGGTGTAGCCGAGCACCAGTTCGTGGACCTGGGTGTAGAACTTGAGCCGTCGCTGAAGCTCGGGCCAGTCGAGGGCGCCCAGATCTTCGGCAGCGAAGGCCTGCGTTGCCTCGATGATCCGTGCCAGATCGTCGTCGAAGGCGGCCGCCACGGCGCGGGCCTCGTGAATCGATCGGTTGTGGGCCAGTGCGACCCGATCGACCCGGGCCATCCAGAGGACCAGGCTGAGCAGGGTCGTCACCGTCAATGCGAACGCCAGGCCGCCCCAGAGCAGTTCGCGACGCGAGGTCGGTTCGGGTAGGTGGAAGATCTGGGTGATCGACTCGGTGTTGGATGAGGGGTGGGGATCGGTGCGCATCGCCGATGAATTCAGGTCAATGGGCCGATCCGGTCCTCAATGTGACGGGATGGGCCGATTCTGTAACCAGGCTTACCGAAGCTGGGTGTCCCGCCATCCATGATAACCCTGGCAGGTCTGAATCGGCGAAGGGGGTGCTGTTGAACCGGGGAAACGGCACCCCCTTCGACCGACCATGATAACGGATGATAACCTGCCTCAGGCCTTGGGTAGATTATTATTATCTGGTCCCACCCGATATCGATGGGGTTTCGATCGTCCAAGGCGAGATGAGGAGCGATCAATCATCGATCGCTCCTGTCCTGGTCCGAAGGATCGCTCCGATTAGCGGACGACGGTGAGTCGGTCAGGCTGGACCCAGACAAACTGGTCGCGGGTCTGGATAACTTGACCGGTGACGCGCAGATTCAAGGCTCCGAAGCGGTCGTCGTAGACCTTCGGATAAAGTTCGTGGGCGTCTTCCACGATGATGACGCGACCGTCCGGGGTCTTGATGGCCAGGCCAAGCTCGTTAGGGGAGCCGATCGGGAAGACCCCGTGCTGGCAGCCGGCGCATCCGGAGCGGCCTTGGAAGGAGACCAGTTGGGCATCATCATCGTTCGGGCTGGCCTGGGCTTGCGACGGCGTGTTTTCTCCTGAGGTCGCGTCCAGAGCGTATCGTTCTGGGTTGTCCAGGAACATCTGCTGTTCTTGGGCGCTGGGGAACTGATAGCGGAACCCGCCATGGATGACGGTGAACTCGGGCTTGCCAGGCACCCCCTGATTCATCTCGACGCGGCAGACGGGGCATTGACCGTCGAAGGCCAGGTCGGCGTCGGCGAATCGCGACGGGTTGTCCGAGAACATCTGGGCTTCATCGGCCGAGGGGAAGAAGTAGGCGCGGTCATCGTAGAACAGGCCGTGCTGGAGCGAGCCCTGTACGCGTCGCCCGTTCATCATGGTGAAGCAGACGGTACAGTCGCCGTGAAAGGCGGGCACGAACTTGGCCGGATTCTCCTGGAAGATCTGCTGTTCGGTCTGGCTGGGGAAGCGGTACTCGTGATCATCGTAGACGACCGAGAACTCGGGCTTGCCCGGCATCCACTGCTTCATGTTGGTCAGGCAGACCGGGCAGAAGCCGCCCAGGGCCAACTTGGGCTGCGTATCGGCTTGAGCCTGGGCGTGGGCGGTGCTCCACGGCGAGCTAATCAGGGCCAGCACGACGATCAAGGACGCGATCAGGCTGGTCGGACCGAAGGGACGCGCATGGAGTTCACGGGACGAGTTCATGGTCGGGGATCCTCAAACGACTTGGATGAGAGGGAGGAGAACGCAGTCGTGATGCGGTTGGACAAACGGGGCTCGAGACCGATGGTGGCCAGGCCCGCTGGGGTCCCGACGGGCGAGGATCCAGACTTGTGGACCCGAACGCGGTCACGATTCTCTGACCGTTCAGCGGGATGCCCCGGGCATGGCATGGTCCCGATTTCGGCAACCTCGAGATTATGGGGCGGGCCGTTGTGGAGCTTCGGTGAGCGGAGGTACATTGAACACGAGCCACGGGCGTTGCGAGCGGTGGATGGTGGCCCTGGTGGTGCGTAACAGGGGTCGTGGGCCAGACAGGCCTAGGCGCGACGAGTCGGACCATCGGTGGTGGTCTGTTGCATGTCGCGGCGAACGAACTAGAACGCGTGCCTCCATGCCCGCAGGAGAGGAGCAGCCCGTGACTGCCTTGTACGCTCAGTGGAAACCGAGGTCGTTCGGGGCCGTGATGACCAACCATCCCAGCGCATCGGCCACCGTGGCTACGGCGGCCCAGTCCGAGCCGACGCGGCCCGGCGAGTTGTCGATCCCGAAAGCCTCCGAGGCTGTTCCGGCGGCGACTCGGGCCCCTTGGTTCATCAAGCGTTGCGATATCTTCGCCCATCTGGAAGCCAACCAGCTTGAAGCCCTCGAGCGCCAAGCCTTGGTCCGTCGCTTTGCTAAGGGGCAGATGGTCTATATGCCCTCGGATCCCGGGCTGAGCGTCCTGGTCCTGACTAAGGGGCGTGTCAAGCTCAAGGGCATCACACCGGAGGGCAAGGAGGTGATCCTGGCCTTCATCGACGAGGGCGAGGTCTTCGGCGAGATGGCCGTTGTCGACGAGGCCGATCGCGGCGAGTTCGCCGAGGCCGTCGTGCCCTGCGAGGTCCTGGCCCTCCCGCGCGACGAGGTCCTGGCCATGATGAATCGCGTGCCCGAGACGGCCCTGCGGATCACCCGGCTGGTCGGGACCCGCCGTCGACGGATCGAGTCCCGGCTCCGCGCCATCCTGTTCCGACCCCACCGCGAACGCGTCGCCAGCCTGTTGATGGAACTGCTCGAGTCCCATGGCGCCGTCCTACCCGGCGGATCGGATGAGGAAGGGCCCTGGGCCATCAAGCTCCGGCTCTCCCATCAGGAGATGGCCGGCCTCATCGGCGCCACCCGCGAGACCGTCACCCTGATGCTCGGTCAGTTGCAGCTCGAAGGTCTCATCCAAGTCAAACGCCGCTCAATCACGATCGTCAATCGTCAAGGCTTAGCGAAAGCAGCCAATCCCTGACCCGCGCTACGCACGCCCGGCCCGGCTTTGGGGAGGGGAGATCTCCCCTGGCTCGGCTTACGCCCACGCTCGATCGGCCCTCCTCTCCAGGGTTGAGATTGTCGTCCCCGGAGACCGAACTTCCTCACGGGGCACAACGTCCGTAGACTTCGGACGTCCCTGCGAGCAATCGCGGAGTGCCATAGCCAAGGGGCGGTCCCTTCCGCATGATAAGGGTGGAAGGGCACTTGTGATCGTTGAGGGGGAGACGATGCGCGCGGCGAGTGATCAGCAGTGGCGTCCGTGTCAGTCCGGGACACTGGAGCAGCTACGGCAACGTCGGGAAGACCGACAGCGACGACGGACGCATGCCAGGATGGCCACGCTCCTGAGCGCGATGCTCCTAATGCTCGTGGTCAGCGTAGGCCTATTGACGTCAGGAAACTGGTGGAGACCGATCGCAGACATCCTAGGCCGACCGAGGCTCGATGTCCTCACCTGCGTCGAGGTGATCGCGTTGGCGGAGACCTATCTCGACGGCGATCTGGAGGCTGAGCGCGCCGATCAAGTCGAGCAACATCTGGCCTTCTGCGAACAGTGCCGTCGACACTTCGATCAGCTCCGCCAAGACCGCGAGCCGGTCGATCGGCCTGATCTCGAGGATGTCGCCGAGTCCCCACGGATCGGAATCCGAATCGATCGGTCCTTCGACGATCCAATCGACCAGCGCACATCGACGAAGCTTCGATGATCGGCACGAACACGCGCGATCGCTCCACAGTATGATAAGCAATGAGCGATCGTTTATTAATGGTAGGATTTGCTTTAGATTGGGCGATATGAGCCCAATCCTCAACGAGCGACCAATGTCAGTGGCCGGCCCAGTCCGCGAGTGAGATCTGATTGACCTTGACGAGAAGGGAGATTATGGAAACACGACGCTTGGGTCGTACGGATCTCGATGTCAGTGTCCTTTCAATCGGAGGATTATACACGTCCTCGTTGGCCGGTGGTGAGTCCGAGACACGTCGGATCATGCGGCGTGCGGTTGAACTTGGCATCAATGCGATCGACACTGCGCCGGCCTACGCCGACAGCGAACGGACGATCGGACGGGCCATTGCCGGGCTCGACGCTCCGCTCATCGTCATGACCAAGCTCGGTGGTCGACCGCAGCCGTTCGATCCTCAGGATGTCGATGCACTTCGCGGTTCCGTCGACGAAAGCCTGCGGCTCCTCGGCCGCGACCAGATCGACGTCCTCTTCGTCCACGAACCCGACCGACCCCAGCAGTACCTATGGTGGACCGGCTATGATCCGCTCGATGGGCCGGCCTTGCAGTTGATGGACGAGCTGAGGACGGCGGGCACAATTCGCTACAACGGGCTCGCCGGGACAACGGTCACGGAGATGACCGCCTTGATATGCAGCGACAGGTTCGACGTCGTCCTCACCGCGTTCAACCACAACGTCCTCTTCCGCGAGGCCCGTCGGGAGTTGATCCCATGCGCCATCGAACGCGACATGGGCATTGTCCTCGGCTCTGCTCTCGGCCAGGGGTTCCTCGCGAGACGTCACGATGAGGAGGTCCGCACCAGACCCATCTGGATGGCAAGGTCGAGACAACAGCAACTCATTGCCTACTACAAATTGTTAGATGACGTAGGAATGTCGCTGGTCGAGATAGGCTTGCGCTTTGCGATCTCTGATCCCGACATTTCCACGATCCCGATCGGTTGCAAGACGGTCGATCATCTTGAGGAGAGTGTTGAGGCGGTTGCCAAGGGGCCGTTGCCCAGCGATATCCTCACGCGTCTCGACGAGATCGCCGCGATGGTCCCGATGCGTCCTTACGAGGAGCCGATGATCCTGCCCTTGGGCAAGAGCTATTACGGACCCGGCATCGCCAACATGGGGGCGGCGGTCCAGGTCGGAAAGCTGGCCGATCGGGAATAACCAACGGCTGGTCGGGAGCTGCTTACTGTCCGAACCGTTCGGCCATCTCTTGGGCGACGTCGTCCCAGAGGATCGCGGCGGCCTCGAAGTCGACGTCCATGGGGTGGACCGTCTCGGGCGACTCGACACGGAGCGACTCGGAGGCCAATGCGATTCGCGTGTCGGGGTGCAGCGGGATCTGGCCGCTGGGGCCGAGCGCTAGGCGAAGCTCGGTCGAGGCCGAGGCGATCTGCTCAGCCAACGCCTGAGCCGCCTCGGGGTGGGGCGCCCCCTTGATCATTGCCAAGGTGTTGGGGATGAACAACGTGCCGAGCTGATCCGGCTCGCGGTCCGGATAGACGATCTGTACGGGACGGCCGGCATCGATCTCCAGGAACGCATCGTCGGTGTCGGTCAGACCGAAGGCGATTTCTCCGGAACCGACGGCTTGCGAGACCTGTCGGTTGCCTGAGAAGATCTGGACTTCGTTCTCCCGGAGCGCATCGAAGTATACGTCAGCGCGATCCGCTCCCCAAATTTGATAGAGACATGCGGCATGCGTGGCAGTTGTCCCGAAGAGCGGCTTGGCGATCCCGATTTGACCACGCCATCGCGGGTCGATCAGGTCGTCGAGCCCGGTCGGCATCGCGTCGTCATCGACGACCTCGGTGTTGACCAGGAGGATCCGCGCCCGCGCCGCGAACCCATACCACATCCGATCCGGGTCGCGGAACGTTTCCGGCAACGCTTCGGCGAAGGCCACGTCGAACGGTTGCAGCAGCCCCTCCCGCTTCAATCGGAGCGTATTGAGGATCTCGTTGTTCCAGAACAGGTCGCCGCGTGGACGTTTCGACTCGGCCATGATCCCCATCGTTAGGCCGACCGTCTTGGTCGACTCGATGTCGTATTTGGCCCGCAGGTCCACGCCGAGCTGCGCGGCGTAGTCGTCCAGCAGCGGTTCGCTGAATTCGCGGTCCAGCGCCACATAGACGACCACCGCGTCCCGGTCCCCGCCACAGCCGGCCACGGCCAGGACCAGCAACCCGATCGGAACGATCGTCAGCAGGCGATGGCAATCAATTCGGGGCATGATCACCTCCATATTGATTGGGTGATGAAGCGAATTCGATAAAGATTCAAAGACGGATCAGGCCCAGCGGTTCCAGAGGTCGTGGAAGACGCGACGGAAGGGGTCAACGAGCCGGGGGTCGCTGGAGAGGACGAGGTTCTCCTGGTTGTTCCGCGCGGCGCTCCGGGTCCAATTGTAGCTGCCGGTGATGACCCGGGATCCATCGAAGAGCGCGAACTTATGATGCATGTGGGCTTCGTCGTGGTCCATGCGGACGGGGATGCCGGCGCCGGCCAGTTGCTCGACGTCCGAGCCGAGGTCCCGTGACTTCTCGTCGTCGGTGATGATCCGAACGCTCACCCCGCGGCGATGGGCGTCGAGCAATGCGCGGGTGACGCGGTCGTCGGTGATCGTGAAGACGCAGACGTCGACGGTCCGGCTCGCCTCGCTGATGGCCCCGGTGATCGCCCGAACGCAGGTGTCTCCGGGACTGAAGTAGGCCTCGGCGATATCCTCGTCTTCGTGGTCGTCCGCCTCAACGTCAGGCCAGAGCGCTTTGACGACCTGCTCGAGCCAGGTCAGGATCGGCTCGGACTGGCCTGGGTCGCGCCGCAACTCGGCTTGTGCGACCTCGAAGGCGCGTTGGCGGAAGACGTGGCGGACCGACTCGACCTCATCGACATCGAGTTCCTCCAGGACCGACTGCAGCGCCCGGCGCTCCGATCGTGAGAAGCGGTGGTCCTCTAGGGTCTCTTCTAGCCAACGGTCGATCTTCTGGGTGTCCATGGATCAGGCTCGCGCAGAGGGATCATTCCGGTCGAGGTGCCTGACGATGGTACCATGGTCCTGAGGTGTCGCAAACACCACTAACGATCATCGTCATCGGCGATCGTTTCGGCGATGGCGGGGTCGACCTGGTCGGCCCGTCCGATCGACGCGTCGGCCCCGTTGTCGCGTGCCGGGCCGTTGGCCTGTTGCCCGTCTTGGGTCGATGCGGTTTGGGATTCGGGCGATCTCCGGGATCCGCTCAAGGCCGAGGCGAGCCCTTGGATCGAGGCGAAATGCATGGGCGTGAACAGGAGGCCCAGCAAGGTCCCACCGAGCATGCCGGCACAGACGGCCGTCCCGACCGCCTGCCGTCCCGCCGCCCCGGCGCCGGTGGCCACCACTAACGGGAAAACGCCTAGGATGAACGTCAGGGACGTCATCAGGATCGGTCGGAACCGCAGTCGCGCCGCGCTAATGGCCGCAGTTCGTACATCTTGACCCGACTCATGTCGTGTCCGTGCGAATTCCACGATCAGGATCGCGTTCTTGGCCGACAGGGCGATCAGCAACACCAACCCGATCTGCGTGTAGACATTGTTGTCGAACTGACGCGCGGTCAGCCCGGCCACCGCGCCCAGGATCGCCAAGGGGATCGTCAACACGACCGCCAAGGGGATGTGCCAGCTCTCGTACTGGAACGACAGGATCAGATAGACGATTAGGGCGGCCAGGGCGAAGACGACCGCCGAGTCGCTGGAGGTTGCCTTCTCTTGGTACGACATGCCCGACCAGGCGTAGGTCATGCCGGCGGGTAGGACCTGATCGCCGAGCTGCTCCATGAGATCCAGCGCCTCGCCGGAGCTGACCCCCAAGGCCGACTCGCCGTTGATCTGCGCGGCCGGGTAGAGGTTGTAGCGCATGATCAACTCGGGCCCGAGCGTCTCGTCGATCGTCAACAGGCTCCGCATCGGGACTTCGCCGTTGGGCCCACGCACCTCCAGCCGACCGACGTCGTCGATCTTGTCCCGGAACTCGGAATCGGCCTGCACGGTGACTTGGTAGGTGCGCCCGTATTGGTTGAAGTCGTTGACATACGTCGAGCCGAGGTTCGCCTGGAGCGTGCCGAAGACTTCGGCCAGCGGGATCCCGAGCCGCTTGACCTTCTCGCGGTCCACGTCGGCGTAGAGTTGCGGGACCCCGGCGCGGAACGTGGTGCCGACGGACTGGAGCCTCGACTGCGCGTTGGCTGACGAGACGACGTCGTCGGCGGCCAGTTGCAGCGAGTCGACCCCCTGCCCCGAGGCGTCCTGGATCCGGAAGTCGAAGCCCGATGTCGAGCCCAGACCCGGGATCGCCGGCAGGGTGAAGGTCAGGATCTGGGCTTCCTGGATCCGGTAGAGCTTCCCACGCAACTCGCCGATGATCGCCCTCAGGTTGCGGCCGCGCGGGAGTCGGTCGTCCCAAGGTTCGAGGGTGGCGAAGGCCACCGCATTGTTCGACCCTCCGCCGCTGAGCAGGGAGTAGCCACCAACGATCACGATGTCCTCGACCCCGTCGGTTTCGGCCAGGATCTCGCTGATCCGGTCGGTGACCGCGTGGGTCCGCTGCTGTGAGGATGCATCGGGCAGTTTTACGTCGACCAGCACGAGCCCTTGGTCCTCGATCGGCAGGAACCCTCCCGGGATCCGGATCAGGCCCGTGTAGGTGAGGACTAGCAGCGCCAGGAACAGCGGGACGCTCAAGATCAGGCGGCGGACGGTCAGACTGACGATTCCGACATAGATCGAAGTGAGTCCATCGAAGGACTTGTTGAACAGGAAGGTGAAGGGTCGGAAGAACAGGCCGATGGTCTTTTCGAGGCCGCCGAAGATCCGGGCGAGCAGGCCGAGCGGGCGGTTGGGATCGGGTCGCTTGAGCAAGAGGGCCGCCAGCGACGGGCTGAGCGTCAGGGCATTGATGGTGCTGAAGAGGGTGCTGGCGGCGATGGTCAAGGCGAACTGGCGGTAGAGCTGGCCGGTCAGGCCGGCCATCAGCGAGGCGGGCACGAAGACGGCCATCAGCACGAGGCTGGTGGCGATGATCGGCCCGGTCACCTCGCGCATCGTCTCGATGGCCGCGTCGCGCGATGAGAGTTCGGGCCGCTCGGCCATCATCCGCTGCACGCTCTCGACGACCACGATCGCATCGTCGACGACCACCCCGATGGCCAGCACCAGGCCGAACAGCGTCAGCATGTTCAGCGAGAACCCGAAGGCGGCCATCGCCGCGAACGTCCCGATCAGCGAGACCGGGATCGTGATCGACGGGATCAGGGTCGTCCGCCAATCCTGGAGGAAGACCAGGACCACCAAGACGACGAGGACGAAGGCGACGATGAGCGTCTCATAGACCTCGTTGATCGAGGCGATGATGAAGTCGGAGATGTCGTAGACGACCTTGTAGCGGAGCGACTCGACCGGGTTCTTCCGGATCAGCTCGGCCAGCGCGTTGCGGACCTCCTCGGCGGTGGCCACGGCGTTGGAGCCGGGCGTCTGGTAGATCAGCATGGTCGCCGACGGGGCGCCGTTGAGGTCGCTGTAGTTGTCGTAGCCCTTGGCCCCGCGCTCGATCCGCGCGACGTCCTTGAGCCGGGTCAGCCCCCCCTGCTCGTTACGCTTCAGGATGATCTCGGCGAACTGCTCGTCGGAGTCCAGCCGGCCCAGCGTCGAGATGGTGTACTGGAAGTCCTGATCGCTGGGCGCTGGCGGCCGACCGATGGCGCCGGCGGCAACCTGCACGTTCTGCTCGCGGATCGCTTCGACCACGTCGGTGGTGCTCAGCTCGCGCGCCTTGAGCTTCTCCGGATCGAGCCAGATCCGCATCGCGTAGTCTTTGGCCGGGAAGACGTTGATCGAGCCGACCCCGTTGATCCGGAGCAACTCGTCCTTGATATTGAGCGTCAGATAGTTGGACAGGAACGTGTCGTCCAACGAGCCGTCGGTCGAGTCGAAGCTGACGACTGCGATGATGTTGGTCGACTGCTTCCGCGTGGTCACGCCCTGCCGCTTGACCTCCTCGGGCAGCTTGGGCTCGGCGGCGTTGACCCGGTTCTGGACCAGCACCGAGGCGATGTCGACGTCGGTGCCCAGCGCGAAGGTGACGTCCAGGTTATAGGTGCCGTCGCTGGCCGAGTTGCTCGACATATACAGCATATTGTCGACACCGTTGACCTCCTGTTCGATCGGCGCGGCCACCGTCTCGGTGATCACCTCGGCGCTGGCGCCGGGATAGGTCGTCGAGACCCGGACCACCGGCGGGGTGATCTCCGGATACTGGTCCACCGGCAGCGTACTGTAGGTCACCACGCCGAAGAGCGTGATGAGGATCGAGACGACCAGCGCCGCGATCGGCCGCTGAATAAAGAAGGTGCTGATCATAATCGACCCGAGAAACGACCGAGAGATTGATCGACGCGCCCGCGCCTCATGAGTCGCGCGATCCACCGCGCGCCCTCAAGCGAGTCCACGCCAAGGTATCAGGCTCGACCGGCCGAATCCACCATCGGATCGATCCTTGATCGGCCGGCGTGATGGGCCGGTCCTCTCGGGTCAAAAATGTCTTATCTCTGTCGTGTCATTTTAAGTCGACGAAGATTCATCGGTCTCGGTGAGTTTAGCAACCAGCGCGTCCCAGGATTGGACGTCGAGGATCGCCACGGTTGCTCGCCGGAGCGCTTCGAGGTCGTCACAGGCTTGGATTCGGGCCAGCGTCGACGGGTCGGCTGGGCCGAAGCGACGCTCTCCAAGCTCTCGCAACGAGCCTTGGACCACGGCCAGGCCCTCGCGATACCCTTCCTGGCGACCTTGCTGCCGTCCTTCTTGACGACCTTCTTGACGTCCTTCTTCCAGCCATTGCTGGGCGACGATGGAATCGCGGAGATCGACCACTTGGCGGATCCTTTCGATCTGTTCGTGGGCTTCGGGGAAGTACTCGCGACGCAGTCCCAACAGGAGTAGGGTGCGGGCCAGGGTCTCGATCACCCGTTGGGGATCGTCCTCGATCTGGCGGAGACGGTCCCGGATCGCCTCGAGGGTCGGCCCCAATGCGTCGGGGCCGATCTGGGCCAGAGGAGCCAGGGGCAACAGCGAGAGCGACCCTTCGAGGAAGACCTTCGCGGGGATCGTCCAGAGGCGATGGACTCCGTAATCGATACCGATGGTCCTGGCGGTTCGGAAACGCTTGGGCAAGTTGACCTGGTAGCTTCCGGTCAGGCTCGGGTGGTCGGCCTTGGGCCTGAGCAGGATAAGCGCCGAGTGGACGGCCTTCTGGGTTTGACGGTGGATCGTCGAATTATAGTCGAGGAGTCGGGACGGCATGAGGGGATCGGCCGTCGATTGGGCCTCCAGGTGGAGGATCCAGGGCTCGTCGCCCTCGACTCGGAAGAGCAGGTCGACGTATCGGATCTGGACCTGAGAGATCTCGGTGCCGAGGGGAACCACCACCTCTCCCTCCTCGAGCGGCAGTCCGAGGACGTGGATGAGTTCGCGCGAGGCCTCGCGGAAGATCTCTTTGAACGAGACGTCGAACTGTCCGGTTTGGGTCGGCGGTTGCTCGGGGGGCGATTCCGGGGTGGGTTCCGGACTCGCTGGCTCGGTCGGGTCATTCAAGGGACGACCTCCTGGAGCAAGGGACGAATCGGGTGGGCCTCCCGGAGCGATTTCGGCTGGCGCCTCGTTGGGGCGTTGGCGACCCGCTCACGAATCGAGGCTCCCTCGATTTCCCGACCCGGTTCTCGCCAAGATTGCTGGGTCCGCGACGAAGAGCCTATCCCACCCATCGCATCGCGCATCGGGACAAGTCCACAGTGTCCCGATACCATGGTGATTGCGTCTGAGCAACCGATCTGACCGAGCTTCCGGGAGCCCGCCGACGATGTCCGCGACCGCCTCTGGCCCGAGCCGACTGATTCAATTCGTCAAGCGTCACGGCAGCACCGCGCGGTTCGCCGCCGAGACGGTGTTGCCCTGCCTGGTCTCCCCTCCGGTGGCCGCGCTCTGCAACCGCCTCATCGCGCACCTCCACGAGGCCGCACGAGACGAGTTCGACGTCCAGCAGCTCCAGGACGAGGGCATCGATGTTACCGCCGAGGACCTCGGGCGGATCGACGATGTCCTGGCCGTCGTCGACTCCAAGATGGAGGTTCTCATCAAGATGGTCGGCGGCTTGGAGGGACTGCCCGATCAGGCTGCGCACATCGTCCGAGTCCAACTGGAGAGCGACCGTCATTGTCGCGAAGGCTTGGCCGAGATCCGCCGCATCAACGCCCAAGGGTTCGACCTGCTCCGCGACCAGCAACGCGCCCTGTTGGAGGGCCAGGGCTTCACCCACGAGATGCTCCGCGAATTCCAGCCGATCCTGTATCGGGTCAACAACCTCGCGGCCCTCGTCGAGGAACTCGTCGCCGCCCACATCGGCAACGGCGCCTTCGCCGAACGGGTCCAACACTACGGCCGGCTCAACCTCGACCTCCACGAAGGTCGGATCGATCAGGCCCGCGATGGCTTCGCGCAATTGGCCCGGGAGCATCCCGCCCTGGCCACCGCCCAGGTCGGCTTTGCCGCCGCCGAGGCCGCCTCGTTCCGCTGGCAGAGCGCTGAGACCGCCATCACCCGGGCGCGCTGGAACCGGCCCGACGACCCCGAACTGGCCACACTCCAGGAGCGGTTGACCCGCGTCTCGAAGATCGTCGAGGCGCCGAACTCCGATGATGCCCCTGTTATGGCTGTCGACCCGATCCCCGACCCGCCCGCCATCGGCCAGGTCCTGGACGGCGACTGGCACCTGGAACAACTGTTGGGTCGCGGCGGTTGGGGACAGGTCTTCCGGGCCAAGGGCCCCGACGGGCTCACCGTGGCGATCAAGGTGATGCACCCGCACCTGGCCCGCGAACGTCGGTTCGTCCGCCGCTTCCGCGCCGAGATCAAGGCCCAGATCGCCCTGGGCACGCACCCGAACTTGACCGCCCTGCATGACTTCGGTTTCGATCCCGATCGGCGTTGCTGGTACTTCGTCATGGACTTCGTCGATGGCCACAAGCTCGATCATCGGCTCCGCTACGGCGGCCTGGAGACCGAGTCGGTCGTCGCCTTGTTCGCACAGATTACCGAGGGGTTGGCTCATGCCCACGAGCGGGGGGTGGTCCATGGCGACGTCACGCCGCAGAACATCATGCTCCGCGTGGACGACGGGGTTTCGGTCCTGATCGACTTCGGCTTGGCCCAACTCGACTCGGATCCGGACGCGGCCACCGGCTATTCCCCCCACTTCGCCGCGCCCGAGCAGCTCCGCCACGGCACTTGCGATTTCCGTTCCGATGTCTACGGCCTCGCCGCCAGCTTCTATCATGCCTTGGCCTACGGCCACGAGGCCCATCGTCACGTCGATCGCTTCGACCAGTCGCTGGTCCCCGAGCGGCTCCGCGATCTGATCGCCGGCTCGCTGGCTAACGACCCGTCGCGTCGACCGCAGGACGCCCGCGAGTTCTTCGAGAAACTCGGCGACATCCTCCAGATTCCCCGAGCCAAGCCCACCTCGCCTAAGCGAGCCGGCTTCGCCGGGACCGAGGCTGGTCAGGAGTGGTCGAACAGCTTGGAGATGCCCTTTTGTTGGTGCCCGGCGGGCACGTTCACGATGGGCAGCCCGCCTGACGAGTCCAGACGTTCCAACGATGAAGACCAGGTCCAAGTGACCCTGTCGCGCGGTTTCTGGACGGCCAAGTATCCGGTCACGCAGGCCGAGTACGAATCGATCATGGGAGACAATCCGAGCCACTTCACCGGCGGTGATGCGGCCCGTCGTCCGGTCGAGCAGGTCGATTGGAATCAGGCCAACGAGTTTTGCGCCCGGCTGACCGATCGGGAACACCAGGCGGGTCGGCTTCCTCGGAACTGGGAGTATCGGTTGCCGACAGAGGCTCAATGGGAATATGGCTGCCGTGCGGGGTCTCGGGGTCGGTTCTGCTTCGGGGATAGCGATGCGGACCTCGCCGCCTATGGCTGGTTCGATGGCAACAGCGGAGGGACGACCCATCCCGTGGGTTTGAAGCGATCCAACGCCTGGGGTTTGCATGACGTTCATGGGAATGTTTGGGAGTGGTGCCGCGACTGGTTCACCAGCCGTCTTCCTGGGGGGGTGGATC
>CAZSSM010000085.1:0-28074 GCA_964609385.1 uncultured Planctomycetia bacterium
GACCCACCACAAGTAAGATCAAGCGATCGGGGCGGAGCGTTCACGCGATTTTCTCGCTCCGTCGGACGAGCCGGGCCGTCGGGCCCTTTCTTCGAAAAGATCGACACAATCGGCAGCAGCTCTGCTGGTCCGCCGAGCGCCGTCTTGGATGGCTGGGGACTGCGACGTGTGCACTTACGGAGTAGCCCCGGGAATGAGGTCATTGGGGTGTCCACACGGAGGTCAACCCGGGAAGCCCATTCACCGAAGACGTCCCCGGGGTCTGCTCACGGTGCTCGCAGTCCCCAGCCACCCGGAGACATCTGACGATCGGAACAAAACCTTTTTGGTTGTCATACCGCACTTATCACTTGGGATCCCGAGTCCATCGATAGCAATGGGCGAGGATCGGTCCTGCGGCCGAACCGAGTCGCGAGACGGCGTCGAGTAGGCTCGGCCGGACCAAGGCATGGTGGAACGCGCGACAGAGGTGGATCCGGCGATCGAACCGCGCGCACCAGGCGGTCTCGTAGGCGCGTTGGCGTGGGGCATCCATAGCGCGTCCGGAGACCAAGGCGTCCAGGACCCGAGGCGTCAAAAGCTGACCTCCCAGTAGGGCCATGGTCATTCCCTGACCTCCCAGCGGGTCGACGGTCCCTTGGCTGTCCCCGACGTAGATGATCCCCGGTCGGGTCGGTCGCGAGATCTCGACGCGGACGTTCGAGACCGTCTTCCAAGGGCCGGCCGGCTCCGACGCCTCCAGGAGCCGGGCCAGCCTCGGATTCCGACCCAATTCCACATGTGCCAGGTCGTCCAAGCGACCGCGATGCCGACGCACGAGGGGCTCCGGCAGCAATGCGCAGAGGTTGAGCCGGTCGTCGTCGATTCGGCATGTCCCGCCGTAACCGCCGGGGACCAGATGAAGGGCGACCGTCCCCGAGGGATCGGTCACCGAAGCGTCGCCCACGCGGAGATGGCGCTTGAGCCCGAAGAGCCGACCTCGAAACCGACTCCGAGTCCGAGTCGTTCCGGTCTGGCGGACCAGACGGGCATGCCGTCCCGAAGCCACGACCGTCAGCCGCGCCCGGACGTCCCAGGTCGAGCCGGACTCGAGGTCGAGCCCACGGGCACCGATGACGGTCCCGTCCCGGTCCTGGATCGCCTCACCAACGCGGACCCCTTCCAGGACGCGGACCCCGGATCGGCGCGCTTGGCCGATCAAGGTGTGGTCCAGGATATCACGGCTCAGGGCGATTCCGGGACGTTCCTCCGTGTGAACCACCTCGGCATCCAGCGGCCGTCCGCTCGGCGTGCTGAGTCGGAGCCGATGGATCGGGTGATAGCCGGAGCGTTCGATCGCCTCGCTCAGACCGAGCCCGTCCAGCGCCGTCCAGGCTTCGGGGCTCAGATACTCGCCGCAGAGCTTGGGCCGCGGGAAGCGACCGGGATCGAGCATGACGACGTCGACGCCGGCGCGTCCCAAGCCGATCGCCAAGGAACTGCCGGCCAGACCGGCCCCCACGATCGCCACGTCGGCCGTCAACGATCGGACCCCAACAGTCCCCATCTCCCGAGTCGACTCACCGGTCAAAACACGTTCCTTCCAGGAGCAATTGAAACGGGAATCGGCGCTGAACCGACCAGTGGATCCCACGCCCCGACTCAACATCCGTCCCGATCGCCTCGGCGACCCGAAGCAGTTCGCCCTCGGTGAAACCGCGGAGCACCGACAACGGCCCGTCGTACCGGACCAATCGGTTGCCGGTCATGCCTCGGCTCCAGAGGACGAACCCCCAGTAGGCCAGCCAGTGGCGTTCGATGTCCAGGACGATGACGCGATGGTGAGCCACCCGCGCCATCTCGTCGACGAGCCGGGTCAGCTCCGCGCCGGCGAAATGATGGGCGAACTTGACCGCCACGACGATTGCGAACGTCCCGGCCTCGAACGGGAGTTGGAGGGCGTCCCCGCGGACCACTCGAGGCGCATTGGGCCGTTGAGACGCCAGGCGGACCGCGGTGGGGTCGCGGTCCAAGATCCAGCCCTCCAGGCGAACGCCGGCGTGACCGTCGAGTCGACCGACCAGCGTCTCGACGAGGTCCCCTGAACCCGAACCGACGTCCAGGAGCCGGACCCTCGTGAGTCCCCGGGCCGACGCGTCACGAAGCGCGGCTCGGACGCGTCCGAGCAGGGTCGCGCGGTTGCCGAGCTGGACGTTGACCCGTCGGAGGACGCGGTAGGCCTGGGCCACCTCGGTCTCGGGTAAACCCGGCTGATCCATCAGTTCGGGCTCGTCCCGGCGCTCTGGGACCCAGAACGAGGATCGCGTGTGATCTGGACGGTCCGTGCGATCGATGCCAACGGGTGGGTCAGTCGGAGTCATTCCAGGTTCTTGAACTCGTAGGAGTCGATCAGGGTCGTTCGGAAATCGTAGACGTCGACGAAGGCGTCCTGCTCCCTTTCGTAACTCTCCTCGAGGTCGCCGGAGAGGATCAGGTTGCCGACGATCTGACCGAAATCTTCGGTGGTCCGGATGTTCCAATGGTTCATGACCATCAGGGCCATCATCCCATAATTGCGATGGGCCAGGGTCCGCGCGACCCGGCAGATCTCGCCGGGGCTGAGGTGGATCTGGTCTGGGGCCGGGACGGTGTTCGGCTTCGAGGCCCGGATCCGTCGGAGCCGCGCCGCCCGCGCCGTCCGGAGCACCTTGATCACGAAGACGTAGGCGTCCAGCGGATAACGCGGATCCAAGGCCAGGATCTTGGCCAGGCGATCATAGAGCCCTGAGAAATGATGTCGAGCCATCGGCGTCGTGTTCCCGCGAATCTGGCCGTCGGAGGAGACCTCGACTAGAACGAGAAAAACGATCCGTCCTCGGCCGTACTCGGAACGCTTCGAGGCGGGTCTTCCAGGACTCAATCTCGCGCTCCGCCCCCTGCCCTTCCTGATCGCTGGCTGAGGTCTCATGCCCGACAAACCTAAGCGGAACGCGCGTTCGGGCTCCAAGCGTCGTGAGGAGACCAAGATCTGCCCGTCGTGCGGTCGACCGTTCGAAAATCGCAAGAAGTGGCGGGCGATCTGGGATCAAGTCGTCTATTGTAGTGAACGCTGTCGACGCCAGGGCAAAGCTGGTGGATCCCCCACAGCATAGCGGACCCGGTCGGTCGAGGAGAATCGGGTCCAGCCCCCTCAAAGGAATGCCCGTTCGAAAGGGAAGGAATCGCGCGATGCCCATCGATCCGGAAATGCTCGCCCTCTGCGCCTGTCCGGCGTGCTTGGGACCCCTGCGTGAGGAGTCCGACGAGCTGGTCTGTCAGACATGCCAGGCGCGGTTCGCGATCCAGGACGGGATTCCAAATCTGCTCCTCGAGGACGCTCGGCTCCCGGAAGGCGTGGCGACGGTCGACCAGTTGCTCAAGCGCTACGGTCGCTCCGATCGGGAAGCCGCTTCCTTGAGTCTCCAAAAGCGGTGAACCACCCGGCCTCAACCCACGGCTTGTTCCCGCGCCCGGGCAACGATCTCGGCCACCTGGGAGCGTGACAGCACAAAGGCCTCGCCCAAGACGCGACGCGGCGTCCCACTGCGCCAGGCCTCCACGAGGATCCGGTTCCGCCAGGTCCTCCGGGTCTCTGTCTCCGAGGATCGGACCGTCCGCGGTTCGGCTCCCGAGGGACGGGTCGCCGTCTGGTTGGGGAGTTTCGCGGCCAGCGACTGGGCGATCTCGGCGATCCGAGAAGCCGAGAGCCCGAACGCCTTGGCAACAGCGCGATGACTGTATCCGCGTCGAATCGCTAAGAGGATCACCAGATCGCGGCTGAACCGTCGAGAACGCGTCGGTGCGGCCCGGCGCTCGGGAACCCTCCGGAGGCCTCGAGTTCCGGCCGATGCGTTGGAGGGCGATTCATGGGCCTCGTCGACGAAGACAGACCGCAAGACCGTTGGCACAACCGAACAACTCATCACCCGCAATCACCTCGAGAATTGTTCGACGCGATCGGTGCCCCGGCCAAAACCGAAGCCAACCGAGGATCATCCGAAGATCTCGATGAATGCGGGTCATCCTTCATAGCATCGTGGTTGAAGCTCGGAAAGTCGGCAGCGATCCGAAGCGGAACGCCGACCGACTCCTCCCAAAACCCCGAACCTTCACAATCGAATCATGAGGAGCCGCATGGGATCGCGAGGTCGGGGGTCGCGAGTTTTCTGACCGCTTCACAGCGATGGTTTTCGAGGTCGAGCAGGTCGTCGACCTCGAGTCGCTCGCCGCTCCCGATCCAACCGGCCAACTCGTGGCCGGGGCTCTGTTCGGCCTCGAGGTATCGCTCGCGATAGAGCCTCACCAACGCTTCGGACTCTCCGGTCAGATGGGGGGTAACGACCTCGAAGAGTTCCCGGGCCAACGCGGCCAAGGTGGGATCCTTCAAGCCGAACTGCATCGCGCGGCGACGCAAGGCGTCGAGTTGCCGATGATGGGGTCGGAGCCGTTCGAGCATCTCGTCGCGGGCCCAGGCGTTGCGGAGGACCGTGCTGACGATGTGCACCGGCACGGCCGTCCAAGCCATCCCCGGGGCATCGATCGAGCGGATCTCGAGGAACCCGCGGGGACGGGTCTCGGGAAACAAGGTAGACAGATGGGTCCGCCAGTCCTCAAGGGTCGGATAGCCGACCTCGGGGAGGCCTCCGCTCATCCAATCAGCGAACGACAACGACGGATAGTCCAGGGGAGTGTCGGCCTGTTCGGGATCGCCCCCGTCGCGCTGCATTTGGAAGACTGAGGCCCGCATCGCGAAGTCGAGATAATGCTCGATGGGATCGGACTCGGGATCATCGAGGAATCGAGAAGGGATCCCGCTCCGGCTCGGGTCGAGTTCGAGCCAGGCCCGTGCCCGAAGGCTGGCGTGATCCTCGACGGGTGTTCCCATCGCGACTGCGCCGTTGGCGAAGGTCGCCGTCAGGATCGGCCCCAGCCGGAGCGCCAGCTCCCAACGCCGAGCGGCGACGGTCGGTTCACCGAAGTCAATGTTGACTTGCACCGAACCGGTCAGACGCATCATCCGACGACCAAACGGGCCGTAGCGGTCGAAGTTCCGCTGCATGGCCCGATATCGGACCGCATCAGTATGCAATCCCAGTTCTTCCGGAGTGGACCACGGGTGATATCCGATGGCGATCAGTCCGTCGGCATCGTGCTGACGAACCCACTCGCTGAGGCTCCGAGCGGCCCGGCAGGTCGCATCGGCGGCTGCCTCCGGATTGGGATAGGGAGCGCTGCTGAACTCAATCTGGCCGCCGGGTTCCAAGGTCAGGTCGCCTCGGCTGTCCCCGTGGTTCCAGGGGCGTCGCGTGGGATCTCCGGCATCGGGGAGTGTCCGCCAACTGTCTTGGACCAAACGTCGGGTTCGGACCGGGTCGAATCGCCCCTGGTCGGCTCCCAGGACGGTCCATTCCACCTCGACGCCCACCAGATCCTCGGTGGCGGCCCGAAACGCGTGGTGCTTCAGATCCGCACGCAACTGATCGACGGTCAGCGAAGGCTGGGCGCCGGACATGGCAAGGCTCCCTGAGCGGAGAGGGAATTCCCGGCGGAAGCCCGACTCGCGTCAGGCCCATTCCGAAGATGTCTCAACATTGTACCTAGAGGTCGAGCGCATGCGATCGAATCATCGCACCATCGATTTCGAGGAGGGTCGATGGCGGGACCGCCGACCAGGCCGGATCGTCGTCCAGCGGCTCCGAAGCGACGAGGACCGCGCCCTTCCATCGACGTCCGCTCCGCAGGAAGTAGAGGGTCGGCGGGTCGCCGGGCGTGGCGAACCGGGTCGCCCAGATCCGTTCGGGCTCCAGCAGGAGCAGGTTGGCCGTCAGGCCACCCCCAAGGGCCGCTGTCCAATCACGAGTCATGCCGAGCATGTGCCGGGTCGCCACGGGAATGTCCTGGTCATGCTTCCGGATCTGGGTCTGCCAGAGGGCCCCGAGCAGTTCGGTGTCGGTCGTGCCGAGGATCGTCCGGTCGACCTCTGGATCGAGCGCTGCGCGGATCGTCCGGGCCAAGGTGCTGGGCCATGGCCAGATCCGCCCGTTATGGGCTAGCAAACGCGAGTCCAAAACGAAGGGGGGCGTGTTGCCCAGGCTGGTCGGGATCGAGGGGCTGGCCGACCGGACGATCGCCACGAAGCAGCGGGCCGCCACCGCTTGGGCGACGCTCCGGAGGTTTTCATCGGACCATGCCGGCAACGTGCCTCGGAGTTGGGCCGGCCGATCGACGACCTCGGGGGCGAACCAACCGATGCCCCAACCGTCGGCGTTGAGCGTGCCTTGGTTCATCTCGCGAGGGGCGTAGCTCTGCACGAGCAGGCCATGGCCCGGTCGCGTCCAGACCGAGTCGAGCGGGCGACTCGGCCCCAAATAGGCAACCATCCGACACACGTCCCGAACTCCTCAGGAGCTTATGGAGATCAAACCAATCGTTGATGTTTTGGGCGATGTCGCTTTCAGCGCGGGGCATCCGAACCACGCCAGCGGAGCAGGCGGAACCAGTCGGAGGGGTCGGCATAGTGCGACTCGGGGCGGAACCCGGACCGGGCCGCCATCCGTTCGATCATCTCGGGCCGATACTTGTGCGAACTCTCGGTGTGGATCCGCTCCCCTTCAGCGAACCGGTAGGTCCGGCCGAGCGAGGCGATCGCGACCTCCTGGTCCTTCAAGCTCCTCTGGAACATTACGACGCGGACCCGCTCCCGATCGTACTCGACGTCGTAGGCGAAGGCATCGAGATCGAACGTTCCGCCGAGCTGTCCGTTGATCCGGACCAGCACGTTGCGGTTGAACCGCTCGGTGACCCCTTGGGAATCGTTGTAAGCCTTGATCAGGATATCGGGATCCTTGTCCATATCCAGACCGAGCAGAAACACGTCGTCGGCGTTCGTGGCCGCGTGCACGTCATTGATGAGGCTCTGGGCCTCAGGCGCCTCGAAGTTGCCCAAGCTCGATCCCAGGAAGACGATGAGCTTAGGTCCGGAGACGATCCGTTGGAGTTCGGCCAGGCCGGCGTGGTAGGTGGCGACGAGCCCGGTGACGCGGAGCGCGGGGTATCGCGAGATCAGATCGTCAGCCGCTTCCTGAAGGATCGTCGGCGAAACGTCGATGGGCACGTAGTGGATCGGGCCGTAGCGCTCCAGGGCCGCCGAGATCAGGCGTCGGGTCTTCGTCGAGCTGCCGCTTCCCAATTCGACCAGCGTGGGTGGCCGATCGTTGGGGAAGCCATCGACGAGTTCGTCGGCATGCGTCTGAAGAATGGCATCTTCGAGACGTGTCGGATAGTATTCGGGCAGTTCACAGATCTGCTCGAAAAACTGGCTGCCCTGTTGATCGTAGATCAGCCACGAGGGGAGGGATCGAGGCTCTCGTTCCAGGCCTCGTCTGACGGTCTCGGCCACGGATTCGGCGGGGGATCGCTCCGGCACGTGGATAATCCGGAGCCGACCCGATTCGGACTTCTCGTTGGAATCAAACACGTCGCTTCAAAACCTCGGCAGGAGAGATGGCCATTAGAGGTGACCGAGGATCCTCCCGTCGCGCGACGGTCGGCCCGATCCGAGCCCGCCGGAGCCGTATTTGCCGGACGACTTCGGATCGAGGAGATCTCGACAATGAGGGACGGACTCTTTCACGCGTTGTACCACATCCCCAAGGCCGATGCGACGACGCCCCCCTGATTATCGGTGGCACCCTTCAAGCTAATCAGGTATCGATTCGGCGGATCCTCCGCGCGATATCGACGTTGACCGAGTGATAGGGCGATCGCAGCGCGCCCATGTTGAAGATGGGCCGGACCGCCTCGACGTCCTCGGGGCCCAGCGCGTTGACGAAGATCGAGTCGAGGTAGGTGATCCCCATCTCGGAGGGGCGGAACCGCTCCGCGTCGTAGAAGGTCGTCGAGAGCGGACGGGCGTGGATCTCGCCCCAGCGATCGCGGAGCTGGTTCACGTCGATCGACTGATAACAGAACTCGCCCCCAGCGTACTGGAGGCTGGCCAGGCAATTGTTGCGCCCCTGCAACAACATATCGACGGCCTTGCCACCCAGTTGCGCGGCATGGAAGCGGTCGAATCGGATCGGACGGCCCCCCCGCTGGGTATGGCCCACCTTCCGGACGAAGACCGCCGCCGAGGCCGACTCGTTGCGACGCTGACGACGGAAGTAGTCGTCGCCGATCTCCTCGACCAGCATCGCCTTGATCGCCATGGCCGCCCCGGAATAGACCTGGTTGCCGGCCGGGTCCTTGCTCGAGGAGATCGAGCCGAGGACGTGGCCGGTCTTGTCGCGGATCCCCTCCGAGACGCAGATCACCGCGTGCTTCTGGATCTCGTAGAGTTCCATGACGCGGTCGACCAGTCGCTGGCGATCGAAAGGCACCTCGGGGACGAGGATGATGTCGGGCTGACCGTAGGCGGTCCCCAGGGCGATCATCCCGGAGTCACGGCCCATCACCTCGATGATCGCGATCCGTCGATGGCTCTCGGCCGTGGTCCGGATCCGCGCCATCGCGTGGGTCGAGACGTAGACCGCCGTGGCATAGCCGGGCGTGGCGTAATTGATCATCTCCTCCAGAGCGAAGGAGCGGCCCGGTTTCTTCCGTGTCTGATAGCCGCGTGGCGTCTCCGGAGCCTCGTCACGGACCCACTCGTCGGCCTCATCCCGGTAGTTGAGCCCCAGGTCGTTGTCGATCGTCTTGGGCGCCAAGACGCAGGGTAGAAACTCCGAGAGCGGTTGCATCCCGTTGACTGTCCCGTCCCCCCCGATGCAGATCAGGCCATCCAAGCTCAGTCGATGCAGACGATCGGCCACATAATGGATCGTGATCCGATCGTTGGCATCGACGTAATCGCGGCTTGCCCCCAGGACCGTGCCCCCGAGGGTCGGATCCAGTTCCGGGATCGGTTGGAGCAGGGGATTAAGGTGGACGTGGGGGAGTTCGGGGTTGAGCAGACCGCTGAACCCTTTGATGACCCCGAGGATCTCCACGCGCAGCTCACAGGCGCGCTGAACCGCCCCGAGGATCGTTGCGTTGAGGGCGGGGGTGTCTCCACCGGCGGTCAGGATCGCGATCCGTTTCATAGCGACAATCCGCTCGTGGGGAGGTGCGGAAGGGATCGGGAGAGACCAGATCTCCCAACAGGATCGGAGCCCTTGTGACCGACGCTCCTGGACCGCCGTCGGGAGAGGCCGACAGCTCCAAATCCGGATCGCCTCCGCTCCCAAGGCAACGTGAGCGCGACCGGAGCAAACGGCCCGCTTTCACGAAGGGGAACGAGGATCTATTTACTATCCGAGCCGGATAATCGCAATGGGGACGGCGCCTCTTCCATGAGCAAATCGATCACATCACCGACAACCAATTGCCGGCGCTTGCGCGTCTCGACCGCACCGTTGACCCGGACCAGCCCCTCAGCAATCCAGAGCTTGGCCTGACCTCCCGTCTCGGCCCAGCCGACCAACTTGAGCAGTTGCGTCAGGGTGATCGGCTCGGGTCCGATCGGGTACGAGGACGGTTCCGGTTCCGCCGAGTTCGCCATGGGTGGAGAGGCCTCAATGAAGCTCGTGCTCGTGAACGCTCATGGACGCGGGTATAGCATTGCGTCGCCGTCGATGCCCGTCTCAGGATCCATCCTCGTCAGGCGACGGGTCCAGACCAATGCGGTCGCTCAACGATCGGCCCACCTCCGAACCGAACTCGCTGAAGAAGCGGTTCCAGGCTTCCTCGGCAGTCTCGGCTACCCCGTCGGCCAAGCCCGAGTCCTGTCCGCTGTCCCGATCCCGAGCCGGGTCGACACGACGTGCACCGTTCGACGGGCCGCCGAACCCGCGGGCCAGTTCGTCGGCCCGTTCCCCGAGTCGCTCGCCCACCGCATCGAGGGCCTGCTCGGTCTCCTCAGCCCACCGCGAGGCTGTGGTCTCCCCGCTGCGATCGGCCGATGAGTCCATCACCTCCGGGCGGATCCAGAGATGATCCAGTCGGGTATGCAAGTCGCCGGGCAAGGTCGACTCGACGCCGGCCAGGATGTGGCCCACGACGCGGCCCGAGTTGCTCTGGAAGATCGGCTCGCGCCATGTCGGCGTCAGGCTGACCGCTGCCAAGGTGCCCACCACGACCACGCAGACACCCACCACCGCGCCCAGGACCATGCCCAGATGGCGATCGTAGGCCTCCATCTGTGCCTGCTTCAGCCCGCGACGGACTAACCACGCGACCAGGAAGATCCCGCCGGAGATCGCCACGTATGTCAAGGCCAGGGCTAAACCCCGCGCGATCCAACCCTCGCCGGGGAATCGCGGCGCCAATTCGGCCGACAGCGGCCAAGCCACTAGATAGCCCGCCAGCAGCGAGCCCAGCGTCGCCAATTGCCAGGTCAATCCCTTGAACCCACCCCAAACCATCGCTGCGAGGACCACCACCAGCATGGTCACGTCGTAGGGCGTCATCCGTGCGCTCCTCCTTTGGCAAGCCGACCGGTCCCCGAACGTTCGCCCCAAAGGAACGACGCCTCGGTCCCAACCCCGTTCGTATTCGTGTGGCGGGTCGACCTCCGGGCCGGCCCGACCGCGACGCGCGGGATCCTAGACCAAGCCCGCCGTTTGGGGAAGGCGACCCGGGGAGGCCCGACACCGCTCAAGAAGTCAGGAGGAGGCCGGCACCTCCAACGGCGCGGCGAACTGATCGGCCTGTGGACCCCGACACAGTTCGGCGAAGGCCGCTATGGCCACGCTGACCGGACGCACAGCGCCCGGCAAGAGCCCCTCCAGCTCGGTCCATGTCAAACCGCCCGAGAGCGGCCTCGGCGCCCCTTGGCTCAGCTCAGCAGTCGGCTTGCCCGAGATCCGGTCCGTCCCCAGGCCGAAGCCCTCGGCCACCGCCTTGGCGAACGCAACCCGATCGATCACCTCCGGACCCACCACATGAAGCAACCCTGAAGTGCCCCGCTCCACCAAATCCAGGGCCGTCCGCGCCACGTCGGGACCATAGCTCGGGTTGGAACACTGGTCCGAAGGGACCGTCACGTCCTGGCCCCCGACCAGTCGTCGGCACACCTGATACGCGAAGTTCTTCCCTTGACGTTCCGGGCCATAGACCCAAGACGTCCGTAAGATCAGGACCCCGTCGCCCAGTTCCTCGGTCAGGGCGACCTCCGCCTCACGCTTGGCCAAGCCGTATACGTTGGGCGGACAGGGCGGATCGTCTTCGGT
The DNA here is from genome assembly GCA_964609385.1 of uncultured Planctomycetia bacterium. Lineage (GTDB taxonomy): Bacteria > Planctomycetota > Planctomycetia > Isosphaerales > Isosphaeraceae > CAZSSM01. The sequence goes on from CAZSSM010000085.1 coordinate 11,226, forward strand.
GTTGGGCCCATTCGATCCATCGAAGACGTAATCGGTCGAGAAATAGACGAAGCGCGATCCGACCGCCTTGGCGGCTTGGGCCACGTTGAGCGGTTGCTCGACGTTGGCGTCGCGGGCCTTCTCCGGATCGCGCTCGCAACCGTCGACCCAGGTGAAGCCGGCCGGATAGAACACCACGTCGGGGCGATGCTCGGCGATCCAACGCGACGCGGCCTCTTTGTCGGCCGCATCCAGGGGCGTTAATCCGGGATAGGCGACCGTGCAGTAGGTGCCGATCCCATTATGACCCCGCTCTGACAACAGGCGGAGCAGCCAACTCCCGATCTGCCCCGAACCACCGATCACGACTGCCCGCACGGTTGTGGCCCCACCTTGTGATGTCTGTGATATCCCTGAACGATCGAACCGAGACGATCCCGGATCGCCACTATCGGAGCCTCGATCGATCCATATCTTAACAGATCCCTGCGTGATCCGAGTCCGTTCCGGAGCTAGGTGTCCTCAGATTTCCATGGACCAGTATGAAACCGTCCCCAACGGACCGGCCGGAGATCCGATCCCCGGCCGGCCAGCGATATCGATCGGATCGTCCAGGCGATGACGACCCAATGGTTCTCAGCGAGCCGACCGCTCCAATCCCTCATCATCGGGATCCGAGAGCCGCGTCCCCCAAAGATCCAGTCGGACCCCTTCGATCGCCTGATCGAGGGCGAGGATCCGAACCGTCTCCTCGAGCGGAGCGAGTCGATCGGTCAGGAACACATCAGAGAGTGGTCCGGATTCGTCGGCCTCATCGACGACCTCCGCCATCGGGATGCGAATCGCCTCAACGATCAAGGGATCGCGGGAGGTCGTCATCAACTTGTCGAACGGCTCCTCCGACTCACTGAACGGGTGGATCGCGTCCCCTTCGAAAGACCGACCGGCCAGGGCGTCGACGTGATGAGGAATGATCGGGAACTCCGAACCGCCCGAACGTTCGGATTCGCCGTCCGACGAGTCAGACTGGTTGAAGTTGAGATCCAGGACAATCGAACCGGTCTGGTTCGAGCGACCATCGACGGCGATCTGATACGTTACGCCCGCTTCCACGTCCAGGCTCGCATCAGCACGACGACCCGGACCGCCCGAGTCGACCGACAGCACGTCCAACGCTCCCAGCCAAGGACCACTGAAGACCCCCAGCATCGTCTCGATGCCGCTCTCGGAAGTCCCCAAGGACAACCGTCCGTCGCTCGGCGCTGTCCACCACCACCAGACGCTCTGAAGCGGACCCCCACCATGGAAGATCCGAGGCTCCCACTCCTGGGCCGTCGCCCCCACGTTGTGGCTCGTGCTCGTCAGGTTCGTCCCGCTCAAACGTTCGGCCTGCGTGAAGTTGTCGTTCGATGGAGGACCGGAGTTGATCCCTGGATTGAAGTTGAGATCCAGGACAATCGAACCGGTCTGGTTCGAGCGACCATCGACGGCGATCTGATACGTTACGCCCGCTTCCACGTCCAGGCTCGCATCAGCACGACGACCCGGACCGCCCGAGTCGACCGACAGCACGTCCAACGCTCCCAGCCAAGGACCACTGAAGACCCCCAGCATCGTCTCGATGCCGCTCTCGGAAGTCCCCAAGGACAACCGTCCGTCGCTCGGCGCTGTCCACCACCACCAGACGCTCTGAAGCGGACCCCCACCATGGAAGATCCGAGGCTCCCACTCCTGGGCCGTCGCCCCCACGTTGTGGCTCGTGCTCGTCAGGTTCGTCCCGCTCAAACGTTCGGCCTGCGTGAAGTTGTCGTTCGATGGAGGATCGATCGAACGCTCGGGATCAAAGCGCAAATCCAAAGAAATGGAACCGGTCTGGTTTGAGCGACCGTCGACGGTGATCCGATACGTCACACCCGCCTCGACATCCACGCTCAGATCAGCCCGACGACCCGATCCGCCCGAGTCGACCGCCTCGACAGTTAACCATCCCAACGATCCGCCGGTGAAGACCGCCAGCATCGTCGCGAAGTCGCTTCCAGCGGTATCTAAGACCAGCGTCCCGTCCTCAGGCGCCGTCCACGACCACCAGACGCTCTGAAGCTGTTCCGCATCGCCATCGTCACCAAAAACGTTCGGCTCGGAGGGTTGGGCCGTCGCGCCGACGTTGTGCCCCTCGACGATCAACGACCTTCCGCTCAACCGTTCGGACTGCGCGAAGTTGTCGTTCGACGGAGGATCGATACCCGGCACGGGATCGAAGTTTAGATCCAGAGCAATCGACCCGGTCTGATTCGAGCGACCATCGACGGCGATCCGATACGTCACGCCCGCTTCCACGTCCAGGTCCACATCGGCGCGACGGCCCGAACCGCCTGAGTCCACTGCCTCGAGATTCAGCGATCCCAACGACGAGCCGGTGAAGACCGCAACCATCGTCGCGAAGTCGCTGCCGGCGGTGTCCAAGGTCAATGTTCCGTCCTCAGGCGCCGTCCACGACCACCAGACGCTCTGAAGCGGACCGCCCGCGTTGAAGACATTCGGTTCAGGCGGCTGGGCCGTCGCACCCACATTGTCGCCCTCGACACTCAGGGACGTCCCAGTCAACCGTTCGGACTGCGCGAAGTTGTCGTTCGACGGAGGATCGATACCCGGCACGGGATCGAAGTTTAGATCCAGAGCAATCGACCCGGTCTGATTCGAGCGACCATCGACGGCGATCCGATACGTCACGCCCGCTTCCACGTCCAGGTCCACATCGGCGCGACGGCCCGAACCGCCTGAGTCCACTGCCTCGAGATTCAGCGATCCCAACGACGAGCCGGTGAAGACCGCAACCATCGTCGCGAAGTCGCTGCCGGCGGTGTCCAAGGTCAATGTTCCGTCCTCAGGCGCCGTCCACGACCACCAGACGCTCTGAAGCGGACCGCCCGCGTTGAAGACGTTCGGTTCGGCCGACTGGGACGTCGCACCCACATTGTGGCCCCCAATCGTCAGGTCCGTCCCGTTCAATCGGTGCGCCTGGGCAAACGCATCGTTGGCCGGAGGATCGAGGTAGCTCATCTCCCAGACCAGGCTGTCACCGCCCACGCCATCACCGTTGCCGTCCAAGCGTCTGCCGAACGGATCGGTCAAGATCGACGCGTCGGCCACGAAGCGGTAGATCCCTCGATCCATGGGGCCCACCTCGAAGACGAGTTCGTTGGTACCGACCTGATAGGGTCGGCCTTGGTTGATCGTGAGGGGGATCCGCTCGTCATCGGAGGTCCCGAAGATCATGTCGGCCCCGGCGTCCTCGAAGCGGAACGCATTGGGATCGGCGATCGCGTTCGGGTCGAACCGGTCATCCAAGTCGATGGTGAATGTTCTCAGGGGCTCGTCCAGAGCTTGGCCGGGGCTCGGCATCCCGAGGAACGTCCCGAGTTTCGGCGCGGCCAACTGTTGGGTCAGGGCGTTGCCGGCGTCGACGCGGCCGGCGCCGAGCAGCCCGGCCATGCCCGGATTCTTCCCGTCGATGTTGACCGCCGTGCCGAGCAACTGCGCGACGACCTGATCGCGACTCCAGTTCGGGTGCTCCGACCAGATCAGCGCGGCCACCCCGGCAACGACCGGCGCCGACATGCTCGTCCCGGTCCTCCGGCCATACTGGCCGTTGGGCAGCGTCGAGAGGATGCTCGTGCCAGGTGCGGCCAGATCGATCCCGGTCCCGTAGTTGCTGCTGGAGCGCTTGACATCATCGCCGTTGACATTGGCCACTAGGAGCGTCTGAGTGAACACCTGACGGACCGGATCGAGCCTCCGCCCGTTGCCGGCCGAATTGACATGGAGGACCCCCGAATCGTGGACCATGTTAAAGGCCGCTTCAACGATCGGGTCGGGCACGAAGCTCTGCGTCACCGGATCGTAATCGACAAATCCGTCGATGTTGTAACTGGTTACGATGATTTGAGCACCCATCTCGACAGCATAGGCGAACGACTCGGCGACCACCGCGCTGGTCCAGGCGCTCTGGTTCTGAGGGTCGTAGAACCGGATCGGCATGAGGCTGGAGCCTCCCGCCACGCCCGCGACCCCCACACCGTTGTGGATCGATGCGGTGGCGATCCCGGCAACATGGGTCCCGTGGATCCCGATGTTGGGACGCGGATCGTTGTCACCGGCAGCGAAGTCCCAACCATTGATATCGTCAACGTATCCGTTGCGGTCGTTATCAATGCCATCACCGGCGACCTCGCCGGGGTTCTCCCAGACGGCGTCTCGGAGATCCACGTGGTCGAGATCGAACCCGTCATCGGTCACGGCGATGACCACCGAAGGATCACCCCAAGTGACATTCCAGGCCCGCTCCGCTCCGATCTGGTCGAGGTGGTCCTGCTCACCGAACCTGGGATCGTTCGGAGTGAATTCGGTCGCGTCCAACGGGGCATCGTAGCTCCGATTCGGCGCCGCCCAAAGGACCTCCGGAAGCCTTTCCAGTGCCTCGACGGCCAGGTCCACATCAACGCCTTCCTGGAGTTCGGCCAAGGCCAACGTCGATCCGTCATGACTCAACAGCGATCGCGACGAGTCGACCTCGAGGAGTTCGCCAAGCCCCTCGAACTGCCCGACCACCTCGGTGACATCGCGATCTTCTGAAGCCATGTCGCTCCAGACCCGCGACTCATCCAAGGCAAGCACCAAAGAACGGGCCGACAGCAGGGTCCGAGACTCCAGAGATTCGCAGTTTGGCAACGGAAGTTGCATCGGGCCAACTCGTCGAATCCGGGAACTGAAACGGCGGAGGCGGCGGAGCAATGGAATACGGGGCATGATCTTCAGGGCCTGAACTCGTGAGGGGAATGAGGAAAACACCCCTTCCCGGACGAACCGACCGAACCAAAAGGCTTGGTCGGCTTCGACCTTCACCCAAGGAGGGCGCGAAGCGCAGGGCGATCGATGGCATGTGATGCACGTCGAGGAAGGAGTCGCCGCTTGTTCTTAGAACACGAACGCGCGGCCGCAAGAGATGCGCTGTGAATTTGGCCGTGAGTGATGTGATGCAGCACCGACTGATGGGGAGGGGCGTCCATTCAGCGCCGGCGATGACATCGCATCGGAAGCGAGGCCCTAGGCTGAGATGAGAGCCCGGCTTTTTCAAGAACAATTTGGTTCATATCGTCAAAAATCAACATTCGTGCAGGATTCAACGACATTTCTATCCAGATGCTTCTATAACACACAGGCCACCGTGCATTCCCCGCATTGTGCTCGCCGCAATGCATGGATCATCGCGGCCAATCGTCAACACAAGGTTGACCCCGCCCATTTGGACAGAAATAGGGCCATCCTCCGAGCCCGCAAGGTGTCAGAGTCCCACCAATCCCCAGAACATATCGAGACCTTGACGCGATGTGGTCTCGTAGGGACAGGTGCTCATTAAGACTGGATCGCCAACTATACAACGGAACCTAGCCATTTTAACGACGGTTATTTCCCAATCATCCCCTGCAGACCCCAAGGCGTCGTCACCTCAGGTTCGGAGTGCGATGGACAACAGACCCGCCCTGATCGTCCCGTAGGCCTCCCCCTCGGATCGGGGTCAGATCGTTTGGGCCCGAAAGAAACGAGTCTGTGCATGTCTCGGCCGCGACCGGCTTGATCTTATCGGTCAGGAGAAGGTGAACCCGCGACGTCGATGCTCGCTGTATCGCTCCAGGGAGCCTTGGATGATCGGGAAGGCATTTTCGGCCGGCTGGATCTGCTCAACTTCGACCATCTTGCCCTCCAGGTTCTTATAGTCCTGGAAGAAGCGCCGAAGCATCATGAGCCGGTGCTGTGGCAGTTCATCGGGATTCTCGCACTTGTTGAAGCTGGGATCATCGGTGGCCACCGAGAGGATCTTGTGGTCGGGCTTGCCCGAGTCGATCATCGACATCAGGCCGATGGTCCGCGCCCGGACCAACGTCATCGGCGCCAGTCCTTCCTGGCACAACACCAGGACGTCGAGCGGGTCGTCGTCCTCGGCCAGGGTCTGGGGGATGAACCCGTAGTTGGCCGGATAATAGACCGCGGAATAAAGGACCCGATCCATCCGGAGTAGGCCGGTCTTCTTATCCAATTCGTACTTAATGTTGGAGCCCATCGGGATCTCAACGACCGCCTCGAAGACGGCCGGCAATCCCTCTCCAGGCGTCACATCGTGCCAAGGGTGAAACGGCATGGGTCTGGGTCCCGAAGGCTTCGATGGAGGAAAGGTGGAGAGACTCGGCCCGTCGACGGGGTGGTCTCGGCAAGGATTGAGCAGGGCCGATGGGATTCGGCGACAACCCAATACGGGTCGCGATGCCGAAGGGGGGCCAGGATCGAATCGCTTGCCCGATGAGATCGGAATCGGTTACCGTAGGGGTTTACTCTGACCCTCTGAGTGTAAACATCTCAGGGTCGAAAGTCCTATCCTTTCCCGGCCAAACTGCCAGGCTGCCGGGGTCTGCGGACGTCGGGAGCTTCCCCCCTTCGTCCGTGCCGGAACCCGGGCACTCGACGTTCGGGTCCCGAACCCACTGAACGATGAACGCACCGCTTCTCGGGTCAAGCCCTGCAACGTGCGTGCGAGCCGATCGCCCCGAAGCCTGGCAGGCCGATCACGTGACGCCCTTGCCGAGACACCGACATGGCCGACTCTGCGCCAACTCAGCCCGCCGACCCCCGACTAAAGTGGTGGAAGAAATTCCGCGGCAAGTTTCTGCCCAAAGGTCCGCTCCGCGAACGCTACCGTGAGCTGGAACGGCGCTGGAACTCCGGCGAGGATCAAGGCGGCGTGACCGCCGAAGAGCTCGAGCAACTCTATCGCGACTGGAAGGCCGGCCCGCCTCGACGGAACCAGACCAGCCCGTCGGCCTGACCCGGTCGGCCGTTGGGCCGTTCCGGACGATCGCCCACTGGTCTCGTTGGACAACGGTCATGGTCGGGGGTTCGACGCGAACGCCCCGCCGATCACGGAGGAGTCGCTTTGGATCGACTTCGACTCATCGGATCAGAGGTCTGAGGACATCATCCACGATGATCATCGGTATCCCTCGTGAGATCAAGGGCGACGAATATCGCGTCGGCTTGTTGCCGGTCGGCGTCGAAGAACTGGTCGCCGGAGGCCACACGGTCCTGGTCGAGACCCAGGCCGGGGCCGGAAGCGGGATCGAGGACGAGCGTTATGCCGAGGTCGGCGCGACGATCGTGGCCACCGCCGAGGAGGTCTGGGACCAGGCCGACCTGGTGGTCAAGGTCAAGGAACCCCTGGCCGAAGAGTGGCCTCGGATCCGACCCAGCCAAACCCTCTTCACCTACTTCCATTTCGCCGCCGATCGGGACCTGACCGACGCGTTATTGGAGAGTGGGGCGACGGCCCTGGCCTACGAGACGATCCGCGACCGGCGCGGGCAACTGCCGCTACTGACCCCCATGAGTGAGGTCGCCGGTCGCATGAGCATCCAAGAGGGTGCGAAATATCTGGAAAAACCGAACATGGGTCGGGGCATCCTGCTGGCCGGTGTGCCCGGGGTCGCGCCGGCGGAAATCGCCGTGCTCGGCGGTGGCATCGTCGGCAGCAACGCGGCGAAAGTCGCTGCCGGCTTCGGGGCCAACGTCCGGATCCTCGACATCAACCTGGAACGACTCCGCTACCTCGACGATATCATGCCGGCCAACGTGACGACCCTCTACTCGGATCGCCACACCATCCTGGAGTCGATCGAGCGGGCCGACCTGGTCATCGGCGCCGTGTTGGTGGCCGGGGCGCGGGCGCCCAGGCTGGTCCGCCGCGAGGACCTGCCCCGGATGCAGGCCGGCGCCGTCATCGTCGATGTGGCCATCGACCAAGGGGGCTGTATCGAGACCAGTTCCCCGACGACCCATCAGGATCCGACCTACTTGGTCGAGAACGTCGTCCACTACTGTGTGGCCAACATGCCCGGCGCCGTCGGGCGGACCAGCACTTTCGCGCTGACCAACGTCACCCTACCCTACATCCTCAAGATCGCCCGCCAAGGCTGGCGCGGCCTGGCCGCCCAGGATCCCGGCTTCGCCGAAGGGATCAACATCCACCACGGACAGGTGACCCATCGCGCCGTCGCCGAGACCTTCGGATTGACCTACGTACCTTGGGATGCCGATCTGGCGACCGCCGTCTGAAGCGAAGCAAGACGTCAGAACCAACCACCCCCCATTCACTCCCCCGAACCATGGCCGCGAACCATTAACCCGTTCCGACCAGGACCATTCCCATGAACGACCAACCCGATCCATCGCAGACCCCGGACCTCGGCATCGACCAGTCGCACCTGACCACCGAGGTCCAGCTCCAGATGTTCCTCTCGATGCGCGAGCAGAACATCGAGCTGCTCCGACTCGCCGCCGAGATCGCCGGGTTCTCCGGTGAGGCGCCCGCCACCACCGAGCGCAATCCGGAGGAGGCCCTCCGGAAAGTCTGGGAGGTCTACTCCGAGTTCTACTCCTGGGTCGACCCCGAAGACGTCCAGGACGACATTGCCGATTGATATCGCCGATTAATCCCGTCCCAAAGCCGCGACACTTAAACGACGCCCTGCAATCGGGCCGCCCCAGACAGATCCTTTGGGGCTTCGATCACGCTCGGTCACTTCGATGGCTCATTTCTTGAGCGTGATCGTTTGTCCGTTCATGTAACCGGCTTCGGGCCGCTGGAGGAGCCAGAGGAACTCGGCGACCTCCTCGGGCTTCAAGGCTTGTCCTTCGGGGAAGTCCGGGAATAGTCCACGCAGCATTGCCGTCTCGACCGCCCCCAATGCCAGCGCGACGCAGCGGATCCCGTGCTCGCGGCCTTCGTCGGCGGTCGTCTTCGAGTAAAGGTTGACCCACGCCTTGCAAGCCCCATACACCCCGAGGCCGGGAAACGGGTCGACCGACGCCAAGGACGAGATGTTCACGATCAGACCGCCCCGCTGACGGCACATCGTCGGCCAGACCGTACGTGTCGACTCGTGGACGGCCCGGACGTTGACCGCAAGCGTCTCATCGAAACGCTCCGGCTCGTACGAGGCCAACGGCCGGCAATGCGCGAACCCCGCGTTGTTGATCAACACATCGACGCGCCCCAGCGATTGAATCGACGTCGAGATCCAATCAGCTACCCCTGCCCGATCGGCCACATCGAGCGTTGTGATCAGACAACGGCTCCCCAACGCAATGATCTCGTCACGGACCCGCTGCAAAGATTCGGCACGGCGACCGCAGAGGGCGATGTCGTACCCGCCGCGGGCGAACCGCAACGCTGAGGCCCGGCCGACCCCCGCGCTGCCGCCCGAGATCAGACAGACCGGCCGGTCCGTCGTCGTAGTCGTCGAAGAGATGGACATGGATGGAGGATCCGGTCATCGCGCGGACGTGGAGTGGGCTTCCGAATCCAACACAGGCGAGTCTACGGTCGACACCCTTTCCAGACCGTCCTGATCCGGACCCCGACCTTTGGCGCGCGGATCAATCTGGAGGTAGCCCTTGAGGAAGTAGACCAGCGGATAGATCAGCGCTGTGTCGAACAACGCGAAGGCCAGTTTGTAGAGGTACCCATCGCGGATGAACCGGACCAACTGCGGTGCGATCGGCTGATCCTGATCGACCGGGAGCCCCTTGGCGTAGTAATGTGTAATGAGAATAACAGCGGTAGTATCAACTAATTGGCTGACCATAGTCGAGCCGTTGTTCCGCAACCAGAGAGCGCGCCCCTTAGTCAAGCGCTTCCAGAAATGATAGAGGTAAACGTCGATAAATTGGGCGATCACGAACGCGATGATCGAAGCGGCCACCGCGGCCATGGCCAGATCACGGATCAGGAAGAAGGCCTGCTGGTTCGGTTCGGCATCGGCCGGAGGCCGACCCGGCGGGAGCGAGGCGCCCAACCAGAAGACGAAGACGATCCAGAAGTTCAACAATACCCCCATCCAGACCACGTTGCTGGCCCGCTTCCGGCCATAGAACTCGCTGATCAGGTCGGTGCAGAGGAACGTAACCGGATAAGGCAAGACGCCCACGGCCACCCAGACCGTCGCATCATAACCAAGCGCCTGGAAGGGCCCCGAGAGGTTGACGAAATGACTGATGCCCAAGATGTTGAGCATCGTCATCGTCCCGAGGAACAGGCCGGCCAGGATCAGGAAGACCCGCTCTCGACGTTCGTGGAGCGGATCGGATGTATAGTCGAATTCGGATTGCATCGCGCCTAAGACGACAAAGGACGTGGGGACGATCGGGAAGGACGAGGAACTCGGGGCGGACGATCGGTGGACGTACAACTGACAAGAGAATATCGGCTCACCTGGGGCCGGTCGAGAGGCGATCGGGCCGAGGCGTCGGCAGGTGATCGCGCTGAAGCTCCGCGGAACTCGTGGGCCGGGACGGGGCCGGCGACAGGGCTCGGGGGCGACGATCGGTTCCTGACCGCCCGCCTGACGGTCGCGGGCCCTCCGGATCCGACGAGCGGATATTTATGTGATATCCGACAGCTCGATCAACTTATGAGGGATCATGTCGAAGGCCCCCTGACCGCCCCTCGACCCGAAGCGCCTCGGACGATCCCTGGATGGACCCGCGACCTGGCCCACACCCTGACGCGAGTGATGCCCGACGGGCTCCGTTTCCAGCGCCTCGAACTCAGACCAAGTCCGTTCCTCTGGACGGCAGTCACTCCAAAAGAACCCAACATGATTCAATATACCGAGCAGTTCGAGTTCGCGGCCGCCCATCGGCTGCACTGCCCGCAGTGGGGCGATGAGCGGAACCGCGATGTCTTCGGCAAGTGCAACAACCCATACGGCCATGGCCACAACTACGTGCTGGAGGTGACCGTCGACGGCACGCTCCAGGAACCCGATGGACTTCTAATGCCTCCCGGTCGGCTCGCCGAGGTCGTCAAGCAACGCGTCCTCGAACGGTACGATCACCGCCACCTTAACGAGGAGACCGAGGAGTTTGCCGAGATCAACCCGAGCGTCGAGAACATCGCCCAGGTCATCTGGCAACGGCTCGAGGGTCATGTGGAGCCGGCCAGGTTGGTCGCCGTCCGGCTCTACGAGACGCCCAAGACTTGGGCCGAGTATCGACGCTCCGACGGCTAATCCACCGACTGCACCGAGCGATCCCGGGCCGCAATCCGATGGTCGTCGCAGATCTGACCCTCTAAGCGCAGGGTCCGGATTCTCAAGTGCGTCCCGGTAAAATCGAGGAGTTGCAGATGGTGGCCTCGACTGGTGTAGCCGCCATCGCGGAGATACCAGCGCGAGATTTCAGGGAGCCGTTGCGGGACGCCCATCCCCCCTTCGCCAATATAGGTCACGCCGTCGGGGTCACGTCGGCCATTTCGGATCGGCACCGTCCGCTTGATCACATGCCCGTCGGCCTCAACGGCCAGGTCCACGTCGTAGCGATCGAAGAGGGGGACCCAGGCCATGAGGCCGGCGCCTGGCGTCTTCACCGCCGGGTAGACCGGGCGATGGTAGGAGGCGACCAACCATCGCGTCCGACCACGCCAATCGCTCAGGGTCGACTTGAGCCAATCGCGTTGCGGTCCGGCGTGATTGATGTTGCTGTTGAGATTCACCAACGCCACGCCCGGACCCACATCGCTGACGTAGTAGTTTTCGTCGCCTTCGTCGAAGTCGAAGATCTCGTTGAAGAGCGGGCCGACGTCGTGATTGCCTCGGACCGGGATGATCGGCAGGACTCGGCCCGATTCAGACGTGGTCAACTCATGGTCAGTGAGCCATCGTGACCATCCCGCCCACAACTCTCCTCGGACCACGAAATCGCCGCCGTGGACCAAACCGAGCAGATTCGCCCCTTCGCGGTCGCTCTGCTCGACAAGGCTGGCGATCATCCGATTGATCGCCGCGCGGGCGGCGTAGCCGGTCCGCGAGTCGCCCCCGTAGAGCAACGAGATCGGTTCGTCCTCGGTCGGGTCGTCGTCGCTCGGCGCCTCGTGGGACGGGGCGGTCCGGAAGTGGTATTCCTCCGACGCCAACCCGTCGCTGACCATCACGAAGAAGTAGGTTGTCCCAGGCTCCAAGTTCTCCAGCCGAGCGTGGTGGTAATAGGCCGTTGGGATCGAGGAGGAGAGGCGCTCAAGCCCCGCACGCGTGTACTCACCGTTCCGGTCACAAGCATGCTGATAGGCACAGCCTTCGAGATCCCCACCCCGCGGGACCGTGTCGTAGTAGACCCGATGGTTCGAGCCCGGTTCGGCGGTCGACCAGGAGATCGTCGCGCGGCGGTCGGGCTGGCCTTTCCAGATCACCCGCCACTGGACCGGCCTGGTCCCTTCGACCCGATCGCCGTTGCGACGCTCGGCCGAAGTGACCGTCGAACTCCAGAGCCCTGAGGCGATCAATCCCGAGGCCAGGACCGCGATCGCCCAGAGACCGAGGCGTGTCCTGAGGCCAATCCACCCTAACGATCCGGTTACGGCGTGCGTCGGGCGGCGACTTCGCTGAACCGTCGGTTGGGGTTGGGGAACATCCTCAGGGGCCGACATCGCTTCCGTTCCGATTCGGTTCGACCCGCCATGCTTGGGTCGGGAGATGATCTCGGACCTGTTCGGAGCATCGGTCGAGGCCCGCCGACGGTCGGGCGACCACCAGAGCAGGGCGAGGACCAACGGGACGCCCCCATTGGCGGCGCGAAGGACGGTCTCGTGGAGCCCGTCGTCGAACCCATAGCTGGTCATCCGGCTCAGGGCCGTGATCGCACCCCAGAACGCCATCCAGAGGGCCACCCAGCGGTTGGGTTGCAGCAGGATCCAGACCGCCACGACCACGTCGATCACGCCGATACTAATTAGGCTGACCCGGACCAGCCGTTGGGGTGGATTCCAGTCGAGCCATAACTGGGCGGTCAGATTGATGTAATCTTCGAAGTTCGGGTTCTTGGCGATGGCCTCGAAGCCATGCGCGAGGAAGGTCAAGGCGATCCCGATCCGGAGGATCCAAAGGGAGGTCGGGCCAAGTTGGCTCGGCGCCTCAGTTCCTCGGAGTCGAGCCCAGATGGGTCGGAGCGCAGCGAAGGCCAGGGCCATCGGCAGGAGGTAGCGGACCGCTTGAGCGGCCGGGATGATGTACCAGAACCGACCGTCCTGCCGGAAGAAGCCCCCCCACGACCAGAGGAAGAACCAGAGGGCGACGACGAGAAAGGCGAGCCGACTCGGCCGGATCCAGAGCCAGACGGCCAGGCCGATCAGGATCGCGCCGGCGACCCGATCGACGGCGAAGATCGTATCAGCGATCCGCATCGCCTCAGCCATCGGTTCGGAGGTCGCCCAACGCTCCTGATCCTCCTCGACCCGCGTCACCGCCGGGATCCCCGACTCGTAGTCGAAGAACCCCTCGACCATCCAGTCGGGCCGACTCGACGGGTCCGATTCTCCATCGACCATCCAGGCCGGCTCAGCGGACTGTTCCAGAGTCGTGCTGGCCCAACGGAACCAGACCAGCTTGGCGATCGGGCTGCCGTCGTTCTGGTTGTGGAAGAACAGGCCGGCGGCGACCATTTGGGCCGTCAGGATCGCCAACAGGATCCATGGGGCCATTCGGATGATCGGTGACGACACCTCACGGGAAGAGGCGGCCCCCTCATCGACTCGAGTCATGCGAACCTCTCCACCACACATTTCCCCCAAACGGCGCCGTCGCCCCAAGCAGCTTGGCCCGAGCCTCGGATCTTATGGCTCATCCAGAGCCGACGGATCGGGGGCCGCCCCCCTGACCTGGTTCTCGAAATCAATGAGGGAAGTCCGACAAGAACGAACCGTCGTGGCCGTCCCATTGGAGGCATCGTTGACGATCCATCGCGTAGTCTCTGGTAGACAATCCGCTGCAATCCTGTGACAAAACACGCATGGTTCACTAAGTTTGAGAAAAGACGACGTTCCGAGAAGTAGGTCCGGCATTCCCGGCCGATCTCGCGTCGTGAGGACACCGGTTGATGTTCCCGATCTTCCAGGCCCATCCGGGAGCGATCCCGTTCGCGATTGCCGGAGGCTCTTCGGCTCTGCTGGGACTGGTGGCCTGGCGACGACAGTCCGGCGAGACCGCCGGCGCGTTCCTGAGACTTTGTATCTGCCAGGTCTTCTGGGCGTGGGGAGCCGCCGTTGAGCTGATCCTCGACGACGAACTGGCCAAGCACCTGGCCGTCTTCGTTCGATTCACCGGCGTCGCCTTCACTCCGCTGGCCCTGCTCGTCTTCCTACGTCCCCACGCCGAGCCTTGGATCGCCAAGCGCCTCAACGATGGGAATCTACAAATCCTGACCATCGTCCCAATCCTCACCCTGATCGTCCTCGGGTGGAATCTTTTCGGCTCCGACAATGGGTCCGGTTGGTTTTGGGCTTCGACGGGAATCCGAGAAATCCATGGATTCAGTAGATTCCAGGCATCCTACAATTTCTGGTTTTGGATCCACTCGGCCTACAGCTACACTATCAATGGCCTGTCCGTGCTGATCGTGATTCGCTCCTTGCAACGTCGAGCGCAAATCTACCGAACTCAATCAGCACTCATTCTCTTTTGCATGATTTGCGTTTTTTTAGTCAACTTAATTGATATTCTAACAGACTGGAATCCTTTTAACGACTACGATGTCACTGCGGCGGTCTATTGCTTGACCGGATTGGCATCGATCCCCGCATTACGTCGCTACGGTCTCTTGGATATCATCCCAGCGTCGCGGGATCGAGTTATCCAAACCATTCGCGACGGAATCGTGGTGCTTAACCCCGATGTCCGGCTCATCGACATCAACCCGTCGGCCTGCCGGATGATCGACTTAGACGCCGACACGGCGATCGGCCAGAGCGTCGACCACGCCTTCGCGGAGTGGCCCGAGGTGCTCATCTGGGCTCAAGACCCTCGACCGTTCCGATTCCCTGCTCAGGCCCAAGGCGATCCCGACGATCGCGAATACGAAGTCCTCATCGACGCTTTGAGCCGCCGCGAACAGACCATCGGTTGGGTTATGACCCTCCACGACCTTTCGGACCGCCGTCAGGCCGAACGGGAACTCCGCCGACGCTATGACGAGCAGCAACGTCGGACCCGAATCGAGCGGGCCTTGCAGGACCAGCAGCAGTTCCTCTACCGACTCAGCCATGAGCTGCGGTCGCCCTTGACGCCCGCGATGGCCGGGATCGCGCGGATGCTTGAGGAATTCGGCACCAGGTCCCCGTCGCGGACCGACCTGAGAGCCATTCATGGCCAACTCGAGCTGGCTGCGCGTCTGGTCGACGACCTGCTCGATTTGGCACGCCTCGAGTCGGGCAAGCTGCGGATCGACCCCCAACCCGTCGAAGTCCACGCGCTGATCGAACAGGCCTTGGAGATCAGCCGACCCGACCTGCTGGCCGCCCAGATCACCACCCGATTCCAACTCGACGCCGAGCAGACCTGGGTCCACGCCGACGCGACCCGGATGCTGCA
Organism: uncultured Planctomycetia bacterium; assembly: GCA_964609385.1. Taxonomy (GTDB): domain Bacteria; phylum Planctomycetota; class Planctomycetia; order Isosphaerales; family Isosphaeraceae; genus CAZSSM01. The sequence goes on from CAZSSM010000085.1 coordinate 26,669, forward strand.
AATCCTCTGGAACCTCATCAAGAACGCCGCGCGGTACAGCTATCCGGAAACCACCCTGACGATCCGAACGACCAATCCCCCGCGACCAAACACCCCAGGCGCCCCCGAAGCGACCGCCGAACGGCCAGCCATCGCCATCGCGGTGATCGATCAGGGCATCGGCCTGACCGACGAGCAGATCGCGCGGATCTTCGATCCATATCAGCAGATCGACAAGCCGACTGAGGCCAAGGCCGGTGGGGTGAACCGGGGACTCGGGCTCGGCCTGACGATCAGCAAGTCACTAGCCGAGGCCCAGGATGCGATCCTCGAGGCCGAATCGCCGGGGCTCGGTCAAGGCGCAACGTTCACGGTGACCCTGCCCACGATCGCCAAACCCGACGACTATGCGGACGACCCCGACAACCCGTCGACCTTGCGATCCGATACCTCGGAGACTCGGGAACAGGACGCACCTTGGCCCTTGTCGATCCTCCTGGTCGACGACGAGTTGGAGATCCGGACCTTTCTCGGCCAGCTCCTCAAGATCGACGGCCATCAGGTCGTCGAGGCGGCCTCCCAGGCGGAAGCCCTACGCGCCGTCGGCGAACACCCCATCGACGTGGCCATCTCCGACCTCAACTTGCAGGACGCCGACGGGCGCGACCTGCTGATCGCCCTAGGGCGCGGCTCGCGGATCCAAGGTCTGCTGCTCAGCGGATCGCTCCGCCAACACGAATCGGTCACCATTGAGCCCGGTCTAACCCTGGAATACGTCCCCAAGCCGGTCAGCCTCGACGCGCTCCGGGCCGCCCTCCGCGCCCTGGCCGGTCGGCTCGATCGCTCGTGACCCGATGCTGGGTGGATCCGAACCGAGCGGAGCGCAGACAGGACATCGGGGGTTGCGCGCGAGGGCAAAGCTTTGGGTGGTCATGGTCCGAAGATCGATCCGGAGCAGACGTCCGGCCAGAGGTTGACCGAATCCGGCAAGGAGTTTGATCGCCTCCATCGTGCCGAGGCAGGCAACGGTGCCTGAGACGGCGCCGAAGACCGGGAACTGGCGACGCCAAGCCGGGGGCGGCTCGGGGGTCAAACAGGCCAGGCAGGGCGTCCGACCCGGCAGGACCGTGGTGATCGTCGCCTCGAGGTCATACATGGCGCACTCGACCAACGGCTTGTTCTGTGCGACCGCCTGACGGTTCATCGCCAAGCGCTCCTCGAACAAGGGGGCCGCATCAACGATCAAGTCGGCCTGCGCGACGAGGTCGGGAGCGTTGGACTCATCGACATTCTCGGCAACCGCGACGATCTCCAGACGCGGATTGAGTTCACGGAGCCGACGCTCAGCCGACTCGACGCGGGGCTTGCCCAGCCAGTCGTGGGTCATCAGCAGTTGGCGGTTCAGGTCCGACGGCTTGCCCGCACCG
>CAZSSM010000086.1:0-27731 GCA_964609385.1 uncultured Planctomycetia bacterium
CCCTATTATGTTGTTGGCCCTTAGTTATTATTCTGTCGGGGCGCACGGCCGTTTGAGCCTCCCGGACCTGGCCTAGGTCCTGAATGACGGGTCTTCAAAAGTTTCATATGATTCTAGTTTCACAGGCACAAGGTTGGATCGGGTTTGCTTGATCGGTCTTTGACGTCTCGGTGGCCCCGATCGTGCTCAAGGGCAGACGTTTCCTCTGGTCAACCTGGCTCACCATCTTCGGAACGCTTGTGTTTGCGCTTCGGTGTCAGATGCGAGCGATTCGGCGTATTGTGAAAGATGGGGAGAGACGACGGGTTTGCCGTTAGGCCGGCGATCGGTCGAGAAATTGGTCCCGGCGCGGCTGAATTGTCGCTCGAGAATTTGGTGGTCATGCGGGCCCGATCGCCGAGGAATGCCGCGATCCTCGGCGGGCACAGTCGTGGAGACCACCCGGATAGCTCGCCGCGGAGGTTTCATGGGGACCGGACCGGTGGAATTGATCGCTCAAGCCCGCGCCGGCCAGTCCGACGCCCTGGGGCAGCTCTGCGACCTGTACCGGAACTACCTGCGGATGGTGGTCCGGACCGGCTTGGGTCCCAAGCTCCGCGAGCGTGTGGAGTTGTCCGATGTGGTCCAGGAGACCTTGATCGAGGTCATCCGGCAGTTCCCGCAGTTCACCGGCCAAACCGAGGCGGCGCTGGTCGGTTGGCTCCGCCGGTTGGTCAGCCAGAAGTTGGTCGACCTGAGCCGTTACCATAGCCGAGTCAAGCGGGGCGCGGGCCAGTCGGCCCTCCCGTTGGACGCGCCGATCGGCTCGGAGCCGCTCGGCGAACCCGGTGGCGGTGGGCCGACCCGATTGGTCGACATGCTCGCGCTGAGCCAGACCAGTCCCAGTGAGGTGGCCAGCAAGCGCGAGTTGTCGGTCCTGCTGGCCGACGCCCTGGACGGCCTCCCCGAGCGCGAGGCCGAGGTGCTCTGGCTCTACCACGCCGAGAACCTCTCGTTCGAATCGATCGGGGGCCGGCTCGGCTTGAGCCGTAAGGCCGTCCGAGGGATCTGGGCCCGCGGCCTCCGCGACCTGAAACGTCGGATGGACGAGGCGCAGGGACCCGAAACTCCCTGAATCGAGTCGGTCTGTCTGTCACGGAACTTCCCCCACCGATCGCGGACCGCTCGCTAGACAGGCTCTTGAACCGGGATCGACCACAATCGGCCTCTCCCGACGTCCCTCCCTTTGGAGATCGCAACGATGTCCCAGCGGATCGAAGTCGACCTGGACTCGCGCGCCGACGGCGTCGGGAGTTCGGCCGTGGCCGATCGCGACGAACGGTTGGGCGAGGCGATCGAGACCTACCTCGAACTGGCCGAGTCGGGTCACCCGCCCGATCCGGACGGATTCGCGTCGCGGTTCCCGGACCTCGCCGAAGAGCTTCGCGAGGCCTTGCAAGGCCTGGATCTAGTCCAGGAGTTGGTCGGAGGAGGTTCGGTCCGGTCACTGATCGGCGAAAGTCCGGCTTCCGAACTCCAAGTGCCCGGCTATCGGATCGTCGGCGAGCTGGGTCGGGGCGGCATGGGGGTCGTCTACGAGGCGGAGCACCTGGGCCTGCAACGTCGGGTCGCCCTGAAAGTACTGGGCACGCACGCCACACCGAGTTCGACCAGCCGTCGCCGGTTCCTCAACGAGGCGAGGACGGCAGCGCGGTTGCACCACACGCACATCGTGCCGGTCTTCGACGTTGGCCAGACGCGTGGGCTCTGCTACTACGCGATGCAGATGATCGAAGGTAGCGGCCTCGACCGGGTCGTCCGCCAGCTCCGTGAGCGGGCCCAGATGACAATGACCGACCACGCCAGCCGGATCCGGGTCGGGATGCCCGAGGGAGCGTCTGCCCGCGATAAGAAGGAGGCGAGCCGTCGCGCACGGGAATCGGGCCTCGGGGTGACCTCGACACGGAGTTGGAATCGGCCGGCATCGCCGAGTTTGGAGGCAAGGGGGGCTTTGCTGACGTCCTCCTCGCCTTCGACGGATGACTCGGCCTGCGTGGCGGTCTCGGCACCCAGCGGCGCCGAGTATTTCCATTGGGTGGCCCGGGTCGGTTGGCAAGCCGCCGAGGCCTTGGGCCACGCGCACCAACACGGCGTGGTGCACCGCGACGTCAAACCGTCCAACCTGTTGGTCCAAGCTGACGGATCGGTCTGGGTGGCTGACTTCGGCCTGGCCCGTCAGATCGACACCGATGAGAACCTGACGGGGACCTGCAACGTTCTCGGCACACCACGCTACATGAGTCCGGAGCAGATCGACAACGCGCGGGCTGTCGACGCGCGGAGCGACGTCTACAGCCTCGGCGCGACGCTCTATGAGCTGACCACGTTGCGTCCACCCTTCGAAGGGCAGTCGGCAACCGAACTGTCGCAGCAGATCTTGCATCGCGAACCGGTCGCGCCACGGAGCCTGACGCCGAGGATCCCACGCGACCTCGAGACGATCGTCCTGAAAGCGCTCGCCAAGCGACAGGCCGACCGATATCGCTCCGGTCAGGAGATGGCCGAGGATCTGGCCCGGTTCCTCCGTGGCGATTCGGTCCGGGCGCGTCGGATTAGCCCCTTGGGCCGGGCTTGGCGGTTCGCCCACCGCAACCCGGCGATCACATCGATCTGCTTGACCGCGGCGACGCTCATTGTCTTGATCGTCACGATCGCCTATCGCCAGGTCTCCTGGGAGCGCGATAAAGCGCGGGGCGAGCGTGATGAGGCGCAACATGCGCGGGGCGAGGCGATGGCCACGATGGCCGAGCTAATTCGGCGAACCAACGAGCCGAACCGTCGCGAACGCGGTTTGGAGAAACTCCGGGAGGCCGCCGGACTGCTCCGCGACGACCCCGAGATGCGGCTCCAGATCCGCAATGAGGCGGTCCAGTTATTGACCCTCCGTGACCTTCGGCCCGTCGAGAACCAGCCTGTGCCCGAAGGCCGGGTCGAGTCGCTCGAGTTCGTCGATGTGGGGGGCTCCGAGACGTTGTTAAGTCTCACCTCCGAGAGCGGTCTGGAGCCGGAAACCTATCAAGGGCTCTTGAGCTATTGGCCGATCGACGAGACGGGCGATCTGAACGCACTCCAGGGCGCGCCGAGGATCCCGCTCCGGAGTTCCTCCCCGTGGGCGATTTCGGATCGTTATGATCGTTGGTTCACCCAATGGAGCGAGCCGTTGGCGGTCACCCGTTCGGTGATCGCCGCCTTGGATCCGCACGGGTCGCGGGTCACCTGGTTCCATACCGAATCGTTGCAGGAGCTGACCCGCTGGACGATCCCGGACGACCGTCGGATCTTGGCGCTCTGGTTGGCCCCAGATGCCCATCACCTGCTGAGCCTGGAACTCTGCGGCCTGGAAGAGACATCCCCAGCCCCGGAGCCAAACCTTCGACGTCGAGACCGCGGACGCCCACGCGATCGAGCGGGAGCTAACGAAGCAGTTCCGACCGGGATGACCCTCGAGGTCCGGCTCCGGGATCTCGATCCGTTGCAGTTGAACTGGAACTCCGAACCCCGAGCGATCTTGGCCCGCTGGCCGATCGAAAAACAGCACGATCCTCGGAGCTGGCCCCGTCCGCTCGTGGCGGTCGACCCGGATTGGACGGTCGTGGCGGTCTCGCGGTACGACTCGGATCGGATCCATCTCTACGATGCGTCGACGGGCCAGCCTCACGACGTCCCACCGATCCTCGGCCTGATCCCGACATCCAACGACCCGGACGGCGCCCAGGCCGACCCCGGAGTCAACAACCAGTTCCATCTCGGGTCGCGGGTCACGGCGTTGACGTTAGGACCGAACCGGTTGTTGGCGGCGGCCGGTGGCGGGTCGATTCAGCTCTGGGAACTTGATTCGGGTGTCCAATGGCCGATGCTGATCAACGAGGACCGTCGGGTTCGCGGGCTCCGGTTCAACGCCGAAGGCACGATGCTGGCCGTCCTGGGTTACGACACGCTGATCCGGCTCTGGGACCCGGTCGCCCAGAGCGTCATCTCGACCCTGCCGATGCCTTCATGGCCGCTCCGGCTTCGGTTCTCCGGCGACGGCGATCGGCTCACGGTGCTTCAGAGCACCCTCACCGACCAGCCGCCGATCGTCTCTTGGGGGATCGAACGGCCCCAAGGGGTTCGCCAACTCAGCCAATGGGAGTCGACCGTCGAATCTCTGGACACACGGCCCGGCGATGGTTCGCTGGCCGTCTCCCTCCGCGACGAGGACCGGCCGGTCCAGATTTGGCGACGCGACGCCCAGGGCAACCTCTGTCCGCACCCTTCGCCCTGGATCACCCGTGATTCGAGGGCCTCGAGCCGCGGTCGACAGCGCGAGCCGCTCCTGCTGGGCTTTGATGATCGCGACCGACTCCTGCTGATCCGATCCGACCGGATCCAGGCCTTCGACCCGTGTCCCCAAGGTCGGTATCGCGACTCGACCGACTTGGAGCTGGACCTGACCGAACGCGGCCCGTTCCGCGAGCGGATCGCCTGGTCGGGCGACCGCTCCACCTTGGCGATCCTCAATGGACCGCCGAGCGAACAGGTGCTTCTGATCCGTCGGAGCGATCTGCCGGATCGGGCCGCCGTGCTCGATGCGCCGCCGTGCCCGGTCGACCCTGATGGGTCCGAATCCGGGCCTCCGCGCGGTCCACAGACGCACTGGCGATGGTTGGGGTTGGGACCTTCCGGCGATCACCTACATCTGATGAGTCGCGGCCACTACGAGGTCTGGGACTTGGTCCACGGCCGTGGCGAGGTCCGGCTCGGGTCGCGCCGCCATCGTTGGTCGTTGCGGGACCGTGGACTGGCCTCGCGCTGGCAGACTGATCGGACCTGTCTAAGCCCCGATGGGGTCTGGCTCGCCTGGGTCGAGCCGGGGACCGTCCGATTGGTCCGGACCGCCGACGGGGTTACCGAAGCCACCATCGATATGCCTGGAGGACGCGGGGCGGCCACGGCCGCCTTGCGGTCGGCAGACTTCCCGGAGCGGCCGAGCTTCTCGCCCGACTCGACGATGTTGGCCGTCGCCACCGGAGATCGGATCGGTCTCTGGGACCTTCGAGGCGACGTCCCTCAGCTCTGGGTCCAACTCCCGATTCGCGGCGGACGTGTCGATCAGGTGATCTTTGGACCTGACGGTGATCAGTTGACGGTCCTGAAAGGCAAGCGGACCGTGGAGGTCTGGAACCTCGTCGAGATCCGCGATGCGCTCCGACGCTACGGACTGGAGAGCGATCAGGACCCCCGATTCGTCCGAGACGCTCGGTCGACCGCCAAGGTGGGTGCCGCCCAGGATCTGTCCGCGATCCTGGTCGGTCCCCCGACCTCGGCGCCGGCCGCGATCGGGGTCGGGCGGCGCAACGCCTCAGATCAGGCTTTCCAGGAGCAGCTTGAGCTTGCGGACCTCCACCTCGATGTCGAAGTTGTGCGGCAGCCGGTCATTGATCGAGACGCTGAGGGCACGCTGGTACCCGTGCCGCTCCAACTGGGTGGCGATTCGGCCGTACTCGATGTGCCCCTGTCCGATCCGGACCTGGAACTGCTCGGGCTTGGGACCGGTGTCTCGGAAGCGGACGTGCTCGATGAGGGGATAGAGCTTGTCCAGATTCGCCTTCCGGTGGGGACCCTGGACGAAGTGGCTGGGATCGAAGGTGAGGGCCAGGCCGGGCACGTTCTGGCAGAGGGCTAGAGCCGTCTTCGGGTCACCGGCCAGGGTGTGGGACTCGGTGGCGACGGTCAAAACGAGCCCCTCGGCGTTGGCGATCGTCGACAGACCCGAGAGCCGCGCGATCTCCTCATCGATCGGGGTGCCCGCCTCGGCCGCCGGCATCACCAGGACCGCGATGGTCAGCGGCTTGGCCAGCCGACAGATCGCCTCGAAGCGTCGGTTGAGCGTCCGATCATCGAGGTCGGTTCCGAAGTCGAGATCGAGCACCACCGGCGTGAGGCTCGGTCCTTGGCGGAGCCGTTGCAGGGCCCCGTCCGGATCACGCGCCACCTCCGAGGGCTTCAGATGAGTCCCCGACTCGTGGACGGCCAGCTCGATTCGGCTGAACTCCAGGTCGCGGATCTGACGCAAGCCCGTCTCGAGCGGATGATCCGAGAAGCATAGCGTGTTGCATGCGACGAACACCGGACACCTCCTGACTGGATGAAATCGTCGAGCCCATCGGGCGTTGTGGACGACGAGCCTTCGGCGGAACCGAGCGAATCGGCGGGGGACCTTCGGACAATCGCCCGAAGAAAGATGATGGAAACCTGTCGACCTTGGGCGACCCGCTAGGGGCCGATCCTGTATCCCATGAGACTCCTTGAGGGACCGGGATGGGTGGTCGGGATCGATCCGTCAATGGCGATCATCGGAGCCGCCCCGACGTGCCGGCTGCGCCGGAGCGCGTGCGTGCTGAGGCTCCTGGTTCACCGGCGACGCGTTCTTCGGGCTCCTCGGTCATCCGAAGCGGCGTCGAGGCATGCAGGGCGCGTTGGGGATCCTCCCAGGGCGGAATCTGGGTCAACCGCGCCCAACGCGACCGCGACAACCGCGCGAAGGCCGCGTAGCGCTCCTCGCGGTAAGCCTGCATCGCCTGGAAGAGCACGCGGTGACGATTGGGGTGGAAGCGGTCGTTGCCTTGGGCGTCCGATCGTCCGGTCAATTGGGCGCGATCGGCCTCGAGTTGCTGATAGAGCGCGACGACCTGATCGACCTCCGCGCGGATCTGTTGTTTGACATCGGGGGTCAGGTGGGCTTTGAGGTCGGCCAACCGGCCTTCGGACCGATCTAAGATCAGGGTCAGCAGCCCGCGCGGGGGGAGGTCCACGACCAGCCGGAGGTCCTCCCCGACACGGGTCGGCATCAGGCGGAGCCCGTGCAGCTCGTCGCGGACCTGAACCGGGTCGGGCACGTCGAGACGGGCCTCGACGCGGAGCCGATAGGGGGTCTCGTTGCCCAAGACCAGGTGGGCGCAGTCGCGATCCGGGTCGGCGACCAAACGGGCCTGAATCCCAGCGGGCAGCCGGATCTGGTCATCCCGACGCGACTCGCCGAGGATCGGGGCGATGCGTTCGGGCTTCGGGAGCCCGTTGAGGGTCCGGCTCAGCTCGCGGAGCGCTGAGGCGTGACCGGGCAGCGGATCGACCGGTACGACCAGCCAAGCACAGTCGAGCCGCGCCAACCCCTGGGTCAACGGCGCGATCAGATCGGGTACCGGATCCGGGCCAGGCAGCTCGAGTCCCCCGTCGACACGTCGAGGCATCGAGCCTCTCGGCTCGGTCAGGAGCAGGCCGCGATTCGGGATCGGAGCGACGGCGTGATCCAGGGCCTCGGATCGCGCCAGGTCGTCGGCCAGGCTGGGTTGGCCGGATGGTCGTGCTTGGGCGCGGAGGACCAGAGGCGCGTCCTCGCCTTGAGGCCAGCGGTCGAGGTCCAGGCCCAGGGCGCGCCAGGCTACCTCAGGCGGCGCGCCCATCCAATCGGCGCGGATGGCTTGGACGCCGGCTGGGCCGTCGTCGAGCGTCGGAGTGGCCACGGCCAGGCGAATCTCGGAGTCGACCCGATACGCTTCGGTGGCCAGGTCGCCGTAGGTCTGCGCCACCTGCTCAGCGCGCCAGTGATCCCAGAGCCGACGCGCTGGACCGAGGACATAGGTCTGACGCGCCGCGAACCGATCCGGGCCGTCCTCGCGACCCGGAATCGACGGTGCCGACTCGGTCTCGGTCACGCTCGTCTGAAGGAACCGCCGATACGTCTGATCGTCCAGACCGCTGGAAGGCGGTCCCGGGAGCGTCCCACCACGGCCAAGGCGAATTAACAGACCATGGATGGCGGGCCATCGACTTCGAGCCGCACTTGCCTCCTGGACCAGCCGTGACCAGCCGGACTGCACCTCGGGATGGAGGATCTGATACGACGGAGGAGTAGCGACACGCCCTTGCCGGTCGACGCGGAGCAAGCCGCCTCGCGAGGCCTCCAAGGTCCCGGGCGCAGGCAACCCCGGCAGACCTCGGCGGTCGTCCAACTCGAGCCACGCGATCAAGCCGTGACGGCCTAGTAGGTCGAGGACGACCCGACGCCGGTCGGTCCCGGCCACGTCGGCGTCCGCTTGACCGTCGAGCCGGCGGCTTGGGGTGATTCGATCTTGGATGCGGTCTCCCGAGGCCCAGGACGGGCCTTTGGGGTCCGGACCGTGGAGGATCAATCCCCGCGCCCCACAGTAGCTCAGCCACTCGATCGCGTTGTGCGCCTGCCGGTAGAGGTCCGGACCCGTCGCGTCGAGCCGACCGCCGAAGCGGTCCCAGGATTCGGGCGTGGTCATGTCGACCAGCCAACCGCGCTCCGAGCCATCGAGCGGATCGGCTGTCTCGACGGGCCTGGTCGCGAACTGGGCCGGGAGCCCGGCAAGCTGTTCCAACTCGACCCGATCGATCCGGAGCGCGCGACGCGGATCGTGGTTGACCAAGAGCAGGATCGGCTCGTGGTGGTCTGGCCAGACGAACCACTCCGGCATCGAGCCCGGCTCTTGCGGGTCTGGTGCGACCCACGATTGGGTTGCGCTCAACAAGGTCCGAGGCCGATCGCCGGGCGCGATCAGGAGAAGCCCGACGTTGATCGGTGTGCTCGGCTCCGGGCTACTCCAATGGATTCGGAGCCGATGCGGTCGACCAGGGGTCTGGACCCGGAGGGGCAGGGCAACCCAGGATCGACTCATCGGGTCGGCCGGTTCAAGCTCCAAGGCGCCTCCGAAGCGGGGCATCCAGCCGCGGAACCGCTCACGGAATCCGGGACCCAGCAGGAGTTCGTCGGGGATCGGCCACCAAGGGGGACTCGAACGACTCGCCCGGATCTCGGAACGGCCCAAGGCCAAGGCGCGTCGCATCGGACCGAGTCGGTCCAGGACGACCTCATCGAACGCCTCGACGGCGGGCACGACCTCCTCGGCTGTCGCGACCGGCAAGAGCATCGGGTCGGCCATCACCGTCCCGAGCTGTGAGGCGGGTTTCCGATCAGCCCGACGATCCGGAGCGCAAACGACAAAGCGGATCCGACGGACCAAGACTCGCTCGGCCGTCAGGTCGGTCTCCCGGATATGGAGCCGTGGCCAGATCCGACGACGCTCCGGGACCGGCGATGGGCCGGGGATCTGAAGCGTCACCTGGAGGTCATAGGTGCCTTCGAGGCTCGGGACCGGGATCTCCAAGACGCGGTCCGGCTCGTTGGCGTGGGGACGGTTCCACTCGATAACGTCCTGGAAAGCGAACTCCCAGAGCGGACCGGCATCTCCCAGCCGTCGAAGCCCTAAGACGCCTTGGACCGTCCCGAGCGCACCGTTCGGGGCGAGGCCCAGCAAGTTGTAGCGGAGATCCAGACGACACGTTTCCTCAGGCGCGACCGGATCGGGACCGGTCAGCCGAGGCGCGTTCCATTCCAGGTCGTCCCAGTCGACGCGACGGATGAGCCAACGGCCCCGTTCGCCGAGGTGGGTCCGAGGCCCATGAACGATCGCCCGGAGCGGGATCTCGACCGGAGTCGACGTCGGGTCGGCGATCGTAATCGAGGCCGATAACGGCGCCTCGATCCGGGTCCGGATCCTGATCCCCGACGAGTTCCCGAGCGGACCATGGGTCGGGGGGATCTCGGGTCGGCCGCCCAATAATTGCCAAGCGGGGCGGGACGATGGTGCTGGAGAGACTCGAGAGCCCAGCGCGGATTCGTCCGAAGGCAGTTCGATCTGGTCGAGGATCCGCCCTTCCGAGAGTCCCCAATCGGGGAGCGGGCGCGGATGGGTAGGGTCCGCCTCTAGAGTCGGGATGGCCTGCCAGGTCAGATCCAAGGTGAGGCGGACCGAACGTTCCAGCGACGATTCGAACGACGTCGAAATCGCCTCAACGTCCGGGGCCTGGCCTTGTCCGTCGGCCGTCCCCGACGCGAACCCGACGAGGAGCCCCCATCCGATCAGGGCCAGTCTGAGGCGGGCGTCGCGCATGCAAACGATCCCGAACGATGACGGAGCTGGGCGATCCCCACGATCGCCTCCAAACACATCAAGCTTCGCATGACCGCTGGCAAGAATTGCGACGATTTGGTCGGACCTGCCGGTCGCGTCGAGCTTGGCGATATTGCAAGGTTTCGGCGCATCGACGAGAAAACTTGAGAAAAGCTGATGTCCCGACCCGATCCGGTTCCCGACGCCCAAGCTGATTTTCAAGGACCCGTCGCGTCGATCTCTAAGACAGAGCAATCACAACTCAGCGTGATCCAGAGAGGGCGATCTGGGATGGTCCAGCAGACGCACGACGCCAATCGATCCGTCCGTTCCCACACCTCCCGAAGCATCCGGACCCCGCCGTCGGGTCGACACGTGATCGAGGACATCGCGACCGCCGATCCCGTCACTTCGAACAACGATGCGGTCGCCCACGATCCCGTCGCCCGCGAACTGATGGAACTGCAACGGTTGAGCGTCCTGGGGATTCTGGCCGGCAGCCTCTGCCACGAACTCAACAACACGCTGACGCCAATCCTCAGCTTCGCCAAGCTCGGGCTCCGCAAGGACGATCCGGAGTTTCACCAACGCGCCTTTGAGCGGATCGTCGAGGCCGCTCAGAACGCCTCGGCGATCACCAGAGGCGCCCTTGGGTTGGCCCGACCCGATCGAGGCCGACCACGAGCCACCGATTTGGCCCAACTCGTCGAGGATGCGCTCCGGTTGACCCGCAAGGACCTGACCCGCGATCGGATCGCCGTCGAATTCCACCCTGATCAGCGCCCCCATGCCCGGCTGGTCCCGGTCCAGATCCAACAAGTCCTGCTCAACATCCTTATCAATGCCCGACAAGCCATCGCCGGGCGTGGAGGTCGAGTTGACATTGCGGTGGGTTTGACAGACCCATCACCTTCGACAGCGCAACGAGATAACACGAAGAAAATCGAGCGAAATCACTCATACGCTTACGTGCGGATCGCTGATGACGGTCCGGGGATCCCCACCGAAGTGCTCGCGCACATCTTCGAACCGTTCTACACGACCAATGCCGGGCCCGACCGGGATGGGCAGGGGGGGACCGGTCTGGGCCTCGCCCTCTGTCGACGGATCATCGAGCAGCACCGCGGTCGACTCCGAGTCGAGAGTCGACCGCGGTACGGGACCGCCTTCACGCTCTTCCTGCCCGCCTGCCCGGCACCCCACGATGCCGCGACCAAGACCTGGTTCGCCTCGGCTTGATCGCGTGATGTTGTCCACGAGGATGTCCATCGATCTGCGGCCCACCTGGTCGTGGATCATCGGATCGGAGCCTACTCCCGTTCTTTCTCCAGGACCCAAACGGTCGGAAGAGTAAAGGTCTCGACGTCCGCCGGAATCGTGAGCTTCATGTCCTCGTGGTCCGGATGGACCGCGAGTTGATAATCGAATGAGGTCACGCCCGCCGCGGGTCGGAAGTGATAGTTACCTGGTGGAATCCGGAAACGATAGTGCCCATCGTCCCCAGTATATTTCGCCGCGAAATGATCAATCGCGATTTGGCCGGGCTTCGACCGGGGTCGATACGCGTCGACAACGAAATCCGCCATCGGGTCTTGGGTCAATCGGTACCGATACAACCGTTTTTGACCATCCGGATCGACTGACCATCGATCCACGAATGGGTTCGGCGAGTCCGCGACGGGAGTGCGATCCAGGTCGATCTCTCCCATTGGCTCGAGTCAGAGGAGACGACCCTCGTCGTGAACGCCTCGGATCAGGTTGATCTCCAATTCGGTTGTGAGACCGGTAATCAGTTCGATTTTTTTAACGAAGTCAAAAATAAAAAGATCTTTCGATACGTAATAGAGTACGGATCGATTTCATAGAATCCGGCTGAGAAGTCCTCGAAAAGATACTGGCCGGTTTCGTCGACGCGCGTGAACATGCGGAAAATCCCTCGGGGTTCGGGTCGATGCCACGCTCCCTCCGGAGGGGCGCTCGTGCCGGGAGAGGATCGCGTCGAACGACTCGAGGATCGAACTCATGCGTTGTCCCCCGGCTCTCGCTGGTCGTCGGCTTCGGACTCGTCGAGCATCTGTCGGAGTCGTTGCAGCTCATCAGGTCCGACCTTGGCCTCGCGGGCGAAGTGGACCAGCAGCGAGGTGGCGTCACCGCCGAAGACTTTATCCAGGAACGAACGTCCGAGCTGACGGACACAGTGTTGTCGAGTGACAAGGGGTCGGTAGAACGAGCGCGATCCGTTTCCTTCTCGCTGGAGGACGCTCTTGGCGACCAGGCGTGCCAAGAGGGTTCGGACGGTCCGATGGTTTCATCGGCGCGAATCAGCGAGTCGTTCGATGATCGTGGCGGGTTTGGCCTGGCCCATGGTCCAGACGACCTCCATGACGTCCCACTCGGCGTCGGAGATCCTCGGCGTCTCGTCAGTCATGAATATGTATCCCTCCCAATGACCTACCGATCGATCCGTCCCAGGAATTCGTTCGTTTTGACTATGTTTGTAGTCAGGCGCCCAGGGGTTCTTTGGGATTTCTCGACGGGTGTCACGTGGTGGCTTGGGGGTTGGGGAAGGGATATCCTGAACCATGGGTCTGTCGGACCCATGCCCTCCCCTCTCTCAAGGATCTGCAAGGGAGTTAACGTCGTGCGCTGGGCCACCATCCTGACCGAACAGGGACCGCGTCTTTGCGGTCGTCATGGAGATCAATACATCGAGTTGGGATCGGCCGACCCGGGTCTGCCCGACAGCTTGAAAGGGTTGCTTGCCGCCGGCGCGGAGGTGAGGGAGCGAGCCTCGGAGGCGTTGACGAACGGGACGGTCCGGCACGACCCGTCGGCGGTGACTTTCCTGCCACCGATCGTCGAGCCCCAAAAGGTGATTTGTTTGGGACTCAACTATCGCGATCACGCCGAGGAGACCGGCGCTCCGATCCCTGAAGAGCCGATCATCTTCAGCAAGTTCGCGAGCAGCCTGATCGGCCACGGGGCATCGATCGTCCTGCCCGAAGTCAGCCAGCAGGTCGACTACGAGGCCGAACTGGTCTACGTCATCGGCGCGCGGTGCCGGAACATCGAAGCGTCGAGGGCCCACGAATACGTCGCCGGCTACTGCGTCGGGCACGACGTCTCCGCGCGCGACTGGCAGTTGGGCAAGCCGGGCAAGCAATGGCTCGCTGGCAAGACCTTCGACACGTTCGCGCCGATCGGCCCGGAACTGGTAACCGCCGACGAGGTCCCCAACCCGGAGGACCTGGGGATCCGCCTGAGCCTCAATGGTCAGACGATGCAGGACTCGCGGACCTCGCAGATGATCTTCGGGATCGAGGCCAGCCTGGCCTACCTCTCAAAGATCATGACGTTGGAGCCGGGCGATCTGGTCTTCACCGGGACGCCGCCGGGTGTCGGCATGGCGCGCCAGCCCCAAGTCTGGCTCAAGCCGGGCGACGTCGTCGAAGTCGAAATCGACGGGATCGGTATGCTTCGGAACGCTGTCTCCAGCGCGATTTGAAACAACGAAAATTCTAGTTAATCAGGACATGTCTTAGGTCTACAAAATAATTGAATCTCGGTCGAGCGATCGACTTTGAGCGAAACCTCGAGCGTTTGAGGTTTCGCTCATCGAAGGGTGCGGATCTCGTCGGCCAGTTCGTGGGCGAGCCGGTCGTCGGGATCGAGTTCCAGAGCGCGATCGAGGGCTTGGAGGGCCTGGTCGTTCCGCCCGAGCTCTCGGTAGGCCTGACCGAGGGCGACATGGGTCTCGGGCTTGTCGGGGGCGATCTCGACGGCGCGTCGGAGATCGATCAGCGCGTCGTCGTCCTGCTCGAGGTCGAGCAGGACGAGGCCTCGGAGGCAGAGCGTCTTGATGTTGTCGGGCTCGTTCTCCATCGCGCCGTCGAGCCGGACGAGAGCCTCCTCAAGATGACCGCGTCGGCGATGCAAGGCCGCGATCCGAATCAGGATCGATGTCGATTGTCGTTGGTACGGCAAAGCCTGGTAATAGGCCGTCAATGCCGCCTCAATTTGGCCCAACGCCTCCAGGTTCTCGGCCTTGAGTCGATGGGCCTCGTGATGATGTGGTGCCACCTCGATGGCCTGGTCATAAAGCGCCAGTCCATCGTGGATCCGATTCATCTGCGTGCGAGCCCGGCCTAGCGCGACAAGCGCGTCGGCGTAGTCGGGATCGAGCCGGACGGCCCGCTGCAAGATCCGTTCGGCCCGCACCGGATCGCCCAAGCCCAGCAAGACGCGGCCCAGCCGACAGTGGAGTTCCGGCGAGTCGGGCTCCTGATCAAGCATGCCGAGCAGGAGCCGATAGGCCGAGGCCCAGTCCTCGCGGTCGATCGCCTGCAAGGCCTCCTCGCGGATCGCCCGACGCTGCGCCGGTGATGGGGTCTCCGCGACCCTCGACTGACCAAGCCATCGGCGCGAAAAACCGTCGGGTGCAGACGTCGACTGTCCGCCGGATCCGAGGATCCCGGAGGGTGACGGGATTGTCTCCGCGCCGCCGAGAGCTTGTGATGAGGCCGGCCAACCGGATCCGAGGCCGTCTTCCCCACGATCCCAGCGGCCGAGCGGTGCGCAGCCCGTGCAGGTCCCCCAGAGGAGACACAGGACGAACCCTATCCGGAGCATGCCGGTCAATTGGCTCGACCCTCCTTGGCCCAACCCGACCGTGCCGACGGGTCCTTCGGGACCTTCCAACCATCCCTGAAGGCCCGTGATCATGACCCAGCCGCGCATTCGGATCGCGACATGATTGATCCGTGAGCGCGGACCATAATCGGACTCGACGAGGCGGTCAACCCCGAGCGATCGTCCTGATCGCTCGAGTCACCGTACCTCTGTACCCGGCCGATCTCACGAAGGCGGAACCGGTTCGGTCATCGCCAGATCGACCGGGTCCGACGTCGACGTGGACGTCGGAATCCGTCGGCAGAGCGAGGCCGCCAGCCAAGCGCCCAGACCGATCCCGAGCAGGTCGAAGGCCAAGTCCATCAGGTCAAACGTCCGCGTCGGAAGGAAGACCTGAGAGCACTCCTCGATCAGGCAGGCGGCCATCACCCCGACACTACCGATCGGGAACGCCCAGGCTCCCCAGCGGACACGACGCGCTCCCAGACTCATCTCGATCAGGAAGGCCAGCCCGCCCATTAAGATCAAATGCCCCGCCTTATCACCGTGCGGGATGTTGCCCAGTTCCGATGGAAGCCGTCCGAGATTGGCCATGACGATCACCGTCGCGATCGCGATCGCCAGGCCCAGCGTTAAGCAGACCCAAATCCAACGCCCACGGATCATCCGAACCTCCTCCTCAGTCCCGGTCCATCACGTCCCGTGGAGAAGCATAACGCTCGCCCCTAACTTTGTCACGCAAAGTTGGGGCGGGATCTGAGTGGTCCGATGTGGACCTGAACTTAGGTCAGGATCGGCGACCGCTTCTCGGCGAGCTCCTCCATGAGCTGTTGGACGCGGGCGACCTGCTGTTCGGGCTCGCTGAAGAGTCCTTCCAGGGCCAGCGCGTTGGCCCAGAGCTGCTGGCCGCAGGTCTTGATGAAGTCGTCGTGGGTGTTGCTGGCGGTGAGCGTGGCGAGCCGCTTGATGAGGGCGGAGCTGGGGTTGATCTCGAGGATCTTGCGGGGCGCTGGCACCTCTTGGTTGGCCAGCTTGAGCAGCTTCTGCATCTGGACGCTGGGTCCGCCGTCGGCGTTGACCAGGCAGCAGGGGCTGTCTGTCAAGCGCTTAGAGACCCGGACCTCGTTAACGCGGTCGCCCAGAGCGTCCTTGAACAGGCCGATCACCTTCTCGACGCCCGGTCCTGCGGCCGGCTCAGGCTTCTCCTTCGCGTCGGGCGTTTCGGCATCGTCGGGCAAGTCCAGATCGGCCGAGTCGACCGAGTTGATGGTGTAGCCCCGATACTCGCCGAGCATCGAGAGGACGAACTCGTCGACCGGATCGACCAGGTAGAGCACCTCGAGCTTGTTGCGTTGGAAGACTTCCAGGTTGGGGCTCTTGGCGATCGCGCCGAGGTCGGGGCCGCTCGAGTAGTAGATCCGTTTCGTCTTCGAGTCGCTGGTCTCCTCGTCGCCAGCGTTCGCCGGATCGGGCTTGGTCGAAGCGTCCTCGGGCTTGGTCTTCGCTTGAGCTTCGAGCCGTTCGATGTAGGCGTCGAGGCCGGTCATCGGCCCGCCGTTCTCGACCGTCTGCGAGCTGGGGAACCGAAGCAGGCGGGCGATCCGCTCGCGGTTGGGCAGGTCGTTGGGGACGCCTTCGCGCAGGATCGCGCCGAACTGGTCGTAGAACTCACGGTACTTCTCCGCGTCCTCGTCAGCGAGCTGAGCGATCCGATCCAAGACGTGCTTGGTCAAGGACGCGCAGATCTTCTGGAAGACGCGACTGTCCTGCAACGACTCACGGCTGACGTTCAGCGGGAGGTCCTCGCTGTCGACCAGGCCGTGGAGGAACCGGAGGTAATCGGGGAGGACCTCACGGCAGTCGCTCTGGACCAGAATCCGCTTGGCGCAGAGGCTCAGACCTTGTTCGTGGCGGCCTAGGCCGAACCGTTCGATGTTGCTGGCCGGGCAGTAGACGATCGCGTGGAACTGGAACGGCGAATCGACCGACAGGTGCAGGTGCCAGAGCGGATCCTCGCCGGTCCGGTGCGTGAGGTGCTGATAGAACTGCCGATACTGCTCGTCGGTGACCTGGCTCTTGGGCTCGACCCAGATCGGCTTCTGGTCGTTGACGACCTGGTCCTCAACCTTGATCGGGTGCGGGACGAAGCTCGAGTAGCGGGTGATCACGTGTCGGATTCGTGACGGATCGGCCAATACGCGCTGATCTTCGCGGAGATGGAGGACGATCCGCGTTCCGCGCGGGAGCTCTTCGTTGACGGGCTCGACCTCGTAGGTGCCGGTCCCTTCGGAGATCCAACGCCAGCTTTCGGTCCCTTTGTAGCTTCGGCTGAAGACCTCGACCTTCTCGGCGAGCATGAACGCCGAGTAGAACCCGACGCCGAACTGGCCGATCAACGAGAGCGCTTGGTCGGCCTGACCCGACTCGGAATCGGAGTCGGCCCGCGACGACGAGAGGCTCTTTAGGAACTCCAGCGAGCCGCTGTGTGCGATCGTACCGAGCTGGCCGATCAGCTCGTCGCGGGTCATGCCGATCCCATTGTCGCGGATGACCAGGGTACCGGCTTCTTTGTCCCCCTCGACGACGATCTCCAAGGCCGACGAGTCCTGATACTGCGGCTCGGTCAGAGAGATATAGCGGAACTTGTCGAGGGCGTCTGAAGCGTTCGAGATCAGTTCGCGGACGGCGATCTCACGGCTCTGATAGAGCGAATGCGAGAGCAAATGCAGGAGCTGTTTGATCTCTGCCTGAAAACTGAACTGTTGGGGCGACTCGGTCTGTGTCGACATGCCGTTGATCCCTCGAAAAGATCGACCGGATCGAAGAATATGCACGCCCATGGGCGAGCTTCGATCCCGGTCAGAACTGGATCGTCGTCGGAAGAAAATTCGATACCTAATAACGAAGCAAGCGGCATGCCGTTTCGGCATGGCTCGCCGCAACGTCTGTATATCGCAGAAGATACGCCAAGGATCCGTTTCGATCGCTTCGCACGCTTCGGCAATTTCCTGCCGGATTGGCAGAATGCCGAGCGACGCAATGCGTAACGAAACAGACAACTGAGAGCCCTCAGGCCTGAGAATCGATTTCAGGCTGTGCGATCGTCGAGGTCGTCGCGTCGACTGAGGCAATCATTCCATTGAAGAGCTTATCGAGGTCTCGGTATTTGTCGGGAACCTCGACATTCAGTCGGTCGAAGGCGGCCAAGATTCGTTCGATTTGCAGACGCATTGCCCCACGAGGGTGACCAAGCGATCGCTCATGAGAGATAGCCGACTGATACTTATCAATCGCCGTCTCCCACCCTTGAAGCAAGAGGTAAGCTTCTCCCTCGGTGGCAGGGTGCCAGACGAGCCGGTCCTTGTCGCTCTCGACCGGCCAATCCGCACGGTTCTTCAGCAGTTCCTTGGCCAATTCCCGGGAATCGTACCACTCCGCTGAGGAGTTCGATGGATGCAGCGAGCCGAGTATCAGGTGGATTGTCGCAGCGTTGATCCCTGGATAATGCCCTGAGCGGATCCGATATGCCTGAAGATACTTGTTGAGCGAGCGTCGGTAGTAGTCGGAGGCCAGGTGATCGTTGGCCTTACCAGACTGAGAGCGGTCTCCGGGAATGGGAGCGAACTCGTCACCGCAATCCTTGTAGAACCGCCCCCAACGACAGAGCGTCTCCTCATCCAAGGTGAGGAACTGGCTCTCCAGATTGGAGAGGATTCGTTCGGCCTCGTCACGTGAGGCGGTGTTGTCCGTGGGGACGTTCTCGACCTCTAACAAAGCAAAGACAAGCTCTTGCCCAACCGACAACACATGCGGGTATTTTTGTCGAAGGTGTTTGAGCAGATCGACGGCCTTCGATTTGTCGTCTGGCTTATCCGAGCGGACAAGCTTCCTGGCGTATTCCAGAAGGGGGTGATAACTGGGGAACGGCAGACGCATCAATTTTTCTAAGGGCATGGTTGACGAGAACATGACACCATTCTCCAATGAACGAAAATTCCCAGGAAGCGTGGTTTTTTGAGGCGCAAGGACTTCCCTCGATGGGGAATGAGTCTTGTTGACCAGTTGACCCCTGCCCGTATCCGATCACTGAGCGAACTGCTCGTCGGCCGCTCTCGGCCAGCTCAGCCGTGCCGCAGCGACCCCCGCTGAGAGGAATGCCGCGATCCACTCACGTGGCTGGAGGTTCTCGAATCGGCCGGTCCAGACACCATAGCAAGTCAGCAAGAAATACAACTCCTCGAGCCACTCATTAGGCCGGCCGTGCGCATCACCGAGATGGATCGAGGCCATCCGACGCACTTTCAGAAGCACGGTCAGCAATCGGTTCTCGCCTTCATCCTTGGCGGTGAGGGGGTGGTCGGCCGGTTGGATCCGCACGGTCCCTTCGGGCCAGGATCGTTCTCGATAACTCTTTTCGGTCCGCTCGTTCAGTTTCGTCTCGATTCGCTGAACGCTCTTGATGAAATTGTCCGAGGTCTCCCCTTGAAAAAGGTCGAGGTAGGCACGAATCTTCAATTCGGTCTCGAGCTTCACGAAGTCCCAGCCAATCAGATTGTTTCGGCTCATATCTTCGTAATCGAAGAGTACTGGCCACATGGCGGAGTTGCGGACGATCGCGACCAGGACATTCCGGCCGTGGAGGTCGCCATGCGCGCAGCCTCGGAGCATGCGAGGGACGAGCTGTGCCGGTTTGGGGATCAAGAAACCTGCCTCGGCGAGGGTCTCCGAGAGACTCGGATCGGGTGATTCGTGGGTATCCTTCCAAGGCACAAACGTTTGAACGTAACGAAGGTAATCAACTGGATCGATGAACCGTTCAACCCCGCTCTTCGCCAGTTTATTGACCTCGTCGCGGGCTCCACAGCAGGACCGGTCGGACCCACTGGTCGACGACTCCCAGCGCTGCATCGCTTCGTCGAGTTTCGGCACATTCAAGGCAAATCGGACCGGAGTCTCGTCCCCTGATTTGGGGTGATCTGGATCATCAACGAATGCCTGACCATACAGTAGATGACCGATCCGTTCGTAGAGTTCGGTGATCACGGTGCCGATCGACCCCAGATCGGGGAATCCTGATCGAATCGCTTCACGAGCGGCCTGCTCCAGGGAGACCGTCACCTCGACACCGAGGAACTGCTGTGCGTCGCCGTAGACGATACAAAGCCAGCGGCCTTCCTGATCTTCGTATGTTTCACCCTTCTCAAGGCCGAGCAGGACGAGGTCGTGTGTTAGCCCTGGGGGTCGGCACGCTTTCCAGCCGTCGATCTCCTTGGTGATCCGCTCTTCCAGGCCGATCTTGACGACATAGGTGCCGCCCTCCGAAGGTGTCTTCGAATCCATTCGATCCGGGGAGCCTCCGCCAAACGTCTCGATGAGCAGGATGAAGTTGTCCTTCTTCCGGCGGTACCCTAAGACTTGATTCTGGATCACCACCGAGGCGCCTGGAAATGTCCCGGCGAGGATGTCATTGAGACGCTCCTGCACGTCCATCTCCTTGTGATTCGGTTCATGGGGAAGGTCGCGCGTCTGCTGGCTGAGCATTTCGGCGAGCGACTGGCGAAGCTGTCGGCGGGCGCGGATGGTCCAAAGCGTCGGCATTCGGCGAGGCTCCAATCTCAGGATCGAACGAAGCACATCAAGGATTATCAAGGAATCTTTGCAAATATTCATGTTTTGTTTAAAAGCAGAAAAATGTTCTGTGCAAATCACGAATAGATGGCCTACTGGATCCGTTCAACAGTTTCGGGTCGCGTGAGGGATAAGACACTTATGGGTTGATGATGTCGATGGGGCGCTCGCGTTGTAAGAGGATCCAGTCGCCGTTCTCGGTGAGGGCGTCCTTACCGAGTTCGTCGATGAGGGCGCGGGCGTCGTCGAGTCGATTGTGGTCGATTCGCTCACGCAGGGCCTTCTCGCCGCTGCTGAAGCTGGCTGCCATGCGCAGGTAACGGCCGGCCTGCTCTCCGTAGCCACGGACCGTCGAGTAGCTGGAGGCGAGCCCACCGAAGAGCGGTGCCAAGCCAATGATGATGAAGATCGGAGAAATGGCACTGGTGATCACCGTAGGCAGTTGTGCGTTGATGTCATCGACGGAATCCGGCAACGCGAACCGAAAGATGGCGTAGAACAAACCAATGACGAGGGTCGTCCACGTTACCCAATGCCAGCGGCTGGCGATGCGTTGGAACCTGTCGGCACGGTTACGATAGAAGCCGGCCTGACCCGCGACCCAACGGTCGAGGACGAACCGCAACGCCTCGCGCGAACTCTCGGGGTTCTTCGGATCGACCGGACCTTTGGAGTTCGACGGAGGTTCGTATCGGTGAGCGACCTCTGACTGCGTTTGGGGGATTGTCCAAGCGCGAAGGCCGTTACGGATCCATTCCAACTCGCTGCGCTGAAGGCGGAGGTAGTGGTCGACCACAAGTCCGCGCAGACCGGAGATTCGCCAGAAGATCTGCGTGCGGAGTCCCTCGGCCAAACCTCGTTGATCGTAATATTGGCCTTCCATACCGACGTGGTGAGCGATTCGGTAGACGATCAGCCCTGCTGACAAGAAAACCAGGTAAATTAGAGGTATGAACCTGTTGAACAGAGAGTTTGATGGGCTTCCCGAGTAAAACTCCGAGATTGCGAAAAGAACCGCGGCGACCATCGCGATCAAATGCAACGCCCGCTGGATGCAGCGGGTCCGGGACTGGTTGCGGATTGCGAGGATATCAGTGACCGCGTATCGGTCGATGAGCCCCGGTACGGGAGGGGGAAAGCCCAGCGCGTGATGGGGACCGGCTTGGAAGTCACCGCGGTGTTGCTCGACCACCTCGGGCGTTTCGTCAAGCAGCTTCGAGGCTTGTTTGTTGAATTGGTCGGTTCGTTTCAGAATCGACCGGAAGAGCGTTTCGTATTGCTCGGGATCAACGTTGCGTTCCGGATAAAGGGTCCTCATGACGTAGGGATCGACGGCCGGACCGAGGTCTGGCTGTTGTCGGTGAGGCGTGGGGATCCAGAAGACGAGTCCGTCCTCGGGAAGGTTGAGCGGATGTCGGGCCTGGCGGTAGGGTTCAGGGACGCCGGAGCGCTTGAAGTGGATCGTCCGCGACGTGCATCCCCGATCGTCCGACGGCACCCCGTCCCAAAGGGCTAAGAGGATTTGGCAGGAGTCGGCGACGAAGCCATGACACTCCTCGTATGCGTATTGGAAAGCCGATGTGTCGAGGTCGGGGACCAGTTGCTCGGGGAGAACGAACCAGGTATCGGCCTGTCGGAGCAGATCGTCGAACTCTTCGATCGATTCGGGGTCGGTGAAATTCTGGACGAATACCTCGCGCGGCATGGGTAAGGGGACGACCAGCCGACAGCCCAGCTCCAGACCGATCCGCGCCACGAGACGGTCTGCACCTTCGTCGAGCGATGAGAGCACGGTGATCGGTGTCTGAGGATAGTCCGACATCAGATCGGTGAGCACCCGACGAACCGCCTCCGCGAGCCGGCCATCGTCGCGTTGATCGTCGGGGAAGAGGTCGCGGTGGCCGGCGACGCCGATGACCAGCGGCAGGGGTCCGGTTCCTTGGCGGCCTTCGAGGGTTCGGAGGACCCGACGCATGGTTGGGCTGACGGCTTCTCCGTCGATGGTCCGGCCGTCGAGGATCTCCGAGCGAGTCAGCCAGGCGATCGGCTCGGGCTGGCCGGGCGCATCGAGCCGTTCGGGGGCGATCTGCGTCTCGTAGAGGTCCATGACATACCGGGTCCGCTCCATCGCCGAGCGGGAATGGGCTCGGAAGCGGAGCCGTTTAAACCGTCGCGGGACGATCGCCTTGGCCTCATCGGGGGCGAGTCCGACCTCTTCCTGGAGTTCGCGGATCAGGCAAGTCATCGACGACTCGCCGCGCTCCCGATGCCCACCGACCAGATGATAGGCCCGCCACTTCGGGTTCCAACGCGCCGCGTAGCGGACCTGATGACCGTCGCGACGGGTGATGACCGCAAGCGAGGATCGTGACGTTCGCATCGAGATCCATCCTCTCCGGGAAGAAACGGACGAGTCCGGATTCGAGTGGAGTTCGAATCCGGACTTGGCTCATAAGTGGTCGGACCGATGCTCAGAAGACGAGGGGAAGCTTATCGAGTACTTCCATGACGGTGATCGAGATGGGTCGGTAGGTGCTGGCCTGTCCCTTCGTGAGCCAGACGTGATACCCGCCATCGATGGGACGTGGTTTTTCATCCTTTCTCGCATCGAAGTTGAAGACATGGATTTTGTAGCGCTTGCGCTGTCCATCCGAACCCGACCATTGGGGCACATCGAGCGGGGGGAGCCCGAAGTCGACGGGGAACTCGTCCGGGGACAACGGCCGGCCCAGGACCTCGACCACCGCTCGAATCGCTGCATCGCACGGCTCCTCTGGGCGTTGGTCGCTCGGTTGGGTCGGATCTGTCAGGGTGTGACGCTTGGTCATGGGGAGCGTGAACTGGGACCACCGCTGATTGTACGTGAGCAGATATCTGCCCTCGTGGTGAATCAACACGGCCACGGTTTCGATCTTGGGGAGCGATTCGTCGTTCGTGGACATCGATGTTTTCCTTCAGAAACTCGTTGCATGACGATTATCCGAAGCAAGTGCGAATCCGTTCGCGGGAGATGATAAGACGGATCCGTCCCCAAGTCCAGTGGATATCAATTTTCTCATTGATTTCGGAAACAATCGTGTATCGCGGAACGTTGAGCGAATTGGCGGATGGGCGCGGAATCTCGGATAAAATTCGAAATTGTGGCGAGAACTTGATAAGATCGAACGGGTGACGGCGAATCGCTCAGGGGATGGACGGAGGACGCGCGATGGCCAGGCCGGTCCGGGACCGTTTCAGTGTCGAGGTGCTCGAGGCGTTCGTGGCGATCGCGGAGTCCGAGGGGCACCTGCCGCTGGCCGCCGAGGACTTGGGGATCGAGTCGCAGACGATGTGGAGCCGCCTGAACCAACTGAAGACCCCGCGTGGGGGACGCAAGCCTTGGCTCGAGGTCGTCGGCAAGTCCTGGCGGCTTACCGAGGCGGGCCGCTCGGTCGAGCCGGCCGTGCGCGATGTCGTTCGGCGTTACCGGAAACTCGATGAGTTCGCCGAGCGCGAGCGGCCCGCTCCGACCTGCCTCGATGTCGCTTGTGGCCAGTGGGCGGCCCAGACCTACCTCCGACGCGCTTTGGGACGGTTCCGCAGGGAGCGTCCCGAGGTCCGGATTCGGGTCCGGACCGTTCGGGGTCGTCGACGGATCGAGGCGGTCGCCAGCGGCGCGGTCGATCTGGCCACCGTCACGCACCGGATCGATGACATCAACGAGGTCGCCTCGTGTAAACTGGAGATCGAACCGGTCCGTGAGTTACCGATGGTCGCGGTCGTCGGGAGCAGGGCACCCAAAGCGCTCCGGGATCGGTTCGCGGAATTACCCGAGTCGTGTGTGCACTTGGAGGATTTGGCCGGGCTCCCGCTCATCTTGCCCGAGCCCGATTCCGGCCTCCGACGCATCTTCGAAGCGGCCTGGCGTCGATCGGCGATGGGCTCGGAGTCCGAAGGGATTATCGAGATCGGCGGCTGGCCCATGATCCTCGCGATGGTCCAGGACGGTCACGGGGTCGGGGTGGTTGTTGGTCCGGCATGCGTGGGGGTCGCGCGGTTGTCGACTCCCAAGCCGATCGATCCCGATCAACTCGAGCCGGCGGTGATCCAGTTGATCTCGCGACCCGTGTCGGAGCCGGCCGATGACCGTCAGGCCGACGTTCAACGGTTCCGTGACCTCCTTCGTGAGGAGGCCGAGCGCGAGGGGCTCGGTACGAAACCCTGATTTCCAGACGGAAACAAGGCGTAGAAACTCTTCCTTCTCAGGAGTTGATGAGGTCTCCCATGTCTTCGTCATCGACGCGGTGGACACACGATCTGTTCGTCAGCTACGCGCACAAGGACGATCGAGGTGGATTCGTCTCGGCGTTCGTCGAGGCCTTGAAGGCCGAGCACGCGCGGTTCTCGCCCGAGCCATTGGACGTCTTCTTCGACGTCGAGGGGATCCGCGACGGCAGCGACTGGGAGCACCGGATCCTGGGCGCATTGCGGGGCTCCAAGCTGATGCTCGCGGTCCTCTCGCCGCGCTACTTTGAGAGCGACTACTGCCGGAAGGAGTGGGAACGGTACCTGGAGCACGAGCAGGAGCGGGCGTTGGTTAACGAGGCGGTCTTCCCGATCTACACCATCACGGTCCCCGGCTTCGAGGACGAGGCGGAGGCAGCGCTCGATGATTGGCTCCGAGACATGCGTCGGCGTCAGTACGTCGATGCCCGGCCTTGGCACGAGGAGGGCGTGGCGGCGCTGCGTCGGGAAGACGTCCGGGCCCGCTTGGAGCGACTCGACCAGGAGATCGCCGCGAAGCTGGTTCAGGTCGATCGCGGGAGCCGGTCGACCTCGACGATCCCGCCGCACAACCCGAACTTCACCGGGCGGGTCGAGGAACTTCGGCAGCTCCGCGAGACGCTCTCGTTGGGCCGGGTCGGGGCGATCACGGCGGTCCACGGGATCGGTGGGATGGGCAAGAGCGCCTTGGCCTTCGAGTACGCCCACCTCTACGAATCGGACTACCCTGGCGGTCGGTTCCTGCTGTCGATGGAAGGTGATTCCGACCTGACACGCGCCCTAGCCCGGTTGGTCGACCCGTTGGGGATCACCCTGACCGACGACGAGAAGAAGAGCACCGAGGCGATCGTGGCGCGGGTCCGTCGCGCGTTGGAGTCGCGGGAGCGTTCGCTGTTGCTGTTGGACAACGTCGAAACGCTCCAGGCGCTCGCCCCGGCGACGCGCTCGCGGTTGTTACCGGGTGGGGATCGGGTCCACGTTCTGGTGACCTCTCGATCCGAGCCCGACAAAGCGCTGCGGTTGGAGACGATCGCGTTGGACCGGCTGCCGGAGGCGGATGCGGTCCGATTGTTGGAGAAGTATCGCCGGTTCGTCGATGAGGCCGACCGTGAGGCGGCCTTGGGCATCGCGCGACGATTGGACGGCTTCCCGCTGGCCTTGGAGGTCGTGGCGGTCTTCCTCTGGCAGACCCCGGAGATCTCCTACGCGGACTACTTGGCGCGCCTGGAGGCCGAGGGCCTGGAGGCGTTGGGCGAGGGGGTCGCCGACGAGGTGCTCCTGAGCCGACATAACGTCACGCTGTTGACCGAGCTGTTGGCACCGACCTTGGACCGCCTGCCGCCCGAGGAAACCTTGGCCGTCGAGTTGGCCGCGCTGTTGCCGCCCGATCAGGTGCCCTTGCCGTGGCTCCGACACCTGGTCGGTGAAGCCTTCCCAGCACTGGCTGGCGAGCGACGGCCCGGCTACCCCGACCCTTGGCAACGCGTGGTCCGCCGTCTCTTCGGTCTCCGCCTGCTGACCACCGGCGATGTTGACCCAGTGTCCCGGATGCACCGCCTGGTGCAGGAGGTTGTCCGGGTCCGACTCGGGGCCGATCGACAGTCCGAGTTGACCGATCAACTCCAAAACCACGCAATGAACTGTTCGAAGACTCTCCGGACAACCTGGCTCGACTATGCGACGCGCTGGGAGACCGATCCGCTCGCCGTGTTCGCCGAAGCGCTCATGTCCGCCGAGTCGAACGACCGCCACCTCCCGGGTGCAGAGTTGGCCAATGGGATCGCACTCACGCTGAACGATCTCGGTCTGTATATCGATGCAGAACGGTTGATTGACCGTTCGTTGTCGCTTCGGGAGCGTCATCTGGGCAGCGATCACCCCGATGTGGCGACGAGCCTGAACAACCTGGCGGAGTTATATCGGTCTCAGGGACGCTACGCCGATGCAGAGCCTTTGTATCAGCGTTCGTTGTCGCTTTTGGAGCGTGTTCTTGGCAGCGATCACCCCGCTGTGGCGAGGAGCCTGAACAACCTGGCGATTTTAAAGTGGCATATGCAAGATCCCGTGGTAGCTCGGAATCTCATGCAACGCGCTTTGGAAATCTGGACGGCTCGGCTTGGAACGAATCATCCCCACACCCAATCAGCACGTCAATCTCTCTCCGTGATGAATGAAAAAGGATAGTTTCAATGGCTAAGAAAATAACGGATTCGGAATCGGACGCTCATAGTTTGAATCGCAACAATGTGTTAGAAATCCAGACAAAAAATCTGGTCTACGATCGTCAAGCCGAATGGGGTCGAGCGGTGCATCTAGGCTCGCAGGGGTTGGTTCTGGCGTTCGGGCTGGGGGCGGCGGTGGCTGGAGCGTTGAGCTTGGCGTTGGCGGGCTCGGAGGGGCTGGTGTTGGCGGTCTGTCGTGGGTTGGCGTTGGGCTTGCCGGTCGTGGCCGCGTGTCTGGCCTTGTTCCTGGGCTGGTGGGACCCGGCTCGACGTTGGATCGCGTATCGCTCGGGGGCGGAGTCGTTGAAGGCCGAGCTGTTTCAGCATGCCGCGCGGGTCGGTCCGTACCAACACCCGGACCGCGACGCGATCCTCGCCCGGCGCAGGGTGGCGATCGACGCGATGGTTCAGGCCATGCTTCATCCGGATGCAAAAGACTCGGGCTCCTGAGGTCGCTCTGATGCCGGTGGTTCCCCAAGACCTCACAAGGCGCCCGTGTCGGGTGACCGGGGACTGTGGAGCAAGCCCCAGGAATGATGTCATCAGGGCGTTCACGCAGAGAATGAGCCATGTTTGTTCGATGGGTTTCGTTCCCCCTTGGACGATCGAACGGGTGGCTGGGGACTGCGAAGCAGACCCCGGTGCTGAGGTTTTCCGGTGGTTCACCTGGAAGTCGCTCCGTTTGGCCGCCTCGATGGGGATGTCCCGGGGTCTGCTCGCTTGGCTTCGCAGTCCCCAGCCACCCGTTGACGTCTGACGACTTGGATCAAAGCATGAGAGAAAATTGAGCCATGTCGGCCGATGGATTTGGTTCCCCTTCTGGACGACGGAACGGGTGGCTGGGGACTGCGAAACAGACCCCGGTGCTGAGGTTTTCTGGTGGTCCACCTGGAAGTCGCGCCGCTTGGCCACTTCGTTGGGGATGTCCCGATCTCAGGACCCTTGTCTTCGCAAACCCAATACAACACGGTACGGAAGATGTCATTGATAAAAT
>CAZSSM010000087.1:0-27730 GCA_964609385.1 uncultured Planctomycetia bacterium
TAGAGCAGCGGAATCATAATCCGCGTGTCGGGGGTTCGAGTCCCTCCTCCGCTATTCGCAGCATTATCGCAACGCTTTGCGACAACTTAAAATCTCCACAGAGTTTGTGGCCACCCCCCTAACTATATTGGGTTGTCGATCCGTAACCTGCGGCGCACTGGTTTATTTCGGTGACCCGTCAGGTTTTCGGCAACATCACTTGGGGCATGTCCTCGGTCCGTCGGGTCTGAGTCCGTCGCCGGACGCCGACCTCTTCTCGCCAACGCTTGCCCGTTCTGCAACCTTTGGTCGGAAGAGGCTGCGGTCCTTCGATCTGCGTTCGCTCCTAGAACCGTCTACCGTTCCATTCGATATAGTGGATCCCGCCTCGATTCGCGATTGTGTGGGACCGGGACGGGGCGCATTCTCGTGACATGAAGCTTGTTTTCGGCGGGCTGCTCCGCCGTCCTTTGGTTTTCGGTGATGGAGGCGAGCGGTTGGATCAGAGTTTCTGGGAGGAGACGTACCTCAACGATCCCTCTGAGGCGATGATCACCGATCGTCTCCTTGCCATCGAGGTGGACGGTTGGCCGATCGGTTCGGCCTTGGATCTCGGATGCGGTTCGGGTGCCAATGCCCTCACACTTGCCGAACGCGGGTGGTCGGTGCTCGGCGTGGATTGGTCACCGAGCGCGATTCGTTACGCGAGGGAGTCGGCACGAACCAACGGTGTTCCAGCACGCTTCGAAATCGCTGACTTCACGATCTGGGAACCAACCGAAGAGTTTGAACTCGTTTACAGTACTTATTCCTTGCCAGGAGGAGATGCGACCACGCGGGTCCTTCGCACGGCCAGCCGAGCCCTCGCGCCCGATGGCACATTGTTAATTGCGGAATGGGACCAATCGATGGCGGCTGAGTGGGGGATGGGGAAAGACGAGTTGGCTTCCGTCGAACAGGTCGTTTCCGCGCTCGACGAGCTGATTATCGAGCGAGCCGAAATTCTCCGTGTAAACAACCCGTTCGGTCCCGAGAATCCTGGCAATGCGAAGGTCGTTTTCGTCCGGGCTCGTCGGTTGTCCCATGAACAGAGTCGACTGTCGTAAGAACGGATGGACCCCAGGGCCTGGCTTCGGAGGGTAGCCGATTGGCGGATCCAGCCCATCGTATTGGTTGTTGTCACCAATCAGAATCTCGGTAGGGGACCCAGGATATTCTCCGGCCGCTCCGGGCACTCTCCAGCTTGCATATGTCGAGGGCCCGGCTTAAACTCGTGCCGTGATGACCTTGGCTAACACGGATTTTTTTCTGGTATCCTCAAATCAGCACTCGGTGGGTTGGCCCGCTGAGCTTTGACCTCAGATGGTGGAGACAAAAGACGGATGGCTCATTTGGACGAAAAGCGATGGGCTGAGGTGATCGCCCATGAAGATACTCAGTTGGGTCCCCCCGCGTCTGAAGAGGCGATCAAGGCTTTCGAATCAACCTACGGTCTCACACTTCCGGTCAGTTATCGAAAGTTTCTCATGCGAGCCAACGGTGGGATCGTTGGTTCCGTTCAACTCTTCGGCGTTGGCCGATTGGATTATTTGGATCTAGATCAGAATATATCCGAGATGCGTCCGTGCATCGAGGAGACGGCTCCTGGCCCGGTCCTGCCCTTCTCCAGCAGTTGGGGCGGTGATTACTTCTGCTATGACCTGACGAAACCAGAGACCGACGGCGAGTATCCGGTCCTCTGTTGGAACCATGAGTATTCTGAAGAACCCGCCGATCGGCCGCTGCTCTGGACGGAGTTTGCCGCCAATTTCGCGGAGTTCGTGCGTATAGTTATCACCGGACCTTGATTTGCGGTTGCTGCTGCCCAGGTGGACGACATCGGTCTCTCAGACGGACGGAGTTTCATTGAGAGAGTGATACCGAAGATATCTTTATAGTCTAAAACTATCATCTTAGATTATAAATTGTGTTATTTGTTGTTTTGGGGAAGCCGTGTTTTCCAAGAGTTCGTGAGTGAGCTCTCAACCCGAACCGACTTGGGTCGGAACTCGATCGGTTTGGTTGGTTCGGAAAAGGTCTCTACCGTTCCGTGCCAACAATGAAAATAATCGATTGCGATCAATGGCAACTGAGTCGAGTTTCCAGTCGGTTCGTTCGTCCTTGCAATTTCTGTTGAGGCGTTGAGATGTCACGTGTCCGAGAGCAGGACCAGATCGATTGGCTTAAGATGCATGACGAGCAGAATCTGGGTGAGCCTCGTCGAATCGAGTTGGGGAGGCTTCTGAAGTCCATCCCACTCGGTGTGGTGATCGCGGTCGTGGTCCTGGTCGTGGCGATCGGAGTTGGTCTGGCCGGCTGGCAATGGGGCTTGGAGCAAGAGCGTCGACAGGCCGAGGCCACGCTCGTTATCGACGCGACACAGACCCCCACACCCCAGGAGATCGATCGCTTGACTCAGCTCGCCAGCTTCTCGGAACAGGCCCGCCTGCATGCTCTGCAACGAGGGGTGCTCGCGCAGCCTGAGAACTTGGAGAAACGAGCGGCCTGGGTCGTTCACGCGGTCTTGGGACTCGACCCAGGAGGCCGGATCGGTCAGCGTGTCGCTGACGAGATCCTCGCTCCGATCCTCTTCGATCGGGCGACGACTCTCAGTCAGGAGTTCTGTTGCCTCTCGCTGATCCGAGAGCTGAATGTCCGCGATCCCGATCAGATCAGCCAAGCGTTAGAGGATCGGTTGATCTTGGGGGGCATGGGCTCCGCTGAGCTGTCCAATATCGGTCTGACCCTCAATCGCCTGGCCGACAAGCTCAACCTCAGGACCATGCGTCTCGGAGCCGAGACCATGGTGAGTCAGGTGGCCACGGTGGAGCGGAACCCCCGCAACTCGCGGGAGCTGTCCGAACTCCGTGAAACCCTCATCAGCCTGGCCCCAACGCTTCGCGCTGAGATCGCTCGAGACTTGGCCGAAGAGTTGGTCGATCGGATGACGACCCGGGGACTCAGCACCTACTTGCGGTCCGAATTGGGCCGCGTCCTGGTCAGCATGATCCCGAAGCTCGATGCCCAGGCCGCCCGCGACCTCGCTCGGCAGTTGGTCGTTGGGATGACGACTGAGACCGTCGGCTCCTACGAGCAATCCGAACTGGCCTTCGCTCTGGCGAGCCTGGCTCTCACCCTCGATCCTGCGACGATCCGGCCGGGGGCTCAAGCTTTAGTGGAACGGATGACCGCCAGCGGGCGGACCTTCTTCGACTCACGCGAACTCTCCGCGTTAGGACGCGCCTTGGTTCGCCTCGCTCCCCACCTCGATGACCGGGTCTCTCGTGACCTGGCCGATCGCCTGGTTGAACGGATGCGCGCCCGT
Organism: uncultured Planctomycetia bacterium; assembly: GCA_964609385.1. Taxonomy (GTDB): domain Bacteria; phylum Planctomycetota; class Planctomycetia; order Isosphaerales; family Isosphaeraceae; genus CAZSSM01. The sequence goes on from CAZSSM010000087.1 coordinate 3,344, forward strand.
GGCTTGCGTTCCTACGAGTTCGTTGAGCTTGGTCGGGCCACAGCGAGTCTGGCCCCGCATCTCGATGCCGAGGCCTCGGCCGATCTGGCTCGGTCGCTGGTCGCACGGATGACCGATGAAGGTCTGGACGTTTACGACCTCTTCGGGTTCCGAGAGGCCTTCGTCAGCCTGTCGCCCAGACTGGATGATCGAAACGCTCGAGACTTGGCTGAACCATTGGTCGCGCGGATGACCAATGAGGATCAGGGCCTGGACTCCGCAGAGCGTTCGGAATTGGGCCGCGTCCTGCTGAGCATGGCCATGCACCTTGACAACCGGACGATCCGGATTGGAACCCAAGCGCTGATCGACCGGATGAGCACCGAGGAAGTGGGTACAGGGGAGTTGGCCGAGCTTGGAGGGACGTTGGCCGGTTTCTCCCCGTCGCTCGCCCCCGAAACGCTCCGATCGGGAGCCCGCGTCCTGCTCGAGCGGCTGGCCGATCCCCGACTCGACCCTTTTGACCGCTCCGAGTTGGGCTACGCGTTAGCCCGCTTGGCTCCGCACCTCCAGGCGGAAACGCTCCGCGCTGGAGCCCAAGTCTTCGTCGACCAGATGCTCGATCAGCGGTTGGAATCTGGAATCCCGACTGAGCGAAAACGGACCTCTGACACGTCGGCGACGCTCACGTCCGAGACGGATCGCCTCGAAGACTCAGGGATGGTCGCTCGGATGACCGCTGGATTAAACGCTCGTAGCTCGCGCGCCCGATCCGTGCTGGGTCGTGCCCTGACGAGCTTGGCCTCCCACCTGGATGTTCAGGCCGCTCGTAGCTTGGCCTTGAGGCTTGTCGAAGGGATCAACGACCCGAACTTGGACGCCTCGGACCGCGCTGAGTTCGGCCGCGCCTTGGCGAGCCTGGCCCCCAAACTCGAGCCCGAGGCGGTCCGCGCGGCTGCTCAGGCGCTGGTGGTCCCGATGACCCTTGAGGGGTTGGACTCGACGGAGCGCGATGCGCTCAGCTTCGCCCTGGCGCGCTTGGCCCCGCACCTCGACGACCAGGACGCCCGCGATCTGACCGAGGATCTCTCCAGAATCGACAAGGTCGCGGTCCAACTGATCTTGGTCTCGAGTCTCGAGTCGGATGCGACCCCGGCAATCACCCAGGAGATCGCCGACATCCTGCAAGCCCCGGCTTCGATCGGATCGAGCCGTTGGATCCTCCGCCAAATCGAGACCTTGGAGGAGGTCCGACCCGTGACCTTCGACGACAACCCCCGAAGACTCATGGAATGGATCGAGGTATCGGCCCCCGAGCCCTGGAAGGGAGTTCGGGTGGAGCCGCGTCGCCGTTACGCCTTTTGGGTCGATCGGTTGGTCAACTGATGTCCCTGATTGTAAACATGCCGAAAATTGGCCGTTGTCAGGGTTTTGCGTCTTTCCGGTCCCGAAACATTAGTTCATGCTCGTTTCATCTTGAGTCCGCGCAATCTGGACCGAACCTTCGGAACCCTCACTCTGGTCGACGAGCTGCCCAGATCCCGAACGGAGGCCGGCGGGGTCGGGCCGACGTCCGTAGGGGGACTGATAGATGGTCTCGAGCCAGGGGCTCGCCCAGATCCCAAACCGCGTGTTGCCCGGGACGATGACCGGCGTCTCGGGTCGGATCGATGAAACGAGCGGGGCTAAGCGGGTCAGGACGGGAAACCGTTTCCAATTCGGCAGGTCGCGCATCACGATCGGCTCGCTCAGGGGCAGACCGGCCCAGCGATAGGCCTTCTCGGTCATCTCAGCGCAGTAGAGTTCCTCGTCGTCGAGACTCAGTTTGTCGTCGAACTGGGTCTGGACCTGATAGGTCATCCGACAGTATTGGAGCGCTTTCGGAATGACATGTTGATGCTCGGCCCGGAGCCGTTTGATCCCGAACTCGCCTTTGGTGTCGAGGCTCCAGATGGCGAAGGGCTGTCGACGCGGTCCGCCCAGGGTCGTGTCATAGACAACCGGTTCTCCGTCCTCCCAGGCGGCGATGCCAGTGTGGACGTAAGCGCTGTCCGAAATCACGGCGGCGATCTTCGAGAACGGGACCAGACCCCCCACAACCCGTGCGTCGGCGCTCCGAAAGAGGATGTCGCCATCACGCAAGTGATGCCGAGACCAATCGCGCCAGGCCACCATCTCGGGGTTGTCGGGGATCGCCGGGAGCCGATGTTGAGCGCGGGCGGCGGCGGCTTCGGGGCCCCAAGGGTTGCCCGTCCACCAGCGGGGGACCAAGTCGTCGGTCGCCTCGAGGGCGCCACGACCCCGACAACCGATCGTTGAGCCGAACAGCACGATCAACGTCAAGGCGATGGCAAACCGAGCCCACACGTCCGCCAGGAGCCGAACCCGTCGGGAAGCGCTCCATCCATGCGGCTTTCTCATCCCTGTCCCTCCTGGCGTGGGGTACGTGCCTCCGACCGATTCTGATCGGAGGTCCGAGTCGTCCTGACCCATCGCGATTGGGATCGGCCCGAGGGCAGGCTGATCGCTCGAGCCAGTCGGACCGAAACGCGATTGGGCTCCCTGCGATCCGGAGGACCGGCACGATCAGCGCTTCGATGGCCACGGCTTACCTGGCTTTAACCCTCTGAATCGTCGCGATCGAACCAGATGGCGACCTGCTCGAGCGGCTTGCGGGTGAGGGCCGGCACCTGGGCATCGGAGGCCGGATAGCCGATCGGGAAGAGGATGTACGGGCGCTCGTGGTTGGGTCGTCCAAGGATCGTCCGCAGGAAGGTCATCGGACTCGGCGTGTGGGTCAGCGTGGCCAGGCCCATGCGGTGGAGCGCCGTGATGAAGAGTCCACAGGCCAGGCCGACGCTCTCCTTGACGTAGTAGTGCTTGAGCCGGTTCCCCTCCGGATCGATCCCATAGGTCTGCTCGAAGACGACGACCAGCCAGGGGACCGTCTCCAGGAAGGGCTTCTGCCAATTGGTCCCCATCGGTTTGAGGTCGTCCTTCCATTGCGCGGGCATCCGCCCGCCTTCGTAGGATTGATACTCCTCGCACTCAGCGGCGATCCGGATCTCGCGCTTGATGTCCGGATCGGAGACAGCCACGAACGTCCAGGGTTGCTTGTGAGCCCCCGACGGGGCCGTGGAGGCGGCACGGATGGCCGTCTCGATGAGCCGACGAGGGACCGGCTCGTCTGAGAAGTGGCGGACGCTTCGTCGACCGTCCATGTCTTCGAGGAACGCCTCACCGCGCTGAAAGGCCTGCTCCGGATCGAGCCGCTCGGGGCGATACGGAAGGAATTGCGGTTCGCTCGGCGCCTTTGTCTCGGTTCGGTCCATGAGGACCACCTCCGCTGCGTGACAAACGGGGGATCGACGATCATCGGCTTGCTTGCGGCGCGGAGCCGATCGGGGCATCGACGATCCCGGGGAGTCTCCCAATCCAGTCTGGGCGCCCGTTCGAGGCGCGTACAATGGGTGCGTTCAAGTCTCGCGTCGGGCGTTTAACGGTTTCGCAAGCCCGTTAGGTCTTCGACCACTGTGTCGATGAGGATGGCCACGCCTCGACCGGTCGGCTCGGATGGTTCGTCGATTCGCAACAGGAACCGACCCGGAGGGAGTGGGATCGTGAAGGAGTCGTATCGGGTCGGGAGTCATGTCCGCTATCAGACCTATCGAGAGCGGCGACGGACCGATCCCCGCGCCTTGGAAGACGAGACCGACAAGTATCTCGGCGGCACGCGACGCGCCCGTCCCCAGCGAAGCACGTGGACGTTGCTCTCGTCACTGTTCGGGCTCCTTGAGCGAGATCGCTTGAGCTTGGCCCTCACCCTTTCCTTGGTCACCCTCGGGACGTTCATCCTGTTGATCCCCCCGGCGGCGACCAAGATCCTTGTCGATGACGTGCTGGTGCTCGACCCGGAGCGCGGCGGTTCGGACGACTGGTGGATCTTCGGTTTGCAGGAGCCCCGAGAGCGCTTGATCGCGATCGCTATCCTGGTCTTTCTGGCGACGCTGGCTGGGGCCCTGGTCTCGTTGTCCTCGCGGTATCGGATGACGATCCTCTGCAAGCGGGTCCAGGTGATGATGCTCCGTCGAGTCTTCGAGCACGCGCTCCGACTCCCATTGCATCGCGTGCACCGAATGCGTTCGGGGAGTGTGGCCAGTCTGCTCCGTCAGGACGCGGCAGGTGTCGGCGACCTGCTGTTTCAGGTGATCTACAACCCTTGGCGCGCGGTCGTTCAGTTCCTGACCGGACTGGTCGTCCTGGCCTGGATCGATCCCAAGCTGCTCCTCGGAACGCTCGCCTTGGCGCCGTTGGCGGCCTGGACCGATCGGCTCTGGCACTTGCGGATCCGTCCGCTCCACCGGGACGTTCGTCGACGTCGACAGGAGATCGATGGCTCGGCGGCCGAGACCTTCGGCGGGATGCGGGTCGTCCGCGCCTTCGGTCGCCAGAAACGCGAGTCGCGCCGATTCGTCGTCGAGAGCCATCTGATGGTCCGCCAGGAACTGCTGGTCTGGTGGTGGAGCCGGGCCATCAACTTCCTCTGGGACATCATGCTGCCGTTGGCCTCCGGAGGCCTGCTCATCTACGGCGGTCTCCAGGTCCTGGAGGGCGACCTGACCCTGGGCGACCTGATGATGTTCCTGGTCTTCCTCGCGATGCTCCTAGAGCCCATCGCGGTGTTGGCCACTGCCGCGACCCAGTTCCAGAACAACCTGGCGGGGTTCGATCGGACGCTCGACCTGCTCGAGATCCCTCGCGAGATGGCTGACGCGCCCGGTCACCGCGTCCTGACGCCGAGCCAAGTCGTCGGGCGGGTCCATGTCGAGGGGGTTTCCTTCACCTATCCGGGGACCGAGTCGCCGGTGCTTCAGGAGATCGACCTGGAGATCGAACCGGGCCAGATGGTCGCGCTTGTTGGACGCAGCGGCGCCGGCAAGACGACCCTCTGCAACCTGGTGGCGCGGTTCTACGACCCGACCGAAGGCCGGATCCTCGTCGACGGCATCGACCTCCGCGAGATCCGCGTCGAGAGCTATCGTCGGCTGCTCGGGATCGTCGAGCAGGACGTCTTCCTCTTCGAAGGGACGATCGCCGCCAACATCGCCTACGCGCGCCCGGGGGCCACTCCCGAGGAGATCGCCCAGGCGGCTCGTCTGGCCAACGCCGAGGAGTTCATCGAGGCGCTGCCCGATGGCGACCAAACCTGGATCGGCGAGCGGGGGGTCCGACTCAGCGGCGGGCAGCGTCAACGCCTGGCCATCGCGCGGGCGATCCTGGCCGACCCGCGGATCCTCATCCTCGACGAAGCCACCAGCAACCTCGACTCGCAGAGCGAGCGTGCCATCCAGATCGGCATGGAGGGCCTGCTGGCCGGTCGGACCGCATTGGTGATCGCCCACCGACTCAGCACCATCCGCGCCGCCGACCTGATCCTCGTCATGGAGCAGGGCAAAATCGTCGAACGCGGATCGCACGAACAGCTCATGGAGGTCGGAACCCGCTACCGGGACATGGTCGATCTCCAGCGGCTCGAACAGCTCGCCTGATCGTCAGGAACACCGGTTGAACGGAGTTGCTGCCCGACAAGGGCACCATCGTCGTCGAAGATGGGAATGAGAATGGGAAACGCCTGGGTTCGTCGATGTGTCAGCGTTTCAAGTAGATCCTTAAGCGTCTGCCTCGAGGACAGCTTGCCTGGGCTGGCTAAACGGGGAGATGCATTGTCCCGGAATCGACGTCGCGAGTCTTGAGGGGACCCTTGCCATGCGGACACGTTTCCGAGGCGCTACCTGTGTCTTGCCCGAGGCGGTCGAACGGGTCGACCTAATCGTCCAAGGCCGCACGATCGAGGCGATCGACCCTCCTCGTCATGCCGAGGCCGATCACGTCGTCGATGCCGACGGGCTCATGCTGCTCCCCGGCCTAATCGATGACCAGGTCCACTTCCGCGAGCCCGGCTTGACTCATAAAGAGGACCTCGCTACCGGGAGCCAGTGCTGTGCCAAGGGGGGCGTGACCACTTACTTCGAGATGCCCAACACGAACCCCACAACGACCGATCGACCGCGGCTGATGGAGAAGCGGGCCCTGGCCGCCTCGAAGTCGGTCGTCCACTACGGATTCTACCTGGGCGCGACCACCAGCAACCTCGAAGCCCTGCGGACCACAGAACTCGAGCTGACGCCCGGCATCAAGATCTTCATCGGATCGAGCACTGGTGACCTGCTCGTCGATGATCAGGAGGCCCTGGAGCGGATCTTCGCCGAGACGTCGCTCCCGATCTGTGCCCACTGCGAGGACGAGTCGACGATCCGGGCCAACCGGGATGCCTTGATCGCCAAGGGCAAGCCCTTTGAGGTGGCCGACCACTCAAAGATCCGCGACCACCAAGCCGCCTTAATCGCCACCCGACGCGCCATCGACTTGGCCGTTCGGCACAAGCACCGCTTTCATGTGCTCCATGTTTCAACAGCCGATGAGCTGGAATTGATTCGTGGCAAACAACCGTTGATCACGGCTGAAGCCTGCCCGCACCACCTCTGGTTCACCGTCGAGGACTATGAGCGGCTGGGAACCCGAATCCAGATGAACCCGTCGGTGAAGACGCCTCGCGATCGCGAGGCGCTCTGGGAGGCGCTTCGCGACGGGACATTGCAGGTCGTGGCCACCGATCACGCCCCACATACCGAGGAGGAGAAGCGTGCGGCCTATCCCGAATCGCCCTCGGGAATGCCGTCGGTCGAATACCTGTTGCCGTTTCTGACCGAAGCGGTCGCGTGTGGCAAGCTGACCTGGCGACGATTGGTTGAGGTCGGCGCGGAAGGCCCTGCGCGTGTCTGGGACGTCCGCTCCAAAGGCGGATTGATCGAAGGCTTCGACGCCGACCTGGTGCTGGTCGACCCCGAAGCGTCGACGATCGTTGCTCCGCCCTATCTGTCCAAAGCCGGATGGAACGCCTGGGAGGGGACGGTCTTCCGAGGCCGTGTGCACTCGACCTGGGTCCATGGACGTTGTGTTTATCGCGACGGCATTGTCGATATTCATGCGCGCGGCGAGCCAGCCCAGTTCGACCACGAACGGGACCGATAAACTCGGGAGTCCACTAGACTCTCGGCAGAGCCTTGGAATTCCGCCCGACTGTTGGTCGGATATTGAAGTCGGGCGGGGCTGTGACCTTTGGTGGTCGGATCGATATTGGCGAGGTCGTCTGTCGAAGTCCGTGTGGCCTCACTTCTTGGAAGTGGTGGCCTTCTTGGTTGTCTTCTTCGGCCCGACCTTCTTCGGTGTGGCGGCCGACGAGTTGGACATGCTGACCGTTGGGGCCTCCGCCTTGACCTTGTTCGACTCGGCGCGGGCCATCCCCTTGGCGATCACGTCGAAGACCTCGCTGACCGGCAACTCGTTGAGCACCTCGAAGGCGACCTTGAGCACGCGGCTGGTGTCGGCGACATTGATTTCCGTCTTGTCGGTATCGGCCCGCGATGCGACTTCCGAGTAAAAATCGGTGAGCTTCATCTGACACTCCCGACGCCGACGTGGGCGTCCCCGGTTATGGCGAAAAGAAGAGGTGAGAAAACTGTTCCTGTCTTCGGCCACCAGGATCGTCCGCGACAGAAAAAACGTCAAACCACGCCAATCGTGACGCATTCGTCACCACCGGACAACGGCGGAATCGTCGATTCCCATGCCCACCGGCTTTGCCTCTCACGGCGTTCATCGGCATCACGATCCGAGCTTTTGTCAGGGATGGATCGTGTTGCCCCTCTCACATGACCAAGTCATCGGTCGTCCGTCATTGGGAGATTCCGATGCGGGTCCCCTCTGCATGCCAATACACTCTGCCATGCGCACTCGATAACAGGTTCGGATCGTCGATGGAGCCACACGTCTCGAGGTGGCGACGATTGAGACTGTCAGACTAGGGGACTTGGTCCGGTATTCGCATTCCAGAGGTTCCGATGCCCATGGTGCGTTCTATTCGGATGCGGCACGGGAACACCTTCAAGCCGACTCGAACCTCGACCTGCTCCGCGAAGGGGACGATTTCCTTGCCTGATTCCTCGACCTGGCGTTCCCCGAGGATCTGTTCGGTCGACGACCGGCGTCCTTTGATTGTCGATCCCTGCTGACCTCCGCCGAGTCACGGGCTACTTGGCCGAGTTGGATTCGATCGTTTCAGGCCGTGGCATAGACCTTCGCCTCCCAAGCGAACAAGGCCGCGCGCGCAACCCATTCATCCGGGACGGGCCGGTCTTGAGTGACCTCGATCCAACGCGTGCCCGGCGGGGTGGCCGGCCAGTTCGGCACTCGATATTCGTCGCTGCCGGAGCGCCACGACTCGAAGTCCGAGAAGTTGGCCACGACCACTACCTGTCGGTCGCTGTTCGGACGACCGCGACGCCAAGCCACGACCCGCTTCCCGTCGTCGAAGTCGACGTGGATGAACTCGGTCTCGTTGACACCGAGCGCTTCGTTTGAGGTGCGAAGCTTCACGAGTCGGGACACATACTCGAAGATTCTCTTGCGAAACGGATCCATGATCCGCTCGAAATTGACGGCATCGCGTTGCTTCTCGGGATGAATCGGTGGCAGATCGTGTTCGTCGGCGAACTCGTCGCCGGCGAAGATCAAAGGGATCCCGACGGCCGTGAGCAGGCAGACGAAGGCGAGCTTGATCCGCTCCTCCTTGGCGACGATCCCGTTGTTCTGTAGGAAGTTGTAAAGGCGCTCGTTGCGGAACCCCCCGACGTCGTGGCTCCCGACATAGTTGATGGCCTCGGCGCCGTCGCCGAAGCCGATCAAGCGGCAGTCGATCAGCTTGCGGATCGTCCACTCGAAGCTCGGTTCCTCGTCGTCGTTGCGCCCGAGGATCGCGTTGCGGACCATCCGCTTGAAGTCCTCGTTCCAGAGGGCATCCAGGCGGTTCTGACGGAGCAGTTCGAGCGGGACCGAGAGTTCCTCACCCGCGACCAGGAAATCAGTGTCGGAACCCCCGCGTGCCGACCAAGTCTTTCGGGCGAGGTCTTTGAACTCCTCGACAAAGTCCCAGTTAGCGATGTTGTTGACGCTATCGATGCGGATGCCATCGACGCCAAAATCCTGCATCCAACGAAGCAGATAGACGAGCATGAATCGGCGGGCGGGGAAAATCCTTCCGGCTCCTCCGTCGACCGGATCGTAACCGTCGATGGCGCGGCCATAGCGCCAGAGTCGACCGCCGAAGCCGTTCCGGACCCCTTGATTGCTCGACTGGTACCGCTCGGGGTCGTTCGGAGATAAGTCCGCGTCGATGTGGAACACGTCGAAGTTGATGTTCTCCATCGGCGCCCGCGTTCCGAAGGCCATCACCGCATCGACGAAGAAACGGATCCTTTGTACGTGGCATGCATTAACGAGAGCAATCAGGTAAGTGTTGGCCATCGGTGACGTATGACCTTTGGGAAATCCGAGATCGTAGTCGGGTGCGAGGTAGTTGCTCGTCGCGTAGCCCCATTCCCGGTCCACGAAGCTGTCGGCGATTGGCAACAGCTCGAGGACGTTGATTCCGAGTTCTTGCAGGTGGCTTCGACCGGGCTGCAGGCCGTTGAGGTCGGTGAAATTCGCGGCGCTGGCTGCTGGGTCGATGAGGGCGAGCACGTCGCGGAACGTGCCCACCCCGATCTCGGGATCGTCGGCGATATTGATCCTCGTCCAGGTCGTCGGCAACTCATAGATCACCGATGCGTTGTTCGGTGGGCCGCCGGAGATCGGCGAGGCCGGCGCGAACGTTTCGCCGAGCGGGTCGCACGGGACCAGCCCTCCTCCCTCATACTTGATGACCGAAGCCGGGTCGCGGTCCGAGTCCTCATAGGGTGGAGGAAGAGTCGGCGCCTGGAGCCGCCAATCGACCGTAAACGCCCAGGGATCGGTGCAGAGAATCCGTCGACCGTCGCGGAACGGATTGGTGTCGTTGACCTCGAACCAATAGTGGTAGACACGACCATCGACCAAGCCACAATCCGACGCGTCGATCGCCCAGAGATCGTCGGCCCCCGGGAGGGTCGCCAGGTCGAAGTCGTGACGATCGCGAAGGATCGGCGGGTTGCCCGCAGCGAACTCGCCGATGACGAGCCGTGGGACTGTGGTCGTATCGCCCGGCATCCAGAGGACGAATCGCGTCTGCCTGAGTTCGAAGAGACTCTGCGGGATAGTCATTGGGAATCGACTCCGTTTGCGAGGCGGCCACGGCTCGCGAGACACGATTCGAACCAAGGGCTCTGTTCAACCCTTGGGAGTCGACATCACGGGCTGGACGATCCACCACCTAGGAGCCCTAGCCCAGTCGAGTCCAATTCGATCCTAGCGTGCGTCACTCAGGTGAGTCGAGAGATCTCTGTGGGTTATTTAACGATCGCGAGTGCCGTCGCTCTGGCAATCCTGGCGAGGGACTCTCTTCGCCCATCAGACTGGACGGTCTTGGTGATCGTTGGTGTTCTCGGGATGTTCTTCGATTGGAGTTCCGGAGTTTGTTCCAAACAGCCAGAGAGAATGGGACGTTGTCGACAATTCAAATAAACGTGAAGACAGTGACGAACAAGATGATTCCTAAGGTGATGGGCCAGAAGAGCAGCTTGGCCGCCAGGTTGTCGCGATACTCCAAAAGCGGCACAGCATCGGTCGTCGTGAACAGGAGCGAATTGATCACCACGAGGAGCAGGACGAAATAGGACGTGATGTAGAGCGCTTCGAGATAGGTGATCGTGTCCAGCCCCAGGCCGCGTCGCAGATCGATATGCATCAGGGCGATCGTGAAGAAGAACGCGCCGCTGGTCTCCAGGACGCCGAAGGTCGAGAAGCCGGAGCTGGACTTCTTCTCCTCGTTGAAGCTCGAGCTGATCAGGACGCCGTGCAGGAGCGCAGCGACGATCAGGAGCGGGGCGATGTGTGAGATGAATGGTGTGAGAATTTCGCGTCGGGTCAGGATGTTGAACTGCAGGACGGGTACCTCGGTGAGGGAGGCCGGGCCGTCACCGAAGCGGACCTCATAGTCGGTCGGCTCGTAGCTGAAGTCGCTGCCCCGGACGGTCCATCCGGGCAGGACCAGATCGTTGAAGACGCCGGGGCGGGCGGCGGAGTTGACCAGCTGGTATCGCCTAAGGTCGGGGATGAGAATGACGTTGCGGGCCCGATCGGGATGGCCCAGCTTAATCGGCACGCGCTGATGGTCGAAGGGGTAATTGCCGTAGTCGAACCGCTCCCGAAGGAGGACGCGGAAGTCCCAAGTGACCACCTCCGCATCGCCGACTAGCTCGCGACCGGTCTCGGTCAAGTCGAGCGCTTCGGGCTCGGGAGCGATGCCGGGGAAGCTCACCGCACGGGTGAGATCATCATGTTCGCGGGTTGAATAGCGCTGCCAGATCGTGCCTCCGATCTGAACATGGCTGGCATCCTGGAAAGTGAGCGACCGCACGAAGATCGTGGTGGGGATCACCGTGGGCTCCGGGAGGTGGAGCCGTTCGGCTCGGAGCAGCTGCTCATCGAGGAACGCGTCGAGCCCCTGCAAGTCACCGACCCGCCGCGAATCGTTCTCGAGGCCGGACTGTCGAGGCGGGGCCTCGCCGGCGAATCGCCAGACTAGGCCGATCGCTCCGACCAAGAGCAAGGAAGCGATGGCGCTCAGGGCCCAGAGCCGAGGCTCGTCGAGACGATCCACACGAAGCACCAATGCCGCCGCCAGGATCAGGACGACCAGGGCGTTGAGCACCAGAACGATCTTGCGACGCCGGAGTTCGTCCCCGGCCTGCATCAGTTCGTTCTCGAAGAGGCCGACCAGCAGCGACCAGCCGGCCCGCTCGATCGGCCGATAAAAGAACCAGCCGTCCTGTGTGGCGCCGCCAACCTCGACGCGGAGCCGAGCCTCACCGGTCGCTCCGGCCATCATCCGCTCAGCCAGTCGACCGAGTTCCCGGTTGTTCCGTTCCCGAGCGACCTCAACGAGGGTCACGCCAGCACGAACGACATCGAAGCGCGGGTTGGCGAGCAAGAGGCCCTCGGCATTGATGAGGATTCCTCCGCCGAGCCGACCGATGATTTGCTTGTTCAGGAGGTCGTTGAAGTCCTCCAGCGAGACCGACATGTTGACGACACCCAACTGCACACGTTTCTCGGTCTCCGAGTCGTCTCGGAAGAACGGGACGCTGTAGCCAACGTACGTCGTCCCGGCAGCCGGACCGTAACCGGAGACCCAAACGCCGGGCCCGTCCCGGTTGGCCTGCTGGTACCAGAGGGCGTCCTCACGGCGCTCCGCGTCGGTGTAGTCGTAGTAGTCCTCGATGGGAACGATATCCCCGGACTCGACACTAAAGAACGGAGCGTACAATCGCCGCTCGCCGTTGAAAGCGAACGGCTCGTAGGCGACCGTCAGCCCGAGCAAATACGGCTCGGCCCGACTCGCCTCTTCCATCCGCGCGTCGAGGGTCTCGGGGCCGATCTCCCCCCGTTCCAGGGCACGAGCGAACTCCTCGGTGATCGCCTCGACCCGATCCATGTCGGCCAGCAGAGCCTGAGAGATCCGATCGCTCAGGGTCCGCCCGAGTGACTCGGCATCCCGATCGAGTTCCAGGACGCGCTGTCGGAGCCCCACACCTTGGACAATCGAGGCAGTCGTCGCCGCCACAAGGATGATGGTCGCGATCAGCCGCGAAGAGCGGTGGCCGCGCCTCGGCTCCAGAACTGCGTGAGGCTTCTCGGTCGGGGTTGAGGAATCGCGTTGACGGACCTTGCGTCGCTTCACACTGATGATCTCCGTTCCACGATCCCGAAGCCGAGCGCCTCTGATGGGCAGAATTGCTCCGGTGGTCCTGGAACAGGGGACAACTCCCCGTTGCCAGAACAAACCCTCGATGCTAAGATTTCATGTGCGACGCGGCTATAGTGTAATGGTAGCCCGACTGCCTCCCACGCAGTAAGTGCGGGTTCGATTCCCGCTAGCCGCTCTGGATCCCCGGATATGACGGGGGGACGATGAGAGGTGTCGAGGTTTAGCAATTCCCAATGATTTATGCGGAGTCGTTCTTCAAGCGCCCTCTCAAATTATTCCGACAGCTTGCGACCGAATATGCCTCTGCCATGTTTGGAGCAGATTGATTCTAGTCCCGAAATCGCTTTGGCAAGCGATGAGCTACTTCAAAATACGAAGGATCGAACTGATGGTTGGGTCGAGTCCGGGTTCGTAGCGGTCTCGGATCACTCCAAGTTGGATTGCGAGGTCATTCGGGTCGTCAACGAGGGGTGTACAGGGTTGCAAAGCCCCCTCCCAACTGGGGTCTCCTTCAAGGGATGGTCGTTGGATTCCCGGTTCGGTACTCAGCCCGAGAATCGGATATTCGTCGGGGATCCGGCTCTCCCGATCCAGATGTTCGTCGCCCCGGAGAGGACTCACCTCATGATGCGGGACCGAGAGGAGACGCCAGGGTCTGGGGAAAATCTCGTCAGCCTCGGCGATTCGCGAGATCAACCAAGCCCCCGGACCAATCCATGTCAATTGAATGGTGGCTCTCGGGTGAGGTGTCGAATCAACGGTTGATGGTCCCGGTCGTTCGGGATGTCCAACGAGCATTGGCGCGGGCGGTTTCTGGCGATGGAGTTCATCGATCCGTTCGGCAAGGATTCGATCGTCGCCCCGGTACCAAGCACAACGGGCTGATCCGCGTCGGGCACGGCTGAGGATAGCGTGACGCAGCCGGCGCTCGCGACCCGGTCGATCACCGGAACGCGAGCCGGCTCGACGGATCGCCAGGCGATACCCAGCGAGGGCCTCGTCGAATCTCGCGGCTTGCTCGGCGAGTTCGGCGCGTTGGATCAGGGCCAGGTCGATCAGCCGCTCGCGATCGGGTGTCGGCGGCTCGGGATCGGACCAGGCCGCGTCGAAACACGCGACCATCCGGTCCCATGCCTCTTTCCAATCAGCCGAGTCTACGCGACCCGTCGATGCCCGTTTCGCTGCCTGAAACCCCTGCAAGAGCGCTTCGTCACGCGAGAGTTGGATCGATGGGGCCCAGCCCTCCTCAACAAGCGCGACTTCGGACCGATCCGGTTCGGGTGACATCGAGGAAACCACCGCGAATTGGCAGTGTGGGTGGTTCGGCACATCATTCGGGACAATGATTCGCCTGTGCATGCGATCCGTTACATGATTTCTAATTTCGACGCATGTCAACCAAATGCGGATCCGAATCGGATCGTCGAGCGGGTACGTCTCGGTGAGACTTTGGGCCGCCTCAGCATGTTCCCGGGCTTGGGGCCAATCGTCGCGTTCCATGGCGAAGTCGACGGCGATCAGGCGGACCTCCGGTGATCGAGCCAGAACCGGATCATCCAGGACGACCGGCTCGAGGTCGCTCCAAAGCTCGCCGGCCTCGGCCGACCGCCCGAGGTCCAGGCTGGCCCAAGCTCGGAGGATCCGGCAGAGCACGGCCTGGCGGTGACGATCGGGCTCGAAGCCGTGGTCCAGATAGGTGGCGCGTTGCAGATCGGCGAGCACCTCATCGGCGTGAAGCTGGAGTCTCACGCGTTCGAGCGGGACGAACCGCATCCGTCGCCAGGCCGTCCAGAACCGGGTGTCGGCCTCGCGCTCATCCTGGCCGAGGCGTTGGTACAGCTCCGCAGACCGACGGAGGTCGGCATCGACCCCATGATCGTCGCGGTTCAAACGCACATCGAGCGAGGAGCGACAAGTCAGCAAGTCGGCGAACTCGAGAAGCGTCAATGCGGGGTCTTGTTCCAGGATCGCCAGTTGCTCGTCGAGCGTTGAGGTCGGATCGATCGGGCGTCGCAAACCTCGACGGATCGTGTCGAATCGCCGCGCGATCGGGCGACGGACCGGGTCATCGCGATCCACATCGAACCGGTCGGCGGCCACCACGGACGACTCTTCGAAATGGCGCCAGGCCGGTCGGAGGGCGAGGACCGGGATCCGGTCGTGTGGCCGTTCCAAGCCGATACGGTCCTCATGACCCTCGGTCGGGTCGCGGAGCGTGACGATCCCTTCCGCGTCCCCCCACGCGATCCAACGCGGTGCCAAGCGGAGCGCATCGACGGCCAACATCCCGGGCGCTCGGTCGTCGACGACTTCGATGATCCGCAGTTCCCGCTCGAAGAGCGAGGCGTCCGGTCGATCCTCTGAGGGACTCGAGGGTCCGTTGCCGGACGTCAACGGCACGGCCAGGCATTCCCCGAACGAGCCGACGACCAGCCAGGCATCGCGATCGATCAAGGCCATCCGCAACGGCTCCGCCTCGTCGATCCTCGACGGGAGAACCGCCAAGACTCGTGGGGGGGCCTCGCCGGTTCCGAGCGCGAGCAGGCGGCCGAGTCGATCGATGAGCAAGGCCGAGACGCCTGGCAGGCGTCGGGGCAAGCTCAAGGCGAACGCGTCGCGTGCGACCACGACCGGCGCGGCTTGGCTGAGCCCTTGGACTGTGATCAAGCGGTCCTCGGCGTCGATGACCCACCAACGCGGATTCCCCGGTCCCCGGAGATCGAGCGCGAGTCGACGGATCGGAGTCCGACAGACCCGCCGCCGTGCCTCCTCGATGAGCCGATCGCCGGCGCCTCGGAGCCGGAGTTGGACCACGATCCCGGCCTCGGTCCCCACCAGGACCCGCGAACGGACCGGATCGACCGCCACACTCGTAATCGGCCCCGCCTCCAGACTCAGGCTTTGGACCGCCTCCCAGTCGTCCTTACCCCTCGCGAGGTAGAGGTGAAGTCGAGACCGATCATGCCCGATCAGTCGGCGATCGCGAATCGTTCGGAGCGTAACGACTCCCACCCCGAACCGATCGGGATCGAAGATCGTGACGTGATCATCGAGGTCGAGCCGAATCTGGACGATTCGTC
The DNA here is from genome assembly GCA_964609385.1 of uncultured Planctomycetia bacterium. Taxonomy (GTDB): domain Bacteria; phylum Planctomycetota; class Planctomycetia; order Isosphaerales; family Isosphaeraceae; genus CAZSSM01. Next base: position 19,205 of record CAZSSM010000087.1, read on the forward strand.
CGGATCGGTGTGTCGACAAGAGAACATTGCCGGCCCAGACCAGTTCACGGACCGAATCGTGTCGCTCTCCAGTGGCGCACGGGAACCGTCGCGCGATCCGATCAGAATGTGGACCGGCCGTCCATGGATCGAGGGATCGCCCTTCGGCGTCGAAGGGGGATGACCCGTCGGGCCGGACGCAACCTCCGACTCCGAGCGGACCGGCGACCAGGCCGAGTCCGGTCAGGGTCCGGCCGAACTGTCGACGTGAGAGTTGAACACGCGCGAACGCGGGAGAGATCGGAGGGGTTCCGTCCATGGATCAGTCTCGGGGCTCCCGAACTCCTCGGGATTGGTCCCCAGCCCCCTTGAAGGGGTTGGGGAGCGCGGCTCAATCGCGTTGCTGGAGGAACGCGATCATGTGTTGGGTGACCTGTTCGGGATTCTCGACCGGGCTCATGTGCGCGACGTCTGGGATCCGATGGAACTGGGCTCCGGGGATGGCTTGGGCCAGGGCCTCCATCGTCTCAGGAGGACTGATCGGATCTTGATCCCCGGCGATGACCAGGGTCGGTTGGGTGATCGTGGGGAGCAGTCCGGTGCGGTCGGGCCGCTTGGCCAAGGCGCGGAGCGTCCCGGACACGCTGGTTGGATTGGCCGCGTGCATGACCTTGCGGAAGGCCTCGATCAGTCCGGGACGACGCTGACGCGTGGATGAGCTGAAGAGCTTGGGGAGCATCGCGTCAACGACCGGAAGGACATCATCGGTCTGCTCGACGGCCTCCGCGTTCTTGATCCGGCCTTGGGCCTGATCCGGCGTGTCGGCCTCGGCTTTGGTATGCAGGAGCATCAGGGATCGGACCTTCTCGGGGTGTCGTGCCACGATCGAGAAGGCGATGTAGCCACCCATCGAGAGCCCGCCCAGGTCGACCGGTTCGTCGGGCACGAGTCGATCGATCAGGCCGAGGACGTCGTCGGCCATCTTGTCGACGGCGAATCCATCGCTTGGCAGCGCGGACTGTCCGTACCCCCGGAGATCGGGCACGATCACCCGCATCGACTCGCGGAGCCGGACCGTCTGGCTGGCCCACATCGTGCGATCGAACGGAAAGCCGTGGAGCAGGATGAGGGGTTGCCCCGATCCCCCGTCTTCATGAGAAAGCGCAAGCATATTCGGAGATCCCTCCGCGGTCCTCGATCGATCCGGCATGACCCGTCGGACCCGACATCCGGATCGGGATGGAGCGGCATAGCCGAGCATACCGATGACTCTAAAGCAGCCGACGGAGACCGGTCAACGCAGCGGACCGGACCGGTTCGGCCGGGCCGAGCCACGTCGTGTCGGTTTGGGGGGCGGGCCGGCGATCCGGATCGAATCGCCCTTGGCGCGGACGTCGCGTTGGTCTACCAGACCATCGTGGAATCCGCCGAACTCGAAGACGGTCGACGGCCGGGCTTTCCCCGACCGCGATGCGCTGGGCCCTGGTCATGGTGATGCGATGATCCGAATCGGACCCCGAGGCGGTCGCCAGCTCTCCAGCCCAGCGCGGGTCGTGCTCGCGTTGGCCGCGCTCGCGAGTGGACACGCCCTGGTCGGCTGCCAGTTCCTTGGCTCGGAACCACCTCATACGCTCTCCGGACTTACAGGACAACCCCTCCCGCTGCTCGACGAGTTGCCTCCGACCCAAGTGTATCCGACCCAACTCGAGTCCCCAGTCGCATCTCTCGGCCCGGAGTCCCCAGCGCCTCCGACTCCCCCTAGCTGGACCGAGGTCGCCCTCAGCGGACCGGTCACCTCGAATCGGATGGCCGGACCATCGGTGCCGGATGTGAGTGCGAGTCTCAACGAACCGATTGATCCCCTGATCCCCGAGGACGATCCCGGCTATCGTTTGCTTCGCAATTATCAAGAGACGGCCATCCGTCGGAGTCCGGAGTGGCAGCAGACGGTGGCCGATCTGGCCGAGGCTCAGAAGGACTACCAGGCCATGCAGGCTCGAGGGGATGGGCCCTCGGTCGAGACCTTGATGCAGCATGTCCAATCGGCTCGCTTTGATCGGAACGGCGGTGCGATGCTCAACACGCTGATCGCCTCGCTCCGGATCAGCTTGGCTCAAATGCGTGTGCAGCAAATACAGGCTCAGATCCACGAAACGATCACCCGGCTCTACTTCGATCAGCTCGAGGCCGAGCAACTCGCCGAGGCGATCGTCGAGAACGCGGAGATCGCCGGCGACTTGGCCGAGATCGCCCGAACTTCGATCGACGCTCAGGGTCCTCGTGTCCTCGACATCACGCTGGCCGAGCAGGCCAACCTGATCCTCCAGCGCGACCGGTTGGAGGCCCAGCGTCGGATCACCTCGGCCCAGGTCCAACTGGCCGAACGGCTCGGGCGATCCCGAGACGCCGAGGTCGAGGTTCGTGGACTGGATCTGAGTAAGATGGCCCTGCCCGAAGACGGCTTCGAGCCGCCCGACGTGGAGTCGCGGCTCAATGAACTGGCCGGCCTCCGCACCCAATTCCGTGACCTCCAGCGACAGATCGCCGCCTCGGCGTCTCAGAGGCGACCTCGATTCTTGCCGTTGCTCGGCGGGGAGCCGGAGCTGGATCCGCAGATGTTGACCAACGCCTCCGATGTTCTTGGACAGACGATCCAGATGATGGGCGGAGCCCAGATCCGGAGTCGGTTCGAGGAGCTGACCGACCTGGCCATCGGCGCCCAGGCTGCTCAGGCCAAGGCCGGACTCCTGGCCGACGCCCTCGTTCCGGCCACCCGCGAAGCGCTCAATCTGGCCCTCGCCCAATATCGTTCCGGTGACGTCGGGTTCGTCGCCATCGATCGGCTCCGACGCGACATCCTCCAGTTCCAACGCGAGCTGATCGAGGCCGAATCGACCATCTCGAGGACCCTGGTCCGGCTCGGCCAAGGGGCCGACGCACCCCCATTTTGAATCGCTCTGAAGTCTTAGTACGGTGGAGAAGCCGACACGAAATGTCGATGACCAGACGCTTGTGTCGGGCGTGCCCCCTTGGTCTTATGTAGGTCGATGATCGTCGGGTCACATTTCGTAACTTTCCCCTTCGTGGCAACCGATGCCGTCACGCATCCCACCCGACGGGCGGTTGTCCCCGATTCATCAGCAGTTCGACGCGTTTTCCGAGAAGGATGAACCCATGAGTTCGAGTGTATGGGCGGTGGTCGCGGATAAGGAGGCTTCTGGGACCCTGCTGGCCCTCTGTCCGGACGGGATCTATCGACTTCGGTTCAACAAGCGCAAGGCGGTTCGCGAGGAGATGCCGACGGTTGCTCAGGGGCTCGCCAGCGGTCGTCTCCCGACCGAATTCAAATTCGAAGAGAAGAACAAAGAGTTCGTCCCCTACCAAGCGATTCAGCGGATCGATGTGCCGGCGAGCCTCGCGAAAGTGAAGTTCACCGTCTTCGGCGAAGGGAAGACATCCACGTTGGAGTTCGAAGGTTCTGAGAAGACAGATCAAGTTGAGATCGCCAGGGAAGCGGTCGCTCGGGGCCGCTTGCCGCTGCCCGAGCAAACAATCCCCATCGACGCGGACAGCGCGTTGGTTCGGCCCGGCATCGCCATGGCGATCGTGCTCGGTGTCCTCGGCTTGCTCTACGGCATTGCGGTGTCCGAGCCAGACCAGGACGGTGGTCGTCGCAAAGCGATCGCCGCGCTGCTAGAGTTCGTCGCGCGATCCTTGGGGCCGACTGGGGTCATCGGGATCGGCATCGTGGCCGTGCTCATCGTCATCGGATACACCGCGATGCGGCTGAAGAATCGCCCACAACGGTTGGCCTGGGTCTCACCCGATATGAAGGATGCCTGAAGCAGTTCGCCCTCTAGTGATTGCCGATCCCCTCAGTGAGTTGGCACCGGGACGATGATTGGTCCCGGCTTCGCGCGGGTTGCTCCACCCAGAAACCGAGCGATCCGCGGCGACTTCATCGGCTTTTCCCATCGAACACCGGGATTCTCCTTGCCAGAATCCATCTCGATCGGTTCCCGAACCTCGACGCAAGCCTATATTGCTTCAGGCCTTCTGGCGACCCTTCATCCTGTGTTGACCAAGGCCCCATCCGATCGGTCTGGAGAATCGTACGGGGGAAGCCGAAATCAATTGACGCTGATTATCCCGAATCCTAATAATGAGCGGCCGCACTATTACTGTGGGTGCGTTCCCAAGTCACGAGGTTGTGCCGATGCAGTTCGACAGTTTGAGGATTTTCTGTGAGGTCGCACGGCTGGCGAGTTTCTCGCGGGCGGCGCGGGCCAATCGGATCTCTCAATCTTCGGCCAGCCAGGTGGTTCACCAACTGGAGGATCGTTTGGGCGTCCGCCTGATCGATCGGAGTCGTCGCCCCTTGGTGCTGACACCCTACGGCAAGGTCTACTATCACGGCTGCCTGGAGATCATCGATCGCTTCGACGACCTGGAGCAACGCGTCCGTACGCTGGCTAAGGGGATCGACCTGCGCGGGACCGTCAAGGTCAGCGCGATCTATTCGGTCGGATTCCATCAGATGGCCCGCATTGTGGACCGCTTCCGCCAGCAGTATCCCCACGTCGACGCGTCGGTGACGTATCATCATCCCCAGCAGGTCCTGGAGTCAGTTCGTCGCGGGAGCGTGGACCTTGGCCTGCTCTCCTATCCCCAGAAGTGGCCGGACCTCAACGTCGTCGCCTGGAAAGATGAGGAGATGGTTTGCGCGATTCCCGGAGACCATCCCCTTGCCCGAATCGAGGCGCCGGTCCCGATCGCCTCGCTAAACCAGCAGCGGTACGTTCACTTTACGCCCGATCTGCCGATTCGGCAGGCCGTCGATCGGTTCCTCAGCGAGCATCGGGTGGAGGTGGTCCCGGCCATGCAGGTCGATTCGGTGGAGGTGGTCAAGTCGGCCGTCTCCAGCGGCCAAGGCTTGGCCATCCTGCCTCGGCCGACCGTCGAAGGACCGTCTGACCGACTCCGAATTCGAGTCCGTCGTCTGGCGGAGACGCGGTTGGTTCGCCCCTTGGTGATCATCCACCGCGACAACGAGTCTCTAAACATTGTGGCCGCTCGGTTCCTGGATGACCTTCGGAGCGAACGGTCGAGCCCCGACGAACTGGCCCGAGATGGGGCGATCGCCTCGACCTCGGCGCGGTCTGGTCCGGCGATCGAAGATCTGTTGTCGACCCGCTCGTCAACCCCCGAGGCGTTGCCGTCGGAGGCAGCGGCGGCAGCAGGCGTGCCCAACTCCAGTTCGGGCGGATCCGAAACCCTCGTTCGGCTTCCGCTCTGAGAACCCGAATCGGTTTGCTCCGCTGCTCCGTTCCTCGCTCCCTTCGCGATCAGCCGATCGAGGGAGGGCGATGACCGACGCGGCCAACCGTCGACCGACGTCGCGCCCTCACAAGGTGCCTCGTCGACCCCCGAAGGCGCCACGGGAATCCGTCAAAAGACGATTCCCCCCGCCGAATTCCTCAACCTCTCCAACTCCTCTCGATCCCGACTCGACCCGTCCGAAAGTACGGAGGTTCGTCTGAAACAGGCCGCCCACCGAGTCACCCTCGAGGACGATCAGATGATGCACAATGCCCAGTCCGACCGACCGCTTGCCCACGGGCTCTACGCCGGCGACGCCTTCGAGCACGACGCCTGCGGTGTGGGGTTCCTCGTCCATCTCCGGGGTCAAGCCTCGCGCGAGATCGTTACGCGCGGCCTCGATGCCCTGATCCGGATGACCCACCGGGGTGCATGCGGCTGTGATCCCAACAGTGGCGACGGGGCCGGGGTCTTGATTCAGATCCCGCACGCATTCCTGAACCGCGAGGTCGGTCGAATGGGCCTCTGCCTTCCCGAACCGGATGACTACGGGGTGGCCGTCCTCTTCCAGCCGCGCGATCCGGAGGCCGCCGAGGTCGGTCGCCATCTCTTCGAGCGGATCGTGGCCGAGGAGGGTCAAACGTTCTTGGGCTGGCGACCGGTGCCGACCGATGCTGATGCGGCCGACCTCGGCCCGACCTCCCGAGGCGCGGAGCCCTTGATCTGGCAGGGCTTCGTAGGCCGGGCCACCGGATTGGTCGAAGAGGCCCGTGTCCGACGCGACTCGACCTGGTTCGAACGCAAGCTCTACGTGATTCGTCGACGCTTCGAGTGCGAACTCAAGACGCTCGGACTCCCTGAGCCGATCGCCTCGGAGTTCGCCATCCCCAGCTTCTCCAGCCGTTCGATCGTCTACAAAGGGATGCTGACACCGGCCCAGTTGCCCCAGTATTACCGGCACGACCTGTCGGCTCCCGAACTGGCCTCGGCCTTCTGCTTATACCACTCGCGGTTCAGCACCAACACCTTCCCGAGCTGGAAGCTGGCGCACCCACACCGGATGATCGCGCACAACGGCGAGATCAACACGCATCGCGGGAACGTCAACTGGATGCGGGCTCGCGAGGCGCTCTTCGCCTCCCAGGCGTTTGACCCCGGCGACCTTGAGAAGGTCCTGCCGGTGATGGCCGATGGGTCTAGCGACTCGGTCAGTCTCGACCGCGCTTTGGAGTTGCTCGTGATGGCCGGCTACGAGCCGGCGCACGCGGTGATGATGCTGATTCCGGAGGCCTGGGAGAATCACCGGGCCATGTCCAAGGAAAAGCGCGCCTTCTATGCCTACCACGCCAGCATGATGGAGGCCTGGGACGGACCCGCCTCGGTCGGCTTCACCGACGGCCGGTTCATCGGCGCAGTGCTCGACCGTAATGGGCTTCGACCCAGTCGCTTCTATGTCACCGACGACGATCTCGTGATCATGGCGAGCGAAGTCGGCGTCGTCGATGTCGACCCTTCCAAGGTCATCCGCAAAGGTCGGCTCGAGCCCGGCAGAATGTTCCTGGTCGACATGGAGCAGGGCCGAATCGTCGAGGATGATGAGCTGAAGCATCGGATCGCCACGGCTCGGCCCTACCGGCGATGGTTGGACGAAAACCAAGTCCGCCTCGACCAACTCCCCGATGCCTTGCTGAACCAGTCCGGTCGGCCACACACCGACGATTCGGCCATCGACCTGTTAACTCACCAATTGAGCTTCGGGTACACCCTCGAAGACTTGAAATACGTCCTCGCTCCGATGGCCGATAAAGCTCAAGAGGCGATTGGCTCGATGGGGACCGACACCCCTTTGGCCGTCCTCAGCGACCAGCCGCAACTGCTGTACAATTACTTCAAGCAACTCTTCGCTCAGGTGACCAACCCACCCCTGGATGCGATCCGCGAGGAACTGGTGACCTCGGTTCGGACTTGCCTGGGGCCGATGGGCAACCTGCTTGATCCAGGGCCGGAGTGTTGCCGGCAGATCGCCTTGGACTCGCCGATCCTGACCGAGTCGGATCTCCAAAGACTCGCGGCTCTGGACGGTTGGCGTGGATTCCGGGCCGCGACCTTGGAGATGACTTATGAGGTCCGTTTGGGTGCTGAGGGGATCCGCCAGGCGCTGCAACGACTTTTCGACGAGGCCGCTCGCCTGATTCGCTCGGGTATCAACGTGCTCATCCTCTCCGATCGCCGGATCGACGCCGAGCACGCGCCCATTCCTGCTCTGTTGGCCACCTCGGGCCTCCACCACGAACTGGTCCGCCTCGGCTTGCGGACTCAGACCGGCCTGATCGTCGAGACCGGTGAGGCCCGTGAGACCCATCATATGGCTTTGCTCTTCGGCTATGGTGCCGGGGCGATCTGTCCCTACCTGGCCTATCAGACGCTCGGCCAGTTGATCGAGGAGCACCTGGTCGACCCCAACCTGGATGCGGCCCAGGCGATCGAGCATTACCGCAAGGCGCTCCGCAAGGGCGTCGTCAAGATCATGTCCAAGATGGGCATCAGCACCGTTCAGAGTTACCGGGGTGCTCAGATCTTTGAAGCGATCGGTCTGGACAGGCAATTCGTGGCGACCTACTTCGATACGACTGCCTCGAGGATCGGCGGGATCGGCCTGGAAGAGATCGCCGATGAGGTCGAGGCCCTGCACCATCGCGCCTTCGGTCTCCGCGACGCCGGCCCGAAACTGCTGGGCTGGGGGGGGCAATACCAGTGGCGCCGTGAGGGTGAATACCACCTGTTCAACCCCGAGACCGTCTTCCGGCTCCAGCACGCCACGCGGACCCGTCGCGAGGAGATCTTCCGCCAGTACACGCGGATGGTCGACGATCAAAGCGAACGCCTCTGCACGCTCCGCGGCCTCTTCCGGTTCCGGACTGAAGGCCGCACGCCGGTGCCGATCGAAGAGGTCGAGCCGATCGAGGCGATTTGCCGACGGTTCGCCACCGGCGCCATGTCGTACGGCTCGATCAGTCGCGAGGCGCACGAGACCTTGGCCATCGCGATGAACCGGATCGGCGGGCGCAGTAACACCGGTGAGGGAGGCGAGAAGCCTGAGCGGCACCGCGACATCCGCCGCAGCTCGATCAAGCAGGTCGCCTCGGGCCGGTTCGGCGTCACCAGCGAGTATCTGGTCAACGCCGACGAGATCCAGATCAAGATGGCTCAGGGGGCTAAGCCGGGTGA
>CAZSSM010000088.1:0-27431 GCA_964609385.1 uncultured Planctomycetia bacterium
TCGAGAGATGATCGCCGGGGTCTGCTCCGCTGCGCGTCGCAGTCCCCAGCCACCCAAGCACGCCGCCCAGTGGATCGAGACCAAGACCCCCACCAAATCAGCCTCTTGAGCCGAAGCGGCGGTGACCGCAAGTCTCGTGGAATCGTGACATGTTGGGGGATAAAGGTCACCTTCAGCTCAGCGCTCCTGTTGGTCGCCTCCGATCGATTCGCCCTCGTACCGCCAGAGCTTGAGGTATTCGAGGAGGTCGGCCATCTGCTGGACGTCGATGTCCTGTTCCAGGCCCTCGGGCATCAGCGAAGTGCCGTCGGCGCGGATCTCGTCGACATCGGCCTTGAGGACGGTTGAGGTCTCTCCCTCGGCGCGGCGGATCGTCAACGACGAGGCAGTCTCCGAGGCGATCAGGCCGTTGAGGATCTGGCCGTCGACGGTCGAGAGGGTGTACGTGAGGTACTCCGCATCGGAGGCCGCGTTGGGGTGGAGGATGTTGGTCAGCAGCGATTCCTTCGACTTGTTCCAGTTGTCGCTGACGTTCGGCCCGACGTCGACGCCGACCCCCTCGATCCGGTGGCAGGTCGTGCAGGCGCGTCGGAAGACCGCGCGGCCGCGGTCGACGTCGCCGGGCATCGTCAAGGCGTCGCGGTAGCGTTCCAAGACCTCCGCGCGATCGGCGGGCATCCGTGAGGCCAGGAGGTTGCGGGCGCGATCGCGGACCCCATCGTCGCGGTGGTTGAGCAGGCGGCGTGCCTGATCGGCGTTGAGGTCGCGCGCGGTGAGCCGACCGTCGACGATGGCGTCGAGCAGCTTCGAAGCGCGGTCGGTCCGCGCGACCAACGCCTGCGCGACCAGGCGACGGACCTCGGGGGTCAGGGTCGGCCAGGCATCGAGCAATGCGTCGGCGACCTCGGGCTCGTTGCGATCGGCCAACGCCCGCGCCGCCGCCGATCGGATCTCGACCTCAGGCGCCCGCCGGAGGAGACCCGACAAGGTCGAGGCGGCGACGTCCCAGTCGGCATGAGTCAACAGGGTGATCGCGTCGAGCCGTGTGGACAAGTCGCCACCGGTCTCCTCAGCCATCTCGGCCGCCGACGCGAGCAGCGCGTCGGTCCGCCGGGCGACCCCGTCGGGCAGCCGATCGAGGAAATCGCTCAGGCGGGTCCGTCGCCGGTCGAGTCCCTCGGTGAACCCGACCAGCCCGGCCAGTTGCCAAGGTGTCGCCTCAAGGCCGTTGCTCGGCCCGATCGCCAACAGCGCCCGGAGGACCACCGCCGACTCCTCGAGGTCTCGACGCGACCCGACCAGCGTTGCCAGTTCGCGGAGCAATGTGAGGCGGTCGGGATCGATTTGGGCGGTCAGATCGTGCGGGGGCTCCAGGAGCGTCCGGATCAAGGCCCCGGCCCGCTCGGGCACCGCGCTGGCGACCGCCAACCGGGTCCAACGGTCGTCCGCGTCCCGCTCGGCGATGGTCGCCAACGCCTCGAGGATCCGGTCGTCGTCCCAGAACCCGAGGCTCAGGGCGGCCTGGTAGCGGACGCGGGCGTCGGGGTCATCATCGAGATCGGCCACCGCCTCAGCCAACGCCGGGGCGTCGGCCAGTCGACGCTCGGCCAACAGGGCGCCCTGCTCGCGGAGCCGAGGGTGGTCGTCGTTGAGGAGGCTCAGGATCGTCGACTCGTCGAGAGCGTCCGCGTGATCGAGCAGCCAGGCGGCGTGGACCCGGCCTTGCGGGCTCGTCGACGAGGTAGCCAGGTTCCGGAGCGGCTCGAGGGCCTTGGGGTCTTGACGCTGGAGCAGGAGCCGTTGGGCGGTCGATCGCCACCAGCCATCGGGATGGGCCAGCAATCCGACGAGGTCTTTTGTCGTCGCCCCCGTCAGTCGCGACTGATCATAAAGATCCTTGGAGTGATCATCGGTGGGTTGATCCGGGACGATCCTCCAGATTCGCCCGCGCTCCTTACCTTCGAGGAGGTCGACGCGGGCCAGGAGTTCGGGTGGGATCCACTCGGGGTGCTCGATGACGGCGCGGTACATGTCGACGACGTAGAGCGCGCCGTCGGGTCCATGGGCCAGTTCGACCGGCCGCGATCGTTCGTCGAGGCTGGCGAAGAACTCGACGCCCTCGCGCGCCGGCCGGCCGACGAACCCCGCGCCTTGGGGGATGAGCACATCTTGGTGGACCAGGCTGCCGGTCGGTTCGCAGACGAAGGCCGACCCGCGATAGCGTGAGGGCAGCAGGCCCCCTCGGTAGATGGTGATCCCCGAGCAGGCGGTGAAGCTCCCCTGGTGCTGCGTCGAGGTCGTGAACTGCCGAGTCAACGGGTAGACCGCCGCCGTGGCGCCCGGCGACTGGTCGTCACGGACCGGAGGGGGGACGGCCAGATAGGGGTTCCGACCGGCATAGCGCTCTTCAAAAATGATTGGTGTCAGGTGATTACGATTCGAGCAGACGAAGCGATGGCCCCAGTCATCGAAGGTCAGGCCGAACTGGCCCATCCCGGCGACCACCTCAGCGCGGCCGTGGACGGGGTCGAAACGGAAGTCGCGGGCGCCCAACTCGATCGGCTCGGCGTCGGGATCGTCTCCCGGGCGGATCGACCCACCACCATGCCCGTTGGCGACGTAGATCCAGCCGTCGAGGCCGAGCGTCGGCTGACTGACCAGGTGTTGCGGATTGCCCTCATCGAACCCGTCGTAGAGGACTTCGCGGGCGTCGGCCCGGCCATCGCCGTCGAGGTCGCGGAGCCAGAGGATCTGAGGCGCGGCGGTGACGATGGCGCCGTCGCGCCAAGGAAGCACTCCGTTGGCATAAAGCAACCCCTCGGCGAACGTCGAGGCATGCTCGAACCGGCCGTCACCGTCGCGGTCTTCGAGGAGTCGGAGCCGACCCTCGGGCGGCTCGCCGGGCGCCGGGCCGTTGGGATAGTCGCGCATCTCAACGACCCAGAGCCGACCACGCTGGTGGAAGGCGATCGCCACCGGGCTGGTCACGTGCGGCTCGGCGGCGACCAACTCGACGCGGAGTCCCGGATCGACCCGGAACGATGCTTGGGCCTCGAGCGGGCTCAACGGGCCACGACCTGGCCGTTCCGATTCGTCGGACGCCCAAGCGCTGGCGATCGTCATGATCCCGAGCCCAAACGCGATCGTGACGGCCAACGATCCGAAGGTCCGGCCCGTAAACATGGCCCGGTCGTTGAGGACTGTTCTGGTTCCGAGCGACATGCGGATATCCTTATTCCTTGTCTTGAGTGGCCTCGATGTGCAGTTCCTTGAGGAGGGCGACGGCGCCATCGACCAGACGTTCGCCGGACCCTTGAGCGCAGCGTGCGGTGACGACCTCGTAGTTGCCTTGCTTGTAGGCGCGTCGGGCGGGGATGTAGCCGATCGAGCCGTTGGCCAGCTCGGCGAGGATGGTGTATTTGAAGGGCGAGTCCCGCTTGATCTCCAGGCCGAGTTCGACGAAGACCTCGCCAGGCAGCGAAACCCAGGCGACCTCGTCTCCCAGGGCGATGACCTGGACCTCGACTTCCAAGGGTCGGCCTCGACGCGCTTCGACGTCGAGCACCTTGTAGGCGTTGACGATCTCCAAGAAGGCCAAACGCGATTCGGTTCGGCCCTCGAACCGCTCGGCCACCTCCTCGGCCTCGGCGACCTCGGCGGGCGTGACCTCGGGGATCGGCAGCTCGATCGTCCGACGGGCCACGCGGAGCGTGGTCTCCTCGACGTCGTCGAGTCGTGGCCAGGCCCGGAGCACTTCGGCGGCGAGAATGATCCCCATCCGCGCCGCGTTGTCAAACCCTTTCTGGGGCTCGGGCCAAGCTACGTCGATGTGGTTGATGTCGCCGCAGCAACCGGCTGTGAAGAGCGTGACCATGTCTTCACCCTTGAACTCGGCGAGCATCCGCGAGAGGGTGTAGGGTAGGTCGGCCGAGAAGAAGGGGCCGCCGACGTTATCCAGGTGGACGGCGTAATTGACGTAGGTGGCGATCGGTGCGCCGTCGAGACTTTCGACGAAGACGATGGGGACATCGGGATCGATCGTCCCGGCGGGTTTGAGGATCTCGGGGTTGAGCTTGCCCGGGTTCCAACCGACCGAGCCGTCATGCATGTGGAAGCGTCGGTTGAAGGCGATCGACGACTCGCTGCCGCGTGCCAGGCGGATCCGCGCCGGCCGGAGGTTCTGCTCGGCGATCCGAACCGCCTCGGCGATCCGGCCCGGGAGAGCTTTGCGGTAGGCCACGGCAAGCTCGGAGCGGCCGCCCAGCGCGTCCTCGCGGGCCGAGTCGTTGACCAGCGTCGGCCCGGTGTGGGTGTGGGTGGCGCTAATCATCACATGGGCGCCGGGCACGCCGGTCTGTTCGTCGATCTGCTCGCGGGCTTCCTCGACGATCGGGCGGGTCGTCGTGACCAGGTCGAGCGCGACCAAGGCGGCGCGGATGCCGTTGGATTCGATGACGATCGCCTTGGCGTAGAGGTCGTCGTGGACCCCCTCGGCGGCCCGGAGCGCGTAGTAGCCGGCCATCGGAGTGCCCGGCTCGGGCGTGATTGAGACCGACGCCGCGCCGACGCGGAGACCCTCGTGGGCGTCATCGGCCGTCGATGCCCGAACACCAGGGGGCACCAGCAGGATCGTTCCGAGTAACGCCAGCAGGCCACCCGCCGTCACGAGCCGTCGCCTGAACCAGACCATGCTTATGAGCATCAGACCGTCCTCCAGAGATCTCCTGCGGTCCGACGCGATCTGGACTGGCGTTCAGAGGTTGCGTCGGCCGACAATCGCCATCCCAGCCTGTCCCGTCGAGCGATCGGTGTCAACCAGTTGGCGGATCGGCCGTCGGGCCGTCCAGGGCGTTGCGCGTCCGTCGGTCGCCTGTTCGGTCGGTTCGGCGCCTGATACGATGAAACCGTCAATGGCCGTCGCGTTTGGACATCGATCCGTGAGTTGTGGGCGTCGTCGAAGGGGGCGTTGTGGGGCGATGAGCTACCGGATTGAGTTCGTACCCATGGGCCAGCCGCCGACGCGCGGAGCCTTGGACGCCTACTTCGAAGGGCGCGACCACTATGTCGTCCAGGAGGGGCGGGCCGGCTATCGACACGCCAACACGGGCGTCTACTTCTCGTTCGACTACAAGCAAGTCGGCGAGGACGGCCCAACCTCGGATCGTCCGATCGACTTCCATATCAATTACTATCGTCCGCATGTCTTCGGGCTCGAGGCGGCGCCCGAGATCGATGCGCTGGTCCGAGCCTTCGACCTGGAGGTCGACGATCCGCAGCAGGAGGGCATGGGGTGCGGACCGTTCCGGATCGAGGGATTCCTCCGTGGGTGGAACCTGGGCAACCGGTTCTCCTACGTGGCCATGGCCGCCTACCGCGAGCACAATCCCGAATACTGGTATCCGACTGCCGACATCGAGCAGGCCTGGCGCTGGAACTTCCGACGCCGCGCGATGTCGCTGGAGACCGACAACGAGGTCATAGCGCTGCCGATCCTCTACTTCATCGAGAACACCGCAACGGCCGGCGGTCGCGTCATGACCGGGACCATCTGGCCCTTCGAGATACCTGTCTTTCTCCCTGTGGTCGAGCGCGTCATCCTGATGCCCCACCAGGTCCTGAAAGCCAACTATGCGTCGGCGAACGCCGAGCCCGACGGGGATGATCCCGATGAGGGCGGGCACCTTGAGGAGGACGACGAGGACCGGTTCGATGACGATCCGCCCGAGGTGGCGCCTACGGTCGTCTCCTGGGACGAGATCGCTCCGGTCATCGAGGATTACCCGTGTGACCGGAGCGATGCGCCGTACCATCAACTCGACTACGACATCACCCCCTATGAGATCATCGCCTATCTCAAGACGTTGCCGACGCGAACACCATCCGACATCTTGATGTCCATCGACTTCGAGAAGGTGCTCAACGAGGAGCTGCGTCCCGCCTAGGGAGTTGGGTCGGACAAGGCTTGAGGTCGTCGGCCGATCATCGCGATCCGATCAGCGGTCGGCCGACTCCCCGTCCAGCAGGCCCTCGGCGCGTAGCCAGGCCTCGCAGCGGTCCGGCCAGAGGGTCACGGGCAGTTCGGTGCGTCGGAGCCCATAGCCGTGCCCGCCACGGTTATAGATGTGCAGTTCAGAGCGGACCCCCTTGCGCTTCAGTTGTTCGAACAGGAGCAGGCTGCTGAGCGGCGTGACCGGGTCGTCGAAGGCGTGCACCAGGAACATCGGCGGCGTCGATTCGGTCACGACGATGTCGTCGAGGAGGAGGCCGGACTCGCGGTCGACGAAGTAGGCCGCGTAGATCAGGATGGCGAAGTCGGGCCGGCATGAGGTCGCATCGGCGTCATCGACCGGCTCGTAGGTCCGGTCGTCGCCGAACAAGGCGGTGCGTCCGGCCGTCTCGCCGCCGGCCGAGAAGCCGCAGATCCCGATCCGCTCGGGGTCGATCCCGAACTCATCCGCGCGATCGCGGACCAGGCTGACGGCCCGCTGCGCGTCCTGGACGGCGGCCCGATAGCGCTTCTCCGGCTCGCGCGCCGGGACCCGGTACTTCAAGACGATCCCGGTGACGCCGATCGACGCGAGCCACTCGGCCACCTCGGTCCCCTCCAGGTCGTAGGCCAGGACGTTGTGCCCACCCCCTGGACAGACGATGACCGCTGCGCCGGTGTCGGTGTCCGACGTGGGTCGGTAGACGGTGATCGTCGGCTCGACCACGTTGGTCAACCGGATCACCCGTCGACCGGCCACCAACCGGCCGTCCGGTCCGGTCTGATCCACCTCCGGCGGAAAGTCTTCGGTCTCGCCGGGCGCGCCGTCGGGCCAGATCGGGATCGGCTCACCGACCGGCTCCTGGCCGAGACTCGCGACGGCTGGGATCGCCCAGACGAGAAGCGCCCAAGTGAGGGATTGTCGGAATGTGTGCATTGGTCTCGCTTGTCCGTTCTTCAGGGAGAGGATCGACGTCGATGGGGCCGATCCCCAATCGACCGGAAGGACATGCGATCCAGTCTGGTCCGGCCGTCGCACCGGGTCAAGCGGCTGATCGGTCCCTTGGAGAGCGATCGTCGGACCGAGATGCCTGGAGCCAACAACCGGACCCTGCGTGGGCTCGGGGTTGTGGTTCCTTACGGTTGTCGGTGGTCTTTGCTGACATGCGTCGCACGATGATTGATCAGGCTGAGCGTCGACGGAGGAAGGGGCGATGATCGTGATGCGATCTTCCGCGCGTGTCGGATTCAGTCAACGTTGAATCGGTCTGTCGGAGGGCCGAGGCGGAAACCGATCAGGATAGCGCGTGGAGGTGGTATTCCCTTGGGGGGCGGGCCGATCGATCGGGAGCGTCCGATGAGTTCGTTCGATCATGCGATGCGGGATGGGGCGATGCGGTTGGAGCGGGTCATGAACCACGACCTGCCGACCGAGGAGCAACTGCGACTGATCGCCGGCGGGCTGGCCGATATCGTCGTGATGGCCGACTTCGTCCACCGGGATCTCACCGGCGATCGGACGAGACACGCTGTCAGCGATGCGTCACGGGTCTTGATGACGATTATGAACCGACGGGCCTCGACCGGCCGCGAGCTGAAGCTGCTGGCGCGGGCCTTGGCCAACCTGTTGGTGATGGTCGGTTCGACGGCGCAGTCCCTGGAGCGTCAACAGTGACGTGTTTGGGGGCGGTCGCCTCAGGACACGACCTCGATCGTTGACGATCGTCAACGATCGGGTACGATGTGTCTCCGGATCGCGTCCGCGAGCGGATAGACGTGCTCGGGCGGGAGGAGCTGCCGGGCGTGATCTTCGCGGCCATCGAGCAGGGCCTGGCGGATCTTGCGGACGCGCGGGGTGATGTCCTCGAGCCCGACGGTCCAGGCTTCGACATACTCTCGGATCAGGTGGCGACCGATTCCGATTTGGATGCTCCTGTGGTCCAACCGCCCACCGCGCAGGGAGCGTTCGGGATCCCACTGGACGTGGATCGTGGCCTCGGCGAGACGGCGTCGCCAAGTTTCATAGTCGGGATCGACTCCGCGAATCCATGAGGTCGGCACGGCCAGGCTCAAGGCGTGTTCCCAGGCCTCGCGGGTGATCCGGACGGCCAGCACGCGCGTCTGGTTCGATCGCGAGGCCCAATGGCTCCGATACATCATCCAGAGGAACGATGGTTTGATCCAGGTCATTCGGCCGAACGAGAACGGCTCGACGAACCGGCCCGCACCCAACGCGGCGTCGGCGATCGCATCGTTGTAGGCTTGATAAACCACGATCGTCGCGCGATCGAAGTTAGCGCGGATCTCGTATTCCTCAATCATGGGCGATCGTCAACTCCCCTGCTCCTCGATATTGGTCGTGATCAAGCGTCGTGTGTTGCCGGATCAGGCCGACTTCGTGATCGGTTCGGGGTCTCGACACGCCGGGTCCTCTCGAGGTTCAGTGGTCCGAACTCCGGATTTCCACGAGTTCTCGACCGTTGTGGTATGCGAACTGGCTCACAGAATGGCCCGGAGCCGGACGACATGATCAAAGCCGGACCCGTCGACTCGAAACCGTTCGTGGTCGGGTCCGACGGGTCCTTCGTGATGTTGCCAACACTCACCCCTGGTCTTGACGCTGAGCAAAATCGTCGGAAATGAGCAGCGATTCCGATCTCGAGATTTTTTTCGAAAAACGATGAAAGGGATCGTGTTCACGAGCGACTGAGTCTGCTGCGGACCACTCCGACATCCCACTCATCCCCCGACCAGGAGCGGAGCAGCATCCGCTTCCCTCGTAGATTTCCCTGTTTCTCCGTTTCAATGGAAAACCCACCATGCGTATGCGCACCTTTCTCCCGAGCGGCCTCGCCGCGGCTGCGATCCTCCTCATCTCAGCGGCTCTCGTCTCGGCGCGGACCGTCGAGATCCAGGTGACTGTCACCAACCTTGCCGACCCGAACCGCGTCAGCTTCGCCCCGCTCCGGCTCGGCTTCCACAACGGCACGTTCGATCCGTTCGACGAGGGCGAGGTCGTCTTCAACACGGGTGACATCGCGTCGGCGCCGATCGTCTCGGTCGCCGAGGGTGGCACCGGTTCGACCTGGTTCCCGGCCTTCGAGGCCGAAGACCCGACCGCCACGCTCGGCTCGGTCGGCGACGGCCCGCTGACCCCCGGCGCGACTGAGTCGGCGACCTTCGTTGTCGACACCGAGCTCAACCAGTTCTTCACCTTCGCGACCATGGTTGTCCCGAGCAACGACCTGTTCCTGGGCAACGATGAGCCGATCATGCTCTTCGATGACAACGGCGACCTCCTCCTGCCGTCGATCCTCCAGACCGGCGCCGCGATTTGGGACGCCGGCTCGGAACTGGCCATCGCCGAGAACGCCGCCTTCCTGGTCATCGGCGACAACGACTTGCGGGAAGACCAAGGGGGGACCGTCGAGTTCGACTTCAGCGAACTGGCTGTCTACGACGGCCTGGAGACCGCCGCTGGGTTCCTCTTCGACAGCACGCTCACCGGCAGCGACGAGATCTATCAAATCGACTTCGAGATCATCCCGGAACCGAGCAGCTTCGTCCTGATCGGCCTCGGAGCGGGCTTCGGCCTGATCGCCTTCCGTCGTGTTCGCAAGTGATCAGCCTTTTGAGAGGATCGAGGGGTCTGATCGCATGACCCCCCGAACCCGTTTGTGATCCGGAGGGGTTCGTATCCGAATCCTTCATCCCTCCGTTCCCCGGTCGGTTCCAACCCCGACCGGGGAACATCCCTCCGGATGCATCGGGTTCCCTGGAAATGGTCAACATAACGATGATGGTTTGATCTTATCAGACAGCGTTTCGGACCCTCGGCTGGCCCCGACGCTCTAAGGCTGCGTCGATCCGGGCGATCTGGTCGCCGCTGAATCGGACGTGCATCGCGTGGGCGGTCTCGATGATCTGACCGGGCCGCTTGGCTCCGCAGAGCGCGGTGGTGATGCCGGGCTGGTGCAGCGTCCAGGCGACAGCCAGTTGGGCGACGGTCAGTCCCGCCTCATCGGCGATCGCGCGGAGGTCGTCGAGCAAGTCGTGGTTCCGTTGCCACTCGTCTCCTTGGAACATCACATATTTCTTGCGGCCGTCACGGTCATCGAAGTGGTGGTCGCGTGCGAGCTTGCCGGCCAGCAACCCCTTCATCAACGGCCAATAGATGGCCAAGGCGATTCCGCGCTGACGGCACCAGGGGAGGACGTCGCGTTCGATCGTCCGGTGGATCAGGTTGTAGGGTGGTTGGACCGCACTGATCGGGCAGATGCCCGCAAATGTTTCCATCTGAGCGACAGTTAGGTTTGAGACCCCAATGGCGCGGGCCTTACCGGCCTGGAGAATCTCACGGAAGGCGCCGGCCGACTCGGCGATCGGCGTCTCGGGGTCGGGCGCGTGCAGGTAGTAGAGTTCGACCCGGTCGGTGCCGAGGCGTCGGAGGCTCTCGTCGCATTGGCGCTGGATCGTCTCGGGGCGGGCGTCGAGGACGCGTTGGCCGTCGGGATCCCAACCCAAGCCACCCTTGGTGGCGAGGACGACCCGATCGCGGACGGGCTTGAGCACGCGGCCGACCAGGCGCTCGCTCTCGCCCGAGCCACCATAAGCGAAGGCGGTGTCAAAGAACGTGACGCCCGCCTCGAGCGCTGCCTCGATCGTCGCCAGGCTGTCCGGCTCGTTCACGTCGAGGCTGGTCATCCCCGAGATCGGCCAGCAGCCCAGGGCCACCGTCGAGACCGCGATCCCCGAAGGACCGAGCGGGCGGGTCGTCGCGTCGAGCGTCGTCGGATCAGGATCGGACATGGTCGGTGCTCCCGAAGTATCAGCGTGTGTTCAACGGTTGGCTGCTGCGGAGGTAGGCGAAGAGGTCGCGGACCTGCTGGTCGCCGAGATCGTCGAGCAGGCCCGAGGGCATGACCGACTGCGGGATCGCCCGCATCTGGAGGACCTCGCGGCGGTCGAGCACCTGGTTCTGTCCGTCGGCGCCTCGGAGCACGACGACGCGATCGTCGCGGTCGACCAGGAACCCACTCGTGATCCGGCCGTCATCGAGTTCGGCCAGATAGGTTTCGAACCCCTCGCGGACCTCGGCGTCGGGATTGACGATCGCCAACAAGAGGGCGTCGCGGTCGCGTCGCTGGTAGCTCGTCAGCTCGGGACCGACGTCGCCACCGCGATCGAAAAGCCGGTGGCAGCGGGCACAGCGCTGATCGAAGAGGGCTAAGCCGTCATAAGGGTTCCCGGCCGCCTCGTCGAGGGTCCGGGCGAGTCGGGCGATCCGAGTCCGGTGCGCATCGGTCGACGCGCCGACGAGCGGGCCGAACCGGTCTTCGACCCGACGGTTCAGCGTCGAGTCGTCATGGAGCCGGATCCGCCTGGCGATGCTCAATGGGACCGACGTTTCGTCAACCCGACCGGCGTCGAGAGCGTCCAAGAGTGTCGAGGCCCCGTCGCGTCGACCGACGATGGTCGTCAAAGTCGCTTCGAGCACGTCCTCGGTGAGTCGGTCGACCTCGACGATCAACCGCCTCGCGATCGCCGGATCGTTGTAAGGGCGGAGGGCTCCGGCGGCGGCGATCCGGATCGACTCCGGTTGGCGATCGTCGACGACGAGCCCGAGCAAGGTCGCGACAGACCGCGGGTCGGGTGCCTCGGCGAGGGTGGCGATCAAGGCGAGGCGTCGATCTGCGTTTTGTGTCGGATCGTCAACGATCGCCAACGCCTCGACGACCGCGTCCCCTTCGCCCTGCCGGAGCCGGAGCGCAAGCGAACCTCCTCCAGCTCGCGCGACGGCTCGGACCAACGGCTCGGGCCAGGCCGAAGGGGCTCGGCCCGACCAGGCCTCCTCCAAGCCGGCCATCAGGATCGATCGACTGGCCTCGTCAGGCGCGTCATCCAGAAGCCGCGCACAGATGAGGAGATCCGGGCGACGTCCCGCGCGGCCGAACCGACGTATCAACCTCGACAGAATGTGTTCGGACACGAGGGGACGTGACCAGAGCGGTTCGTCGTCAAAGAGGGCGAGGACTGCATCGGGGTCCGACCTGACCTGGGTTTCGAGGGCCCACCAGAGCAGGAGTGGAATGTGCGGGTCGTCGCGGTCCTCGTCACGGGTCAGCAAGGCGCGGACGATCGGCAACGCCTGGTCGGTCGGCAACCGACGCGCGGAGCAGGCCAGTTGGCTCCGGACCTCGACGTTGGGCTCAAAGGCCGCCCGGACCGCCAACGCGTCGGCCAACAGCGTGTCGACCCTGCCATCGTCGCATGCCAATCGCGCTGACCAGAGTCGGACGTGCGGGTCGGGATGGTCCAACAGCGAGAGGACGGTCGGCTCATCCAGGCCGCCGCAGAGATGGAGCGCCCAGAGCCGTTCCAGGGCATGTGTTGGGGCGGGTCGCCGCTGAAGCGTAGCCAGCAGCGTTGGGATCAGGTCCGGATCGCGACGGTCACCGAGCACCCGGATCGACTCGTGTCGGATCCAACGATTCGGATGGTCAAGTATCTTCAGAAGTCGGTCGCTGCTAAGATTTCTCAGGTTAAAGGGTTTGTCGATCCTGGGTTTCGGTTCGGCGGATCGGATCCGATAGACCCGTCCGTTGGTCCGATCGATCCGACCGGCGTAGTGGCTGCTGTGGTCGATCCGTTGCTCGTAGAAGTCGGCCAGATAGATCGCTCCGTCGGGGCCGAGTTTGATGTCGACGGGACGGAACCAGGGGTCGTCGGTCGTCAACGGTCGGTCGACGTCGGACGTCTCGAACGTGGAGCCATCGGGTGTGACTCTGCTCCGAACGACCTGCCCTTGGAGCGGCTCGATGCCGAAGAGTTGGTTGCGATAGGGTTCGGGAAAGGCGTTCGACTCGTAAAGGATGACGTTGTGGGTGAAACGCGGAACATCGTGATGAGTCATCCAGGGGAAATAGCCGAACGCATAAGGGTTGGAGAGACTTCCGTGCTTGCTGAACCCCTTCTGGTAGTATCCGCCCTGGACGTAGTGGAAGCCTCGGGTGTTGCCGCCGTTGTGTCCGGAGTAGGTCCGGCCGCGCGCATCGATCTCGACGCCGAAGGTGTTGCCGCCGCCCTCGGCGAAGATCTCATAACGTTGGGACTCAGGATGATAGCGCCAGATCAGTTGGCCGAGCGAATCGACGGCTTCGGTTTCGGGCTGGTCGGGCCGTCGGACGCGTCCGCTGACGGTGCTGCCTTGGGCGGCGTAGAGCCAGCCATCGGGGCCGAACCGGAGACTGTTGCAGATCGAGTGGGTGTCCTCCAGGCCGAACCCCTGGAGGTGGACCACGGGGTCGCCGTCGGGCACGTCGTCGCCGTCGAGGTCGGGGTAGAACAGCAGATAGGGCGGGTTGAGGACCCAGACGCCTCCGCGGCCGACGGCGACGGAGGTGGCCAGGTTGAGCCCGTCGACGAAGACGGTGTGGCGATCGTAGGTGCCATCACCGTCGGTATCCTCGTGGATCGAGATCCGGTCGCGGCCCGGTGCGCCATGAGGCGGCGGCTCGGGGACCGCATCGTAGACGGTCCGCAGATACTTGTCGCGGCTGACCGAGTTCAGACCGGCCGGCTCGGGGTATTGGCGGTACTCGACCAGCCAGAGCCGGCCCCGCGCGTCGAAGCTGATGTGCAACGGTTGGGCGATGATTGGCTCGGCCAAGACCAGGTCGACGTTGAGGTCGTCGGGGGTCCGGAACCGGGCTAAAGCCTGCTCGGGTGGGAGCGGGTCGCGATCGCCCTGTCGACGTCTGAGGAACATGTCGAGATCGTCGATTGTCTCGACGCGATCGAACCGCGCGCTCGGTTCGCCGATCGGACCGTCGGCCCAGCGCGGATCGTCGCCGAGACGCGACTGCCAGTCACCCTCCATCCGGATGGCGCGTCCGGCCTCAGCATCATAGAGGACCGGGGCGGCGACGGCGAAGTTGTTGCGGCCGTCGTTGTAGTAGACCCGGACGGCGATGGTGTTAGGGCGGTCAGCGCGGACGAGCCCGTCGGGCAGGCGGTGCCGACCGCCCTCGCCGAGTCCGCTCCGATAGCGTGGGGGAAACGTCCCCGAGGCGCCGACCTGGACCCCGTTGACGAAGACCCCTCGCGCGTCGTCGACCGGCTCGACGAACAGATGGAGCGGACGATCGGTCCAGGCGGCCGGCACGACCACCTCGGCCCGATACCAGGCGTAGCCGGCCTGATCGGGATCGACGCCCGTGCCCTCGATCGACGGCGGGGCCGACTTCCACGACTCCGGGATCGGAACCAGCGACCAGGGTTCCGATGCTTCGGCGGGCGTCGCCCTGCATCGATCGAATCCGACCGGCTCGGAAGCAGTGATCGCTCCCAACCAGAGGGCGATCCGGATCACGGTCCCGATCGTGACGACGAGGCCGCTTGGCGATCGCGTCGGGGAGTTTGAACGGTCTGAACGTCGTACATGAGTGGGCATGAGTCGGGTCCTCCAGGGCTCGCGTCCTTCCAATGTACGGCCGATCGGCCGTGACGCAATGCGTGAGACCCGCGTGGCCCACCTGCAGTGATGGGCAAGGCGTAATTTCTGTGTTGTGTTTTTATTCGATAAAATATTACAAGAATTTTGTAAAGAAAATTCTTTCTTCGATGAAATTGACGATGCCAAATGGGTAGGCTCGTGACCGCGGACGTCTTCCTGAGCCCCCCGGGGTCGTGATCGCTCCCGATGGCCTATGGCGATGGATTCGGATTCGAGGGCCGGCTACGGACGTCGCGGTCATCTCGAGTCGAGAGTGCCGCGGGCTCGAGGTCCACCGACCATACTGGGCCGAGCATGTTCCGCAGACGCTCCGGGCGAGACGGGCTTGGCCCGCGTCACGATCAAGGCGCTTTGGCCCAGGAAATTCGAGGATCCGATCTTTCTCTACACCGATCATCCCGATCACGAGATAGTCGAACTGCGGATCATCGGGGAGGTGATGGAACCGGACGCGCCTGGAGTGCCGGAGAAGGCTCCTCAACGAGTCGGACCTGTGTCAAGTCCAGGTGTTCGCTTGATTGATATGTGATTCAAAAAGGTATAATATAGCTATGGGCGGTTATCACCAATCTCGGTGATGTCCGGACCAGAGATCGACCCTGGTCCGGATGGAGATATGTCTTGACCGCTGAAGTCTCACCCTTCGGCTCAGTCGCGCGAGCCGGGGGTGATCTCGAGGGTCAAGCGCTCGCCGTCGCGGAGGACGGTGATCTGGATCGTCTGGCCGACCTTGAGGGCCTCGATGGCATAGGTATAGTCGTAGATGTTCTCGATCTTACGGCCGGCCAGTTCGACGATGACGTCGCCGCCCTGGAGGCCGGCCTGGTCGGCGGGTCCGCCCTTGGACGCGCCCGAGATCTTGACGCCGGCGATATCGCTGGCGTAGTCGGGGATCGTGCCCAGGTAGGCGCGAAGGTTGGCGCGACGGCCGGTCTCCTGACGCTCCTGGACGACGTAGTCGGGCGCCTCGTCGCCTAGGGCCAGCGAGCGGAGGATCAGGCCCATCAGCCTCGACGTCTTGAGCATGCCGTCGTAGTTGAGCAGATCGGGCGTGTCGCGCGGCGTGTGGTAGTCGCTGTGCGATCCGGTGAAGGCCGACAGGATCGGCACGCCGCGGAGGTAGAAGACGCTGGCGTCGGTCGGGATGTAGCTGTCCTCCGAGAGGGTGATCGGCAGGCCGATCGGCACATTGCGCCGCTCGACCTCACCGCGCCAGATCGAGGAGGAGCCGACCCCTTGCAGGATCAGGGCGTCGTCGAGCCGGCCGACCATGTCCAGATTCAGGCAGGCGGCGATGGTCCCCCGGATCGAGGTCGAGGCCGGCGCCAGGTTGGCGTGCGGGTCGCGGGCCTTCTGCGACGAGTCGCCGTGAGATCCGTGAGCTTTATTGATCTGCTCATCGATCTGATCGACATAATAGGTCGAGCCGAGCAGGCCGAGTTCCTCGCCGGACCAGGCGGCGAAGAGGACGTCGCGGGACTGCGGGAACCGCCCGTTGGCCTTGAGGTCGGCCAGGTACTGGGCGATCTCCAGGACGGCGGCGACGCCCGAGGCGTTGTCGTCGGCGCCGAAGTGGATCGCGTCGCGCTCGTCGTCGCGGGCCAGCGAGGAACTGTTCGTCCCCTGTCCGAGGTGGTCGACGTGCGCCCCGATGAGGACGGCCGAGCCGTCCGAGTCCTCGGCGGGCAGCCGGGCCAGGACGTTGCGCCCGGTCCGCTCGACCTGGGTGATGTCGATTCGGGCCTCGAGTTGGACCGCTTCGAGGGTCAAGCCCATGGCCGGCTCGCCGTCGTCGAGCGCGTCCTGGAGCGTGGCCAGCGCGGTGTCGGGGTCGCTGGCCTTCAGCCAGGCCTCGGCGACCTCGTTGGTGACGCTCAGAACCGGCAGGCTCGAGCCGGAGAGCGAGCCGTCGAAGCCGAGCGGGATCAGCTCGTCGTTGACCTCGGTGTTCGGCCCACTGACGACGATCAGGCCCCGCGCCCCGCGGTCGCGGGCGACCATGGTCTTGTAGCGCAGGCTGGAGTGCCGGGCCAAGTGTTGCCGACGCGCTGGGTCGATCCGCTCGGGCATGTAGCGGAAGACCAGGACCCACTTGTCAGCCACGTCCAGATGCACGTACGAGTCATACTCGTCCTGGCCGTCGGCGGCCGGTGCGTTGATCCCGTAGCCGGCGAAGACGATCGGGGCGGGGGCGAACTCGCCGGTGGCCGAGAAGGCGACGGGCCGGTAGTCGCGGTCGACCTCGTAGGTCCGATCGCCCCAGGCCAGTCGGTTCCGGGTGCCGAGTTCGAGTCCGGCGGTGAAGGGGAACTCCTGGAAGTAGGAGCCGTTGGTCCCAGCCGGCTCCAGACCGAGTTGCTCGAAGACCCCGGCGACGTAGGCGGTGGCCAACCGTTCGCCCGGAGTCCCGGTCAGGCGACCGGCCAGCTCCTCGCGGCAGAGGTACTCGACATGGCGCTGGAGGTCGTCGATGCTGAAGTTCGGGTCGGACGCTTCAACGTTCTCGAGGGCGGCGACGCGGGCACCATCGAGGGAGACGATCTCCACGTCGGCTTCGACGGTCACGCCGTCGATCTTCGCCAGGACGACGTCGGCCGGGTCGTCGAGGTTTTCCTCGGAGGAGATGGCCGCAATGACGGCCTGATCACGGGCCTGCTCGATCCGTTCGAGGGCGGCCTCGTGGTCCCAGGCGGCGGTAAAGAGCTGCGAGTTGCCCGAGCCGGTCCGGTTCGAGGTCCAGACGAGGCGGTCGCCTTTGGGCGAGAAGACGGGCAGGCCGTCGAACCCCTTGGTGTAGGTGACCCGGATCGGCTCGCCGCGCCCTTGGACGTCGACCAGATAGAGTTCGAAGTTGGCGAACCCGTGACGGTTGGTTGTGAAAATCAGATATTCATTCGACGGGTGATAGAACGGGGCCCAAGACATGACGCCGAGGTCGGTGAGGCGTCGCTGGTCGGTGCCGTCAGTCTCCATCGTATAGATTTCGGCGGTCGCGCCGTCCTCGGAGAACCGGCGCCAGCAGATCCGTCGGCCGTTGGGTGAGAAGAAGGGTCCGCCGTCGTAGCCCGGCGCGGAGGTGAGCTGACGGACGTTCGAGCCGTCGGCGTCCATGATGTAGATGTCCATCATGTAGGCCGGGTCGAAGGCGAACTTGGCCCGCTGGTCGTCGGTCATCGGCTCGGAGTAGGCGCGCCGGTTGGAGGCGAAGACGATCTTCGAGCCGTCGGGCGAGTAGGCCCCCTCGGCGTCGTAACCGCGCGTCTGGGTCAGGTTCGTGTACGATTCCGAATCGCGATCATAGACGTACAAGTCATAGAACTCGTCATAATCCCAGGAGTAGCGACGTTCCTCGCCCTTGGCGCGGAGCTGGAGTTCCTCCTCCTGTTCGGCGAGGGCGTCGGGGTCGTCCTGGGTGGAGGCGAAGAGGACGCGTCGCGAATCGGGGTGGACCCAGGCGCAGGTGGTCTTGCCGATGCCCGGCGAGATCCGCTCAACGTCGCCGAACTCGAGGTCCATCAAATAGATCTGGAAGAACGGGTTGCCCGGCTCACGCTCGCTCTGGAAGACCAGGAGCGAGCCGTCCCGATGGAAGTAGCCCTCGCCGGCCCGTCGGCCCTCGAAGGTCAGTTGACGCGCGTCGCCGAGCAGCTCGGCCTCGCGCTGAGCGGCCGCCTCCGGATCGACCTCGGTGATGTCGGCCGAGGGATCGGCCTGACCTCGGGCCTCGTCGGGGCCGAACCCGGCCAGGCCCAGCAGGATCACCGCCAGCGGCCCGGCCGCCCGAACGATAAGCGTCGGACCAGCCAGAAGTTCCGTCAGATTCATGTTGAAGCGCTCCTTTGAGGGCGGATCGGGCGTGTCGGACAGGTGTCGATGGTCCCGGAGCCGTCCCGCTCCGGGAGACCTACCCGCCAGTGTATTCCCAGGACCGGCCGGGCGGCAAACACGCGGATGGCGGCAAGGCCCCCCGACACGATCTCGCGCGATCGACACTCGAGAGGGCGCTCCTGACCCAAAGCAGATCCGGATCGTTTCGCCCATATGCTTGCCGGGGGCACCAAGGAATTCGGAAAAATCGGACGAGGCCAGACCGATTTTCGGTGAGGTGCGTCGGTTAGCACAGATGTCGTGTCCTCGCCAGATTCCTGGCATCGAGTCGCGCTGGAGAATCGGGCTCGGCCCAGCCGACTAGCCTACGGCTCACGACTCAGATAACAAAAGCGTTGATCGCCACGGGAGTTCCGCCGATCTCCGTACGGAGTGACTGAGGGATCGGTTGGGTTGCGTGTCGGCCATCGGTGAATTCGCTGTTTCCGAAAGACCAGATGTCTGGTGCACGTCGGATGTCAGATCGGCCGACAAACGAGTGATTGAGGCGATACCTCATGCGTTGGCTTCGGTTTTTATGAATGTGTTGGTGATGGGAGCCCGGCTATTCTGAGCGATGGATCGTCTGGTGTCGGACCCCTCACGACCCGCGCGGTCCCGACTCGTTACGATCATAGATATGATCGCTCGAAGAGTTCGTGATTCGTTAAGCTTGTCTTTTAAGTTAGAATTGCACTGCCTCCCTGAGATTCTCCACGGAGCCATCCGATGCGAAGCCGCCAGCGTTGGTTTTCTCGGTTCACGAGCCCGCCGACCCGTCGGGGGCGTCAGACTTGCCGACCGTGGTCGGAGCCGCTCGAGTCGCGGACTCTGTTGACAACGTTCACCGTGACGAACACCGATGATTCGGGGCCCGGTTCGCTCCGACAAGCGATCATTGATGCGGCCTTCATGTTTGGCGACGACGTGATCGTTTTCGATCCAGGGGTCACCGGCACGATCGCCTTGACCAGCGGTCCCTTGCGGATCGGGGGCACCGCTTCGGTCGGAGGATTGCGGATCGAGGGGCCGGGTGCCGACGTCCTGACCATCGACGGCGGCGACGCCCAGCGGTTGCTCACAATGATCACGACGTCGTTCACGTTCCTTAACCCGGTTGAGATCGCCGG
Source organism: uncultured Planctomycetia bacterium (assembly GCA_964609385.1). GTDB lineage: Bacteria > Planctomycetota > Planctomycetia > Isosphaerales > Isosphaeraceae > CAZSSM01. The sequence goes on from CAZSSM010000088.1 coordinate 19,499, forward strand.
GTTGACCTTCACCGGTGGGGCGAGCGACGAGTCGGGCGGCGCGATCCTACTCGGCCCCAATTCGGACTTGACCTTGACCGATGTGGCGGTGGTTGGGAATCAGGCCGACGGTGATGGCGGCGCGATCTTCGCCCGCAGCGGTTCCGAGTTGACGATCGTCGGCTCGACGATCAGCGGGAACACCGCCGGCGGCTCGGGCGGCGGGATCCGGGTCGGGCGCTACGCCGAGATAACGATCTTGGAGTCGACGGTGAGCGGCAACGTTGCGGGGGATCGGGGTGGTGGCCTGTTCAATGATCGCAATGAGATCAACGTCGAAGCGACGACGGTGAGCGGGAACCGTGCCGAGGTCCATGGCGGCGGGATCGCCAACGAGGGCAGCCTGTTGGCCATCGTCGACTCGACGATCAGTGGGAACTCGGCGGCGAAGCGCGGCGGCGGCGTCTTCAACGTCGGGCGGCGCGACGTGGTCTCTGGGACGGAGATCGACCGGATCGGCGAGGTCGTCCTGACGCAATCGACGGTCTTCGAGAACCGGGCCGATGCCGACGGGAGCGGGAGCGGAACTGGCGGCGGGGTCTTCTCGGCCGACAACCTGCGAGCGCGTGTGGTCTTGAACAACAGCGTTGTGGCGGGCAACCTGCTCGGCGATGGAGCAACGGCCGATAATCTCGATGGCAAGATCCCGTTGGGTGCCGGGAACATCGTCGGCTCGGGAGCGGTCACCGTCGATCCGACGGGCAATCAGATCGGCGTCGACGATCCGCAACTAGGTCCGCTCCAGGACAACGGTGGGCCGACGCGAACCCATGCTCCGTTGGCGAGCAGCCCGGCGATCGACGCGGGGTTCTTCCTCCCCCTCCAAGGGACCGATCAGCGGGGTGTCTCGCGGTTTCAGGGACGGTTTCCTGACGTCGGGGCCTTCGAGGTCGAGGCCGATTCGCTCGAATTCGAGGACGCTGGTCTGGTCGTGACGACGCTCAATGACGCCCTCGATCCGTTCGATGGCCAGACCAGCCTCCGTGACGCGCTGGCCTTCGCTGCAGGTCAGATGGGCGATGACGTGGTTCGCTTCGCCGACGGTTTGAGCGGGACGATTCTCGTCGCATCTCCGGTCGGAGCGATCGTTCTGGACGATCCGAGCGGGGCGTTGACGATCGAAGGCCCGAGCCCCGACGTCTTGGCGATCGCTGGCTCGGGCGATTCACGCGTCTTCGAGGTCAACGCGGGGACCAACGCGACGATCACCGGCCTGACGATCACGGGCGGCTCGACGACCGGTGATGGCGGCGGAATCTTCAATGAGGGCACGTTGGCTTTGGTCGACTCGGTGGTCAGCGGAAATACCGCTGGAGCGAATGGTGGTGGGATCGCGATCCGAGGATCTCAGGATCTTTTTTGGGAGTATTCGAGCCCTTACATCGAGGTGCTGCGATCGCCATTTGTTTTTGCTGATTTGACCGTGGTGCGTTCAACGATCCACGGGAACCGGGCCGGTGGCGACGGTGGTGGGATCGTGATGCTGGACGTCTCAGGATTGACGTTGGTCAACGCGACGGTCAGTGGGAACACGTCCGGTGGCGACGGTGGTGGGATCATCGACCGACGCAACGTGACGGAATTCATGGAAGCATTCGGGAACGTGGGCGGCCCGTCGGATCCGCCGCCACTCATCATCCAATCGACGATCGTCGAGAACGTGGCCTCGGGTTTGGGGGGCGGACTGTCCGAGTCAATGGTCGGTCGGCTTGGCTTCTGGTTGACGCAGAGCATCGTAGCGGGCAACACCGCGTCGATGGCGCCCGACATCTCCGGGGGGGTCTCGATCCGCGACGATGTGGGGCGCAACCTGGTCGGGATCGCCGACGGTGCGACGGGTCTGGCCAGCGGAGACATCCTGATTGGGACCGCGACCGACCCGGTCGATCCGCTTCTGGGCCCGCTCCAGGACAACGGAGGGCCTACGCCGACGCACGCACTGCTGGAGGGGAGTCCGGCCATCGACGCCGGCCAAGACGTCCTCGTTGCGGGACCGCAGGGCGATCCATTGACGACCGACCAGCGCGGCGAAGGGTTCGCAAGAATCCAAGGCCGTTCGGTCGACATGGGCGCGTTCGAGTCGTCGCTGGCCGGTCCGGAGACCGAGATTCCAAGCCTGGTGGTCGACCTCCTGGAAGACCGAGTCGATCCGTTTGATGGTCGGACCAGCCTTCGTGAAGCGGTCCGATTCAGCTTCGATCAGGCCGGTGCCGACACGATTCGGTTTGCCGACGGCATGCTGGGGACGATCACCCTGAGCGGGGCGCCGATCGTCCTGGGAGCCGTCGACGCTTCAACGACGATCGAGGGTTCGGGCTCGAACCTGTTGACGATCGACGGCGCAGGTCTCTCCGGGGTCGTCTCGGTCCAACCGGACGTGAACGCGACGATCACTGGGCTGACGATCAGGGGCGGTTCGACGACGGACTCGGGCGGCGGAATTGATAGCCGGGGCATGCTGACCTTGGTCGACCTGGTCGTTGTCGCGAACACCGCCGTGATCTCCGGAGGCGGGATCTCCAACGATGGCGGCGAGCTGGTCATCTCCGACTCAACGGTCGCCGGGAACACGTCGTTTAGGGAGGGTGGAGGTGTCGCGATATCTCACCTCTTGGGCCAATCGACGACGATCACCAACACAACGATCTCGGACAATACGGCGATCTCCAGGTCTGGTGGCGGACTCTACACATCCTTTGGGGCGATAACGGTGTCCGGCTCGACGATCGAGGGCAACGTTTCCGGTGGCTCCGGTGGTGGGATCCTAAGCTCCTCGAACCTATCTCTCGTCGAATCGATTGTTGTTGGAAATTCATCTAGATTCGAAGGCGGTGGAATCTATAATCTGTTTAGATTTTTGAGTGTTAAAAATTCATTAATAAGCGGAAATCAATCAGATCTGTTCGGGGGTGGAGGGATTTCAAGCAACGGGGCTTTGGAAATCTCCGGCACAATGATCATCGGGAACAGTTCGAGTGAATCGGGTGGTGGTTTGGATAGCTTTGGGACGACGACCGTGACCGATTCGACCATCTGGGGCAACCGGGCTGATGATAACGGTGGCGGGATTTCGGTCAGAGGTATCGGAAGTTTTGATATGTAAAATGTGTTGGTTGAAAATAGTATTGCAGGTGTTGAGGGTGGCTGTGTCTTCGCCAACGTAGGCAGCGTCGCGTCGCCAACAACCAGGGCGACTCTGACCAATGTGACGATTGTCGGCAACTCGGCCGGCGTGGTTGGGGGCGGTCTCGCCAATCGGGGCGACCTGCTTCTGGTCAACTCGACCCTCAGCGACAACACGACCGATGGTGCCGGGGGCGGTTTCTTCAACGGCCCGACTCAGAGTTCTCCGACCACCCAGGTCGACGCAGAGTTAGTCAATGTGATGATCCGTGGGAACACTGCGGGATTGCACGGCGGCGGGATCGTTAATCGCGAGGATGCGAGATTGAGGGTCCGCGAGTCGGATGTTCTCGAGAACCGTTCCGATTCCAGCGGCGGGGGAATCGCCAACATGGATCGCGGCCAGTCCACCATCAACGATTCGATGATCCGCGGCAACATCGCCCTCGGCGGCTCCGGGGGGATCCTGAACTCCGATGGCTCAATGACGATCACAAATGCAACGATCGCCGAGAACACCACCGATGGAGATGGCGGCGGAATTCGGAACGCCGGGAACCTGGTCGTGACCAACTCGTCGGTCGTTGGGAACACGGCCGGGATGTCCGGGGGTGGGTTCCGCAACGTCGGATTCCTAACCGTGTCCGGGACGACGATCGCGGAGAATCGCGCCGATCTTAATGGTGGCGGTCTCCATCTGACCGGACTGGTAACGCCGGTGGTGTTCAACTCGACCATTCGGGACAACGAAGCGGAGAACGATGGTGGCGGTCTTTCGCTCGAGTCCGGGTCTCTGAATGCGAGAGACCTCCTCGTCGAGAACAACCGAGCCAGTGGCTTCGGTGGCGGTATCCACTCCGTTGGGACTTTGGTCCTCTCCGGCTCGACGATCGAGGGCAACCTCGCAGGCGTTTCGGGCGGAGGTGCTCATCTGACGGGGACGACTCGCGTGACGACCTCAACGGTCGCCGGAAACGGATCGATGCAGAATGGCGGTGGTTTCTTCAATCGCGGCGATCTATCCCTGATCAACGCGACGATCAGCGGGAACTTCGCAGACCATTCGGGTGGCGGGCTCTACAACGATTTGCAAGTGATCGTGACGAACGCGACGATTTTCGAGAACCGCGCCGATGCCGATGGTGATGGGGTTGGCCGAGGTGGAGGGATCGCATCGAGGCCGGCTCCCAACGATGTCAGGACCGATCTGTTTAACTCGATCGTCTCGAGCAACCTGGTCGGCACCGGATCGACACCAGAGAATCTGGCCGGGCTGGCCCCGAGCGTTGCCAGCGGTGGCAACCTGGTCGGATCGGGTCCGGTCAGCCTCGACCCGTCGATCAACCTGGTGGGTGTCGACGATCCGCAACTGGGGCCGCTCCAGGACAACGGTGGTCGGACGCCGACACACGCCCCCTTGGAGGTAGCCCAGTCCTCGACGCGGGCTTCAACGTTCGGGCCGTCGACCCCAACGGCAACCCGCTGGCCTTCGACCAACGCGGCCCCTTCTATGAGCGGATCCTCGATGATCGCGTCGATATTGGGGCCGTCGAGGGTGTCCTGACGTTCGTGCGGTTCCAGCCCAACGGGAACGTGTTGGTTCTCGGGACCGAGGGCGACGACACGATCGTCATCACGCCCGTCTCGGCGGCCGAGGTCCGGATCGCGCTCAACGGCGAGGAGATCGGGCCGTTCGACCTGAGCGGTGATCGGATCATCAACGTTCGGGCCAGTTTGGGTGATGATATTATCGATGCGAACGCCGTGAGCAACATGGTCGGTCTGCGGATCAATGCGGGGGCGGGCAACGATGTCGTTATAGCGGGCCGGGGTCGGGACACCCTCGACGGTGGCAAAGGCGATGATTCGCTGCTCGGCGGTGGCGGGGCCGACACGCTCACCGGTGGCGAGGGCGACGACACGCTCGGCGGAGGCGATGGATCCGACCTCGTTCTGGGCGGCGAGGGCGACGACGATCTGGATGGGAACAACCTGAACGATGTCGTCGATGGTGGCGAAGGCGATGACTTGATCTCGGGTGGTCGCGGCAATGATTTCCTCGTCGGTGGTCCCGGTCTCGATACGCTCGTGGGTCGTGGCGGCCAGGACACGCTGGAGGGCGGCGGCGGTGACGATGCGCTCAACGGCGGCGGTGGCGACGATTGCTTGCTCGGCGGTATGGGGGATGACGTGCTCGAAGGGCAAGGCGGCGCCGACACAGCGCTCGGTGGGCTCGGCGATGACTCCTTGGATGGCGGCTCCGGCGGCGACTCGCTGGGGGGTGGTTCGGGGCGAGACACGCTCCGTGGTGGCCAGCAGACCGACTCGCTCTTCGGGGGCGAGGGGGTCGACCTGTTCGTCGTCGGGGCGGTGCCCGGCAGCGGCCCGTTCTCCGACGAACATGAGTTGCGGATGGCCAACGGCTTCCTGCAACACCGTCAGTTCCGCAATGGAGCATTGATCGATCAGGACCGGATCTTCGGCTTTGACAACCTTGAGGACGAGGTCTTGCTGGAGGCATTGGGCGGTGACGACACGATCCGGGTGGCCTCCGACGTGATGATCGGTGGGACCCTCAATGGCGGGGACGGATTCGACTTGGCGATCCTCGACCCGACTATCCGCGCCAACTGGATCCTGGCCAACATTGAGGATGAGGAGGAATCGGATGAGGGCTGAGACCGAATAAGCCGCGACCCGACCGAGTCCAGAACTCCGAGGCCGTTCGTTGTCGGACCGTCATGAGACGATGGGGAACATCGTCCACCTTGGCGAGTTCCCCGTCCTCTTTGCCCATCGATCCCCACCAAAATGCGCAGGTCTCGGGGCGACCGAGTCGCCTCGGGGCTAGACGGAGGGCATGTTTGTGGGTCGGGGCCTCGACGCGTATCGTGGACAACTGGGGACGCCTTACAATCGAGGCGTAGGGCCTGGCCCATCGCGCGGCGGGCCCGTGCGACGTCCCGGTGGCACGTCGACGGCGATCGGAAAAGGAGTGGGACGCGATGGTCGGATCGGACCGAGATCAATCAACCGGGAGGCCCGCACTGCTCGCGGTCCTGCTGGTCGTGTCGGTGTGGGTCGGAGCCCCCGAATTGATGGGGGGCACCTCGGCTCAGGAGCCTCGGCGTCCGGCCCAGGCCGACGAGCCGGACGCGGACGAAAACGCGCCGCGACGCCCGCGCGTGCCCGGCAATCGCCCCCCGCGCAACGCGCCACCGATCGCGACCTTGGCGACGGCCGATCAGGTCCGCTTCAATCTCATCAGCTTCGACCAGACGCCGCTGCCGGCGACCTACTATCGCGGCAATCCGGGCGGCGACGCCGGCGTGGTCTTGCTGATCCACGAGTTGGAAGGCTCCGAACGCGACTTCGAGCAGCCGATCCCCGAGCGTCGCAACGTGAGCATCGCCCAATCATTCCAAGAGAAAGGCCTGGCCGTCTTGGCCTTGGGCCTCCGCTTCTCCAGTCGGGCGCGGCCTCGGGGTGAGGGGCGACGGAGCGATGGCCCCGTCGCGCGTCGACGGGACCCTCGGCCCGACGACTGGCAGGACATGGTGGCCGACCTTCAGCGCGGCTATCAGTTCCTGGTCGACCGTAACAATTGGCGCGAGCTGAACCTCTCCAAGTTCGTTGTCGTCGGGTTGGGCCAAGGAGCCAACCTCGCCGCGCGTTGGGCGTCCACACCCAATGCCGGCGTGGCCAGTCAAGGACGGCCCAGCGACATCGCTGCGCTGGTCCTGATCTCTCCGGGCGACGACCCAGCCCCGATCAATCTGGAGACCTCCTGTCGGGCCGTGGCCAATCGGATCCCGATCCTGCTGATCGCCGGTGAAGAAGATGAGGAGGCCAACCGGGTCGTGCTCGACGTCGACCCGCTGGTCCGCCGCAACCGCAACAGCCGGGTCGAGCGATATCCCTCGAAGCTCCGTGGCCAGAAGTTGCTCCGCTTCGAGCCGGACCCGCTCGATGACATGGTCCAGTTCGTCGAGTCCACCCTCCGACGTCAGCGCGATCCCTGGGAACCGCGCTACAACCTCGACCCCGTACCGACCCGCGACGCCACCCCCGTCGGACGTCGCGCTCCGAGACCGGATCGGCCCGCACCGGCCCAAGGCCAGCCTCCCTGTTGAACCGTTCCAAAGGGATCGAAAGCGTGCTTCACGCGATCGAAGCAACCGTCCTCGAACCCAAGCCCACGCAAGCCATCCGAGAATCAGACACCTCCCTGCCTCTGGTCAGGGATGCTTGAGATCGTCCGTCGATCGTGAGGCGTTGCCGTCATCCACGCTCAGCCAACCCTCCCCTTTTCCGGCTGAGCGTGGGGATCGCCGGCTCTCTAGTCCTCCCAAGTGGAGTCTTCTTCCGGATTTCTCCAACTCTCTCAGGTTGCCTCTCTATGCAATTCGTGCGAAATTGACTACAGGTTAGACTCATCCGTCTTGATGTGCGAAGGTAGTGAGTGGCGTGACCGAGCCTTCCGAGTTTGGCCGGGGTTTTGGTTCCCGGTGGACTCGCGAGCGATCCTCCCCTGCTCGTTGCGGGGCCAGCTCCGGGCTCGGAAGCTCGGGCTCTCTACGCTTGGACCGGGATGGATCCAGCCGCTTGTCCTGCCTGCCTGACACCTGCCGATTAACTCTGGACAGGAGCCCCTCGATGACCCGCGTGACTGGTCGTAGCGCATCCCGTTCGTACGTTCCGTTGGTGCAGTCCTTAGAAGACCGGGTGGTGTTGAGCGGTTTCAGCACCCCCACCGAGGCCTTTGTCAACC
>CAZSSM010000089.1:0-27424 GCA_964609385.1 uncultured Planctomycetia bacterium
GCGGTTGCCCCAGGCCCGCCCCACCCATAGACGGCCGCAGCGGGAAAGCGGGCCTGAAACAGCCTTCGTTGTATGGCATGTGGAGTCGGACGCACGGGCGGCGCAACGCCGCCCTCGACGCAACGCGTCGAGCTGAACGAACCAGTTGGCTATGATCGCCGATCCTGACGCCTTGGGCAAGTGTGTCACGCATCGGATCGCCGGATCGGATTCAACCGCCGAGGTTGGTGGCGAATGAGGGGCGGGCCATTAAGGCGGTCTTATAGCGCTTCAAAGCTTCCCCCTGGGGCACGTCCATGCCGAACATCTCCACCCAGAGGACCGTGGAGCCGAGCACGACGTCAGCGCAGGAGAAACCTGACTCGAGCAGCGTGACTCGGTCGCCGAGCCCGTCATTGACGACGCGCAAGGCCTCCTCCAGCGACGGGATGCCGTACGATTTGGATTCCCCTCCCTCGTTGACCTGAGCTTGCCGGACCATCGCCATTTCGAGCGTACCCAGCGTGTAGAGACACCACTGGAGGTAAGCCCCGCGTTCGGGCGCGTTGAGGGTCGGGGCGAGCCCCTTGTCGATGTACTTCTCGGCCAAATACATGCAAATGGCGACCGACTCGATGAGGACTCGGCCGTCGTCGTCGACCAGGGCGGGCAGTTGACCCAATGGGTGGACCGCCAGGTAGTCCGGTTGCTTGTTCTGCTTCGACTCCAGGTCGATGTGCACACGCTCGCAGTCGACCCCGAGTTCGGTAAGCATAATCTCAACCCGCGCCGCGCGCGAGCGGGGATTGGTGTAGAGCTTCATTGTCCAGGCTCCTTCCCGATCGTTCAGCCACACCCATGCCCAGTGCACAGGCGTCGCCTGAGCATACGCGGAGCCTGTTCTTCTGGCCAGCCGACGTCTCCGTACCTCGGTATTCCGATCGGAACGAAAGGCGGTGGGAGACGAACCCGTTGCGCGAAAGCGGGTTGGAGTTTGGCTCATTCGAGATTGAGCAGATCGATCGTGCTCTGGGTCTCGGCCGGGGCTGGGGAGGTCGGAGAACCGAGCCATTCGACGACGTGGACTATTAGAAGTACTGCGACGAGGCAGGTCGAGACCGACAGGGCGATTTGCGCGTAGCGGAACTGACGACGGAGGTCCTTCAGATCTTTATGGAGGCGTCGGGCTTCGCGGTCGTTGCGGACCGCATCGCGCGCGAGGCGGTCGAGGGCCTCCCGGAGTTCCTGGACCGGATGAACGGTGCCATTCGATGGAGTCGGAGTGGGTTGGGCCAGGGCCGATCGGCGCTGAGAGCCAACCTGTTGGGATGCGGTCCGACTGGCCCGGACCGAATCGCGTTGCTTGACGATCCGCCGCGATTCGCGCTCGAGCCGTTCCAGCCGTTGGGTCGCGACGGTCGAGAGCGGCGGCGACATGCGATGCGAGTCCGGTCCGCTCGGATCCGATAGGCCGGTCTGACTGCCCATGTCCGAGGTCCTGATCCAGAAGGTTCGTGCCGTGGCCAATCCGGAGCGGCTTTGATCGCGATCCGATCCCCAACCGCAGCAACGAGGGACGCGTTGCACCTGCTGAGAGTCCTTCCACTCACGTCCGTGACGCGGGAGGGAATCCTCCAAGGCCAGACTAGAACGCGTCGGAGCCGACCGTCGGAAATCGTCACCTGGCTCATCGACCGGGCGCTCAGGGCATTCGACAGAATTGGGGATATCTGGAGGATTTGCTGGAGCCAGCGAACCGACCATTCGATTCCTCAGGAGTAGGGCCGAAGGTTCTCGGCCTCACGAATCATCGATTCAGCGTCCAGCGACAAGGAGGAAGACGATGGGGACGCAACCTGTCGGGAGTCGACGGCTCAGGGCGATCGGCCGTTCGATCTTGGGTCTACTGGTTCTCGGGTTAGTCTGGTCGATGGCTGGCGAAGCCCATGCTCAGGGCGAATCGGGGGGCTGGTTTCGTCGCCTCTTCCAATGGAACGGGCGAGGAGAGTCCGAGCCGACGTCGTATCCTCAACCGCAACCGATCCCGAACCAGCCCGGCTACCCGATCCCCGAGACGTTGCCTTATGGCGCGTTGGAGCCGCCTCAACCTGATCTGCTCGACGGTCGCGGTGCGCCCGTCCCCACCGGAGTCCGGCGCGCTCAGGGCGAACGGGTCGAGAGCCGACCCTATACCGAAGCCGACCCGTTGCTGTCCCAAGTCCTGATCGGTCGATCTGAGCAGGGCGAGCGGTTCGGCACCTTTCTTCAGGTCTTCGAGGACGGGACGGTCCTCGACGCTCGGGGGGTCCATCAGGTCGATCCTCGAGCGTTACAGCCGCTGGCCAAGGCGATCGAGGGGGTCTTGGACAGTTGGAACCTGGAGCATTGCGGCGGTGTCTCGCACGGGATGATCGACCAGATCCACGTTGTTCTCTATCAACGGGGTTTTGGTCGGCTCCGTGCCCGTGCCTTATCGTACTCGGGCAATCTGGATGGCTGCGACACGCGGATCGCTCGGTTGCACCGGTCCATCGAAACCTTCCGCGCCATCTTGGAAGGCCGTGTCCCACCGAACGATCGCTTGGAGCCGACCGGGTCGGCCATCGGGACCGGTGCTGAGGAGATCTGGGAGCCACATCGGGTACCCAATGCTGTAGCGCCTCCGGCGCCCCGATTGGACGCCCCGAGGCTGCCCGATCCGGCCACCCCACGCTGAGTGGAAACGGAACAGCGACCGAGCCGCCCGATCCAGACCGAACCTCACGATCACAGGATCACGGGTCGGATTGGTCTCGGGCGGCGAGCGATGATACAATCGACCACTGGAGAATCATTCTTGTTTGGAAGCTCGCCAAGGGTCGTTGTGAAGGGTTTCGTCCGTGGATGCCGCCAATATCGAACCGAGCCTGGAACGTGCGATCGATCCTGAGGCGAAGTTCCGCGAGTTCTTGGAGATCCGCGGCGACAAGTTCACCCAACCTCGGCAGACGCTGGTCCGCCACATCTTCGATGCTCACAAGCACTTCGATGCCGACGAACTTGTGGCCGACCTCCACAACGCCGGCCACAAGGTCAGCCGTTCGACGGTTTACCGGACGCTCCGACTGCTCGTCGAGGCCGGACTGCTTCGCGAACTTCGGTTGACCAACCGGACCGCCTATGAGCATGACTACGGATACCCCGCACACGATCACATGCACTGTGAGCGTTGCGATAAGGTGATCGAGTTCCGCAACGACGATATCCTTCGAATCAGCGAGCAGATCGCCGCCGAGCACGGCTTCCGCGTCCAAGGGCACCGGTTTATGCTCACCGGCCTTTGCGCCGACTGCAGCTCGGTCCGCTCCAAGCGTCGCGTCCTCAATCGAATCTGAGAGCGACCTTTCAGATGCATCGCCTTCTGCCAAGGCAGGGTCAGCGCCGAACGTTTGATTACATCGAGCCGGAGTGTCGTTCGGGCCAGCCTGCCCGAGTGGTACCGCACTCACCTGGCGTAGAGCCACCCACAGTGCTTCATGAACTTGGCTCCTACCGCCTCTCTGCCAGCGACCGATTGATCATCGACTGGAAGTCCCAGCGGAAGTGGGCTCAGCAGGTCTGGCGGTCGAGAGCCCGGGCAATTGATAGTCGGGTCACCCATTCCGTAGTGGTCTGCCCGAAATGCCAAGGAACGATTTCAAAACTCCTCGTTGGTGTCCGTCTACCAAACGCATTGCTCACATGCGTTGTTTGATCGACGGACATGATCGATCAACGAGCGATGGAAGGAGTGAACGTGACGGTCAGCTTGGGACGGGCCTCGACTTCCTCGGCGTCGCAGGTATCGAAGTCCCAGCCGTTGGGGCTGTCAGAGGTGAAGGCGAGACCGTAGTTCTTTGCATCGCCTGAGACCCACTTGCGGACGGCCGGCGTGACGTCGATTACGAAGACGCCGGTGCGGTCTGAGGGGAACGAGCTGAAGGCGGCGGTGGCCTCCTTGTCGTCGGCCTGGATGCCAGGCTCGCTGTTGCCGGCAAATTTTGCCGTGTTCCAAGTCAGGGTCTTGGCGTCCCAATCAGCCAGGAGGCGGTGGACGAAGATCGAGCCGCCGCCAGGATTGTTGCCGAGGATGGTGAGCTTTGCTTCGGTGATCGTTGAGCCAGCCGGGATCTGGCCGGGACCGTCGCCGATGATCTTGTCGAAGCGGATCAACGCTTGGCTGAAGACGCCGTAGTTGTCCAAGTCGACGGAGATCGACGGGTCAGAGGGCGTTGGGGCCGGCTGGGGGCGGATCTCGGGCCCTGTTTCGCCTCCTCGAATCTCCATGTCCGTCGCTGCTTCGTATCCCTTTTCACCCTGTCGGAACTCGACCGTCTCGGCTCGGCTCATGGTCGCCGAGACGAGCAGGACCACCGCAGATGTAATGCCTAGTCGGATCGTGTTCTTGCTCATCGTCGTAGGAACCTCCAAGCGCCAGCAAAGCTAACGATTGACTCGGCCGTCGGGAACAAGGACCTTCCCACTCCCTCGGCACGGCCGCTACAACCCCTGAAACCACGACGATGAGCCCCGGCATAACACAGAGTTCGTAAAGTTTCGCTGGGGTTTGTGATAAAAGATTCATGTTTGCCGTTTTTGTAAGTTCAGCTTGTGTAGCCAAAGTGCTTAGTTTTTGATCGCTGACCAGGCCTCTTTGTAACAGAGCCTTTGGCATCACGGGTGGGGGCAGGTCAACCATAGCCAACTGCAATTTGAGCCGAGGAGGATAGTTAGATCACGCAATCGCTTGCAGATCCGCGGTCTCGATTCAAGTCAGGACCACCATTCACACCATCGGTATTATCTTCCCTGTTCGAATCGAGCATGATGAGCTGTGTAGCTGATACAATGCGTGCTGCCATCAGGCTGTTTTGTCCACTTGGCCTTGTCTTGTAGACCGAGTGTTTGGTCAGGTATGCCCAGTCGCTCCAGTGATACGGGCGACGTCGGCAAACCGTTGATTCCTTCACGTTGGCGAGCGTTCACGAGGATTGGCGGCGCGCCAAGACCGGCACGACCGCCAAAGTTGAGCTGAGAACCCGCGATCGATGGGTAAATTCGGCCGGAAACTCGGGAGGGCGATCGGAACGAAACCGGTACGTCGCAGCACTTGGACGAGGGTCACATCCACCTGATGGCGGTCGAGCGGATCGCATGGATCGTTTGGATGAGGCTGCCGAGGCGTGGGCAATCTAGGTCACGGCCCGACTCGGGTATGAATCACCGGTCGGATTTCCACGATCCTATCTTTGGAGGCCTCTCCTCGGTCTGATCGCGTGTAAACCCGTCGTGCAAGCAAGGAGAGAGGCGAGACGAAGTGGGACTCGAGTTGCCTTGACGATCTCCGTCGAAGGTCGGTGCTGGGGAAGGTCAACACGGCTCCTACAACTCCGCGGGACCCTCGGTTCGATCGCCGAGCGAATGCAACGCATGCATTCCTCGAGGACTTAGTATCCAGATCTGCGTGGAGTATTCCGAATCTTGCACATACAGGCGACCCAGGTTGCGATTGGATCGCTCAGCGGAGCCGAACGATATTTGCTTCAGGCGTGTCACAGGCCGATTCGTTGGGACGTAAGTCGGTCTGTTCCGATCCGTATTGTATCGCACGGAATTCGCCTTTGTCGGCCTCGTGTACGGAAATCGACGGGGTTCGCCCAAACGCGCCCGTCTCTTGAAGAGGATGCTTCGAATGAGCAAATTTTTTGATCATGATGGTCCCATGGTTTGTGAATTGCGTGTCGCACCGATCCAGGAAGAGGTCGGACGCAACCTCGCGACCAAGGTCAACATGCCGAATCGGTATGACGACGTTGTGATGGTCCAGCGACTGCTGCAACGTGCCGCGGCTCGACTGAACGTCCGGTCGATCCATCCTGGTCTGGCCGATGGGAAGATTAGTGCGTCTCCGAGGCGCTCGAGCACCGTCGAGGCGATCCTCGCCTACCAGCGCCGGCTATCAGGATTCACACCCAATGGCGTTGTTGCTCCCGAATCGACAACGATGATCAGCCTGAGTAACGACGCCGGCTACATTCCCAGCAATCCCAATATGTCCGTCGTCTCGCTGAATCGGGACTACCTGGGTCGCACGATCAATTGGATTTGTCCTAACGGATTTCATAAAAAAAGCGCGAATCACTGCGCTCACTTCGTCGCGCATGTCTTCCGAATCGGCAATGGGTATACATGCCGCAGTCTTGTCAAAGATACGGGGGTGAACAGTTCTCCCAGTGGCTTCGGGGCGAACGTCCGCGTCCACGAACTGTTCGCGATGTGCCCTGAGGTCGAGGAGATCGTCACCTGTCCCCCACCGCAGCGGTTGGGTCTCATTTTTGTCAGTAAGCAGACCAACTTCGGCGAGGTCAGGGCCAGCGACAAAACGATCGTCCGCTCAGCGGTCCACGGGATGAGGATGCGAAACATCCCCAAGAAGCATGTCGGGGTGCTCCTCAACGGTCAGGTCTGGCACTACAGCAACACACGTGATTACGTCATCCGTCAGACCGTCTCCGATTTCCTGTTCCACTATCGTAACCAGACCAACGCCGTCTGGTACGGCAAGCCTCCGGCCAGCGCATTCACGGCGCTTTCCAACTAGAATATTCCTATTTGATTCAACACTCATTCGAGATAACCGAGGTCGGCCAAGCGTTTCTCAATGAGGGCCTGGTCGGTCTCGGAGTGTTCGAAGGCGTGAGGTGTTGACCCGAGAGGTTCCTCGGCGCGATCGTGTCGAATGGCCTCGCGACCGACAGATCCCAAGTTGGTGCGACTAATGTTCCGGACCAGAGACGACCCTTCGACGGTGTTGGGAATCGGCAGACCGAGCAGGCTGAGGATCGTTGGAGTGACGTCGCGGAGGTCGGCCGTCTCGGCATGCTCTGGGATCACCCCAGGTGCCTGGAGCAGGACGATGCCTTCAGGGCGATGAGTGCCGGGCAAGTTGGGATCCGGGTCGATCAGGGCATCGCCGGGTGTGAGTTTGGTCCGAACCCAATAATCCTCGACGGGCAAGGCGATCAGGTCGGGGTAGCCTTCCCGAGATGGGTCGACGCGGTACGTCTCGGCCACCCGGATCCGTTCGGGGAACAGGGGCGTCCCTGTCTCGGGATGACGCGCCTCAGCAACGGCCGCCTCGATCTCATCGAGAGCCTGCTGACACTGCGATTCTTGGGTCAGAGGGGCCATTGGTCGACGGTCGGATCGGCGGTTCAGATAGATCATCGCGCCGGTGTCTTGATGTGGGGCGAAGCCAAGGGTCCTCCGCCAATCGAGTGGGAACTGGCCGGCAATTGAGCGCTCGTAAGTGGCAACCCGCGCCTCGGGATCCTTGCGTTTAGCCGACCAGATGGCGTAGCGATCGCGCATCTGTCGGAGGCGATGGCGGACCTGACCCAGTGTCCCGTGAGGCCGCGCGACGCCCGCTTGGGTCAAGACTCGGTTGATATGAATCCGTCCCCGACAAGGGCCAAACCCGTGGTCGCTGACGGCCATAACGGCCGCTCTGCGCTGACAGGCCAATTCGCAAAGGCGTCCGATGGCGCGGTCGAGCCCGCGGAGGACCTCCTCGGCGGCTCGATTCCAGGGGGGATTGTCGATCCCGGTCGAGTCGACGTTCAGCCAGGGCCAGACACGGTGCTGGAACGGGTCGAGGTTCTGGAATTGAACCATCAGGGTCGTCCAATCGCTGACGGAGCGATCGGCCAGCAGGGCGGCCTCGGCTCGGGCTTGGAAGAGCCGGATGGTCTGCTCAGCGTTGTGACGGATCTCGTCCCGATCGCGTGGCGCGTTCTTCCAGAGCACACGCATATGATAATCGGGGACCTCACGAACCAGTTGCCTATGGAACCACGGGGCGCTAGCGGTGGCCGCCTCGAGGTGTGGCGCATCCATCCCCGAGACGATAAGGCCGCGGACCGCCGGCGCGGGGTAGGTCACCGGTAGGTTCAGGCTGACGACTGTCCCCCCTGCGCGGGAAACCTGCTGCCAGACCGTTGGAACCCGGACGCGACCAGAGTGATTGACCTTCATCCGGTCGGCGTCGAGGTCGAAGTAGCGATGGTCAAAGACGCCGTGCCGTGCCGGCGAGCACCCGGTCATCATCGTGGTCCAGGCCGCCGAGGTCACCGGCGGCTTGCACGAGAGCAGGCTGCCCCAACGCGACGCGTTGCGGAGAGCCTTGAGGTTCGGCATCACTCCGCGCTCGATCATCGGGTCGAAGACCGTCCAAGTCCCTCCGTCGAGGCCCAGGATCAGCAGTCGCTCGGCTCGGCTCGGTTCGGTCATCCTCGTTCGACTCCCGTGCGATTCGGCGATCTCGATGAAAGGAGGGCGAGTGGATGGAAGAGATTATCCCATCCCAAGCGCGGACGATCGTCAACGGCTCGGGGGTCTGAACACCTCCCGGACCGCAAGGACGCTTCGATTGCGAGAGGCCTAGCGGTCAGGCGACCGCCGCGGTGACAGGCGTAAGCGATGAGTCGATCGTCCAGCGGGCCTCGAAATAGTGCGAGGCTTGGAGCCGTTCCCCCTTGGATCGGTAGAGGTGACCGATCCGCTCACCTAACCTCGTTTTCCAAGGACGTTCGCGTCGGAGGTCGTTGAGCCGACGGCGGTAGCCCTCGATCAGTCGCTCGATGCGGGCCGAGACGTCGGACGGCGCTGGGGCCTTGATGGCCAAGGCCATCACGGTGTGCGGGGTCTTCTCGGCCCCCTGGCTGCCGACAACCCGAACATCAAACCCCTCCAACATTCGTCGGAGGCAGCTCGGGGTCATTCGCCAATAGTCATCCGGATAACCGTGAATTCGAAAGTGGAACGGCGAGGTGAGGACGAAGAGACCGCCAGGCTTGAGGATCCGCCGGACCTCGTCGAAGGCGTCCCAAACCCGAAAGACATGCTCAAACGTCTCGAGACAGAGAACGGTCCCGGCCGTCGCGTCCGGCATGGCGATCGCGGTGACATCCTCGACACGGTCGACGCCAGGACCCAGCCGCATGTCGCAGCCCAAGTAGTCCGCGCCGTGGAAGAGGCCACGGAGGTCCGCATAGCCCTCCTGACCTTCGACCTGGTAAGAGCCGAACTCGATGACCGGTCCGGGGCAATCGAAGGACTGGGCCACCAGGTCACAGAAGGCGTAGTTATGGTCGCGCAACGAGGCTCCTCCTTGAGCCGACTCGGATCAAAGATCCGACGGGTGGCGAGGCGATCGGTTTCGAGTGGTCGCGGGCCCAGGCGTCGATGCCCGAACCCGGTCGTGAATCGGACCAGGTCGGGCTTTCGGGTTGTTCGCCAGGCAATGCGTCGGGGAGCCTAGGGCAGCGTCCCGATCCGGTCAATCCGAAGCGGCACCAGCGCCGGCCAACTCGTGAACCGGGCCGACCCGCTCGGCCAAGCGCCATTGACCGGTATCGCGGACGACGCGGTGATAGAGCGTATCGCGTTCGATCGGCTCGCGACCGGCCTCGCGGATTAGCCGCTCGATCTCAGCGACGGAAACCTCCTGCGGGGTCTCAGCGCCAGCCTCGTGATAGATTTTCTCGTGGACCACCGTGCCGTCGAGGTCGTCGGCACCGAAGGCTAGGGCAACCTGGGCTGTCTTGATGCCCAGCATGACCCAGTAGGCTTTGATATGCGGGAAGTTATCCAGCATCAGGCGGCTGATGGCCATCGTCTTGAGGTCCATCACGCCTGAAGGCTTAGGCAGATCGTCCATCCGTGAGTTGTCGGGGTGGAATGCCAAGGGGATGAATGTCTGGAACCCGTTGGTCTCGTCCTGGAGTTCGCGGAGCCGGACGAGGTGGTCGATCCGGTGCTTGGCTCGATCGATGTGGCCGTAGAGCATAGTGGCGTTGGAGTGGAGGCCTAGTTGGTGCGCAGTCCGGTGGACCTCCAGCCAGGTCTCGGTGCTCGCCTTCGCTCCGCAGATCTGCTCGCGGACTTCGGGGTGGAATATCTCTGCGCCCCCACCGGGCAGGCTGCCCAGGCCGGCATCGCGGAGCTGCTCAAGGATGTCTCGGATCGTCATCCGGGCGATTTTGGCGAAGAACTCGATCTCGACGGCCGTATACGCCTTGACGTGCAGGGCGGGATAGACCTCTTTGACCCAGCGGATCACGTCGACGTAGTAGTCGAACTTGAGTTTGTGGTGCAACCCGCCAACGATGTGCAGTTCGGTAGCGCCACGGTCCTTAGCCTGCTGGGCCCGCTCTGCGATTTGGTCGTGGTCCATCACGTAGCCGCGGGGATCATCGAGGTCAGCGCGGAAAGCACAAAAATCGCACTTGTAAACACAGACGTTGGTCGGGTTCAAGTGCATGTTGACATTGTAGTAGCCCGCCCGACCGTTGAGCCGCTCGCGGACTAGGTTGGCCAGTTCGCCGAGCGTGAACAGGTCGCGAGTCTCTTCTAAGGCCAATCCGTCCTCGAAGCTCAGTCGCTCTCCCGCCTCGACCTTCTCGCGAATCGCGGCTAGATGGTTCGATTCATTAAGCATGACAACCTCACCCTCAGGTTTCGTTCGGGACACGACTGCGGTCGGGGACGGGATCACTCCCGCGATGCGGTCCATCGGAAACGTCCACTCGGACGAGTTCCTTTTTGGTTCCAAATTTTAGTTGGAATTGAATGTTGCATCAAGGCACCGCGGGATCACTCCGATCTCGAGCCGAGATCCCGGAATCCCAAAGCACATCGCGTCGTCCGATCAGCCCAGGGACGAGCATGCTTGGGATGTGGATTGAAGGTAGCTGTCAACGAGACGTCATCTAGCCATCAACTTTGGCTAGTTCACCCCGAACCCCTGTTCCTCGTAGAGTCGCTAGCCGCTTTGGAAATTCGGTACTGCATGACGGATTTGTTTCGATGAAACAACTCGCATTCGTGAGGTGCAGAACATCCACTACTCCATCAATTGATTTTGTCCTGCGCGGTTCACATAGTGTGTCCTACGCAATTCAGGATCGGCTCTATTCCGCAACGAATAGCGCTGCCCACGATCCTGAATGCGTCACAGGGTCCGTGGTTCGGGCCACCCTCCTCTTCCCACGCGTTTTGCGTTCGTGATCACGTCGACCACTCACAATGCTCCACGGAGTCTGCACACATGGGTTTGCGTGTATTCAGTCCCATCGTTCTGAGCCTGCTCGTGGTGTCCGTCATCCCGGCAACGGCCACCGCATCGACGGTGCTGGCGATGCAGGATTTCGAAGGAAACTCGCTGACGTTTGGCCTCGATGGCACTGGCGATGATGCTGCGGACATGGCGGCCAACGCCTCGTTCGGGACGACCGCTCTGGGAACGTTCTTTGACTCGGGCCTGGGCTTGGCCTGGACCGCCACGTTCGAAGACTCGGCCAATGGGACCGATAGCCCCATCGATGTCGGCGGCGAGGGCGGTGACGTCATCGGTGTCGTCGACGTGTCCGTGGATAGTGCCATTAACGGAACGGGCTCGGTCGACCTGGTCGAAGCGACCAACATCACCGGCAACTGGTTCAACGTCGACGATGCCGACGGCAACATCGTCCTGAGCTTCGAGACGGTTGACGCGACCGGCTTCCTTGACCTGACCTTCGACTTTGACTGGGCCGCCAACAGCACCGGCTATGAGGATGCCGACTTCTTCGATATCAGCATCAACGGCGAGTCGATCTTCAACGTCTCCGGTGACGCCCTGGAGAGCGGCCCGTTTGTCGACAACTTCGCCGGCCCAACCCTGGATATCTCGGCGTTCGATGATTCACTGCTGGACATCGTCGTCACCTTCAGCACCTCCGCCGGTGGCGAAGATATCGGCTTTGACAACCTGCTCGTCAGCGGCACGGTGATCCCAGAGCCCTCGTCGATCGTCCTGGCCGGTCTGGGCGGCGTTGCGTTGGCCGTCGTTGGCCTCCGCAAGCGGATCGCCTGAGCCACCTCGATCGATTGAGGAGCCCTGGAACCTTTCTACGAACCGCTCGATCTGGGAGGGAGCCGATTCCCGATCGATGGAAAGATGATCGACTCTCCCCTGAAACGCCCCGGTCCTCAGAAACGAGGCCCGCGGGCGTCTTTCGTTCCTCTTAAGACATCTTTAGAGACACCAGACTTCAATCATCGCTGGTCGGATGAAGGACCAGTGGGGTTTCGATGTCGACATCGCCGTCCCAATGAGTATCCTACTGTTGTTGGATTTTCGACGAATCCGCCAAATACGATTTTCCAGACCTGATCGATTGCTCATCGCCAATCCGTTCCAACCCCTTGGGACACGACGCACAATGCAATATCTCACCCTCTCCAGCCTCCAGACCGGCATGTTTCTTGGACTCATGGTGCTATTCATCGCGGTTCTTGCCGCCGATGACGTCCATGGGGCCGGGGATCTCGACATCGCCGCGATTGACCGCTATTACGAGCGGATCGAACCGGTCCTGACCGAACACTGCTATGGTTGCCATGGCTATGGTCTCTCAAAGGCGGGAGTTTCGCTCGATGGCTTCACTGAGGACGTCGAAATCCTCGAGTCGACCGAACTCTGGGCTCGGGCACTCCGGCAGATCCGAGCCGGGATCATGCCTCCCGATGGATCTGGACCCACCCCCGCCGAGATCGATGAGATCTCCGATTGGGTCAAGAGCTCAGTCTTTCGGATTGATCCCGAGGACCCCGATCCAGGCCGAGTCACCGTCCGTCGACTCAATCGGGTCGAGTATCGCAACACGATCCGCGATCTGATGGGGGTCGACTACGATACCGAAAACGAGTTCCCGCCCGACGATACTGGACACGGCTTCGATAACATCGGCGATGTGCTAACGATCTCGCCGCTGCTTTTGGAGAAGTACTTGCAAGCGGCCAAGGAAATCGTCGATGAGGCCGTCCCGACCTCACCCCGCGATGAGGATCGGTCCCGTGCCAGGCGATACACTCGCTTCTTCCCCAAGCCGGTCCCCCGAGGAGCTGTGGCCCGTCAGGACTATGCCCGCAAGCTGCTCCGCGATTTCGGCACCCGCGCCTATCGGCGACCGATCCCGGAACAGACCCTGGACCGACTCGTGATGATTGCGCGGAGCGTGGATGAGAATGGGGGTGCGTTCGAAGAGGGGATTGCCCAGGCGATGATCGCCGTGCTCGCCTCGCCCGGGTTTCTGTTCCGCGAGGAAGGGATCGAACCTGATGAGGAGGGGCGATACCCACTGATCGACGACCATGCCTTGGCTTCCCGGCTCTCCTACTTCTTCTGGTCTTCGATGCCTGATGACGAGCTTTTTCGGTTGGCCGAGCAAGGACAACTCCGCGAGAACCTCGATGAGCAGGTTGAGCGAATGCTCCGCGACAGGCGTTCGGAACAATTGATTGAGCAGTTCGTCGGCCAGTGGCTTCAAGTTCGAGACATCTGGTCGATCAACATCAACGCCCGTTCCGTCATCAACGGTGATCGCGGTCCGGACCCCGAGGCTCAACGAAGATACCGGAGGTATCGCGAGCTTCGACGTAAGCCCGAAGACCGCCTCACCAAAGCTGAGCAGGAAGAACTCCGAGCCATCCGCGCCGCGTATCGGCGATCACAGGAGGAATATGAGAAGTTCGAACTCGATTGGCGGCTCCGACGTGCCATGCAGGAGGAGACCCAACAGCTCTTCGAATTCATCGTTCGGGAGGATCGAAGCGTCCTAGAGCTGCTTGACAGTGACTACACCTTCCTCAACGAACGTCTGGCCAAGCATTACGGAATCGATGGGGTCGATGGACGGCAGATGCGCCGGGTCGATCTGCCGGCCGACAGCCCGCGTGGTGGGATCCTGACTCAGGGCACGTTCCTGACGGTCACGTCGAACCCAGATCGGACCTCGCCGGTCAAGCGTGGCCTGTTCGTCCTGGAGAACATCCTCGCCACGCCGCCGGCCCCGCCGCCGCCGGACATCCCGTCGTTAGAGGAGGCTGGCCGTCAGATCGAAAGCGAAAATCCGTCGGTCCGCGAGATCATGGCGCTGCACCGCAGCGAGCCACTCTGCGCGTCTTGCCACAAACGGATGGACCCTCTCGGCCTAGCTCTCGAGAACTTCAATGCATTGGGCATGTACCGGGAGCGACAGCGTGGTAATGCAATCGATGCCTCGGGCACGCTGGTCACCGGGGAGTCGTTCGAGGGGATCGAGCAACTCAAGCGGATCCTGATACAGGAACGTCGACGCGACTTTTATCGTTGCTTGAGCGAGAAGCTTCTGACCTACGCGTTGGGGCGTGGCCTGGAGCCGTCCGATGTCCACACGGTCGATCAACTGGTCGAGCGCTTGGAGTCGACCGATGGATCGGCTAAGGCACTGATCACCGGGATCGTGGAGTCGGCACCCTTCCAGCGTCGACGTCCCTCCAACCACCCTGAAATCGCCTCGAACGAATCCTGATCGGTAGTCACCGAACCAACCGATCGACAAATCAACGCTGGGCATGACCTCGATCCCTAGTTCCGACCGCCTGAGGCGGTCCACGACTTAGCAGGAGTGCTTCCCCATGAGCGGGCTCGCGAACAATCATGAACGTTCGGCCGACGGCCGGCTCTCTCGTCGACAGATGCTTCGTGGTCTGGGCGCGGCGGTTGCGCTTCCCGCCTTGGCCTCGTTGCAGGGGCCGATGGCCTCAGCACGGACGACGGCCTCGGCCTTGGGAGTGACCTCCGAAGGGGCCCCGCTCCGCACGGCCTTCATTCTGTTCCCCAACGGATCGATTCCGTCGACCTGGTGGCCGTCCCAGACCGGCCACGACTTCGCGATGAGTCGGACGCTCCAGCCCTTGGAATCGAACCGCGACCTGATCCAGGTGCTCGGTGGGCTCGACCATGCCCATGCGACCGGCCGGCTCGACGGGGCCGGTGACCATGCGCGAGGTAACAGCGTCTTCCTGACCGGCGTCCGGCTCAACAAGAGTGCCACCGACATCCGGGCCGGTGTTTCGATCGACCAGGAGATCGCCCAGCGGATCGGACACCTGACGCGGTTCCCTTCACTCGAACTGTCTTGCGACTCAGTCCGTAAGTCTGGTGCGTGTGACTCAGGTTATTCCTGCGCCTATCAGTTCAACGTCTCGTGGAGTTCGCCGACCACGCCGATGACCCCAGAGGTCAATCCACGCCTTGCCTTCGAGCGGCTCTTCGGCCAGGGATCGCCGGGCCAGCGTTGGGCGAATCTCCAACGACGTCGACAGGAGCAGCGATCGATTCTCGACTTCGTTATGGACGAGGCCCGCTCAATGCAAGGTCGGCTCGACTCGGCCGATCGCGACAAACTTGACCAGTACCTCACCGGTGTCCGTGAGGTTGAGACCCGCATCCAGAAAGCCGAGCAGTTCGGACCGGTCGCTGACCCGGATGTCCCGACCCCGGCCGGTATTCCTGACGACTACGCCGAGCACATTCGCTTGATGTTCGACTTGATCGTCCTGGCCTTCCAGACCGACTCGACCCGCGTGGCCTCATTCCTGTTGGCCCATGACGGTAGCAACCGCTCCTTCGAGCAGATCGGAATCTCTGAAGGACATCACGAACTCTCACATCACCAGAACCGCCAGGATTGGATCGATAAGATCGCCGACATCGACCACTGGTACGTCCAGCAGTTCGCCACCTTCCTCCATCGACTCCGGGCAATTGAGGACGAAGACGGCCACTCCCTGCTGCACAACTCGATGATCGTTTACGGTAGCGGCAACGCCGACGGCAACCGACATACCCACCACAACCTGCCGATCATCCTGGCGGGCTCTGGCGGTGGGACCCTGGAAACCGGTCGCTACGTCGATCACGGCTCCCAGCCGATGTCGAACTTGTACCTCAGCATGGCCGATCGTTTCGGGATCGACGACCTCCCTCGATTCGGCGATTCCACCGGACGGCTCCAGAACCTCTGAGCTAGCTGTCCACGGAACCGGCCCTCTGCAATGTCGTTTTCCCATGGCCTTCGAACCGCGACCTCCCCACACCTCGTCTACAAATTACTGTGTGGGGGGCGATCGAAGCTGGACTCGGGATGAGCCAATCCTTCCTGAACCATATTCCCAATGCATCTCTTAAGTGATTGGCCGATATTTCAAGCAAATATATGGAACTGAGTGCTTCGCATTCTCAACGATCAAGGGTTGTTGCGTCGATGTCGGACGCGGTTTCCCTCGGAGTTGGCTCGTCAAAGGGATATAGTACGCCAGGGAACGAATATCCGACGCCGGCCAAACGATGGCTCCCATCTACTAACCGATGGTTCGGTTGGGGAACCGGTTCGGTCCGTCTTGCGTGGTCTCGGTCCGGACCACGAGCCCGTTTTCGGTTGCCTTGAGGAGTGGATCGTGAGCACGGTCGTCCAGCAAATCCATCATTGGATCGAACGCGCCGAGCCCTTCACGGGAGCATCGAACTCTACGACGTCCGGCGATCCCATCGTATTGCCCAAGCTCCAAGCGATCATCAATGAGGGGATCCAGCTTCGTCGGGCCTTCGACGATCAAAAGGAGATCGTGCATCTGGTAGAGCCGACAAACGGCGCTTCGTCGACCGACGGGGCTGAGATCGGCTCATCAGGAACCAGTGCCGCAACGAACCGCGAAGCGCGCGGGGCCGCCTCAGAAGTCGATCGCCCTGCTTTGGAGTCCGGTAACGGATCACCTATCGCCGTTCTCGAAGACGCCCCGATCCGTCAGGAATTGGTCGACCACCTCGACAAACTTCAGGATTTTTTGCTGGAGCATGTCGAAGAACTCGATCCCGAGCATTCCGACCATGGGCGGCTCAGTCGTGCCTTGGAAGATCAACTCCGTGAGGATCAACGCTATCTAAGCCATTTACTAACCGATCACGATCCCGACTCAGCCCGGACCGCATTGAATGTCGAGCGGTTTCGCGACGACCTACATTATCGCTGGGCGATGGTTAATCGCCTGGAAGGCCAACCGACACGGTCCCGGGCCATCTCGGCCGGCGTCGAAGTCGAGCGGCTCTATCAATCGATTCAGAGTCAGTCCCCGTCGAGCCACCTCGAGCAGGTCCGCGCCCAGATCGCCCAGGACTGCATTCAGATCCGTGCCCAATTGCTCGGTCGACGACTTGGTCGAGAACTAGAGGCGATCGCCGATCAACCACCGCGCGACGCTCTCGGCTGCTGGGACAAAATCTTCCTTCTGACCCGGCTTCAATCACAGGTCGACGCCTTGCCGACCGAGGCGCAACCTGACGAGAAGGGAGAGTCGTTCAATGGAACTCCTGACCAATGGTCATGCGAACTGGCAGCGACCCGAGAACGGTTGGCTGAACAGGCCGCCGAATTCCTTGGACAACTCAACGGTCCCAAGGAGGCTTCTGCACAGTGGAGCCGGCTCATCGAAGTCCTCGGCGTCGAGTCGAACGACATCGACACCCTCTTGGAGACTCAGCCGCCCGAGCAGTCGCTCCGTTTGCTCCAGTTACACAGCGAGGATCTGGTCCGACTCCGAGAGATGGGCTCGGCCTTCTCGCAGGACCACGACAAACAACTACCACGCGAGCAACGGTTTCGACGTGGCGTCAAGACCGTCCGCAAGCTCCAGAGCTGGACACGCAACCAGTTTCAAGAACGTGCTCTGGACCACCGCATGCGGCGGATCTTCGGCGATCGGTTCGTTGATCGTCTCGACGCCCTGATTATCATCCTGATCCTGGTCGTCACCGCACAGATCTTCTTTGAGTTGTCATTCCAAGAGTGGATCGAAGCGAATCCGGTTTGGGAAGCCCGCTTGGCTTGGTTCGACCTGGCACTGAGCCTGGTCTTCCTCTCCGAGTTCGGGACGCGCCTCGCTCTGGTCCAAGGGCGGTTCCGCTACTTTCGTCGTAACTTCCTGATCGACTTCTTCGCAGTCCTGCCCTATGGGTTCTTCGCCTATCAGGCGAAGCTGGCCGAGCAGGCGATGCTTGTGGCCGGCGGCTCCCAAACACTCTCGGGGGGAAGCGGTCTCCAGAGAGGTGGCGGTTTGCTGCGTCTCCTTCGGCTGATCCGCGTGATCCGTCCGATCATGCGGCTTGGCCGACTGTTCGTGTTCGCCGTCCGGTTCACCGATCGCCTGGTTAGTCGTTATCAAAATTTGCTGAACCGTCAAATCGTGTTCTTCGAGCCACGTGACGGGGAGGAGGCTGACTCACGTCGCCGATTCCTCTTTGAGTCGGTCCGTGAATACTATGAGGGGCATGCGACGACTCTGCGCGAACGGCTCAATGAGGCGGATCGGCTCACCATCGCCAGCCTCCGCCTGCCCGAGTGCGCTGCGCGACTCCGAACGATCCCACCGGGCTCGATCGACGAACGGTCAACAACTGAGATCCGGGTCGTCCGTGCCGAGGAGGTAGTTGAGCGACTCGTCGAGATCACTCCAGAACGGCTCGTCTTCCGGATGGGTGTCCCGTTCGTCGAATCGATCAACCGCTATATCCGCCTGCTCGACCTGCCGATCATCCGTCGACTCCCCTTGATCGAGCAACTGCTGGCCAACCGGCGACGCGGGCCGGCCGAGGTGGCCGCATTGGCGGTGAATTACGTGGGCTACGCGTTTCAGAGCATCATTAACCTGGCCTATTATTTTGCCGATCTCTTCAGCACCATCACCGCGCCGTTATTCCTGGACCGCTTGGGCAACACGCTGGTCAAGACGACCAAGCGGCCTGCCTTCCGTCTGGTCACCCTGGGACTAACGGCCGGGGTGGTCTATCTGGTTATTCAGATGCTGGTCGGGCTTCAGATCCTCGACAACGAGGGACCAATCCAGACGTTCTTCTCGGGCCTGATCAGTAAGTTCGGCGTCGGTGTGCTCGTGTTGGGGGCGATCTGTTTCGTGCTCTGGCCATTGGGGCTCTGGATCAAGTCGTTGGCGCGTCAGGCCAGCGAGCGGAGCGAACGGCTCGTCGAGGCGCAGTTCGCTTCGCAGACCCGGACCCTCAAGCTCCAGGACGAACGGCAACGTCGGTTCCTCCAGGAGCGTGTGCTCGGTCCAGAGATTTCGCTACGCGAGGCCGACGATCACCTCATCGAGCGGCGCGGCGATCTCCGCGAACTTGGCCAACGAATCGACCACCAGTTGGCCCAGGAGTTTCCCCCCGAGACCCTTAAGTTTTGGGAAGATGTGTTTCAAGAAAACGTCGAATTGCTCTATCGTGATTATCTGCAAGGCGCGTTGTTCCACAGCAGCGATACCCGGACCAACACCCAGTTGATTGGCAATGTGGCGGTCAACAACCTTCGACGTCATCGGCTCGATTATCTGCTCAAGAAGACCGACCCCAAGCTAGAGAAGCTCGACCTGCGTCGCAACTCAACGGCCCTGATCGGCGGGCCATTTGTGTGGTTCAACTACATTACGCAGCGGATCGTCCAGGGCACCGCTGTCCTGATCGAGGAGTACAACCGCAACGCTGAGCCGCGTTACCGGCTCGCTATGGAGTCCCAGGAGAGGCGCGCAGCCTACCGTTTTTGGCTAGCCCAGCGGCTCGAGATCGAGCCAGATCAGATCGATCTTCCGCCTGTGCTCGGTGAAGCGGCCCTCCACGAGCCCCCCAACGACGAGGAGGCGCGGATCCGTAAAGAGGCCCAGCTTCTGCTCCGCTCGGTCGACTTCAATGCCACCGATTTCCTTGCCGACAATCCCCAACGCGAACGTTATCTCGCGACCAAGTACGGCGACCAACTCGTCGATGCGATTCGTAGGGACCGCCGGGCCAACATCCGTGCCGCCTTCCAAAGCTATCCGCTCCACCGCGTCCCTGAATCAATACGGACTATCAATCTCTATGTGTTTTATCAAAAATATCTGTCCGGTGGGAAAGTCTTTCTTGTCCCGCTCTATGCCCTGGTCTCGGCGTTCCGCCTGATCATCTGGGGGATCGGGCGGGTCATCACGACGATCCTCCATCTGTTGCGCCCGAGCAGCGCACCAATTCCTGAGCCGATGGTCGACACGTACGAGACGGCCGTCCGCAAAATCCACCGGATGCGCAAACCCGCCTTCATGGAGGCGCTCTGGTTCCGCGCCAACTTCGACCTGGAATACCTCGGTTTGCCCCTACCTGACACGCCCTTCAGCGTCAGCAGTGACTCGCTCCTGGAGACCGATCTCGACTACATTGGCGCCTCGAGACACGAGCGGGTCATGGCCGACCAAATCCGGCGTCAACAGGCCGAGCGCCTCGACCTGATCGGCCAGTGGCTCCGCGAGACCGGCTTCGACTTCCCCAACCTCCCCGAACGTTTGGCACGCGACTTCCCCCTCTTCGCGCGTCGGAGCGGCGAGGTCATTCGCGCCCTGGTCACCGCCTACCTGACCGACTACCGAGACATCGCCTCGCTTCATTCGGCGATCACCGGGCTCCGCCTCATGTTCCAACACGCGCAGAATCCCATTCGTCCACTGGCCAAGTTGCCGCACGGATTGCCTGAGCCGACCCGACTCAATGGTCGATCCTGGTATCGATCCGGGAAGCGTGGCGATTGGAAACGGATCTTTCAAGTGGAGGGATTCCAGATCGAGGATCCTTATCGTCGTCGAACGGTCCGACGGTACCTCAGGAAACACTGGAACATCGCGCGTCCGTGGATCGATCTCGTCCTCAAGCAGGGGGGTGATGCCCCGCTCCAAGTGCTTCAAGCGCGATTGGAGGACGTTGTCCGCGAGACCGACCTTTGGAGCGATCAGATCTTAGCTTTGCGCACCCTGCAGACAATGACCATCCTCGATGTTCACCACTATATCGAAATGGTTTACCGGCTCGGAGGCTATCACCGGACTGAGACCACCTCCACCTCAAGCAACGAACCACTTGTCCGACCGCTACCGTTCGCCTGGTCTCACAACGGTGATGAGTCTAGACGAACGACCGAGAAGCCCATCGAGGTCGATCTCGCCGTCCCAGCCCCAATCTCCGAGCCTCTGCTCGACCAGCAATAACAGAAAACCCAGAGAGAGCCCAATTCCCAACAGCCCCGAATCCTTTACAGCCTTCGAGTGAACACGCGATCGTGGCCCGTCAAAGCTGCGATGCCGGTTCGAGGACCTCTTGAGGTTCCCGGCCTCGAAGTAGGTTGGGAATCAACTTGTTGGCGATGTTGAAGAGGATCGTCGTTGTCAGGGACAGAATGAGCACATCGAAGATAAGTAACGGAAGGATGCTCGCCTCGCCCGGCGCCTCGACACGATACGCGGACATGTAGATGATCAGCAGTTGCACCAGCATCACCAGCGTTGTTGTCAGCATGAATGTGGCCGGTACCAGAGTGTACCAGACCGGCTTGCGATGCGCAAGGAGCCAGGCCGAGCAGACCAAAAGGGCCAGGCTAGCCAGCAACTGATTGCCCGCGCCGAAGAGACCCCAGAGCGTCAACACATGCCCTGACAATGCCATCCAGACCGTCAAACCGATCACCAAGCCGGTGTTGAACCAACGGCTATGCAATAGCGTGAGTAGCGCGATTTGGCTCTTGGATTTCGGAGGCGTCATCGCTCCGTTTCCGTTGCTGTCCAACGCGTTGGTCATGATGCTTGAGGGATTCGGTCCGACCACGGCCGTCCAGAGTTCCTGGAGCAGGTAGCGGCTCAGCCGGATCGCCGTATCAAGCGTGGTCACTAGGAACCCTTCGAGCAGGAGCATTGCGAAGACGGCCCCGGCGGCCACCGGCAGATTCAGACCGCGCTGGAGGGTCATTCCCACCGCTACAGCGAAGGTCAGGACCGGGTTGTTCTGTTCCAGCAGCAGGCTTTCATATCGGGCTGCGCTAAGGCCAGTGATGCATGCCGCTACCACGCAGAGGGCCAGGAACCCTTCGAGGAGCATCGCGTAAAAGCCCACTTGGCGGACGGCCGGCTCCGATCGGACCTGTTTGGACGTTGTTCCGGTGGCACAGAGTGAGTGGAACCCAGAGCACGCTCCGCAGGCGATCGTGATGAACAGGAAAGGCCAGAGCATCCAGGTGACCGGTTGACTGCCTACGCTTGTCTCATAGGTCCATTGCCGGAAGGCAGGGAACTCGATCGGCACCCCACGCAGCCCCGCGGCCAACAGCCCGATCACGAGCGTTCCCATGCCCACATAAAGAATGTGTACGTTAAGAAAATCGCGCGATTGGAGCAGGATCCAGACTGGCAGGCCTGCTGCGATGAAGCCGTAGAGGGCCAGGCCCAGCATCCAAAGAGTTTGGGGTGAATCGGCCGGGCTGACGCCAGCCCACTGAAGCCAGCTCACTTCAGGGATCCGGATCGGGAAAGCCAGCCCGATTCCGATCGAGAGCCCACAGGCGGCTACCGCCAAGGTCGAGCAGATTGCCAACGGCCAGGCTCGCTTCAAGTACAACCAGCCCATTACGGGAGCTAACAGGGTGAGGACGACCACCGACATCGAGGCGATCCCTCCAATGTGGGCCAAGCTCCCACCATCCTCGGTGGCGGTCACCTCAATCCACGAGGAGTCGACTCCTAAGCCGATCACTTCGGCATCGACGACCGATGTCAAAGCTTTGGCGGAGAGGATCAGGAACATTGCGCAGACGAGGATCATCAAGGCGATCAGCAGGACGATCAGTGGGAGGAAGACGCTGAGGCCCAGTTGACGCCGAGCGACCGCCGCGATCGAGCAACCGCCCTGGCGCACCGAGATCAGCATTGCCGAGTAGTCGTGCACGGCACCGGCCAGCAGGCTCCCCAGCACGATCCAAAGCACGGCAGGCAGCCAGCCGAACAGCACACCAATCACCGGGCCGATGATTGGGCCGGCGCCGGCGATCGAGGCGAAATGGTGCGCGAAGACCACAGGCGTCGGCGTTGCGACGTATTCCTGTCCGTCAGCGCGTGCCGTCGAGGGTGTCGAGGCCCGTTCATCTTCGCCGAAGGCTCGGCTGATCCGACGCCCGTAGAGCCGACCGCCCAGCAGGAGCGTCAAGGCACCTGTCAACAGAATTCCCAACAGCATCGGAGTGCCCCGTTTGGATGGAATGTGTTGACGCACGAGCGAAGAGGGACCGGAAATGTCATAGTCTTCGGCCTCGGTGCGCATGACGAACCTTGAGCCGATGGGTCGTTGAGGAGGAAAACTCGACCCGACACTGCGTGCGTGGACGGTCGAGCGGCGGAATGCCTCATGCCGATTGATAAGGTTGATGCTGACGGTGAGCCCCTGGCTTGACAAGTCCCAGCCTATTACAGTACCAACTCGTCATCAAGTTCGTCGTTCGTCGCGATCGAGAATCTCGACGCGTCCGGGCGGCATACCTCCGCCCGCTTTCCGCCGCTTCCGGCCTGGGCTCAGCTTGTTCGGATCGGTTGTATGGGTTTTATCGATGATCGTTTCCGCGGGATCGACCAGCAACTCCTTACTCCACCTCGGCCTCGATCCGATCCGGGGCTTCCCGGTCTGGAGAAGCGACTCCGGGAAGCGCGTCGACGCACCCTCGACCTGATCCAGATCGCTGCACCCGAAGATCTCGCCCGATCCTGGAACCCGGACTTCAGCCCGATTCGTTGGCACCTCGGACACATCGCTGCTTTCGAGGATCGCTGGGTCGGTCGGAACGTCGGTGGTCTCGACCCGATCCGACCCCCCGACTTCGAGCGGCTATTCGACCCAGCAACCTACTCGAAGCCAGAACGAGTTGATCTTCCGGAAATTTCTGATATTCGTGAATATCTTCATAGAGTTCGCGATCGCACGAGATCGGTCCTCCGCCGAGTACGGCTCGATCATCCAAATTCTTTGCTACGTAGAGGGTTTGTCGGTGAATTAATTTATGAACATGAATGTCAGCACCAAGAAATCATGTGTACGGTGCTCCAGCAAATCCCGCCCGAGCGGAAAACGGATCGTCGTCCTGCCGTTTGCGAGGAACTACTGGCGGGGCGAAATCGGGGCTTGTCCGAGCCGGATTCGTCCTGGATCGAGTTCCCCGGCGGATCGGTTCCCATTGGGGCCCTCCCATGGCGCTTCTCCTACGACAATGAACGCGAGCCGCATTGGATCGCCCTCGAGCCGTTCGCCATCATGCGCGATCCGGTTACCGAGTTGGAATTCGCCGAGTTCATCGAGGATGGCGGATACCGAACCCCGTCCCTATGGAGCGAGGAGGGTTGGCGATGGGTGAGGACTCGAGGGATCGCCCATCCCCGCGACTGGTCATGGCCTGACGGCGACTCTTGGCAGGTGCGCACCATGTTTGAGTGGCGGCCCGTCGCTGCATCGGTTCCTGTCCAAGGAGTCAGCCATCACGAGGCACAGGCGTTCGCTCGCTGGATCGGTGCCCGATTGCCCACTGAGTTCGAGTGGGAGGCGGCTGCCTCGTGGGATCCTCGATCCGGTTCCAAACGCCGATTCCCTTGGGGTGACGCGCTCCTTGACGCGGACCAACACAATCTCAACGGACACCAATGGGGCACGTGCCGGCTCGACTCAGCGCCGACCAGCCCGGTCGGATGTCGTGCGATGGCTGGACAGGTCTGGGAGTGGACCGATTCCCGGTTCGCGCCCTATCCCGGCTTCCGCGCCCATCCCTATCCCCAATATTCATCGATCTGGTTTGATCAGAGCCATTACGTCGTCCGCGGCGGTTCCTGGGCGACCGCAGCGGTCCAATGTCGAGCCTCGTTCCGCAACTGGTACCAGCCTCACCTTCGCGAACCGTGCCTCGGCTTCCGATGCGCTCGCGACCTTACCGTCGACTGAATTCCTGATGAGTCATTGAGTCGATGGCCATCCACGAACTAGCAAGAACGGATGGGACTGGGCCAGGTTGGGTTGGGGAGAGGATCCCGTTCTTTCAACGCGAGGGCCGAACCGCATTGAGATCGGTGATCGTTGCCTCGATAGCGGCTTTGACGGCGTCCTCCCAACGGTCACCGAATCGGCTTCGATACGGCTCATGTTGATAAGCTTGAATAATCGCCCGCGAACTATTCACTAGCGCACCTTGGCCGTCGGCGTCCCAGGCCCGAGCAACGTCGTTTGCGGTCCCTCCCTGCGACCCGTAGCCAGGCACGAGGAACGGAACCAACGGCAGCGCTCGCCGAAGCGCGACCAACTCGTCCGGGTAAGTCGCTCCGGCCACCGCTCCGAGGAGGCTGTAACCGGTCTCTCCGCGATACTCCTGGGCGAGGACCCCGATCCGATCTGCCAAGTGCTGATAGACCGGTCGCCCCTCGACTCGGAGGTCTTGTAACTCGCTTGCCGAGGGATTGCTCGTGCGGACCAAGCAGTATATCCCTTTCCCATGGGCTTCGGCTGCTTCAACGAACGGACGGATTCCATCGGATCCTAGATACGGATTGATTGTGAGGGCATCGACGTGGAAGTGCTCGGAGTGGCCGAGTTCCGGCTCAGGTCTCAGGTAGGCCTGGGCATAGGCTACAGCCGTCGATCCGATGTCATTGCGTTTGCCGTCGAGCACGATAATGAGTCCGAGCTTTCGGGCCCGCGCTGTCAACCGCTGGAGTGCGACCAGACCGGGCACGCCCCAACACTCGAAGAAAGCCATCTGAAACTTCACTACCGGCACCCGAGACGCAGCGATCTCCAGGATCCGCTCACAATAGCGTTCCACGAGACCCACGGCCGTTCCTGATTCGATGACACAGTTTCCAGGGGGCGGATCAAGGTGACTCCTAGGTGAGCCTTTGTCGACTGACGAGGGTCTTTGGCCTTCCTGAAACTCCAGTTGACCGATGCGGTCTTCGACCAAGACAGGAGGGAGCGCGTCGAGCCTGGGATCGATCCCAACGCAGAGCGCATTGCCTCGAGCCAGAATCGCCTTGTGTAACCGATCAGCATAGTGTCGGAGAACCATCAGAACCCTCCAGGCCAGCATTGACGGACGACCGATCCTCCCTAGAATAATCATTGCTCGGGGCGTAGCGCAGCCTGGCTAGCGCGCTTGAATGGGGTTCAAGAGGTCGGGAGTTCGAATCTCCCCGCCCCGACTTTCCACTCGGTTGTCAGGAGGTGGCAAGAGGCCCCAATCCCTGACAGGCATGAGACTTCCGGCGAGATCTTTCCCGAACTACTTGGTCGGGTGAATTACTATAACTTTGTTCGCACGACACTCCGAAGAGCTTCGGTTTTCTAGGGTTTGTGCAACGGATTGTGTGACCAAACGAACCCTCTGATCTTCATCCAATCCTTTAAGTCCCCCGCAAGCGTCTCATTCGGGGCTGCTCCAAACGTTAGGCTTAATCTAGTCGTCAAGGCACTGAATAAATCGATCGATCGTTGGATTGGTGTGTGTAATATAAATTCGAGCTCCATTTAAGCCGTTGGGCATCCTTGGAATATCGAAAACTGCTCGATATATTTGTGACTACTCGTGTCATTTTGAGCTTCTTTGTGAGCATGGTGTTCCAGCGACCGTTCCATCTGCTCCAAGCCGCCGAATTGGAAGGCGATCTGCGAGGTGTAGCAGGCTGCTCCTCGGAGCTTTGTGCTCAGCGTGGAACTGACGTCGACAGCATGCAAGAGCGAATCCAAGGGATCGCCATCCGCATCGGAGGCTGGTGTGCGGATCGCATATGGCATGTCTCGATATTGGAGGATGAGCGAGCCGAGGTCGGGTACGGTTTCCACCGCTCGGATCACCTGCAGGTGATCCACATGCTCGCCGATCCCTGTTGGGATGAAAGCGATGTCGGGGCGCAAGCGATCGCGCAATGCGGCCAGATCTCCCACTAGATCGTGCCAAACATTGTCATTGGGTCCCATCCCACGAAACAGTTCGGGTGCCGAGCTATAGCCGCGGTGAGGGGCCTCGGGGTGATCGAGCCAAAGGACCTCGTTGGCCCCGACGACTCGTGCGAAGGCCTCATCCTCATCGCGTCGGAGGGCCATGTAGTCGACGTCGGCCGACAACCCTTTATCGAGCTGGCAGGCCAGAGCAAACCCGGATGGCGCCGAGACCGACTTCGTGAACGCGGTCGCGATCACCACCCGCCAGCCGAGCTGGACCATTAGGGCGACCGTGCCCCCACAAGAGAAGGCGGCGTCGTCGAGATGGGGAGAGAGGAAGAGTGCCACGCCGGAGCCGGACTCCTGCGATGGAGGACCAATCAGATCGCGCGTCATCGGAATTCTCAGAGCAGATGGGGGACCTTCCGGAATCGGCATGTGGGATCGGCCGTATTAGCGTTGATCGACTCGATGTCGTAGAGGGCCGTCCAAGTATTGTCGGGAAGGGTTCCGGCAACGCATCGGTACGCATCGACGATCTGCCGAGCGACGGCTGGCCAGCAGTAAAGGCGTCGCTCGTCGTCCATCGCCGAGAGGGCGAGCCGGGCTCGCAAGTCGTCGTCGTCGAGCACCCGAGCCAGAGCAGAGGCCAGCTGCTCGACGTCGCCCGGCTCGACCAGCAGACCGTTGCGCCCGTCCTTCAGGCAGTCAACCACACCGATAGCCCGGCAAGAGACGCCCGGT
>CAZSSM010000090.1:0-26627 GCA_964609385.1 uncultured Planctomycetia bacterium
CCCCAGCCCCCGCCACCCCCCTACCCGCACCCACCCCCCCCCCCGCCCCCGCCGCGGCCGCCGCCGCCAGCGCCGCCGCCGCCACCGCCGCCACCGCCGCCGCGACGGAAACCACTGCCACCACCGCCACCGCCGCCGCTACGCGGTTCCCTCGGCCGGGCTTCATTGACCGTCAGACGACGACCCTGGTGGTCCTGGTCGTGGAGTCCATCGATGGCGGCCTGCGCCTCCGACTCATTGCTCATCTCGACAAAGCCGAATCCACGACTTCGGCCCGTCTCTCGATCCTCAACCACTTGGGCGCTGAGGACCTGTCCAAATTCGGAAAACAACTCTTCCAGCTCGGAACTCGTCACGCGGAAGGACAGGTTTCCGACATATAGCTTCTTGCTCAAGGTCAACGTCCCGGGGAACCTAGCAAACGTAGCCGTGCGTGGTCGATCGTCGGGGGACGAATCAACCGATGACGCACGGAACAGGAACAGAAGGCAAAACCGTCGCCAGAGTTAGGCGTCTCAGAACAGACGTCCCAGCTTGGAATCGATCTCGCCGGTTCGATCCTAGCATTGTCCTCCCGTTAGTAAAAGACCGAGACGAAGAAATTTGAAGGATTTTATGATTACGAGGGCCACGGCGCTTTCGGATGCCGGGGATGGTCGTGCATATGACCGATTCTCCAAGAGACCGGACTCCGACCCGGGATCCTGCCGATTTCCGGGTGAAGCGGGAGACCTCGCACTGTACGACCGCAAGGTTGGCGAGGGCTTGATGGATCGCCGATCGGGACTCGCTAGGAACTGTCTCGTGTGGGTTCGCCCGGGTTTGCTCGCGAGCGATCATCCTTCATATATCCTTCGACAGAGCGGCTTCTCCGCATCTTCGACCCGTCCGGGTCGATCGTCGCTCGGGATGGGCTTATCTCGGTTCCGATCGTCCGACTGGTCCCGCTCTGACGTGTTGTGCTCGATCGACGGAAGAGGCCGCTTGGGAATCATTGCATTAGCGAAATGGAATGGTTGTGCCGGAACGTCCTAGCGATTTGATTCGTGCCTGCTAGGATGGAGTCGACCTTACACACTCCCAGGTCCTCGTGATCCAAATCGAGTTGACTTCGCATCAATGCCCGTTTGCCTCGAATCTCCCGTTTCACAAGGCATCGGGATGCTGTGCGATCGTTGGGATCGGCACGGCCCGCCTTCGCGTCGCGTTGTGACGGGCCCCGGGTTCTCTCCGGACCCAACAAGCTACATTGCGAACGCAAATGCCGATTGAAATGTCGATGTCCTGAGTTCTCGAAGACGGGTCAGGTCTTGGACTCGGGCGTGGAGGGGTTCCGCCATGCTGGCCTGTCGCGAAGGAGGGACTGAACATGACGATCCGTGTCGATTGTCCGACCTGTGGAAAAAGCTATCGGGTGCCCGACGAACTCGCTGGGCGCAAGATCCGTTGCAAAGCCTGCTAGACTGGAGGGATCCTGATCGACCCCGCGCGGATGATCGGCACTCAAGCGGTTGCAGCTCCGGTCGGAGCTGGGGCGGCTCGGACCGGCTCGGAGCCCCCGCCGATCGCCCCGGGCCTCGATCCCTTCGGCTTCGACGAGGCCGACGATCGGGCGACGAGGCAGTCCTCAGCAACGGCTCCGCCCCGGTCCGACACCTACGACATGTTTGCCGATGGGGACTTGCAGCCTGCCGCTCCGCCCTTGCCGCCTCGGCCCAGTTCCATGGGGCAGTCCGGCGCCGTCGAGGATGAAGAGGCCCAACGATCCCGGAGCAAGAGGAAGAAGAGGAAGGGCAAGCGACGTCTCTCCGATGAGGGCTCGCCGCTGGAGCCGCTCCGTTGGTTCCTAGGCGGACTCGGGGGCGCCGTGGTCGGCGTGATCCTTTGGGTCGCCGTCGCGGCGGGCCTCGGCGTCGAGATTGGCTGGATCGCCTCGATCCTCGGTTTCTCTGTGGGCATGGGGGTCCGGTTCGGTTCGGGCGGTTCGATCGGTGCCGGCCCGGGGATCATCGCCGTCGTGATCGCGATGTTCGCTATCCTGGTGGCCAAATTCGTCTTGGTCGTCGTGTTGTTCGATCGGCTCGCTGAAGATGTGGGTATGGGATCCAACGACGTCGACCCGCAATTCTTCGCGACCCGCGACTTGGCCGACGAAATCGCAATGGATCGGGAGGCCCAAGGCCGTCCGATCGCCTGGCCGCCGGGCGTTCCCGGCATCGACGATGCCTTCGAGCACGACGACTACCCGGATGAGCTTTGGAACGAAGCGGAAGCCGCCTTCGAAGCCTTGACGCCCGAGGAGCGCCAGGCCCGGCTTTCGTTCTACAGCGAAGCGTCTCGGGAAAACGCGAAGGGGGTCCTCGTCATGGTCTTTTTCCTCGCGTCCCTCTTCAACTTGTTCAACTTGCTCTGGTTCGGCTTGGCCGGGTACGCGGCCTACCGGACCGGCTGTGGCGAGTGAGCGGATCGGGTTGGTCCTCCGCATGGGATCCGTCGTCCACGTCCCTCGACGGATCCCGCTCTTCCAGCCTCGCTGGCAGCCGATCGGATTCCCGACATCTCGAGGGCGATCATCGGGACCAATATCGGGTATGGTCGGGCGAAGCGCCTCATAGGGCGGGTATGGACGTTGCCTGCGCATTCCCTGATTTGATGGCGAGACCCGAAGGGACGAACGATGCTGACCGAAATCTTCTCCAAGCTAGACGGCGACCAAATTGTGGGGATCGCCGCGATCATGGTCGCGATTCCGTTTGGAACGATGATGGTTCTGGGGATCGTGTGGGTGGCCGAGTCAACCAAGCGGCGGATTGCCGAGGATTGGCTCCAGACGCGTCGCGAGATGGCGAGCCACGGATACAGCGTCGAGGACATCGAGCGCCTGGTGCCATATCCCGACGAGCGGGCCAACAAGATCGCCTACCGCAACGCGAAGGCGCGATCCAACTCGCGATCCGATGTCGACGGCCGCGCCAAGCCCGCCGGCATCGCCGAGATCTGATCGCATCGTCGCAACGAACAGACATCACCTCTCGGCCTACACTCGCCCAGACCTGGCTCGCGACCACACACGGAACTCGGTGGTGGTCGCGATCGACAGTCCCCGTTTCATTGGGGTAGTTGAGCGGCACCCCGCGCGACATCGCGGGTCGGCAGCGGAAGGCCCGCCTGGAACTCGCCCCGATTCCGGAGCGGATCGAGGTCCGAGTCCTGCTGAAGCTCACCATACTTGCGGCCGATGTCGAAGTAGCCCCGCCCGGCAATCTGCTGGAGCAGCTCGAGGGCACGCTTCAGACGACGTTCACGCTCGACACCCTCGGCAGCACGCCCGGCCAGCGAGTACGCGCACGCCGCGTTGTAGACCGCCGCGTCGCTGACCCCCTCGATCCCGATCAGCATCTCGGCCATCTCGATGGCGTGCTCATGGTCGGCGTCCGGACCCCGGGACCACGGCATCGTCGACTGGTGGACCTCGGCGAGCTGCCTGATGATTGGCAAAAAATCAGAAGCAAAATCTTCGGCTCTACCTTATATTAATGTGTGCATTTTTTAGGGTAGTGCACGTATTCGCTATGGTAAAAAAGGATTCCGTATATCGGTCTAGCATGAGGTTGGAGAATACCAACAAGATCAGGATGTCTGCTTCGCTCGGGTGGCGGTCCGGTTCTCGAGGGCTCATCTCTCGCCTGAGCTCCCAGGCTCGAGTTAGATGCTCTATGCCCACACGCATGAGGTCCGGGTCGTTCAGGATCTTGGTGTATCTTGAATCGATGGATGTGCTCGCGAAACCGTTCCAGGGAGAGATGGAGCAGGTCGCCGGTTTCCAGGTCGTGGATGCGATGCCCATGGAGGATATGCCGGGTGACCCCCTCCAGGTCGCGGTACTTCGCCTCGACCAGGCGATTCCAGCCGTCCGGGTCGCGCCGGGCAATGGCAGTGAAGACGTCGTCGTAGAACGCGGTGCCGGTCACGGTGGACATGTTGCGATACCCTCTTGATGTGGGGGATCATCTCAGTCGGTGATCTCCGAGAGCGGAGGTATACCGGAAAAGTAATCCAAATCGATGGAAAATACCAGCGTCGGTTCTCGTTAGGTCTTCCAGAGGGAGGACGTCGATTCGACTCGGTGTCCGATCGCTTCGTTTCTCTGGAGGATAGGGGCCGACAAGTTGAACGTTATTCGACTCCGGCGATACTCGAGATTGTTACTGCACTTAGGTTTTGTCTCATTGGTCTGGTGGATCGTGTATGATCGGAGCGGAATGGGCATGGGACCGCGGGTCGATATCGAGTCGATGATCTATGCGGCGATGATCGGGATGATCGTCGTGACGAGTTGGTTGGCGATGATGGCGATCGCGTGGTCGATCGAGGATCGGCATAGCTCTCAGAGGCGGACATCGCAGGACGATCTCGGGTTGCTGGGCGCCATCCCGATGGAAAATCGGTGGGTTCCCAGCTCTGATCAGCTCAATGATGAAGATGTCGGAGAGATCATGCTGATCGTCGAAGAAGACGATTTCGGCAATCGGTTGCGCTATCACCCGATACCATGTCCAGAAAGAGAATTGGTAGAATTGGCTCTTTGATCTGACTGGATATGCCGTTCATCGAACGATGTCTTGCAAGAAACCACGATTCTGAGCTCGAATAAAATTTTTGAGACGAAAATTTCGGACATGAGATTCGTTAGGTCTGGGGGGGGCGTCCTCGGTCGGCAACCGTGCCAGCCGTCGGGTCGTTCCCCTGATCGGTTTCTTCCCGCTGTCTGCCGTCCTCTTCCTGACCAACACACCACGTGTTATCGGGTCCCACCTCCATCAACCCCTTCGATCGAAGCGAGATCCCATGCCATTGACACGATTGATCATCTTGTCAACGATCCTACCCTTTGTCCTGATCGCATACCTTGCCCCGGCGTCTGCCGCGATCGCTCCGCCGACCCCGACCCCGGAGGATCCGGGTTCCGCGACGCCCGACCCGATCGACAAGGCCGAGGCGGTCCTGGAAGTCCACGGTTTGGTCAAGCGGGGCGCCGTCTATGTGATCCCGGGCCTGCAGAAGCAGGTCGTCGGCACGCACCAGGAGTTCGACCGGATGATGGGTCAGGTCCGGGACCTGAGTGTCGCCGTCGGCCGGCTCGATGCGATCCGCGCCGAGATCAAGGCCGGCGAGCAGATGTTGGCCGAAAAGGAGAGCTACCTGACTTTCCTCCACAATCATAGGAGATTTAGCTGGCAAGCCAGCGATATCCACGCGCGGATCATTGTCGCTCGACGCGAGAGGGACCTCATTGTTCAGAAGCTCGATCGGCTCCGCAAGAGCCTGCCGTCACAAGCCCGGGAGCGGGGGATCCGCGAACAGTTGGCTTACGCCACGAGCAACCTGAACGACCAGGGGAATGCGTTGCGGCGCGCCATCCGGGAATATCACGCCGGGCACACGGAAGCGTCGCAGATCCCCGAGGTGGCCGAGGCACTCGAGACGATCAAGCGGTTGAAGACGGCTCGCCCGCGCATCGGCGAATCGTCCGTCGTCAGACGCATCGAGATCCGGTTCGGGAAGATCGAGAAGACGTTGCGGCGAGCCGGATGATCCGATCTGTCCTCTGCTCCGGCTCACGAGGCCGTCGCAGGTGCGACGGCCTTTCGGTCTCCGATGAACGTCAGCTCAAGAGGGCTCGTCGTCGCCCGACCCATCCGAGGCGTGGCGCAGGGTCTGGGCGAAGGTCTCGAGGAGGTCGGCCAGGGCGGCACCCGATTCGCCGGGCGCGTCGATGGTCAAGCCACCGTCGGGACGTCGTTTGATCTGCAACTGGCCGAGTACGTTGGTAGCCACCGGTCTCGATCGTGGTCGGGTCTGGGTCGGGTCGGGCTCGTCGAACTCGGGGGGCTTCCCGCCCGTCTCGTTGGACGTGCCCTGGCCATCGTCCTCCGAATGCCCCGGTCCCCCATCGGCTCCGATCCCTTCGGATGACCCGGTTTTCGGCGCATCGTCTTGGTCGTCTACGGCTTCGTCGGGGACATCGGTGCGTTGGAGGATGGCGTCGATCCGCTCGTCGACCACGTCGATGTCGGCGTCGCCTTCGGGCTCGTCGTCGGGAGCGGGTTGGTGTTCCTCGTTGATCAGCAAGCGGACCTGCGAGAGGAACGAGCTGGACGACTCATAGCTGATCGCGTCGGCGGTCCCATCGAAGAGTCCAGCGAAGAGGGCCTGTTTGGAGGCGACCAGCCCAGCGATCCGCGCCTCGATCCCCTCCTCGGTGATCAGGTTGTAGACGTCGATGGGCTGATCCTGACCGATCCGATAGATGCGGCCGATCCGCTGTTCGAGGACGGCGGGGTTCCAGGGTAGTTCGAGGTTGATCACGCAGTTGGCGGCGCGTTGGAGGTTGAGCCCGACGCCCCCGGCGTCGCTGGCGAAGAGGATCCGGAAGTCCGGCTGGTCGTGAAAGGCGATCAGGTTTGCGTCGCGCCGTTGCCGACGCTCAGCGCCGGTAAAGAAGCCGGCCTCCAGCCCATGGTCGGCCAGCAGGTCGGAGAGGGCCCAGCAGGCCAGGCGGAGCATCCGCCGCCATTGGCTGAAGACGACCACCTTGCGGCCCTGGTCCAACACGATCTGGCGGATCAGGTCGCGGAAGACCAGCAGCTTCGGGCTGTTCAACGACTTCAAGAACTCGTCATTAACGGTCGTTTGTTTCTTGAGATCGGGCCAGACGTTGAGGAAATCGAGCTGGGCGAGGCCGTTGGAGATGATGCGCTGCGAGGTCAGCAGGCTCATCAGGCGGAGGAACTCCTCGCGACGCAGGGGGCGGTGCGCCGAGGCGGCCAGCAGCCGGGCGATCGGCAAGGCCAAGGCGTCGTGCTCTTCGCGCTGGGCTTCAACCATCTCCACGGGTACGCGGATGTCGGTCCGCGGTGGAAGCTGCGCGATGACGTCGCGACGGATCCGACGCACCATGACGTTTTGGAGCCGGGTCCGGATCGTCTCCAGGTTCCGCGCCCCGACAACCTCGCGCGCTGGCTTCGCACCCCCGGAGGAAGCGTCGGCGTAGGTAGCGTGCCAGGCTCCTAGCCGCCACTTCG
The DNA here is from genome assembly GCA_964609385.1 of uncultured Planctomycetia bacterium. Lineage (GTDB taxonomy): Bacteria > Planctomycetota > Planctomycetia > Isosphaerales > Isosphaeraceae > CAZSSM01. Next base: position 7,086 of record CAZSSM010000090.1, read on the forward strand.
GCTCCAGGGCGAACGGGTCGACCCACTCGACGATCGAGGCCAGCTCGTCGAGACGGTTCTCCATCGGCGTGCCGGTCAGGACCAGTCGGTAGGACGGCCCAAGCGTCTTGACCTGCTGGGCCGTCTTGGTCGCCCAGTTCTTGATCCGCTGTGCCTCGTCGAGCACGACGATCCCGGGATCCCAGTCGTGGACCTCGTCGTAGTCGCGGAGCAACTGCTCGTAATTCATGATCAGGAACCCGTCGCGGCAACGACGGATCGTCGCGCGACGCTCTTCGGGCGGGCCGTCGACGATCTCCACTGGCGTGTCACTGAAGGCATGCCATTCCCGCTGCCACTGCGGCTTGAGGCTGGCCGGCACCAGGATCAGGCCCCGCGTCACGCGGCCAAGCCGGTATAGAGCGTCGCACGAGGCGATCGCTTGGGCCGTCTTGCCCAGGCCCATGTCGTCGGCCAGGATCAGCCGAGTTCCTCGGATCAACCTCTCGACCGACTCGACCTGGTACGGATACAAGGGCCGACTCATCTGCCGGAGAGCTTTGCGGAGGTCGGAGCGGGTGATCGTTGCCTCGAGGCGCCGGGTCAGCTCGGTATGTTCCTGATGGAGCCGTGCCTCGAGGCTCGGGTCGGCCGCATCGCCCTCGGCCTTGAGGGCCTTGAGGAGCGTTTCGACCAACTCGCGACGGCGCTCGGGACGTTGCGGGGCGGTGTTCCGGAGTTCCCGTGTGTCGTCTTCGCGGCGGCGGAAGTACGGACGGAGTTCGTCGGCGATCGCACGCCACTTGGCGTGGCCGTTGTCGGTCGCGAAGGGTCGCCAACGGATCCCGTCCATCCAGTCGCCGGGCCCGAGGAACGGGCGGTACGGCTCCCAGAACAGACCGGATCGAGTCCTCTGGGTCTCGTGGTCCTGGTATGCCCGCTTGACCCGGCCCGGCTTCTCGTGAATCCACTCGAGGATTGCCCAGCCGTGCTTGCAGATCCCTAAGCTGCTCCGGAGGTAGTCGGGGCAGTCGCAGCGGACCACCAGCGGATCCAGCGATTCGAGGAGTGTCCGGTACGGTCGGGGATCGCGGGTGCCGAGCTTGCGTGTTCGAAAGAGGCCCAGGACGCCGCCGTTGCCCGGCCGGACAGCGATCCGCAGCTCCTCATCACGTGCCGAGGCGACCCGCCGGAGGGCCGCCGCCAACGCCTCGGTCCGGACCGGCCAGTCGTCCGGCGCGCAACGCTCCAGGACGTGCCGGACCAGCAACCCGGCCGGGACCGGATCGATCTTGCCCAAGGCGCGGTCGACCAGCATCCGATACGCCTCGGTCTGCTCGATCGGCCTCGGCTCCAATTCCACAAGCTCGTTGATGGTGCTCATGTCGTTTCAAAGGAGATATTCACGCGGAGTCGGCGAGACCTGGGCGACGCGATTCGGCCATTGTACACTATCCCGATGCGTCCGATGTCGTCGCGGCAAATGCAAAATATCAAATGATTGATTGGATTTTTGATAAAACAACATAAATCTGGGAGAACTATCCAGTCTACACTTAAAGCGACCTCGAAAGATTTATTAACGAAATGATTTATGCGAAAGGTCCAGATCCAACGAACGCACTGGGGTGTTGAAGTGCCCTGACACCAAGGTTCCCGGTCGCATTGGTGTCGTCTTCAGGGGGCTGGGCTTGGAGGATGGCGGGGTGGCCCTGTAGTCTGGTGGCTCGTTGTGGATCGAGAGCGTCACACAGAATGGCAACGAAGGTGGGAGATCGGTCGATGAGCCGTGCGACGAAGGGGTGGTGGTTGGCGATCGTCGTCGTGATCTCCTTGACGATCGGAGTCGGCTGGAGCCTGAGCGGTGCCCGACGCTCCGACGGCCAGGAGACTCCGGGCACTGAGGACGGGTTGAAGGACACCAACCGGCTGGCCGAGGAGTCGAGCCCGTATCTGCTGCTCCATGCGCACAATCCGGTCGACTGGTACCCTTGGGGCCCCGAAGCGTTCGCCAAGGCGAAGGCGGAGAACAAGCCGATCTTCCTGTCGATCGGCTATAGCGCCTGCTTCTGGTGCCACGTGATGGAGCGGGAGAGCTTTCAGGACGAGGTGATCGCGGCGATCCTCAACGAGCACTTTGTAGCGATCAAGGTCGACCGTGAAGAGCGCCCGGACGTCGATGAGATCTACATGACGGCGCTCCAGATCAGCAGCGGTCGCGGCGGCTGGCCGCTTTCGATGTTCCTCACGCCCGAGGGTCGTCCGTTCTTCGGCTTCACATACCTGCCTCCCCGCGATCGTGATGGATTCACCGGGTTCGAGCGGATCGTCGAGCGAATCGCCGAGGCCTGGGCGACCGACCGGGCCGATATTGACCGCGCTGCCGACGAGTTGACCGGATTGGTCCAACGCGCCAGCGACATCACCGCCGAATCGCGACCGGTCGCCCTGACCCGCCGCGTCATCGACCGCGCTGTGGGACAACTGGCCTCGGATTTCGACCCGGCCCACGGCGGCTTCGGCTTCGATCCCAACAACCCGCGTCGTCCGAAGTTTCCCGAGCCGCCCAACCTGTTCTTCCTGCTCGATCAGCATCGGCGCCGCCTCAACGCAGGCCAGGCGCCGGGCTCCGACGAGTTCGGGCCGCTCGACATGGTCCTTAAGACGCTCGACGAGTTGGTCCGCGGCGGAATCCGCGACCAGTTGGTCGGCGGCTTCCACCGCTACAGCACCGAGCGGACCTGGACCGTCCCGCATTTCGAGAAGATGCTTTACGACAACGCCCAGTTGGCGCGCCTGCTGGTCTTGGCCCACGAGGTCACCGGCGACCCACGTTGGCGCACCGAGGCCGAGTCGGTCTTCGATTACGTGGCGGCCGAACTGACCACGCCCAAGGGTGGGTTCGCCTCAGCGCTCGATGCCGAGACCGACGAGGAGGAGGGGCGCTTCTATGTCTGGACCGAAGCCGAACTGGCCGAGACGCTCGGCGAAGTTCCCGACGCTGCGCTGTTCCGACGCGCCTACGGAATCGACGAGGCGCCGGTCTTCGAAGGGCGCTATCAGATCCTCCGCAAGCCGTTGCAACTGGCGATCTTGGCCGAAGCGGAGGGCGTCACGCTCGAGGCGTTGCGGGATCGTCTGGAGCCGGCCGCCGAGGCGCTCCGGAAGGCGCGGGCGACTCGCGAACGACCGAGGCTGGACGACAAGGTCCTGACCGGCTGGAACGGCCTGATGATCGCCGCCCTGGCCGAGGCGGCTCGAGTCTTCGAGAAACCCGAGTATGCCGAGCGGGCAACGCGGGCCTCGACGTTCCTGCTGGAGACGATGCGGGCCGACGACGACCGGTTGCGGCGGACCTATCGGCTCGGCCGCGCCGAGAAGACCGGCATGCTGTTCGACTACGCCGCCCTGACCCACGGTCTGCTCCGGCTCCATGAAGCGACTGGGGAATCTCGTTGGCTCGGCGAAGCGCGTCAAATCCATAAACGCATGGTCGAACAGTTTCGCGATGAGGTCAACGGTGGTTACTTCGAAACGCCGAGCAATCATGAAGACTTGATCGCGCGTCCGAAGCGTTCGGCTGACGGAGTCTTGCCGACCGGCAACAGTTTGGCGCTGGTTAACGAGATCGCACTGGCGCGGTTGGCCGTCGACGAGGCGGATCGCAGTGCGTCGATCGATCGGGCCGTCGAGGCGGTTCGCGGCTTCAGTTCGTTGATCACCGAGGCGCCGGCCTCGCTCCCCTTGATGCTGGTTGGCCTGGAGGACCTGGCGGCGGCCGAGCCGGAGGTTTGGGAACGGCTTGGTCGGGGCGCTCCGAGGTTCGGAATCGACCTCGAGTTGGGCGGCCCCTCCCCCTCGGACTCAGACACAACAGCCGAAGCCGATGCTCTGGTCGAAGGCGAGATCCGGCGGATCGGGGGCGACGATCCAGTCCGGCCCGGCCAGACGATCGCGGCGGAGATCGTCCTGACGATCGCCGAGGGGTGGCATACCTATGCCAATCCGACCGGCTCGGAGTTGCTCCGACCGACAGTGGTCCGACCGGCTTCGCAAACCCGCGCCGCCTTCGAGGTTGTCGAGGTCGAGTACCCGTCGGGTGTTGTCAAGCGGCTGGAGGCGGCCGGCACTGACGAAGAGGTCGCGTTCTACGAAGGTCGAGTCGTCATCGGAGTGTCGATTCGCTTGGGAGAGACCCAAGCATCGGGGCCAACCGCGATCGATCTGACGGTTGACTATCAGGCGTGCAACGACCAGCTCTGTCGCGCCCCGGCTCGGCTCGACGTGGCCCTGCCATTGGTCGTCGCCGAGGCGCCTTGATCGGCCTTGGGGCGTCCCAGAGGGCCGCGCCGACGACGGTTGTCCGAGCTGGCCGGGCGACTCATAATGCCTGATAACGTCCATGGCTCCGCCGTGATGCTCGCCGATGCCGGCCACGCGACTTCGTGTCGGTTTTTGGATCGGTCTCCTTGTTGGCCTCGACAGGCCCCGGAGGTTGTCGGCCGTGAACCTGCTCGACCGCGCTCAACGCCTCCTCCAGGGTCGATCCAGCAGTCGTCCCAAGACGACCGAACGCTACCGGGTCCTCTGTCCCGGTGGCAACCAATTGCACGGCAACCGGACCGAATCTCCCCAGGTGGTCCGTTGCCCTAACTGTACGTGCAACCAGGTCGGCGTCTTCGTGCTGCCGATCAGCCCACTGCCCGAGCCTCCGGCTCTCGCTCCTAGCAAGCCGAAGCGCACCCCACGGACGCTTGCCGACGCCGCACCGGCCTATCCCGAGATCAGCTATCCCGATGAGGTCCGCGCCGCCGAACATGCCGACGAGCCGAACGGCTCGGACGCCAGCGCTTCGCTGAACGCCGACCTGGAAGTTCCTTGGGAGGACGATCTGCACGCGGAGACCAACCCCGATGCCGATGGCCCTACCTCGATGTCGGATCCCCAAGGTTCGAGCCGGGCCCTGGCCGGCCAACGTCCTCCCCGCCCCGGATCCCCGAAAGCTCGCCCTCAGCCAGGCGCTCCAGCCGACGGTCGACCGGTGCCTCCTACGCGACGACCGCGGCCTGCCCCCGCGTCAGCATCGATCCCGATCCCGGCCGAGGAACCGGAGACCGAGTCGGTGGGCGGTGCCGACCTGCTCGAGACACTGGCCCGATATCGGATGCCGTTGACGGTCCTGTTCGTCATGGCGCTGGTCGGAGTGACGGTCTATCTGGTAATGCTCCGAAGTCGGTATCAAGAATATCCGCGGATCATCGAGCGGGCCGAGACGGAGGGGATCGCTGCGTTGACCGAGGGGAAGTTCGATCTGGCCAACCGCCTGCTCTCCGAGGCGCTGCCGGCGCTGGATGCGCTTCGTGATTACAACCCTGAGGTCGCTGGTGAGGTGCGTCAGGCCGCCGCCGAGTCCGCCCTCATCGTCGATCTGCTGGGCCCGTCGATCGAAGATCTGGTCGAGGAGGCGGCGCGGTATCGACCGCCCGAGGATTGGCCCGACTACTTCGATGCGGTCTATGGGGGCCGGGCCATCGTAGTCGAGTCGGAGGTCTTGCCGGGTCTGGGCGCGTCGGGTTCCTCGACGCTGGGCTATCGGATCCTGACCGGGGTCGGCCCGACGCCGGACCGGACCGCGCGGTTCGATCTGGACGGACTCGAAATCCTGTCTCAACCGCTGGCTGAGGACGGTCGGGTTATCTTTGCAGCCCGCCTAGAGTCGGTCGATTTGGATGACCGAACCGGTCAGTGGGTGGTCCGCTTCCTACCCGACAGCGGGGTCTGGATGACCCGTTATGAGGTCCTGGTCCGACTGGGTTGGCCACGCCCGGACGAGGATCCGAGTCGTGAGCAGTTCGACCTCGAGGCGGCCACTGAGCCCCAGTTTGGGATCCCCGATCCCGGTCTGCTTGGCCGGACTCGACTCCAAATCCGCTCCGAGACGGGGATTCCCGACCAGGTCCGTCGTTTATCTTCACAAGGCTTGTCGATCGAACAATGGTATTACGGCGGGCGTCGGAGCGCCGGTCAGTACATCAACTTCGAGACCCGGCCCGGATTCGGGGAACCCGTCGTCATCAGCCACTTCACGAATGTCCCGGCTCTCTGAGGTCTCCGGATCCCCTCGAGACCTTGAGACGGAGCAGGTCGGCAGCCTGACGGATCCGAACCCCGGATTGCTCGGTGATGTCTGAGGTTTCCATTGCGGACAGGGTATTGTGACTGATCCTATCGAAACCTTTGGACGTCGGACGACCGCTTGTTTTTCGCCCAGTGGTGCCGGTTCAGCCGGATGATGGGCCTCTCAACCGAATTTTTTCCCGATCTGCGTCACGCCCAGGAAATGTGACGTAGATTGGTTCTGAACCTGAGACATCGCGGCAGTTCTGTGTTGGTGACGCCCCTCGAGAATCTTGCGATGCCGGAGTTCCTCACGCCAAGACATCATGGCGTGTCAGTGGCTCACTCTGCAGGGTAGCCTCCGACTTTCTTACGAGTTTTGCACCTGTCATGGGTCGGGACGTCAGGCGTAGAGTAAGTCGAGTGAGCATCGGTCCGGAGAAGGGGCTGGCCGGGAGTTGCTTTTCACGAAATTTCGCAAACACTAACCGTTTTCTAACGTAGAACCGAAGTTGGTTGCATGGATCCTCGAGCGATCTGCCCTTGACGTCATGTCACAATCGAATCGCAACCCCCCACGGACGCGTGAGGATGGGGGGATCAGCTTGGGGTGAATTCGGGCCAGAGTCCGCGTCGTGGGACGAATCTCGGAGTCGGCTTAGGGACGTCCCGATCGCCACGGATCGGTCTCAGGCGGGTTGGCATCAAAATCGCAGGGCCAGTCGCATGAGTCTTGCGGGCTGCCCGATCCACCTGTCTTGCAACACGAGAACCACCACGACATTCAGGGGGAGATTAGAACGATGGCACGCAAGTCGGAAGCGATTGCAAGGCTACACCACCAACTGCTAGCTCGCCGGGATGCCTTACGCAAAGCCCTCAACGGCGACTTGGAGTCGTTCCGGGAGTTGGCCTCGATGGAGGTCGGCGACAACGTCGACGCGGCCATCGATGCGGCCAACGACGAGATCAATTCGCAGTTGATGGAGATCGAGAGCCGCGAGTTGGAGAAGATCGAGGACGCCCTAGCGCGGATTAAGCAGGGCACTTATGGGCGTTGCGACTACTGCAACGGGCCGATCGCCCCGGCCCGGCTCAATGCGCTGCCTTACACGGCCACCTGCATCGAGTGTCAGCGTAAGTCTGAGGAAGCCGGCGGGTTCTACGGTCGGCCGGCGGCCGATCCGCGTTGGGCCTCGGTCGGAGATACTAGCTTCGACGACGGCGACTCCTCCGACGTCAACCTCAATGACATCGAGGTCGATATCAGCGAATCGAACCGTTGAGCCGCGGACAATCGTCGCGTAACGAACGTCTCTGGTCATGGTCCCGATCGCTATTCGTCTCTCTTGATCTATTAAGTCGACATCTTTGTCCGAGAAGTCCTCGATCTGCAAGAAATCTGCCCCGCGTCGAGTCGGATCACGTTCGGCCGCTGGTGTTCGTTTTGACACGGACCGCCTGCGGAGTATAAATAGCGAGCGACAACGCATCCCGGTCTCAGGGGCCGTATGTCTCCAGAGAGACGCGCTGGGCGGATTTCGAACACTCGATTGAGGTCGTAGGTGATGACCGAGCGTGCGAGCAAGCGGCCGATCTCGTGGTTGACGGTTTTCCTAGCCGGGCTCGTCGTGGGACTGGCTTGGGATCAGATCCGGCCCGAGGTGGTCGCCCAGATCGACCCGGTCGAGGACCAGCGCCGTGCGACGAACGATTCGCGTGACCCGTTATTACTGCCACCTGATGCGGCGGGACGCGATGCGCAACTGGATCGCAACTACGAGCAGCACTTCCGAATGGTCGATCGGACCTTCGCAGCGGTGGCCCAGGCGGTTTCGCCGGTCGTCGTGCACATCGTGGCGGTCAAGCGGATCGAGCGCCCGGATCGACCCCCTCGCCGTTTCGAGGAGACCGGCTCGGGTGTGGTCGTTCGGAGCGAGCGCGACGCCGGGATCTTTGTCCTGACCAACCATCATGTGGTCAACGGCGCCCAACTCGATGAGATCACGATCACCTTCCACGATGGCATGAGCGTTGAGCCGATCCAGATCCTCTCCGACGCCAAGGCCGATGTGGCCGTCCTGCGCCTGGGTCGTTACGAGCGTCCCACCGCGCGGCTGGGCGACAGCGATCAGGTCCTCGTCGGCCAGTGGGTCTTGGCCCTAGGTAGTCCATTTGGCCTGGAACGTTCGGTCAGCCAAGGAATCATCAGCGCTCGGGGCCGCTATGAGCCCGAACTTGGCGACGAAGGGGTGGTCAACCAGGACTTCATCCAGACCGATGCGGCGATCAACCCGGGTAACTCGGGCGGGCCGCTGGTCAACATGCGTGGTGAGGTCATCGGCATCAACACCGCCATCGCCTCCAACGGCGGCGGCAGTGAGGGCGTTGGCTTCAGCATCCCAATCAATCTGGCCCGCTGGATCCTCGACCAACTCGTGGCCAACGGGCGGGTCGTCCGTGGCGCGATGGGGGTCAGCCTCGACGACCTCGATCCAGCCTCGGCGCTTCGGCTCGGGCTCGGACAGCCGCACGGGGCTCTCGTGCTTCGGGTCTATCACAGTGCCCCAGCCGAACGTGCAGGCATCCGTGACGGCGACGTGATCCTCAGATATAACGGGATCCTCGTCCGGGACCTGAATCACTTGATTAATCTTGTCTCGATGACTCAGGTCGGTCGTGCTGCCGAAGTTATTCTCTGGCGCAACCGACGCCAGCAGGTCGTCCAGGTCGTCGTCGATGATCGGGACGCGGTGCTCCCCCACTCCGCGACCGCCCTGAACCGATCCGGTTCGGCCGACGCGCCCGAGTTTCGGCCCTGATCGATCGAGGTCCGTCCAGTCCATCTCCCCTCGCAATCCTCGTGATGCCGATGTCCATCTCGATTGACCAGCCCGGTCTCGACCCACTCAGAGAGGCCCTGGAACTCCTGAGCCAGGGACGCGATCTGCACGTCGATCCGACGCGACGAGCCGTTGCTGAGATCCTGGCCGGTCGCGCGACGCCGGAGCGGATCGCAGCGTTCCTAACAGCTCTCCGTTGTCGCGGCGAGACGGCCGAAGAACTCAGCGGGGCCGTCGATGCGGCGAAGGCGGCCATGGATCCGGCCATGGATCGACCCGATGCGGCCTGGCGGCAGCGCCCGGTCCTCGACACCTGTGGGACGGGCGGGGACGGAGCGCGGACGGTCAACATCTCGACGGCTGCGGCGATCGTGGTGGCCGCCGTCGGTCAGGTCGTCGTGGCCAAGCACGGCAACCGCTCGGCCTCGGGCAACTCGGGCAGCGCCGAGGTCCTGGAGCAGTTGGGGGTTGCCCCCATCGCCGAGCCCGAGATGCTCAACCGTTGCCTGGAAGAGTTGGGCATCGCCTTTCTCTATGCGCCTCGGTTCCATGCCGGGTTCCGTCATGCCGGCCCGGTCCGCAAGCAACTGCCGTTTCGGACCTTATTCAATCTGGTCGGGCCGCTGGCCAACCCGGCGCGGCCGACACACCAACTGCTCGGCGTGGCCAGTCGCGACCATGCCCGAATGGTCGCCGAGGCGTTGTCGTTCCGTGACGAACTGGTCGCTGCCGTCGTCGTCCATGGTGGCGATGGACTCGATGAGGTGACTCTGGACGGACCCACCTGGGTCTTTCATGTGCGGCTCGGCACAGTGGTCGAGCAGACCTGGACGCCCGAGTCGTTCGGGCTCGAACCGGTGACCGCCGCCGAGTTGGTGATCGCGACGCCGACTCAGAGCGCCACGCGGATCCGGGAGATGCTCCGAGGTGGTGATCCCCCGTTGCGTCGGATCGTCCTGGCCAATGTGGCCGCGGCGCTCTGGAGTGTTAGGATCGTCGAGGACTTGAGCGAGGGGGTTACCCTCGGCCGTGAGGCGATCGACGATGGTCGCGCTACCGAACTACTGGAGCGTTGGTCACAGCTCTGTCCGGCGGAGGCTTAAGCTTACCTCTGAACTCCCGACACGCTGAAGGCGACCGGGGTGGCGGACCATCGACCTTACGAGGATGGCTCGCGGCCCCAGATCAGTTCATAAACATGATATCCGGCATGAATCATGCCGAGAGCTTTGTAAGTCTCCTGGGCGCGTTGGTTCTCGGCCTCGACATAAAGGCGAAGCCCCACGACGTCGGGTCGCGACCGCGCTTCCTTGGCGATTTGACCGAAGAGCGCGCGGAAGACGCCTCGACCGCGATGGTCTGCCCCGACGTAGACGCTCTGGAGCCACCAGATCCAGCCGTTGCGCCAGTCGCTCCATTCGCCGGTGACGGCGGCTTGGCCGATGACCTCGACGCACCCATCTCTTTCGGTGTCTACCTCCGCGACCCAGTAACGCAGGCGCGTCGGGTCATCGAGGGCAGCGGCAACCCCACGCTCTAGGGTCGCCAGGTCCAAGGCGACCGACTCGGTCTCGGCGGCTAGACGTTGGTTGAAGGCGACGATCGTGTCCCGATGTTCCGGACGACCTGCGGCGATCCGGTAGGGCTGTTTGACCTCCGGCATGGGGCGGTCCGGACTGGGTTCGGCGTCGGAGGTGTCACTCGTCATGTGGATGTGAAGAAATGCCGAAATTTTTGATGTGTTTGCGGAAGGGGCAGGGGGGTGCTCAGGAACGGGGGCGTCGACGGCTCTTTGCGCGTCGGCTGGCCTCTTCAAGCAAGCGAACCTCATCCTTGGAGAGGGCATCGCGTCCCTCACGGGCGATCTTTGTGAGCACCTGATCGACCCGTGCCTCGAAGGCGGTTTCCTCGGTCGCAGCAGGGGGCGCCGTGGCGGCTTCGTGTGGAGTGGCCGACAGCTCGTCGACCTCGGGATCGGGGCGGTAGATCCGTGCCTTTAGGAGGCGTCGCGAACGGCCACGCGGCATCCTTTCGAGGAGCCGGGACCATCTCATGTCCAGCCGATAGAAGGCGAAGGCATAGGCCGCGCCCGCCAGGTGCAAGCCCAGCGTGGAGGTCGTCAGCGACTGTTGCTCATTGACCACGCGGATGAGGTTGAGGATGTCGAACCCGAACATGACGATCGGTATGATCCACATCGGGATGCGGATCAGGAGCATCAGCATAACCTCGCGTTTCGGATCGATCAGCGTCGCGGCCACGATGAGCGCGGCGATCGCCGAGGACGGTCCCGTGCCTCGAGTTAAGGCGTCGGGTCGACCCTCCAGCATGACCGTCGTGAGCTGGACCAGGCTCCCCAGCAGGCAGGCAGTCAAGTAGAACGCCAGGAACTCGCCGGTCCCGTAGCGACGCTCGATCTCCGGACCGAAGAACCAGAGGATCAGCGAGGAGAAGAGGACTACGAACAGCCCGAATTCGGGGGTGAGGAAGGCGTAGGTGATCAGCCTGTGGATCTGGAACCCTTGCAGGATCTTCGCATAGTCGAGGGCGAACCACCGCTCGAACGGCGTGAGGGCATTCTGTTCGGGGCTGCCGAGGAAGAGTTGGACGAGGAAGAGGGTCACGTTGACGGCAATGATGCCGCGGACCGCAGGGGATTCGGCGAAGAACCCCCAGCTAAACCCACCCGATCCCGACTGATAGTATTCGCGGTCGTAAATGCCCATCGCGTTCTCGCCATTGAGGCGGCTGGAAGGGTGGAGTCGGTCCAGGAGGACCAACCATTTCATGTGGGATCAGGCGAATCCGTCGCGGAAGCCAGCTTTGCGGCGTGGACTCCCCGGATGCGTGCGGGAACACCCAAGATCGAGTCGAGACCATCGGTCTCGAGATCGATGGGTCGTTCGATCGTTGTAGACCCGTCCGGGTTCGATGTCATCCCGGGACGGGGCTCGGTCCAGGCGGTGCGATGCTGGATCGGATCAGTCAGCGGTGAGGGCCTCGATCGCCTCGATCCGCGACTCGTACATCGGCCAGATGATGTCCAGCGAAGTCAGGTGCAACAGCTCGCGGGCGTTCGGCGAAACGCCCACCAGCACCATGGTCCCGCCCTGCGAGCAGATCTGCTTCCAGAGTTTGGTCAGGACGGCCAGGAAGACCGAGCCGAAGTAGCTGACCGTCGACAGATCGATGACCACCAACGGCACGTCGCGACCGAGGATCGCCTGGGTCATCATTGCGGCGACGGGGTCGGCCATCGTGTAGTCGAGCTTTTCCAGGCTGGGCGCAGGGGTCAAGAACGTGATCTCCCCGCGGTGCTCGATGGTGATCGCCTCCTGGGAATCTTGGCTCGAGGTGCTCATCGTGCTCCAGGGAGTTAGCGGTCGTGGATGGTCGATCAACCCGAATCGTCAACGCGATCCGATGGGGTTCGCCCCAGGCAGCACGGTTCCCCGCGGCGCTGTCGTCGACCTTGGATTGGGCCGATCGGACTCGCCAAGTGGTGTCGGGGAATCGAACGTCGGGCCGGTATCATCTGATTGTAGGATAATCGCCCGACGCGTTGGGGCCAACCAGGACGAGTGCCCGAGTTCATGATCTCGAGGACAGACCTGGATCGGCCTCCGGATGCGGGACGGACCGCCCGAGGGGAGAACGGGCGAGCGATCCAGGATCCGATGAGGCCGCAGAGAGAATTCGGGAAGCTGATCACCACCACGTGACGCGATGGACTCGATCAGGCCGGGGGGCGGAGTTTGGCGAAGGTGGCCAGGATCTCGTGGAGGTCACGGCTGACGACGATCCGATCGTCCTGGAAGTCCCGGATCCAGAGATAGTCTTCGTGCAAGGCGGCGCGGAGTAAGGGAAACAGATCGGAGAGCCGCATCTCGACCTCAACGGCCGAGGGCGCGTCGTCGGGCTCGGCCCGGTCGGTCGGCGGATCGAGGTCGTCGATCGGCTCAGCGGGTGGGAACACGCGGAATCGCGTTCTGGTCATGAACGTCGTCCTCCCCAAAGGCCCTGCCCCACTGGCGCCGGGCACAGACGGAGTCGGTCGGTCGTCGATCACGTGAAAGCGCCCTCGCATCCATGCTTCGGGACACTCTCCAAGAGCCATACGTGAGACGGCCCACGCATGTGCCCGACTCCCCATCGAGCTGGGCCGGCTCCGGATCGGCGATCGCACACCGGAAGTCCTCACGACGAGCACCAATCCTCAAGTCCGGATGAACCAAAGGACCGCCGCGTGAGGACCCGAGATCCTCGACGCATGACCCGACGCGACAACACTTCGCAACACACTGGCTGATCGGCATTCGTCCGCAGCCAGATCAGTTTAAATAGTGCCCAGAATGCGGTCGGCCGGAATGCAGAGATCCCGGGGCGACAGGCTCTCGAGCTTCTGCTACAACCCGAACCGCTGGCTGCGCTCGACTCGGACACGGACGCTCCGAGATGTCGAGACGCCGCTCGGGATGGTCCGGGCTCGCTCCGGATCGCCGATCCCCGATGCGGTCGATCCCGCCCTGGTTCAAGGATGAACACCCCGATGCTGGTCTCCTCCGCACGATGCGCCCGCCGACCCGGCGTTGCGACGGCCTGGATGGTCTTGGTTCCCGTCATTTTCGGCGTCATGGTCGTCGACCTCTCCGCTGCGACCGTCCGGACGACCAACTTCGCGGTCTCTGCCCCGACCGAAGCGATTGCTCGCCAGGTCGCCCAACGCGCTGAGCGGGAACGGCGCAGCATCGCCGAACTCTGGTTGGGTCGAGTCTTGCCCGACTGGAATCAGCCTTGCCAGGTCAAGGTCCGGATCACTGGGGGCGAGGCGGGTGGCGTCACCACGTTCCGATTCGCCATCCGCGGCGGGATGACCGGGCAGAAGATGACTGTCGAAGGGCGCTTGGACCGGATCCTGGAGTCGGCCCTGCCCCATGAGGTGACCCACACCATCTTCGCGACCGTCTTTGGCGGGCCGCTACCGCGCTGGGCCGACGAGGGCGCTTCGCTGCTCAGCGAAGACCATCGCGAGTTGGTCCGCCATGAGCAGATCGCTCTAAGAGGGCTCCGTAGCGGAAAGACTATGCCATTGGCGACCCTCTTCACCACCGAAGAGTATCCCCGCGACATCATGAGCTTCTACGGGCAGGGCTATTCGGTGACTCGGTTTTTGATCGAGATCGGCGGCCAACACGGTCGGCTCCGGTTCCTTCACTTCCTCAAGTCCGGGATGGAGAAGGACTGGAACCGGGCGGTCAACCGATACTACGGCTTTGCCGACACCCGCGACCTGGACCGCGCTTGGCGCGCTTGGCACCGGACCCGGCTCGCGCGGGCCAATTCCGGACGATCGACCGACGTAGCGGGCCGATCTACTCCAATCACTGTCAGGGCCCAATCGCCTTCAGATCGTTCCGAGTCCAAGCGAACCGTTCCGTCCGATGACCGGACCACCCTACGGACACCGATTCGCTCCAGATCTTCCTCGATGGCAGATCCGGATCACGCTCGACTTCTCGGCCACGGACACGACCATCTCCACGACGAATCCGGATCGACTTCCCAAGGCTCCTCCGCGCCCCGGACCCCGATCCGTGGCGTGCCTCAAGATCGCCGAGTACTCAGGCGCTGATCTGGTTCGCGTTTTTGATATTCTTGATTATAGAGTGTCTGCTCACTGAAAGCATTCGCTTAAAGAAATATCGAAATCGAAGTAATGGGGTTTGTCCGAAAATCGGAGCGAGGTTGCCCCGAGTTTTCCGAAGGGGCGAAGGCTCATTCTTCCAGCACGGATTCTCGAGATCGCCTTTGAGAAGGTGGTGTCTTAAGGATGTAAAGACTTCAATCATCTCTGTCTTCCCGGAGGCGGGTTCGCAAATGAGTTATCCGAATCATCGGATTCCAACGGCTGCGGTCGTGGTGGTCACCTTCATGGTGTGTCGTCCCTAATCTTGGGTGTCGGCTGGACGAATAAGGTTTCGGCGTGATCCGAGGGAACAGGAGGTTGCGATTCCGAACCGATTGTTTCGAAATGTAACAGATCCTCACCCAAGAGGTTTATCCGAAGTGTCTCGGAGGTGCGGAACTGATCCTCCTACAGTTCGAGGACGACTCGGACGACTTCGGCCACCACTGGCCGCGCACCAAGTACTACGGCTTCGAAGCCTATGACCCAATCTGGGAGTTCTTTTCCCGACACGCCCTGGACCTCTATTGAGACGTGGATCGGAAGGGAGTGCGAACGGCCCTCCTCATCTCGAGTCGCCGAGGCGGTCCAGGTTCATTGCGGGGTCGTAGGCTTCTAGAGCGAAATCGTCCCCTGAGGGATCCATCAACCATCCACCTTGCTCTCGAAAGTTGTTCAAGGTTCGGCGCACCAGCGCGATGGCCAGGCAGAGGGCTTGGAAGGCGTCGAAGCCACGGATATCGGGAACGCAATTGATCAGGGGGCGGATCGCGACCGGACAGGCCCACTCCTCAGACTCGTCCTCAGATCCTTCGAGGCTCCGATACGGCGCGCCGATCTCGATGGTGATCGTGAACCGTTCCTCATCGGAACGTTGGCCAGATAACTCGAGTCGACAGATGATGGTCTGTTCGGTCAAGATTGCAGGCCGACGATCGCCGTCGCGGCGAGGAGTATCCGGATCGTTTGTCGTCAGTTCTTGACTGCGGTCCATCAGGATATCCTGACGTCTGGTGCCTCGTACTCCACCGATCGCGGGCGATGGTGCGGTCATGGCTCGATCGCGGCGGAGCCCGATGGACCGGCCTTGCCCTCTTATCTTGTCATATGAGATCGGCTCCTGCACCACCAGTTCCTGTGAAAGGATTCCTCGAGTTTGGCCCTCGTCGGCGCCTCGCCTCGCCTCGGCTCGCTCGCGGAAAGTCCGGGGCTGGACTGATGGTCTTGGGACGCGGTGAGCGGAGTGGCGATGAGTTTATCCGAGTCGGAAGTCCGGGATCGGCTTCGCGAGCACCATCGAGCCAGCTTCGGCTGGGCGGTGACCTGCTGCGCCGGCGATGACGACCTGGCCGCCGCGTCCTCCAGACGGCTTACCTTCGCCTTCTCAAGCGCCACGACGCCTTCCGAGGTGACTCGACGTTTCAAACGTACCTCTTCGGCGTCATCCGAAACACCGCGCGGGAGTTGATCCGCCAACGCGCCCGGCGTCAGGTGGTTCAACCGATCCACGCTGGAGCGGTCGACGCGCTGCCGTCGCACGAACCCTCGGCCGAGCGGGTCGGTGAGCAGCGTGAACTCCGCCAACAGATGCGCGATCTCCTGGGCCGATTGCCCGAACGTCAGCGCGAGGTGTTGCACCTGGTCTTCTTACCAGGGCATGACGATCCGGGAGGCCGCTCTCGTGATGAGAGTCGCACGGCAGAAGCGCACGCTGATCGACCTGCTCGACACCGACCGGCTCGACGAGCCGGCGATTCAGGAGCAGATCGACGCAGCATCGACGACCGAGTTGAAAATGCAGCGGATCCGGTTCCGGACACTCATCCGGATCAACACCGTGCTCACGACCGAACAGCGTCGACGTCTGCTGGCCGAAGCTCGGAAGGAGTCGACCGGCCCTCAACGGGATGATCTTGAGATGTCGGAGCCGCCCGAGGACGTCGAGACGATCCGAGCGCGGTTGACCGGGAAGGTCGAGCGGATCAAGCGTCTAGGCGAGCGCCGACACCGCCGAGGCGAATCGGTCCGAGAGTTGGAGCGGCGGATGCGTGAGGTCGAGCGATTGGTCCACGACGGTCGCCAGATCGAAGCTGAGGCGATCCTCGATGCGATTCTGAAGGGGCTGGAGAGCGAGGCCGACCCCGATGCGGCGGGCGATTCCTCATCGGGCCTCGAAGTGAAATCGGGACCCATTGACCGTGCCCGCCTCGGAGCGTGAGCGGCTCGCTCGGGAGACCCGAGGGATCCTCCTTGAGGTTTTCGAAGCCCAGAACGGCGACGACATCAACGCCTTGAACGCTCTGGTCCGTCGGTATCGCGAGGCGCTAGGTCCTTGGGTGGGCGTCCCGGAAGACGTCCGAGTCGAGATTTTGCCGATGAACCTCCCCCTGATTTCCCCGGATCAAGTCCCGTCGGGATTCGACCTCTGGTGGGAGGCCGTGACGAACGACATCTGGTGGTCCATCGGCGATGATCCAAGCAAGGCGCGGGGGAAGCCCCGCGCGATCGGTTCGGTAATCGTCGGTTGTGTGGCGGCGGTCGAGGCCGGTTGTGTCCCGCGCGAGCGGCTCCTGGATCTGGCCCGCAACGGCGCCGACTATCTGCTCTGGGCCCAGAGCCAGGCCGACGCGGGGCTGATCCCCTTCCCGGCCCGAGAGGGCGGCTCGGGCAAGGTCTTCCAGATCGCCGATCGTGCCATCGCCAAACTCGACGTGACCGGCCGACGCGACGGGCTCATCCGCAACGGCTGGTTCATCGACGACGCGGGTCTAGACAACGGCGGGCTCCAACTCGACAACGGGGTCTGCGGCGTCGCGCTGCTCGAACTGGCCCGGATGACCGATGAAGGGCGTTATCGGACCGCTGCGCTTCGGGCGGCTGATTGGGTGATCGGTCGCAAGTGTGTGCCCAACTGGAACGACAACGCCTTCAGCATCGAGTTGTTGGCCGAGGCCTACCGCGAGACCAGCGAGGCCCGCTACCTGGACGCTGCCCGGACCAAGGTCCGCTTCGGTCTCCTGCCATGTCAACTGCGCGAGGGACCTCGAGCTGGACGTTGGGTCGACCCCCACAACGCCAAAGCGAACTACCATTACATCATTCTGCGCGCCCTGATCCGTCTCCTCTCAATCCTCCCCGAGGACGATCCACTCGCCATCGAGGTGACCTCAGCGCTCCAGCTTGGCTTGAAGGCGCGGAACCTTGAAATAATTGGTCCCAAGTTGACTAATATTGAATCGGCCTTCGAAGCGGTTCTGCTGCTTGATCGTCTCATTGACGATCCCGATCAAACCCTCGGCCCGACCCGACACCGCGAGGTGATCATACGATTAGGGGAGTTGCCTCAGAACTGGCCCGCCGCAGCCAGCCGCCCGTAGCCCCCGGAGTCTGGGGACAGTACCTTCGATACTTGACCATCGCCGACAAAAAAATTGAAATGTCTCCTCCACGGTATCATCTAAGCCTGCGATTGCAGGTTAGCGGATGGCTCTTCTGATAGTGGTCTGGAAGTAGGGTTTCAGCGATGTGATTTAAATAACACTGGCCTCATTTTCGAGGCCAGGTACTCTGATTCGAGTGTATGAACAGTTCGCCGCGACCCAAACGGGAATGATGGGCCGCGGCGTCTGTATTAGCTCGGACGCTCTGGGAGATGGTTGGGGGCGGCAAGACCTGGGGGATATCCAGAAAAGAGACGCTCCGAAGTCACGGGGTCGTCAATTCGACCAGCGTTTTTGTGGTCGTCTTGCCTGAAGCAGGGACACGGATCACCGACTTCAGCAACTTGCCGGGAACCTCTTCGGAGATCCACGTCTTGGCGAAGCTCTTGCCGTTCTCGGTCACTCCCTCCGTGACATACCACACGGCTTGGTAGGTTTTGCCGAGCATTTCGATCTCCTCCTCACCCTGCTCGGCCGAGCGGGGCGGCTTGCCCACATCTTCGGGACGAACGCTGGGGGGTGGATAGAACTTGCGTCGAATGGTGGAGCGACGCGACGCGACCGCTTCCTCAGTCCCTGCCGAACGGACGGCTTCGGTCTTCAAGACAATTGCCTTGTCGGGCGTCAAGGAAACCAACTCTGCAGTTGTGGTTGTCTCGACCCGAGACTCCTCATTGTCGTCGACCATCGTGACCGACTCGATCTTGATCTTGGTCCCAACGGGAAACTGTGCCCAACTCTTGTAAAGCGGGCTGTCGACCTGCCAAGCAGAGGCTGTCGTGTCGCCTCCAAAACAGGCGATCACCCCGAGCAAAAGGATTGCAAATGGGCGGACCACGAACATTTGTGAAGCTCCAGTGTTGGAACGATAATGATTTGAAAGAGAAACGATGTTGGAAGGTGTCATTGCTTGACAGGGAATCGTCAGTTCAAGACACTGCTGAACGTAGTCGAATTGTTGTGGAATGCCCATGGATTTACAGAGAATTTACAATCGTCCGACGAGTTGCGAGATTCTCGGCAAGCTTCCGCGACGTTCGGCAATCGTTTCGGGTTTTGACGGATCATTTGGCGTGTTCAGTAGGCTCGTCACTAATGGGTGCAAGCGAGCCTAATGTGAAGAGTCTTTTAGACCCCATTTATTGTATTTGAAATTCGCTTTTGACGCGGAAAATCCTTGACGACGTACAGTTGATTTCACAAAGTTTTGTCGGCATATGCCCTTGCAGATCATGTTTCGTCTCGGGCTGTGTTGCACTGTTTCTCGACGAGGTCAGAGAAACCCCCCCGGCTTCTCTGACCCGAGCTCCTGTGCGGTGGTGGGACGTTCTGTTGGTAACGACACTTTCCCAACCACCCTCAATGCGAATCATCCCCCTGTCTGATCCAACCTTCACCCCTTCTCGCACTTCTCCAGGAGTCATGCAACGATGATCTCCCGCGTGACCGCCCCGCGTCGCGGTGGCTTCACCCTGAT
>CAZSSM010000091.1:0-26553 GCA_964609385.1 uncultured Planctomycetia bacterium
TGGACGCGCCGAGATGCCTTCCACGCGTTAGCCAAGGGTCTCCTCCGACGTGCCCGCAATCGAGCCGACGCGGCCTCGCCGATCAGCGAACCGATCGCTGAGTACCCGCACAAGCTCAACCAGCGCCCCACCGCCGAACGGACCGACATCGGCCTTAGCGTCACCGGCGGCTACGTCTATCGCGGTACACAGTACCCGGAGTTGCAGGGCGTTTACGTCTACGGCGACTACAACCTGGGCCGGATCTGGGGTGTCCGCGAGCAGGACGGTCAGGCCACCGTCAGCGGAGAACTGATCGACCTCAAGCGATCCGGTCAGCCTGCCCTGCAGATCGCGGCCTTCGGCGAAGATCGCAGCGGTGAGTTGTTCATCCTCGCCTTCGACGGTCGGATTCACGAATTGGTCCCGGCCGATCAGTGAGTCGCGGAGATTTGGTATGATCGAGCGATGACTTAACTGTCAGGGGGGTGGTTGGTCGGTCGGCCGATCGCCCCTCGCCACGAATCTTCCTCGCTCCGGACCCGCGAAGGGATCGCTCCGATGGCCATCCCGACGACGACTTCCCAGGTCATCGTGCTCCACCCCGACGACTCCTCGGCGGTGGCGACCCAACCTCTCTCCGAAGGCATCACGCTCGAGATTGATCGATCTGAGGGGCCAATTACAACCCGTGCCGTGATCCCGATGGGACACAAGGTCGCGCTCATCGAACACGCCCCCGGCGATCCAGTCACCAAGTATGGCCAGGTTATCGGGTTCGCGACCCAGCCGATCGCGGCGGGCGATTGGATCCACTCGCACAACCTGCACGCACAACACTTCGCGCGTGACCACGCGATCGCCACCGAGTGTCCCCTGATCCCCGAGGCCGACTCGGTCCGAACGTTCCAGGGCTATCTTCGACCCGATGGACGCGTCGGAACGCGCAATACGATCGCCGTAATCAGCACAGTCAACTGCTCGGCCGGGACCTCGAGGCTGATCGTCGACCAATTCCGCGACGGTCGTTGGCGCGATGCCTATCCGAACGTCGACGCGATCTTCGCGATCACCCACAAAGGCGGCTGCGGCCTCCAGTTTGAAGGGCCCGATCATCGGAACTTGGAGCGCGTGCTAGCCGGCTTCGCCCGACATCCCAACGTGGCGGCCTATCTGATCGTCGGGCTGGGCTGTGAGGTTGGTTATGCGTCCCACCTGGTCGAGTCACAGAATCTCGTAACCTTGGAAGGAGTGGCCCCCCGAAACGGTGGGGCCACGAGCGACTCGACAACGCGACGTCCACGCGTGATGACCATCCAGGAGCAGGGGGGGATCGCGCGGACGGTCGAGGCGGGCGTCGAGGCGGTCCAGGAACTCTTGCCGATCGTCAATGCCTGGGAACGCACCGAGCAACCGGCCTCCAAACTGGTGATGGCCTTGGAATGCGGCGGTTCGGACGGGAACTCGGGCGTGACGGCCAACCCGGCCCTAGGGGTGGCCGCCGACCTACTGATTGCGCAGGGCGGCACGGCCGTCCTCGGCGAGACGACCGAGATCTATGGCGCTGAGCATCTCTTGACCCGACGCGCTGTCAACGAGGCGGTTGGCCGCAAGCTCCTCGACCGGATCCGCTGGTGGGAGTGGTACACCGGGCTCTTCGAGGCGGAGATCGACAACAACCCCTCGCCGGGCAATAAAGCCGGTGGCCTCACAACGATCTACGAGAAATCGTTGGGCGCGTTGGCCAAGGCGGGCTCGACACCGCTGGTCGATGTGATCGACTACGCCGCGCCGGTGAAAGGACCAGGCCTGGTCTTCATGGACACGCCGGGCTACGACCCGGTCTGCACGACCGGCCTGGTTGCCGGCGGGGCCAACGTGCTCGTCTTCACCACCGGTCGCGGGAGCGTCCTGGGGCTCCGACCCACTCCGTGTGTCAAGGTGGCCACCAACACCCCGATGTATCAAAGGATGGAGCCGGACATGGATTTCGATGCGGGTCCGATCCTCAACGGGATTTCCGTTGCCGAGCGAGGTCGCCAGCTCTTCGAGCTGATCCTGGAGGTCGCCAGCGGTCGCCCGACGAAAAGCGAGGCTCAAGGCGTCGGCGAAGACGAATTCGTCCCTTGGCACATCGGGCCGACCCTGTGAGCGTGAGTCCACAAAGACCCGCATGGGTCCGTTTCCTCCAGCTTGCCCTGGTCCTTGGGCTTTTGCTGGTCACGTTGATCTGGCTACGTTGGTTTCTGACCGTCCCGCTGCCCAGCGTCAACAGCATTCAGACCTCCGGCCCGCCATTGACCCGGATCCGTCTGCTCTGGGCGGCGTTGCCGCAGGCGATCGCCGAACTGGATACTCCCCGATTCTTAGTCCAACGTGTGCCGATCGCCTTGTCGGCGCTTTTGATCGCCGTCTCAGCATGGGCTTTGGGGCGCCTGACTCTTCGGGCACTCCGGCTAACCGAGCCTTTAGTCGGTCTGGAACGTCTGGTGGCATCGACCGCGATAGGACTCGTTCTGCTCGAGTTGGCGACCCAACTGATCGGCCGAATCGCGGTGCCGGCCCCATCCTGGGCTCTGGCAATCCTGCTCGCCCCGCCGACCCTCTTGCTGATCCTGAGCCTCTGGGATCGGTTCCGGCGCCCCTCAGACGCACCAGATGCGATCCCTCAACGATCCGTCAAGGCCGAGCGTCGGCCAGAATGGCGA
The DNA here is from genome assembly GCA_964609385.1 of uncultured Planctomycetia bacterium. Classification (GTDB taxonomy): domain Bacteria; phylum Planctomycetota; class Planctomycetia; order Isosphaerales; family Isosphaeraceae; genus CAZSSM01. Next base: position 2,688 of record CAZSSM010000091.1, read on the forward strand.
TCGCGGGCTGCCCTCGGCTTCGTACTGGTCACCGGGCCGATCTGGATGTTCATGGCTTTAGCCGCGATGCTGCCGACCATCGAGTTCGATGCGCTGGAGTATCATCTGCAAGGGCCGAAGGAGTATGCCCAGGCTGGGCTGATCCAGTTCCTACCGCACAACGTCTACACGAGCATGCCGTTCGGCGTCGAGATGCTGCATCTGCTCGGGATGGCCCTGATGGATGACTGGTGGCTCGGTGCGCTGGTCGGCAAGGCGGTTATTGGCCTACACGCTCCGCTGGCGACGCTCTTTGTGGCCTTGACGGCGCGTCGGTTGGGCGGACCGGAAGCCGGTTGGATCGCAGGTTTGGCCTACGCGACGACGCCTTGGGTCTATCGGCTGGGCATCAACGCCTTCGTGGAAGGGCCGCTCTGCGCTGCCCACGCGGGATTGATCTGGGCGGCCTGGCGGGTCCATGACCTGCCCGAGGATCGCCGTTGGGGCGGTTGGGCGATGCTGGGCGTGCTTGCCGGTGGGGCGTTCTCGATCAAATACCCCGCGCTGCTCACGGCGGTCGTCCCAGCCGGTCTCTGGGCGCTAGCCGGCTCGCTCCGGGCACGTCGGGTCGGTCCCCTCTTGATCTTTGCCACCGCCGTGACGCTCGTGGCGGCCCCTTGGCTGATCAAGAACCTGATCGAGACGGGCAATCCGGTCTATCCCTTGGCTTACGAGGTTTTCGGTAGCCACGCTTGGGACGCGACCCGGGAGGCACGCTGGCAGTCGGCCCATGGTCCTCGGGAGCGGAACGTCGAGACCCTGTTGGCCTCGATGATCGACGTGTTGGGGCGATCCGACTGGCAGGGGCCGCTCTATGCTGTGTTGGTCCCGCTGGCCTGGCTTCGCCTGTTAGGCCGCTCCGATTCAAGGTCCGGGACACTACTCCGGGGGCTGGACCGATGGTCGCGTCGCGGGGTGGTTCTGCTGACGCTCCACATCTCGAGCGTCTTCCTGATCTGGTGGGGCCTGACCCATCGAGTCGATCGGTTCTGGCTCCCGTTGTTGCCCGGCGCGGCGATTTTGGCCGGCTTAGGGTTCGAGACGGTCAGGGGGCGAGGCTGGACAGTCGGCCGTTGGCTGTTGGTGAGCACGACCGTCGTCGTGCACATGACAATCGTGCTGACGCCCCTGGCCGGGCTTAACGAGTGGACCCGCGATTATCGGGCGCTCCGACGCGAATTGCCGGCGAACATCAATCCGCCCTTGGCCGCGCTGGGCCAATCGGTCGGCCCTGAGCAACGGGTCCTGATCCTAGGACAAGCCCAGGTTTTTTATGTCGAAGTGCCGCACCTGTACAGCACGGTCTTCGATGAAAGTCTGATGGATCGGCCTGGCCCGGATGGTCAACCGCCTACGACCGAACTGCTCCGGCGCCGACTTCGCGCTCAAGGAGTGACACATCTCTATGTTGACTGGGAGATGATCGCGCGGTATCGAAGTCCGGGAAATTACGGGTTCAGCCCCGCGATCACCCGCGAACGGCTGGCCGGTTGGGTCTCGGAGGGGTTGCTTCAGCCTCCCCGCGACATGTCACAATCCAGAATGCATCAAATGTATCGAGTCCGCCCATGATTCCGACAGCAGGGACGCACGTGGTCACCGGCGGAGCCGGGTTCATCGGCCATCATCTGGTCGAACGTTTGGTCGCATCGGGTTGCCAGGTCCGTGTCATCGAACACCCACGTGCCGACTGTGACCATCTGCCCGGATCGGTGGAGGTGGTCCGCGCTGACATCCGCGATCGCCGGGCCTTGAGGCCGGCCCTCGTCGGCGCTCGATACGTCTACCACCTGGCAGCCAATCCGAACCTCTGGGCGCGTTGTCGGGCCGAGTTTGCCGAGGTGAACTACCATGGAACCGTCCACGTCGTCGAGGCAGCCTTGGCCGCTGGAGCCGAGCGAATTCTCCATACCAGTACCGAGAGCATCCTAACACGTCGTCAAAGCACCGAGCCGATCGGGGCCGACGTCGAGGTCCCCTTGAGCGAGGCGTTGGGACCCTACTGCCGGAGCAAACTGCTGGCCGAGCGGTACGCTCTAGCCGGAGCGCGGACCGGCTTGCCGATCTGGGTGGCCAACCCGACCATGCCGATCGGTCCCGGAGACCGTGGCTTGAGCCCACCGACCCGCCTGATCCGTGACTTCGGCGCCGGGCGACTGCCTGGTTGGATGGACGGGACACTCAATGTCATCGACGTCCGTGACGCCGCCGAAGGGTTGGTGCGGACCCTGCATCGCGGCCAACCTGGGCGTCGCTACCTGCTGGGCGGACAGGACATCACCATCGGGGGATTGCTCGGAATCCTCGCCGAACTCACGGGTCGACCGATGCCCACGTTGACAATTCCCTACGCCCTGGGCTTGGGATTCGCCTGGCTGAGCGAACGCTGGGCTGACCTGTGGGGCGGCCAACATCCGATGGCGACCGTCACCGGGGTCCAGTTAACTCGTAGGAGCATGATGTTCCAGGTCGGTCCCAGCCTCCGCGCGCTCGGGCTGCATCCTCGATCACTCCGCGAATCCCTGACCCAAACCCTGCTCTGGCTTCAAGAAATTGGCCAAATTTCGCGGGGAACCCAGGTACCGGTTTGCCACGGAGTCAGCGATCGCCCATAATTCAAAAATGGTCCCTTGCGTTTCATTCACCTGTGGGATGTCTGGGCGAATCGTGATTCGACGGCCCGCCGCGTTCGCGGAGACCGCCCTCTCCACCGAACCGGCGTCTCCACGATGTTTTGGTCCCTTTTGGTTCACCAAACCCTCTTCCGAGCTGGAGGCGGTTCCACCTCGCGAGACGGTTCGCGCGTAGCCTAGGACTCGGCCCATGAAGGTCCGGCTGGTGGCCCTCGATGATGGTCACGACATCGTCTTGGATCGCGATTCCAACCGCGACATGATGATTGTCGGACGGCATCCCGACTGTGACGCACGGCTCGATTCATTACGCGTCTCACGACGCCACTGTTGCATGACTGTGACCGATGACGGAGTCATCGTCCGCGATCTGGGCAGCACCAACGGAATCCGGATCAACGGGCAGCGCGTCGACAAAGGCCATTTGCGGGCCGGTGACGAATTGGCCATCGCCCATATCCGCTACCGGTTGGAGGCCGAATCCAGCGCCCAGGGCCAAACGATCCTCGATCGTGGTCAAGCCCAGAGCGTCATGACGGAGGAGACCTCCGACGAATCCGAGTCGCATCGGCGGATTCGGGGTGTGCCACTTGATCCCGTCTCGCCGCCTCAACCGCTCGATCCCGTCTCGCCGGCCTGGGAACATCCTCCTGTCTCGGTCGGCTCGAGCGCCGCTTCGGACATCGAGGGAGCCGCTCCGGTGAACCGTGCTGAGCCTGGGCCACCTTTGCCGGATCCGGCACCAGCGGGACTGGCCGACCGTTGCCGAATCCAGGTTCAGGTCCAGATGTCTCAGAACCAGGGTGCTGGCGACCGGCTATGATTGGCAAACTTGTGCCGATGACCCACGCCGACCTGGCCTCGGTCATCGAATTGAAGCGTCCGGTCCTCTTGGTTGGCCGTCATCCCGAGTGCGATGTGCGCTTGGATTCGATCAAAGTCTCGAGACGGCATTGCTGCCTGGCCCTCATTAATCGTCGCCTGATGATCCGCGATCTGGGCAGCCGCAATGGGGTTCGAGTCAATGGGGCGAAGGTCGAAGAGTCGCCGCTCTTCCCCGGCGATGAAGTGGCCATCGCCGAGATTATCTTTCGTCTGGAAGACGAAGGTGATGAGGTGACTCCGGATCGTCACAAAGCACGCTCATGGAACGGTGATCCTGGGACTCATCGGTCCGCTTCGTCACCAGGTAATCTCGCGGACGATGAAACTGCCGCGCTTCATGCGGAGCTGACCCCATTGGATGACTAATCGTCTGTGACGACCTTGGCCTCGATAGCCCACTGACCGTTGCGTTTCAGAATCCCCAGATCCTCGGAATCAGGGTGGTCGCGATCATCCCCATAATCAAGTTGAGCGGGATTCCGATCCGCATGTAATCGGTAAAACGGTATCCGCCCGGTCCATATACCATCAGGTTGGTCTGATACCCGATCGGTGTGGAAAAGCTCGCCGATGCCGCCATCATGATCGTCACGGCGAACGGCAGTAGGTTCACTCCCAAACTGGCAGCGAGGTTGATCGCGATGGGGAAGGTCAGATTAGCTGCTGCATTATTGGTGACCAGTTCGGTGAAGAGCATGGTCGTCAGATAAAGCATGATCAAGCAGATCGCCGGATCCTGGCCGGCCAGACCGATCATGCCGCCGGCCAGCATCGAAGCCAGCCCGCTCGCCTGGATGGCGCGGCCGATCCCGAAGGCCGCCGCGATCACCACCAGAATCTGCCAGTCGACGCTTCGACGCGCGATCTGGGCGGTGCAGCATCGGGTTAGGATCATCAGACCGGCAGCCAGCATCGCCGACTTGAGCATCGAGAGCACGCCCAGCACCGGCAGCAGAACCATTCCCACCAAGATCACCACGGCGATCCCGGCCCGTTCGTGCCTCGGCGGACGCGAGTCCTCGATCTGACTGACCAAGAAGAAGTCACGCGAGTCGCGGTGCTGTTTCACGAAGTTGGGGCGGGTCTCCAGCAACAGCGTATCGCCAGGTTGAAGCACAATGTCGCCGATCTTCTTCTGGATCCGCTGGCCGCCGCGAGCCACGGCCAGGACCACCGCGCCATACTGGGTCCGGAACTCACCGGCACGGATGCTCAATCCGACTACCGGATTCTGGTCCGAGACAACCGCCTCGACGAAGCACCGGGCATCGCGCGGTGCGCTGAGCTTAAAGATCTGGTCCGTCGCTGGGGTCAGCCCGCGCGTCTTGAGCAGGTCGACGACCGCCTCGACGACCCCGACAAAGATCAGACGATCGCCGTGTTGAATCACCTCGTCGGGGGAGACCGCCGGCAGAACGTGGCCTTCGCGTTCGATCTCGGCCAAGAAGACTCCCGGCAAGTTCCGAAGCCCTGCCTGATCGACCCGCTTGCCCGCCATCGGGCTATCGCTGGCCACCAGCATCTCGATCGTATATTCGCGGAGATCTTGCCCGTGACTCACAACCGGGATCCGATCAGGGAGGAGCATCCGGCTGAACAGCAGCAGGTAGATCGACCCGACTACCGCCGAAGGCCCGCCGATCCAGGCCAGTTCCAGAATCGCTAGGCCGGGATACCCGGCATCCTGGAGCAGTCCGTTGACCACGAGGTTCGTGCTGGTCCCGATCACCGTACAGGTTCCGCCCAGAATCGAGGCGTAGCTCAAGGGGATTAGGAGCTTCGAAGCTGAGATGCTCAGTCGACGTGACCAATCGCTCACCGCGGGGATCAGCATGGCCACGACCGGCGTGTTGTTCATCGCCGCGCTGGTCACGAGCACTGGGAAGATCAGACGGATCTGGGCACCCACCAGCGACGCTGGTCGGCCCAGGACATGAAAGACGATCCAACCGATCGCGCCGGTCTCGCGGAGCCCGGCGACGACCACGAAAAGCACCGCCACGGTGACCATCCCCTCGTTGGCCAACCCGGCGAGTGCCTCTGGGGCGTCGATGATCCCGAAGAGGATTAGCAAGGTGACGCAGCCGACCAGAATCACGTCGTGTGGGTAACGGGTCAGCACCATTGTGCCGATGGCCAGCGCCACGACTGCCAGGGTGAACCAGGCATGCCAGGATGGGGCTAGATCCAGGTTCGGACCCAAAAACCACTCGACCAGACCCATCGACGGCGTGCCCTCGAGGTGGATGGAACGCAGCTTGTGTCCCGCAACGCGAGACGGCCCAGATTTTATCAGGCCCGAGGACGTGACTCTAGCGGAGCCAAACGTCCCAGTATCCAGGATCCTACGACGTCGCTCCTCAAGTTTCCGTGTTCGATGGGACCGTCTGCTTCGAGGATCGATTAGAGCAAGGCTGCTCCGGTGAACTCGGGCACCTGCGAAGGAATCACATCTCGGAGCGATGTTCGCCTCGCGAGTTCGGGATTCGATCCTTGGAGTTTTTGCGTTTAAGCAAGAGATCGCTGTCTCGTCATTCGAGTGGGCACGATCACGTTCGAGATTTCAAGCGAGGTCGAGACCGCATGTTCCGGAATGCCGAGGGTTTTTTTCAGGATTCCTAAGAACTTTCGGGGCGATTTCCCCGATCCTATTTCCGGCAACTGGACGCGAAACCTGCTCGTTAACTCTCCCGTTTGCGGGACGTTGGCAGGGATCGTGTCTGGGCCAACCCTTTAAAAGTTCTCGTTTTCAAAACGACTGCACGTTCGGAACCGTTCTGCTCGACTCACTCGATCCGGGATGGATCGGGCCCCAAAACCGTTTGTCAAAAAACCCATCAAAAACGTCTGAGAAAAATTGGATCAAAGGCATGACCACTCGACGTCGACGCTCACGGTGCGCCTTCGCGCTGGAATCTCTCGAAAATCGTCTCTTCTTGACTGGCTCGGGCCTAGATAGCGACGGCCAGGACAACTCGTCCGATCAAGTGGAAGTCTATGTCCGGCCAACGGACGAGATCAGCGGCGATGATGGTTATCACACTGTGGATGGCTCACCTCCGAATGAGTTGGCTCTCCCTCCCTGGGGGCCCATGCTTCCAGCCTGATCGTAAACTCATTGTCACTGATAGGCGACATCACCGAAATAAGCTCTGAACTAAAAACCTTCTAGTTCAGAGCTTTTCAGAATAAGATTTATCAAAAAAGAATTTGCGCATTTCTTTTGATAGATGTGTATCTTTTGAAATAGCATGCCTTATATTGCTATGTAGCTTAATTGCAGAAATTATTTGTTCTGATGCTAAGTTTCGATAATGCAAGTTATGGTCGGCCATGCTGGCGTAACATCGAAACAATCCATATTCTGCTTCAGCCGCAAACACTTTGCTCCTGTTGTGCAGATTGTTCTTGTTGGATAGCTCTCTTGCACGTTGGGCATGCTGTAACGCCTTCTCGACCAATCCATTTTCTAAGTCGTTATTGACGATTTTAAGCTCAGCTCGAATCGCCATTGGATAGACTCCAACAAATTCCGAATATTGGGAGTGATTGCTGATGATTCGGAATTCTTCGATTGCGTGTTCGGACTGGCCAAGTGTAGCCAGGGTGATTGCCCTGGTGAAGCGAGCGAAGAGCATATCAGGATTCTGATTCAGCAAATGGTCGGCCAAGTTTATCGCTTTTTGGTGTTTGCCTTGTTTGTGTAGCGCAATAAGCAGAATATTGACAGTCTGTTCATCGGTGGGCCAGAACCGGATAATCTCATCCAAGAAGTCGGATTCATCGAGCCTGCCATTGTCGAACTGTCCAACGAGAACCTCGATATGGACGCCCCGATTGAACTCGATGTCCATCCAAGCTTCGTACTGTTCATAGCTCGACTGGAACGTAGTGATATTTCCGTTCTTTATTGCGATCAGGGCTTTACAGAGCCAAGCAGCGCGATCAGAGCGATCCATTGATATCGCGCGGTCGATGGCCTCAAGGGCTGCATCATGCTCATCGGCCCAGGCTAGGCAACCAGCCAATGCGATCCAAAGCCGCCGATGCTCTGGCCGTTGGGCCACACATTCCTGGAGATGGTTGGAAGCGCTGGCGAAGTGACCACGCCGGACTTCGACGCAAGCCAGGCGATATCGGGGCCAGAACAGTTGAGGATGCAATGTGAGAGCGTGCTTGTAAGCGCGGACCGCACGTTCCAAGTCGTTGGCCTCGGCAGATACGCCGTCGAGGTAGGCCATCATCCAATCGGGCGCTTTAGGGACGAACTCGGCGGGCGGTAACTCGATCTCCAGCTCGTTTGCGAGTCGCTCCAGAGGTTCCAGGCGTCGGAGTTTCAGGCAGTGAGCCAACCCACTCCGAGCCTGGCGTCGTTGATCGGGACTAATCTTGGAATAGCCCTCGACCAACAGAGTGGCAGCTCGATACACTTGCTCATAAATAAGTAACTCTATGTCATCTTGTTCAGTTGATCCCATCGCGTGGAATCCGGGCACGTCGCGCCAATCGCGGGGGCCTCGGACGTTGTATCCATCGAGGATGCTCGATGCCCGGACAAGCCGGGTCTGATGCAGCGGATCAAGCAACTGACTGGGGAACCGGAACAGATAGGGGGCCTCGACGCGATCGCGATACTCTAGGGCCTCAACTCGTCGGAGTTCCTGTTGGCGGCTGTACGCGAAGAGCCCGATCCCGGAGGACAAGACGAGGACGACGGCCAGGGCGGTGGGGACCAGGGTCGCCTTCCGCGACCAGATCCGACTCGGCAGGGCCAGCCAAGAAGAGTCCGAGGTATGCTGGAGCGGCCGACCGTCCACCCAGAGGAATAGGTCGCGGGCGATCTCGGCGGCGCTGAGGTAGCGGCGACGAGGATCATCGTCCAGGCATCGTCGAATGATCGGCTGAACGCCGATGGGCAGCCGTCGGATCCGACGATCGAGCCGCTCGGGCCCCTCCCGACGATGCTCGCGGAGCCGAAGAGCGATGGCGCCCAGATCGGCCCCGTTCGGGAACACGGGGGCCGTTAACGGTCGCCCCCCGAGAGTCTCGAGTAGGACCAGGCCGAAGCTGTAGATGTCGGCCGCATGCAATTGATCTAGGGTCGTCGGGCGATCGTGGGGATCGAGCAGGGCCTCCAAGCGTTCTGGTGCCAGATACATCAACGTTCCCCCGCCGCGGCGGGCTTGCTCCGGATCGGCCAAGGCGTTGTCGTCCTGGCCGAGGTTGAAGTCCAGGAGCATGGGACGCCCGTCGGAGGTGATCAGAATGTTGGAGGGCTTCAGGTCGCCGTGGACGATGCCACGCGTACGGGCATAGTGAAGCGCCTCGGCCAACCGGGCCATCATCCCTGCGGCGACTCGGGTCGGATCGTCGTGATCCAGCACGCCGGGGAAGTCCCAGGTCAGTTCGGGCTCGTCGCGGTCCAGTTCTGACTCCGGGAGTCGGACGACTGGAGGGACTTTCCGCTTCGACTCCGCTCGGGTTAGGGCTTCTTTCCATGCTGACCCGGTCGACCAGGCCAGTCGTGGAGGCAAGCGGTGGTAGTTCTCGAGCACATCGGCTAGGGTCGCGCCACCTCGGAAGGGCATAACGATCAGATGGAGATCAATCCCTTCGAGCATGTCATGGCGATAGATCTCAACGATGTGAGGGTGCTGAGCACGCGCGAGTAAGTCGGGCTCGGTTGAGATCCGCGTGGCCAGTTTCAGCACGACGCGTCGGTTCTCCAGGTCGCACTGCTCTGCTAGGAAGACGCGTGCGAAGGCTCCTGCGCCCAGTTCCTGGACGATCCGGTAGGGGCCAATCTCGGCGCCCGGTCGGATCTCTCGGAGGGTCTGCTCAGGCGTCGGCGACTCCGGGCCCAATGCCGAATGCAGAGTCAACAGGCGGTTCAAGCGGTCCCGATGTTCGGGGAACCGCGCATAGTAATCCTCTGGCTCGGGATCCAGGCCGGAGGACTCGGCTAGTCGATACTCATGATAGATCAGACGGACGAATTCCCCAGGGGCGCTTCGGGCGAGCCGGTCCTGATAGTCCTCTGCTCGCGGTTGGTGACCCTGGTCCCAACGGCTCTCGAACTCCTGGATTACCGCGACGAGTTCGTCCGAGTCGCTTAGCAGTTCCTGGAGGTGATCGCCAGCGCCCCAGGGCTGGGTGACCTGGGCTCGCCAATCAGGCTGGCTGCCCATGGCGGTTGATTCGCCAGGCACAGCGATCGGGCGGTTTCCGGACCGCCAAATCGACGAGGAGCGATCGTCCTGATCGTCGATGGCTGCGCCCCAAACGCTCGGCGGGGATGCCAGGCTTGTTTCGGACCGGCCGTCACGATTGGACTCATCACGGTGCCCCTGCGCCTGATCGTGGAGCATCGATCCTCCGGGAACCGAGACGGAATGGTGTTCGGCCATCGGGAGTAGATGGGGATTGGGGATTCGGCGGTTCACAGGCGAGTCTCCGCGCGGTCCTCGATCCGCTTGATGAGTCGACGGGCCGAGCGATCCGGAATGCCCAAGCGCTGCTTGATCTCGGGATAAGTGAGCCCTTCCCGTCGGAGTCGGAGGACCTCGACCTCGTTCTCCTTAAGCCCTTCGGTCAAGGTGGCCCAGGCTTCGTCGGCCTGAAGTTGGTCGAGCGGTGTAGGGCTGGAGCTAGTCAGGTCGCGCGGTTCCTCGCGGCCATCGCCATGATGGACATAGAGGCCTGTTTCGCGACGGACATTATACTTCTGGATCCGCGTGAACTGGCGATGGCTCTCGTTGATCTTGTTGGTGACCATCGCCTCGACATAGCGGGTGATTTGTCGGAGCGATTCGAATTGCTCGGGGCCGTCAAGGAACAAGCTCTTGAGCACGGATTGGACGAAGTCCATCGAATCCAGCTTGGACCGGAGCAGCCGGGGCATCCGGTAGCGGACCATGATCAGGATCTCTTCGCTGAACTCGGCTAGCAGTTGGTCGAAGGCTTCCCGGTCGCCCTGACGTACCTGCTCGATGAGTTTCTGGAGTCGTTCGTTCCGTCCGACTTGACTCATGGTCGCCTTTCCCTCGGCTGCCAGACAACATCGTCCGCGATGTGTACGCGCTGCCTCCCGAAGCGATCAGGTCGAGCCCGTGGTCGCACGATGAGACCTGGGGTCAACCCGTCGGTCCGGACAATTCGGACATCATCTCACAAGATCAGGTGTCGATGGATTATCCACGTTCGTGAAGATGCGGAACGCCATTTTTAACGGATTGTATCGACGGGAATTGCCCTAACTCAAGTCGGCTTCGCGCGGATCGGTTCACTTTGAGGTGTTCGGGTTGAGGTCGCGGCCGATCCGTCCAGTCCGATCGCCGTTTCTCGATGGAAGGATCATCGGTTGCTGAGGGCGATTGGCTCCGGTCTGGATCGATCCTGGATTCGGGGGTTGTGGGAGATCCTTCCCCGTTCGGCAAATGCCATGGCGTCTTTCGACGGCTTCGCGAGGTTTCGTCGTTCCTTGAGCCGGCGAAAAAGCCGCTAAATCAGGCTTTGTGATGGTCATCCGTGTTCTTGGGAACGTCGTGAGACAAAAAAACTCAGAATCTTGGCCCGGTCTCGCAATCGTCTTCTACCAAGTTCTATGGCTCGACGTCGCACGCCGCCGCGAACATTGCCGGCGTCGTCTCGCGACCACTTCGTTACCGACGGATCGCGCCCCGATGGCACCTCACCTTAAGTGTCGGTACCCGACCCCATGACGCGGAGGATGATCCAGAGCGTCGTGTGCGGTTTGAAGGCGTGTCCAAAGTCCTACCGTACCCAGTCCGGTTCGGTTCGCCGACCGTCTCCCTTTCGGGACGGTCAGACCAGGATGCGGGAGCCCCACCGAGATGTTGCGTTACGACCGAATTGATCGCGATGGTTCTCACGGAATCGATCTGTACCTGAGAGATATCCGCGATGACAGCTTGTTGACCCCAGAACAAGAGAAGACGCTCGCCGAGGCGATCGCCGCTGGCGACTCGGATGCACGGACCCAAATGATCCGGGCTAACCTGCGCCTGGTCGTCAAAATCTCTCGCGACTATCTGGGCCGTGGCCTGTCGCTGGACGACCTGGTTGGCGAGGGGAACCTCGGCCTGATCCGGGCCGCCGAGGAGTTTGACCCCAAGTTTGGGACCCGTTTCAGCACCTACGCCAGTTACTGGATCAAGCAGGCGATTCGTCACGCCTTGACCAATACGACGGCCACCATCCGACTGCCGGCTCACATGGTCGGCCTGCTCTCGCGCTGGCGGAAGACGGAGCGGGAACTGCAGCGGGAATGGGGCGCTGTGCCCACGTTCGATCAGGTCGCCGACGCCTTGGAACTGACAACGACTCAGCGTGAGATGGTCCAGTCGGCCCTCCGCGCCAGTCGGCTCCGTCTGGAAAGCAACTCCAGTGACGAGGAAGACGCTTGGTCGCCTGAGGAGGCCTCGGCCGATGTCGAGACGCCCGAGGCGCGCCTGGAGTCTGAAGATGAGCGACAACTGCTCCGGGAGCGGATGGAGCGGCTTGACGAGCGTGAACGAACCATCGTCACGTTGCGCTACGGGTTGGAGGGACAGCCTCCTTTGACACTCAAAGAGGTCGGTCAGCGTCTGGGCGTCACCCGAGAGTGGGTCCGAAAGATCGAGATGCGTGCGGTCCGGAAGCTGGACGATGCCTGGATCGGTGACGAACCAAAGGCTAACCAGCGCTTGGCTGCCAAAACTGGGCGATCGACCCGTCAGCGTCGTCGTTCTAGCGCAGCCGAGGCCGTCTGAGCATGAGCATCTTGGGCTCGCCTCAATCGTGACGCGATCTTTTCTCGACGATCCAACACCTGATGTGAGTCGACGAACGCCAGTCGAAGTCGGGAGGGTCACCCAATTCGTCGAGGCTGGAAGGGATTGACGCGCCTCTTGACGTGTCGATGATGCGAACGCCCTCGAATTGTCGAGGGCTCGACCGGATCGCGGGTCGTCCGCCCGGACCGGGAGCATCGTCGGGGTGGGGAGAGGGTCGCAGTGCACGATCGGGCAATCCGTATGGCGGTGATCGCCGTAGCCATCCTGGTTCGGCTGTCGGTGATCTTGGTCCTCGAGAGCTATCAGGGACCCGACGGGGTCTACACCTACGAACACGGGACGATCGCGGCGAATTTGGTCTCCGGTCAAGGCTTCCGTACGACCTTCCTAAAGGTTGAAGGACCGACCTCCCAGCAGGCGCCGTTCTACCCCCTGCTGGTCGCCGTGGCCTACGGGCTGGCCGGCGTCGAATCGCCTGCGGCGATGCTCTTGATCCAGGGGTTGCAGGCACTGAGCGGCGGCGTCCTGGCCGCGTCGGTGATGTGCCTGGCCGATCGAATCGCGCCCGCTCGACCGCCAATCGCATGGATGGCTGGCTTGGGCGTCGCAATCTCCCCAGTCTTAATCTACAGCGTCACCCATATTCAGGTGGCCTGTTGGGCGACCATTTTCTTCGTCGGCACAGTAACAATGGGATACCGAACGGCCCATTCGGGTCGGATCATCGATGCCGCGGGCACCGGAATCACCCTGGCCTTGCTCGTGCTGACCGATCCGATCCTCGGTTTAGCCGCCTTGGGGGTTGGGTGGGCGGTTCTTGATCGACAGATCAGCACTGCCATGAGTTGGAGGCGTCGTTTGACCCTCTTGGCGACGGTGGCGAGCATTGTGACTGTAGGGGTGCTCCCTTGGACGGTTCGCAACACGCTCGTGCACGGCGAGTTCGTGCCGATCAAGTCGACCCTCGGATATGCTTTCTGGCAGGGCAACACGACCTTAAGCCAGGGGACCGACAAGGTGCTCCGCGATTCGGAGATCGATCGCGTGTTGGCCGAGACTGAGGGGACGAGCAGTCTGGCTGAGATCCATCGGGCTCACTGGCGGGCGCGTCATGTGGCCGGCTACATCGACGACATCGCCTTGACCGAGGACGCCTATCGTTGGTTGGCCACGATGAGCGAGCCGGCTCGTTGTCGGGCGCTCGGTCAACGGGCCCTGGCCGAACTGGCCGAGTCGCCTGGCCGTTACCCCAAGCTTTGCCTTCAGAGGCTTCGCTACTTCCTACTCTTCGATGAGACCAATCCGAAGGCGCGGCACCCGCTTTATCGGGTCAGCCACGCGTTGTTGAACGTGGCCGCCCTAATCGGCTTGATCGCGATGGGCCCGCAACTCCGTCGACGGCTCGGGCCGACCTGGCTCAGTGTCGCAGCGATCACCCTGTTCCACACATTGACGATCGTTTCGGTGCGCTTTCATATCCCGCTGGAACCGTTGATGATCCTCTGGGCAGCCGTCGGCCTGGATCAACGAGCCCGACGTTGGGTGACCCGAGGCGTGGAATCGAACGAACCGTCTCCATCGACGAACCCATGACGGGAGGCTCGTTCGATCGAACTGATCGAGCGAGCCGGGTAAGTCAAGCGCGATAGGCCAAACCATCGGCGTAATCAGGATCGGTCGCCTCCGGTTTGGCGTGGACGTATCCGGGTCGAGACGTCCGAAATTCGGCCTCGCGTCCCGATGCTTTCAAGGCGAGGATTCCGCCGACGACGATCGCTATGCCCGAGAGCGTCTGAATGGACTCCCAGAACTCCTCGGCCCGATGCCCGAGAACGAGTTCGCCGACCAGCGCCAAGGCCATGCCCCCGACCGGCACACCCGCCCCAATGGCCAAGGCGATCTGACGTGTTGTCAGGTCGCCGAATCTCGACGGACGGCGTCCCTGGTTCAGCGGCTGACCTACCTCGAGCGCCCGCATCCGCTCGGCGTGCTCCAGGTCGCGGCGATGGCGGAGGTACTTCGTCACCAAGGCCGTCGGGACGATCACGATCGGGATCAACATCCCGACGACCGGAATCAGCGCTTCGCTCATCGGATAGACTCTACCTGTACAGATCGTGTTGGCGAGACCGGATTGGGATCCTCGCAGTGGATGCCATTTGAGGATAGGGTCCGGTCCCAAGAGGAGTGTCCGCTAGATGGTGATTCGTCGACACAAACACGATCTTGGGATCGTTCCGGTTACACGCTCGGATAGGGGGCTGTTGAGCCGATTTACCAGGTCGCAAGCGTCCGACAGAACGGGCCAGGAGGGGTCTGACACCTTCTCGTCAATTGCGTGACGCATCGAAGATCTCGCGAACTAAAGGCGATGTACGGTGTCTCCAAAACCTCCAGCATCGCACAGTTGGGGACCGGTGACCGATCCGCTCTCATCCAGCTCGTCTCGCTGAAGCGTCGTGTCGCTGATTCGATCGAGATCGGTTCGGCTCGCTGGCCCTTCGGCTTTTCTGTGAGCCGATTCGTCGGGGGACGTCTTGTCCGGTTGACGTCCAGGGCTTCCGACTCACGACTGTCGTCATAAGGGCGCCATTACGTCCCGGTCAGGACCGGGGTCGCTGATGGGCGTCGAGACCATCAAGCCCCATGGATTGGATTGAGGGACGCCGTTATGTCTGGAAGCGCTTCCCCCATCGAGGTGGACCATCGCGGATCGTCTGTGGCCGGGCGCCCCATACCTCGGTCCAGGTCGGGGGTCAGCCGAAAAGGCATGGTTGAGAGAGGGCGTCAGCCTCGAATCTTGCTAGTCACTTCGTTCGAGGTGCCCGGCGACTACGACGGGACGTCGATGCTGCCGATCAAGATCCTCCGCGCATTGCGAGGTCGCGGGATCCCGGCGGCCATCGCTCATTTCCGGGCCCGGTCCCCTTGGGGGCGATTCCGCGTCGATTCGTTCGAAGGGGCGCCCCTATTCCACGTCCCGGTGGCCGACTGGTATGGCGGGCTCCGCAAGATCCATCGCCACTTCGCCTTCGATCTCGTCCATGCACAGCACTATGGCGGCGCAACGCGGAGCTATCCGGCCTGTTGTCGCGACGCGGTGCCGATGGTCTACGAGATCCACTCGCTGCTGGGCGACGAGGTGGCACGTGATCGGCTGGGTCGTGGTCCGAAATTCCGGGCGTACATGGCTTTGGAGCGCCGAGTGTTCCAACGTGCTGAGGCCGTCATCGTGCTCGGCCGGCCGGTCCAACAGGTTGTTGTCGAGGAGAAGGGGGTGCCCGAGGATCGGGTTCACGTCATCTATCCCGGAATCGATCTGGGCGAGTTCGACCGTCCGTCGAACCCGTTAACGATTCCCGGAGTCGAACCAAGCCATCGTATCATTATGTATGTGGGGAATGTCGAACATCCCAATCAGGGGGTCTCGAGGCTCATCGACGCGCTACCGTCGGTCTTCGCCGAGCGCCCGGAGGCGCGTTGCGTGCTGGTGGGCGGGCCAGGCGACGTCGGCCGGGCGTATCGCGAACGGCTTGGGGACTGGGGCGATCGGCTGATCGTGCTCGAGGGGCGAGGCCCCGACCAGGTCGTCGACCTGACACGACGCGCCGATGTGCTGGTCCATCCCCGCTTGGCCTGCCGAGAGAACTATTCGGTCCAGAGCAAGCTGGCAGTCTACTTGGCCGCCGGCCGCCCGATCGTGGCGACCGATTTCGGCGACTACCGGGACCTGCTCGGACGGACCGCTGCCGGATTGCTCTGCGACCAGTCGACGGAGGGACTCGCCTCGTCGATCCTGCGCGTCCTCGATGATCCCACGCTGGCCGCTCGCCTTGCCGGGGCGACCCGAGCGGTCGCGCGCGAGCACTTTGGCATGGACCGAAACGTCGACCGCTACCTTGACGTCTACCGCGCTGTGTTGTCGGGACATGCCCAGGGGTCTTGAATTTGTTCGATTGAAGAACAACCGAGTCGGTGGGCCCCGGTTCTCGCGGGGCCATCGCCCTCGTATGATGAGAAGCCTGGACGTCCCGAGTCGAACTGCGCCGTCCCGGTGTACGCGGTCCGGCCCACCAAAAAAGCACGCATCATATATAGAACATGCCCAAAATTCTGGTCGTTGATGATGAGCGAGCGGTCCGCCACTTCATTCGTCGGGTGCTGGACGACACGGGCTCGGAGTTCCTAGAGGCCGACGATCCTCAAGCTGGTCTGGACCTGACCCGCCAGGAGAAACCAGATCTGGTCTTCCTCGACGTGATGCTGCCCAAGGTCTCGGGGATTCAGGTCCTCCGTGACATCCAGAAGATAGACGCCAAGCTTCCAGTGATCCTGGTCACCGCCAACGAGAGCAGCCTCGTGGCGATTGAAGCGATGGCTGCTGGAGCTTATGAGTATTTGGTCAAACCGCTCGACGCGTCGCAGATCCGTCAGTTGGCCCGCCAGGCCCTGGAGATGCGTCGGCTCATGAACGAGCCGGTCCAGATCCAGGCCTCGGGGCGGCGAACCTCGGATGAGGAAACTAGCTATGCTGATCAGGTAGCCCGGGGTGGTTCGTCGGCCAGCATGGTTGGCCGGAGCCCGGTTATGCTCAATGTCTACAAGGCGATCGGCCGCTCGGCGCCACTGGACGTGACGGTCCTGATCCGCGGTGAGAGCGGGACCGGCAAAGAGTTGGTCGCCCGCGCGCTCTATCACCACAGCGGACGGGCCGAGAAGCCCTACCTCGCCCTGAACTGCGCCGCGATCCCTGAGAATCTCTTGGAAAGCGAGCTGTTTGGTCATGAGAAGGGGGCTTTCTCCAGCGCGATGACTCGACGGATTGGCAAGTTCGAGCAATGCTCCGGCGGCACCATCTTTCTTGACGAAATCGGTGACATGTCGCTGCACTTGCAGAGCAAGATGCTTCGGTTACTCCAGGAGCAGACCTTTGAGCGGGTCGGCGGCAATCAAACGATCCAGACCGACGTTCGGATCTTAGCGGCGACGCATCGCGACCTCGAGCAGATGGTCGAGGACGGCGAGTTCCGCGAGGACCTCTTCTATCGACTCAATGCGGTCACCATCTGGATCCCGCCGCTCCGCGAGCGGACCGAGGATCTGTTCCCGTTGATCGAGCATGGGTTGACCCGACTCAACAACGAATTGGGGAAGTCGGTCGAGGGGCTCACGCCACAGGCGGTCGACTGTTTGGTCAATCATCGATGGCCAGGCAACGTTCGCGAACTGCTCAACGCCCTCCGGCACGCGATGATCCAGGCCAATGGTACTGTACTGATCCCCGACTTCTTCCCCGAGTCGATCCGTCAAGGCAACGACTCGGCGTCGACCGACGAGCAATCGTCCGACGCAACGGTTGAGTCACAGCACGTCAGCAAAGGCGAAACGCTGGGGCGGCTCGATCGGTTCCTCGCCCAGCGAATCGATGAGGGAACCCAAGACCTCTACGAGGAGGCGCTGGAGATCTTCGAGAAATCCCTGCTGACCCACGTCCTGCGCCACACCTCGGGCAATCAGTCCCAGGCGTCGCGGATCCTGGGCATCTCACGCGGCAACCTCCGCTCCAAGATCAAGGCGCTAGACCTTTCGATCGGCCGGATCACCCAGGAGGACGCCGACGAAACGTCGGATGGATCAGAGGCGACTTTCCCCAACCCTCGAGCTTGAGGGAGGCGAGCCACCTCATCAGAAAGCCCGCTCCAGGATCGCGATGAGTTGCTCGGAGAGGGGACGGAGCCGACCGATCTCCTCAAGCGTGGGCAACCGCCCGTGTTCGGCTCGATCCTCGATCTCAATGGCCCGTCGTTTCACTGGTGTCTCGCCGAAGTTGCCCACCAAACCCTTGAACTTATGCGCAGCGGCCCGCAACGCTGGGGCGTCACCCGACTTGGAAGCGACTTCCATCTCCTGGATCATCCCTGGGAAGTCGTCGATGAAGAACTGGATCATGTCGCGACAGAGCAGCCGATCGTGCTCGAACCGGCTGAGGATCTCGTCGCGATCGAGCACGAAGGGGTCGCGGGAGCGAGACGGTTGCGGGGTATCGTCCTGGCTCAGCCCTGAGCCATCGGACGACTCGACAGGATCGTAGTCGCTTCGAGGGTCGGCGTGAGGCAGGGCGTTTGATCCCGAACATCGATGCTGAGCGTCTCGTCCATGACGCTCGACGGTCCGAAGGAGTTTGGTGATCTCCAAGGGTTTCGCCAAGTAGTCATCCATCCCGACCATCCGATAGTGTTGCCGACGATTGGTCGGGTCGTGCGCGGTCATCGCGATGATGGGCGTCCGATGGGCTTCTTCGGTCTCGTGGATCCGGATCAATCGCGTGGCCTGGACCCCGTCGAGGATCGGGAGTTGGATGTCCATGAGGATGACGTGGAATTCGCCGGAGCGGGCTCGTTCGACGGCCTCTTGCCCGTCCCCGACGACCTCAACGCGATGGCCGTGGCGGGTCAGAACCGTGCGGACCAGATTTTGACTGGCCGGGGTATCTTCGACGACCAAGACGTTCAACGGAGCCTCTAGCATATCGAAAGGTGATTGGTTTTCAGATTTGGTCTGGGTTGTTCCTTCGCCCCAGAGCACGGTCTGTAACGCCTCGACCGTCGCCTTTCGAGTGACCGGCTTATCCAAGATTTGGGCTGGAGCGATCGCATCCAGTCGAGGAATCAGATGCCGACGGTTCGCCAACGGTGACATTAAGAGAATGGGACAAGTAACGCCCTTGTCGTCGCGGATCCGCTCGATCATCTGAAGTCCATCGGCGTCCGGCAACCCGACGTCGACGAGCAGGCAGGCAAACGGCTTGCGATCTTCATGAGTCTGTTGGAGGATCCGCATCGCCGCATCAGCGTCCGAGGAGACCTCAACGACCAGCCCTAGGTGAGACAACATCGCCTGAAGCATGGCGGAGTTGCTGGCATTGTCCTCGATGACCAGGACCCGGAGCCCGTCCAGTTCGGCGGCTGGCATACCCTCGGTCGGCGTCACCTGTCTTGGCTTCGATAGCGGGATGGTGAAACGGAACGTGCTCCCAGATCCTGGCTGGCTCTCGACCCGCAGCTCACCTCCCATCATCCGAACCAACTGTCGAGCAATTGTCAGACCCAGGCCGACCCCGCCTTGCCGACGTGTGATCCAGCGGTCGACCTGCGTGAACGGCTCGAAGATTTCGTTGAGCTTCTCAGGAGGGATTCCGATCCCCGTGTCGATGACGGCGAAATTGACTCGGAACCGTTCCGAGGCGATATCGTCCACGTCGATCCGCAGGAGGACCTCACCACGTTCGGTATATTTGATGGCATTGGTAAGGAGGTTACTCAGCACCTGTCGGATGCGCAACTCATCGCCGATGACAACCTCGGGCAGGTGAAAGTCTGCGTCCAGGATGATTTCGACGTCGCGGTTCCCCGTCCGCAGGGCGACCGAACGGACTAATTGCTCCAGCATCGTCCGGATCGCAAACTCCGATGGATCAAGAGCGGCCTGACTCGACTCGATCGAAGCGTGGTCGAGCAAGTCGTTGACGAGATCTAATAAGACCTGGCTTGATTCGGCAACCGTCTCGAGCGACGCGCGAGTGTTTGCTGGAAGCGATTCTTCCATAGTGAGTTGAGTCATGCCCATAATTGCATTGAGCGGCGTGCGTAACTCATGGCTGACCTTGGCCAGGAACAACGTCTTGGCTTGGCTGGAGCGTTCGGCCAACTCTTGCGCACGCTCGGCCGACTCTTTGGCCTGGAGCAACTCGCGCTCGATCCGTTTCCGTTCGGTCAGGTCGAGTACGAACGATGTTGTCAGCAAGCCAGTCTCGTCCAATCGCAACGAGCTGACGTAGACCGGGACCGTCGATCCATCGCGGCGTCGCCAGACCGCCTCGTATGGTCGGCATCGGCCCTGAGTCCAAATCTGTCCGTAGGCTTCTTCGAGGGTTCGGTGACCGGTGGTGGTCACTAATCCACGCTCATCAAGCCGTCCCGACTCTAGATCCGAACGATCAGCGCGGATCAAATCGAGAAACGCGTCGTTGGCCTCGAAGATCCGCGTCCCCTCGTGGTGATCGGTAGTATAGACGCCAATCAAACCGGACTCGATGAGCCGCTGAAACCTCGACTCGCTTTCCCAATGTGCCTGAAGCGACTCGCGCGCATGCACCATCGAGTTGTTCGCGGTCCGGCGGATCCGGTGAAAACGCTCGCAAAGCACCACGATCAGGATGCCCTGCAGGTTGAACAGAATGAAGTCGATTGCTGCGCCGACATCATCGATAGTCGGGAGAAACTTTGGTTCGACAAAGAAGAAGGAACCTACAGCGCTGGAGAGCACCAAAGCAAAAATGCCCGGACCGAATCCACTGCTCCAAGCACTGACCATGACCGCCGCCGAGAACAGAAGATAGGGGGCCTGGTCGTTGGCAATTCTGAGGTCCAATAGGAGCTTGACGGCGAATGCGAGGAGAACTGTTAGCCCCGACAGACCATAGCCCATCAATGTAGACTGGAGGCTGGGGACCGATCCCATTGAGACGATCCCCTGCTCGTTGGGGTCAACCAACGTCTCGGACATTACGAGAGCTCCAGGGCAAAAACTTCCCCCGGTGACTGAGGGATGGCCATGTGCTTATCGGGTCAGCTTCCCACGATCACCCGAAAAGTGGTCTCGATCCGATACCATTTGGATTTGTTGACTAAACAAGCCTTCCGACTTAATCATGGCGAAACAGCTCAGGAATACCAGGCTGGAGATCACGATGAGTGCCAGGCCGATCCCCAAGCACCGTCGCCAGCCCGACATGATTGATTTCGGTAGCCATGAGCGTGAAATCATCTCCCGCCCGTGATCGCTCAATTTAGAAGGAATCCAACTATGAACGAGTTTAGGCAAGGACCCAAAATGATTCACGGTCAATGGAGAGGCCGACGGTTTAAAGAGTCGTCCCCGTTCCTCATGAGGATCAGAGCGATCACGTCCCCAGTGTATTTGCATCGACTTCGCGCTGACCCTCGTGCGATGTTCGGATTGCTTTCCATGGCATCACCAGACGATTCGCGATTTGATCAACCGAACTTAGAGGCGGAATCCACTCAACGAGATCGATATGGAAAGCTCCGCCCCAACAACTTTTGCCATTTGGCATTCCTGATCTCCTCCCCACAACGGATCGCGTCGCTTTGAACAATCCTGTTCATCGACGTTTTCCGTGTAGAGCGGAGATGACGAGAGGCCGTTGCACAAGCACACCGACCTCTTTCTGAGGTTGGAACATAGATGCGGGGGGAAGGAGAAAGTCCGACCGATTTGGTTTTGTTCGACCCCTTCGCGGTTGTGTCCTATGAAGCAGTTTACTGTCGCTCGCGAATCATCGCGACGACCTTATCGGGATCGGGGATCGCCTTTATCTGAATCTCAAGGGTATCCTGACCGGCGCTAGAGATGGCGAGGTCGCCGATTCCCAGGAGTCGTGCTGGGATCGACTGATCGACCTGGATGTTGCGGACGTCGTCGTGCTGGACCTCGCTGGTCCGCTTCGAAATGATCCCGTCGCGGAGAATCGTTCGCTTCGAGGTCACCGTCATCTTGTGAAAGACCGACTGGAGCCAGCGGATCAACAGATAGATTCCGCCCAGCGCGACGAAGGTCAGGCTAAGCGTCGCCTTACCAGGCGCCCCGGCGATCAGGAAGGTGATCATGCCGATCGTCCCGGCTATCATGAGCAGGATCGCCAGGATTCCCGTCAGCGGGTAGCGGCGGAGGACTGCCGGATGCAAGATGATTAGGACGTGCTCGCTGCTTTCCTTAGCCTGGGAATCCGACGAATCTTTCAATTCATCAACGGCAGAGTCGGGAGCTTGAGCTTCTTCGTGCAGAACAACGTTCGTCGGGTTGGTCGACATGGCTATCTCCTAATTTGACTGTGCTGCCAAAGATCGTTTCGAGTACGTTGATTGTGACTATGTTGGCGATCAGCAACTAAGGGATACCGAACAGTCCAGATCGCCTTGTCATGAAGCGTCTCGGTGTGGCGAATCTAGCTGCCGACCCGAAGCCAGTCGGATCGTTTTCCTCAGGTCATTAGATGTCTGACGCAGTCGATTCGTCCTGTTCATCCTCGTCGCCCGAGACAGCCCGCTCGATGCTCTGACCAGCTTCTTGAACGGCTGACTCCGTGGACTCGGCCGCGTCGTCGAGAACTCGCTTCGATCCCTTGAGGACCTCATCAGCCTCCTGTTTGACCTTCTCAGCCGCCTCCCGCGACTTCTCCTTAACCTTCTCAACGTCGCTCCGGAACTCGTCCTTATCGATCGTCGCTTCGACTTGTGCATTGGCCCTCGAATCGTCTTCCGACGTGGTTGCATCCAGGTCCAACCAACCTTGCCAAACACTGATACCTAACACAGCAACGATCAGAACGAAGGTGACTGTTAACAGAACGTTCAGTACTTTAGCCATCACGTTTCTCCTTCGGGACTCCCAAGCAGCCGCAACGCAGGTCGCGACCTGCTCAGCCATCCAATCCTTTGAGATGTCTTTCGGCATGCCTGCCATGACGGCCGAACGATCATCTTTGCAGCAAACATCGTACCAAACCGATTCCTCTTCCCGGATCCCACTCGAAACCACGCTCCTCAAACAACCCAAACCTCATTTGGAATCGGCAAGTCGGCCAACCATTGCGGCATGGTCACCGCCTACCGATCGAAGGATCTATGGTGATCTCCCCCGAACCGTCATTGGTCAGAGAGCGGCCAGACGGAATGGCTTGGTCGGGTAATCCATACGCGCAAAATAAAATGTCGGCTGGGCGATCGCCAGGTTGATTATCTGGTCACCGGTCGGCACGACCTCTTGAACCTTTATCTTCCGAGTGTCCTCGTTGGCGCGTCGTTTGCACCTGTTTTCCAGTGGACTGAATCGAACCGCGCTTGCTCGCTCAAGATGTAGTTCGCGATGTCATCTGCCAATGGACGAGTGTTTCTATCGATTGCACAGGAGAATCAACTGATGAGCAAAGATGCAAAGCCGATTATTTCTTCGGACTCGATCGAAGACGACAATCCAATCGGACTGGACCGTGACGTCGCCGCCGAGATCGTCCCCGCCCTCGACCGGCTTCAGGCGACGCACTACACCCTCTTCCACCAATATCAGAAGCATCACTGGCTCGTCGAAGGGCCGCAGCACCTCACGCTTCACGAGTACTTGCAGACGGCCTACGAGGGAATCCAGACGGACACCGACGATCTAGCCGAGCGGCTCACCTATCTCGGAGGAGTCCCGACCTCCGGCCCTGCCGCCTTCGAGGATCTGTCCTTCGTTGAGATGGAACCCGAAGGTCAATTCCCCGTCCGTGACATGCTTCGGCGCGACCTGGATGCCGAGAAGACCATCGCCCGTCAGATGCGATCGATGATCACGCACGTCACGAAGCTCGGCGACTTTGGGACCGAGCGCTTGCTCAAGAAGATCTTGACCCATGTTGAGGAACGGGCCCACACCCTCGACCACTTCCTCGGT